>JALORN010000085.1 GCA_025458905.1 Steroidobacteraceae bacterium
CAGGTCGAGCACCCGGTGACCGAGCTCGTCACCGGCATCGACCTCGTCAAGGCGCAGCTGCTGATCGCCTCGGGCGAGAAGCTGCCCTACGTGCAGTCGGACATCGAGATCCGCGGCCACGCGATGGAGTGCCGCATCAACGCCGAGGACGCCAAGACCTTCATGCCCTCGCCGGGCCCGATCAAGCTGTTCCACGCGCCCGGCGGCCCGGGTATCCGCGTCGACAGCCACATCTACTCCGGCTACCACGTACCCCCGAACTACGACTCGCTGATCTGCAAGCTGATCGCCCACGGCGACACCCGCGACACGGCGATCGCGCGCATGAAGAACGCGCTCGCCGAGATGGTGGTCGAGGGCATCCGCACCAACACGGCCCTGCACCAGGAGATCTTCAACCACGCCGCCTTCCGCCAGGGCGGGCTCGACATCCACTACCTGGAGCGGCGACTCGGGCTGAAGTGAGCGCGCCCGCGCGCGGTGCGCCGCGACCGGCTGCGCTAACCTGAACCGCATGGCGCTGCTCAGCCTCACCCTGGAGCTCGACGGCCTCGACCCCGAGTGGGTCGAGGCGGCCTGCCTCGAGGCGGGCGCGGTGTCGCTGAGCTTCACCGACCAGCGCGACGACCCGATCCTCGAGCCTGCGCCGGGCGAGTTCCGGCTCTGGCCGGCGACCCGCCTGCAGGCGCTGTTCGATGCAGCCACCGCCGATCGCGGCGCGCTCGCGGCGACGCTCGCCGGCGCACTCGGTGTCGAGCCGGCGCGGCTGCACTTCGCGGCGGTCGAGGAGCGGGCCTGGGAACGCGCGTGGCTGGAGGACTTCCACCCGATGCGCTTCGGCGAGCGCCTCTGGATCTGCCCCTCGCATGCGCACGTCAGCGAGCCGGGCGCGGTGGTGGTGCGGCTCGACCCCGGCCTCGCCTTCGGCACGGGCACGCACCCGAGCACCCGCCTCTGCCTGGAGTGGCTCGATGCGCACCCGATCGCCGGCGCACGGGCGATCGACTTCGGCTGCGGTTCCGGGGTGCTGGCGGTCGCGGCCGCGAAGCTCGGTGCCGCGCAGGTCGACGCGCACGACATCGACCCGCAGGCCCTGCTCGCGACCGGGGAGAACGCGGCCGCGAACGGCGTCGGCCCGCGCGTGGCGGTGCACGCCGCTGCCGAGACCCTGCCGTCGGACGCAGACCTGCTGCTGGCGAACATCCTCTCAAGTCCGCTGGTCGAGCTCGCGCCGCGCCTGGCTGGCCGGCTCGCGCCGGGTGGCTCGCTGGTGCTCGCCGGCCTGCTCGACGAACAGGCAGAGGAGGTGATCGCCGCCTACGCACCATGGCTGCGCCTCGAGGCCTGGCGCCGCCTCGAGGGCTGGACCTGCCTCGCCGGCCAGCGCGCCGGAGACGGTCGCCCAACGCCCGCGTCCGGGTCAGAATGCCGGGGCTCATCCGTCGCGAACCGCCGCCCGTGATCACCATCTGCCCGCAATGCCAGCTGCCGCTGGCCGTGACCGCTGCGGACCTGCGCATCGCACAGGGCCAGGTGCGCTGCGGGCGCTGCGCCGCAGTGTTCAACGCGCTCGCCTCGCTCTACGAGCCGGGCAGCGCGGCGGCCGAGCGCCGCGCACCCGCCGCGCCGGCCGCAGCCGTCGCGCCCACGGGAACCAGCGGCGCATTCCGCCTGCCGGTGCCGGCCGAGGGCACGAGCGGCGCGGTCCGCGCGCCAGCCGCGGCCGTCGTCTCCCGGGCGTCGCCGGAAGGGACCTCGGCGCCCGCCTCCGCGAGTGGCCTGTTCCGTGCACCGACCCGCGACGACGAGCCGCGCTTCGACGACACCCACGGCGCCGACGACTGGCCAGTGGAGACGCCGACGCAGCTCGCGACCGCCGACGCGCAGCGGCTCGCGGAACGAGACGAGGCCCCGTCGGGCGGCCCGCCCGCCGGCGACCCACCGCCCGAGTCGCGCGCGGAGACCACCGATACGTTCATCCGCGAGGCCCTCGCAGCCGAGGCGCTGGACCTCGACGTGGGCGAGCGTGCGGCTGCGGATCCTGGCGACCTGTCCGCGACGGTGACGGCGCAGGCGACGTCGACGGCGCAGGCGACGGAACCGGCGGCCGAGCGCGACTGGTCGATCGACACGATGACCGCGGCCGAGCTCGCGGCGCTGGTCGCGCGTGCCGAACGCGACGAACCGCCAGAGCTGGCGTCGATCCGCATCGCCGTAGACGCAGCCTCCGAGATCACGGTGCTGCCGAGCGAATCGCCGGCGCAAGCCTTCCCGGGGCGACGCGGCGAGGACGCCCCCGCCTACGGCCCGCGGCCCGATGGCACGTTCCCGCAGCTGCTGCAGGCGGCCGACGACGACCCCGACCTGGCCGGCGCGCGGCGCGAAGCCGCCGAGCGACGTGCGGCGATGCCCCGGACAGCCTCGATGCTGCGCTGGCTCGAGCTCGAGCCGGCGCCGCCGGCGGGCGTGCCGCTGCCGCCACCCACGACCGACACCGGAACCGACGGCGCAGTCGATCCGGCGCCGCCGGCCGCGCCCGCGGTACCGGGCGCGCTGGCCGCGTCGCTCGGCCTCGACGCCGAGCTGCGGCCGGTGGGCACGGGTCGAGCGCAGGACGCTGCGACCGCGACGCACGGGGACGACGCCCCCGGCGACGGCGCGGGTGGCGCCGACGCGGTGGTCGCCGAGCTCGCGGCTGGCGGCGCCACGCGCAGCGCGCCCGCACCGCGCTGGATGTGGGCGGCGACGATCGCGCTCGGCCTCGCGCTCGCGGCGCAGCTGGTGCACCTCTACCGCGAGGAGCTGGTGGCGCAGCCGGCGCTGCGCGCGCCCCTGTCGCGCCTCTATGCGGCGCTCGGCCGGCCGCTCGAGCCGCGCTGGGAGCTCGCGCGCTACGAGCTGCGCCAGCAGGGCGTGGTCGCCGAACCGGTGGCGGCCGGCACGCTGACGGTGCGGGCCAGCATCCGCAATTTCGCCGGGCGCGCGCAGCCGGCGCCGCTGCTGCGCGTCACGCTGCAGGACCGCTTCGGCAACCGCATCGCCACGCGCGACCTCACGCCGCGCGAGTACGGCGGCGCCGCCGCGATCGCGCCGGCGCCGATGCTCGCACCCGGCCAGCGGATCGACGCGGAAGTCTCGTTGCTCGACCCCGGCGGCGAGGCAGTCGGCTTCGAGCTCGACGTCTGCCTGCGCCGCGGCGACGGCGCCGTCGCGTGCGCGAACGACGCGCCGGCGATGCGCGGCTGAGCGCGCCCGCGATGTTCCGCATCGGCCGCTGGCAGGTCGCCGCTCCCGCCGTGCTCGCGCCGATGGCCGGCGTGACCGACCGCCCGTTCCGGGTGCTCGCGCGGCGGCTCGGCGCCGGCCTCGCGGCGTCGGAGATGATCACCTCGGACGTGCGCCTGTGGAACTCCCGCAAGTCGCGCCAGCGGATGAACCACGACGGCGAGCCCGAGCCGCGCGTCGTGCAGCTCGCGGGCGCCGAGCCCGAGCCGCTGGCGGAGGCGGCGCGCCGCAACGTCGACCTCGGTGCACAGGTGATCGACATCAACATGGGTTGCCCCGCGAAGAAGGTCTGCAACCGCCTCTGCGGCTCGGCGCTGCTGCAGGACGAGCCGCTGGTCGCGCGGCTGCTCGAGGCAGTGGTCGCCGCCGTCGCGCCGGCCGGCGTGCCGGTGACCTTGAAGACGCGCACCGGCTGGGACCGCGAGCACCGCAATGCGGTGCGCGTGGCGCGCATCGCCGAGGCGAGCGGGATCGCGGCGATCGCGCTGCACGGCCGCACGCGCATGGACTTCTACGAAGGGGAGGCCGAGTACGAGACCATCCGCGAAGTCAAATCCGCGGTCCGCATCCCGGTGATCGCCAACGGTGACGTCGACTCGCCACGCAAGGCGCGCGAGGTACTTGATTTCACTGGCGCCGACGGAGTGATGCTCGGGCGCGCGGCGCACGGCGCGCCGTGGATCTTCCGCGATGTCAACGGCCTGCTGACCGAAGGCAGGACGCCGCCGCCGCTGTCGCGCCCCGAGGTGCGTGATATAGTCCTCGCGCATCTCGAGTCCATCTACGCCTTCCATGGCGAAGACTCCGGGCTCCGGATCGCACGCAAACACCTCGGCTGGTACAGCGAGCTGCTGGGTCATGAGGCGCGCGAGGCGCGCCGATCGATGATGGCAGCCGATTCCACGTCCGCGCAGTTCGCGTGCACGAGGGAACAACTACAGGGTTGGGTCGGCGCGGCTGCCTGAGCATCGGCAGGGACGCAGCGGCCCGACGACGGGGACCTGTGCCATGCCGGCCAAGAAGAACTACGGAACCGCCCGGCGCGCGGAACGTGCGGCCGAGCGAGCACTCTCGCTGCGCATGGTCTCGCCGCTGACCACCACCTCCCGCACTGAGCCGCCGCCGCGCGCCGCCGCGCTGCGACCGCTCCCGGGGGTGCGCACCGAGCCCGCGGCGCCCGTGCCCGTCCCCACGCAGTTGCCCTTGCCGCTGCGCGACCATGCGCAGCGCGCCCTGTCCGACTATTTCGCGAACCTCGACGGCCACCGTCCCGCGCACCTCTACGACCTCGTGATGCGCGAAGTCGAGGAGCCGCTGTTCCGCGCGGTGCTCGACCACTGTGCCGGCAACCAGAGCCGCGCCGCCACCATCCTCGGCATCAACCGCGGCACGCTGCGCAAGAAGTTGCGCGAGCTCGGCCTCGCCTCCTGAGCGGTCGCCGCGCCATGCCCGCGACGCTGCGCCGCGCGCTGCTCTCCGTCTCCGACAAGGCCGGCGTCGTGGAGCTCGCGCGCGCGCTCGCGCACCGCGGCGTCGCGCTGCTCTCGACCGGCGGCACCGCGCGGCTGCTCGCCGAGGCGGGCCTCGCCGTCACCGAGGTCTCGCAGCACACCGGCTTTCCGGAGATCATGGATGGCCGCGTCAAGACGCTGCACCCGCGGATCCACGGCGGCCTGCTCGGCCGGCGCGGCGTCGACGAGGACGTGATGGCCGAGCACGGCATCGAGCGCATCGACCTGCTGGTCGTCAACCTCTACCCGTTCGCGGCGGCGGTCGCGAAGCCGGGCTGCACCTACGAGGACGCGATCGAGAACATCGACATCGGCGGGCCGGCGATGGTGCGCGCCGCTTCCAAGAACCACGACGCCGTCACCGTGGTCGTCGACCCGGCGGACTACCCGCGGCTGCTCGCCGAGCTCGACGCCCACGACGGCGCCACCACCCCGGCGCTGCGTGCGGCGCTCGCTGCCAAGGCGTTCGCGCACACCGCGCACTACGACACCATGGTCTCCGGCTGGTTGCTCGCCCGCCAGGCCGGCGAGCGCGCCCGCGCCGGCGCCCCGGAGGGCGGCGCGGCAGCGGCCTTCCCCGAGGTGCTGCCGCTGGTCCATGCCAAGGTGCAGGGCCTGCGCTACGGCGAGAACCCGCACCAGCAGGCAGCGTTCTACCGCGACCCGAACGCGCGCGGCGCCTCGGTGGCCACCGGCACGATGCTCCAGGGCAAGGAGCTGTCGTTCAACAACATCGCCGATGCCGACACCGCGATCGAGTGCGTGCGCCAGTTCGCCGCGCCCGCCTGCGTGATCGTCAAGCACGCCAACCCCTGCGGCGTCGCCGTCGCCAGCTCGCCGCTCGAGGCCTACGAGCGTGCCTGGCGCACCGACCCGACTTCCGCCTTCGGCGGCATCATCGCCTTCAACCGCGAGCTCGACGGCGCGACCGCGCGCGCGATCGTCGCGCGGCAGTTCGTCGAGGTGGTCGCCGCGCCGCGCATCGGTGCCGAGGCCCGCACCGTCTTCGCGGCGAAGGCGAACGTGCGCGTGCTGGAGCTCGGCGAGCTCGCTGCGGACACCGGCGCCCGCCTCGAGTACCGCAGCGTCACCGGCGGCCTGCTCGCCCAGACGCGCGACCTCGGCATGGTGACGCGCGCCGACCTGAAGGTCGTCACCAGGCGCCAGCCGACCGCGAAGGAACTCGACGACCTGTTCTTCGCTTGGCAGGTCTGCAAGTACGTCAAGTCGAACGCCATCGTCTATTGCCGCGACGGCGCGACGGTCGGCGTCGGTGCCGGCCAGATGAGCCGCGTCTATTCCAGCCGCGTGGCCGCGATGAAGGCCGCCGACGAGAAGCTCGAGGTGGCCGGTGCCGTGATGGCCTCGGACGCGTTCTTCCCGTTCCGCGACGGCGTGGACGTCGCGGCAGAGTACGGCATCGTCGCGGTCATCCAGCCCGGCGGCAGCGTGCGCGACGCCGAGGTGATCGCCGCCGCGGACGAGCACGGCATGGCGATGGTGTTCACGGGGATGCGCCACTTCCGCCACTGAGCGGCGGCGATGCGGCGCTCCCCGGCCCGGGCCGGCCTGTGGGCGCAGCGGCCGTTCCCGGCCGGCGCTCGTCGGGTCGCGCCCGCTGCTTGCGAGGTGCCCAGCTTGTGAAAGTCCTGATCGTCGGCGGCGGTGGCCGCGAACATGCGCTCGCCTGGAAGTGCGCCCAGTCGCCCCGGGTCGGCGAGGTGCTGGTGGCGCCGGGCAACGCCGGCACGGCCCGCGAGCCGCGGATGCGCAACGTGCCGGTCGCGGCGGACGACGTGACGGGCCTGGTCGCCCTCGCCCGCGCCGAAGGCGTGGCCCTGACGATCATCGGGCCGGAGGCGCCGCTCGTGCTCGGTGTCGTCGACGCCTTCGAGGCCGCCGGGCTGCGCTGCTTCGGGCCACGCCGCGCCCCCTCGCAGCTCGAGGGGTCCAAGGCCTTCACCAAGGAATTCCTGCGCCGTCACGGCATCCCGACCGCGAGCTACGCCACCTTCACGCGCACGAGCTTCGACGAAGGATACGTACGCCGCCAGCGCACGCCGATCGTCGTCAAGGCGAGCGGCCTCGCCGCCGGCAAGGGCGTGATCATCGCCACGACCGCCGACGAGGCCGTGGCCGCCGCGCGCGCGATGTTCGACGGGCAGTTCGGCGCCGCGGGCGAAGAGGTCGTGATCGAGGAGTTCCTGCCCGGCGAGGAAGCGAGCTTCATCGTGATGGCCGACGGCGAGCACGTGCTGCCGTTCGCCACCTCGCAGGACCACAAGCGTCGCGACGACGGCGACTCGGGCCCCAACACCGGCGGCATGGGCGCCTACTCGCCGGCGCCGGTGGTCACGCCGGCGATGCACCAGCGGATCATGCGCGAGGTGATCCACCCGACGATCCGCGGGCTCGCCGCCGACGGCATGCCCTACACCGGCTTCCTCTATGCCGGGATCATGATCGCGCCCGACGGCACTCCGAACGTGCTCGAGTTCAACTGCCGCTTCGGCGACCCCGAGACGCAGCCGATCATGTGCCGCCTGCGCTCCGACCTGACCGCACTCTGCGAGGCCGCGCTCGACGGCCGCCTCGACCAGGTGTCGATGGACTGGGACCCGCGCGCGGCGCTGGGCGTCGTGATGGCCGCCGGCGGATATCCCGACACGGTCCGCAAGGGCGACGTGATCGAGGGCCTCGAGGCGGCGGCCCGCCTTCCCGGCAAGGTGTTCCACGCGGGCACCGCGACCGGCCCGGGTGGCGAGGTCCTGACGCACGGCGGCCGCGTGCTCTGCGCGGTCGGCCTCGGCGACTGCGTCGGCGCCGCGCAGCGCGAGGCCTACGCGCTGGTGCACGCGATCCACTGGCGCGACGCCCAGTACCGCCGGGACATCGGGCACCGCGCCATCGCCCGGGAACGGGGCTGAGCACGCCGGGCCAGCCAGCGCCCGGGCCTGCCCGCTGGGCCGGGACCGGCCCCTGCCCCACCCGGCGCCGGCCAGGCGAAGACGGTCGCGTTATGCTGGCGGAGTGAACGCACTGCAAGACGGGGCCTGGGACCTGCCTTCGCCCCACGTCCACCGACTGCGCGTCGGCGCGGACGCGATCGACGAGTTCCGCCACGTCAACAATGCGGTCTACCTGCAGTGGCTCGACCTGGCCGCGTGGGCGCACTCCGCGGCGCTCGGCGTCAGCGCCCGACTCTGCCTCGAACTCGATCGCGGCATGGTCGTGCACCACGCGGAGCTCGACTTCCTGCGCGCCGCGCTCGAGACGGACGAGGTCGGGATCGCGACCTGGATCGTCGCGAGCGATCGCAGGCTGCGCTGCACGCGACGCTTCCAGGTGCGGCGCCTCGCAGACGGCGAGACGCTGCTGCGCGCCCGCCTCGAGTACGTCTGCATGAACCTCTCCACTGGACGCGCCAGCCGCATGCCGCCCGAGTTCGCGGCGGCCTATGGGGTCACGACCGCGGCCTGACCTGAGCTTTCCGCGGAAAAAGCGAAAAGTCCTGCGTTCCCGGGACTGGCAGTATCCCCGTGCCGCATCGCGGCACCGGCGCCACCGGGACGTGTCGCGCCGGCAGAGGGAAGCCAAGCAAAGGAGTGAATCCATGTCACGCCACGTGCGTTCCATCGCGTCCGTCGCGCTCGTTGCCAGCTCGGCGCTGGCCGGGACCGCAGCCGCCGTCGACCAGGGGGACATCCTGGTCCGCGCCGGCATCAGCATCCTCGACCCGAAGTCCGACAACCTCACGCTCAGCCCCGGCACGACCCTGCAGGTCGACGAGGACACCCGCCCGACCTTCGACGTCACCTACATGTTCCGCGACCACTGGGGCGTCGAGCTGTTCGCCTCCAGCATCTGGAAGCACGACCTCGGCGTGCGCTCCGCGACCGGCACCACGCGCCTGGGCGAGGTGTCGCACCTGCCGCCCACGCTCAGCGTCCAGTACCACTTCACGCCCATGGGGCGCTTCCGCCCCTACGTGGGCCTCGGCGTGAACTACACCTTCCTCTTCAACGAGGAGCCCGACGCCCTCGGCATCGACAACTCCTTCGGTGCGGCTGCGCAGCTCGGCCTCGACTTCGACCTCGACGACCACTGGTTCGCGAACCTGTCGGCGCGCTACATCGACATCGACGCGAAGGCACGCCTCGCCTCGACCCGGCTCGGCACCGTGGAGATCGACCCGGTGGTGTACGGCATCAACCTCGGCTATCGCTTCAGCCGCTGACGCGGCACCCGGGCGGCGGCCCACCCGGCGGGGCCGGGGCGCGGGCCGCCGCGGCACGCCGGCACGACCGCGCGATGGCCGGCGACCAAAGTTAGGCGCAGCGCACGGCCGAGCCTTGCGGTAACAGCGTATTCGCGATGGTGGCGGACGATGCCAGAGTCTCGCGGCAAGCCGCCGCGCGGGTCGCCGTCTCCACGGACTCGCGCGGCACGAATCGTCCACTGCGGAGTCCCTGAATGTCATCGAGAAAATCCTTTCCTGCGGCCGCCCTGTGCGCCGCGCTCTCCTCCTTGCTCGGCACCGCGGCAGTCGCCGAACAGGGTGACTGGCTGGTGCGCTTCGGCGCCAGCGTCATCGACCCCAAGTCCGACAACCTGAGGCTCGCGCCGAACACTACGCTCCAGGTAGACGAGGACCTGCAGCCGACCTTCGACGTCACCTACATGTGGCGCGATCGCTGGGGCATCGAGCTGCTCGCCTCGAAGGAGTGGAACCACGGGCTGTTCGTCAAGGGACCGACGGGCGCCGTCACCGGCCTCGGCGAGGTTCGGCACCTGCCGCCGACGCTGAGCGTGCAGTACCACTTCAATCCGGACGGGCGTTTCCGTCCCTATGCCGGCATCGGCCTGAACTACACGCTGCTGTTCGGCGAGCGCCCGGCGGCGCTGGAGGTCGAGAACTCGATCGGGCCGGCGGCGCAGCTCGGCCTCGACATCGGCCTCAACGACAAGTGGTTCCTGAACGTCTCGGCGCGCTACATCGACATCGACGGCGACGCGCGCCTCGGCGGCACCTCCATCGGCACGGTCGAGGTCGACCCGTTCATCTACGGGCTGCACGTCGGCTACAAGTTCGGCCGTTCCAAGGCCGCCGCGGCACCGGTCGTCGCCGCCGCCG
>JALORN010000086.1 GCA_025458905.1 Steroidobacteraceae bacterium
CATCAGGCCGCTCGACATCTGCAGCACGTGGCGGATCGTGATCGCCTGCTTCGGCGTGCCGCGCCACTCGGTGACGTACTTCGCGACCGGGTCGTCGAGGGAGCCGATGTGGCCGTCCTGGATCGCCGCCCCGACCAGCAGGCCGCCGAGCATCTTGTGGAGGCTGCGGGAGTTGACCTCGGTGGTGGCGTCGCCGCCCCAGTAGTCCGCGGACTGCAGCCGGCCGCGGTGCCAGACCAGCAGGCTGCTGGAACGGTTCTGCGCGGCGTACTCGCGCGCTGCGGCGAGCGCCGCATCCGGCACGGTGCGCTCGCTGGCAGGCGCGACGGCAAGGAAGCCGTCGTGCGCGCCCTGCAACGGCTCGGTCGGCGAGTAGCTGTCGACGTCGCCGCTGCCGCCGGTGGCGCGCAGGGCCTGGTAGCGCTCCCAGTAGACCGGGTCCATGCCGCGCGGTGTCGCCGCGGCGGTGGCGGTGGCCGGGACGAGGACCGCGCAGGCGAGCAGCAGGGCGCGCGCGATCGAGCCGCCCTGCATCGACCTGTCCCCCACCGGCACGCGCGATCGGATCGTAGGCAACCTCAGCCCGGATGCAGGCCGGGGATCGGCTTCGCGAACGGCGCGCGATCGACCGCGAGCAGCTGCGGGAAGTCGCGTTCGGCGCGGCGGCGGAACTCCTCGGGCAGCTCGTCGACCGAGCGCAGCTTGTAGCCGCTCCAGGTCGCGAACATGTGGCCGGGCGCATCCCCCATGTCCATCCACTTCGGGTACGGGAACACGTAGGCGCCCGAGACGTCGGACGGCAGCCACTTCAGCTTCGGGTCGTCGAACAGTGCCGCCGGCGAGGCCTCGTAGCCGGTCTCGAGGAAGGTGACGGGCCAGGTGTCGGGCGGCACGCGGATCGCGTCCACCTTGACGAAGTCGCCCTCGCGGCGCAGCACCTTGTAGTCGGGGCGCGGCGCCAGCGACGGCTTGTCGAGCGAGATCACGCCCGCGGGCGAGCGGATCATGCCCGGGTCGCCGGTCAGCGCCATCGGCGGCACTGCCACGCGCTTCTTCGTGACCGGGTTCGGCACCTCGTCGACGAACTCGCCGCTGACCAGGTCGCGCGGGAAGGAGAGGTTGTGGCCGTGGATGCGATAGCGGTCCTCGGCGATCTTCTGGTGGCGCGACAGCTCGATGCCCTCCCACCGCACCACCGCCTTCGGCGTCGCGTTCAGCGGCACCGCGACCATGATGAAGTGGTACCAGTGCAGCACGTCGGCCTCGTCCTCGGCGCTGCGCTGGATGCGCATCGCCTGGCGGAAAGTCTGCACCCGATCGAGCGGCAGGAAGCTCGACGTCCAGCGGCCGCCGGGCGGCAGGGAGCCCTGCGGCAGCGAGCGCGCCTTCGCCGCGGTGCCCGCCGCACCGGCCAGCGGAACGGCGGGTGCCGCGACGGCGGGAGTGGCGAGCGCGGCACCGATGCCGCCGGCGAGCAGCGCGGTCATGGCTTCGCGGCGGTCGAAGGGATCGCGGGCGGTCCGGTGGCGGGAAGTCATGGGGATGTCCTCGTTGCGGGAGTTGCGAGAGTAGCGGAGGTGGACGCGGCGGGCGTGACGTCGGCAGCGTTGGGGGGCATGGCGAGCGGCTCCCTCAGGAGCGCGTCGAGCGGACCAGCACCAGTCCGGCGGCCGCGGTCGCCAGCGCGAGGCCGAGCGCGACGCTGGCGCCGAGCCAGTTGTCGACGAACAGGTCGACGCGTGCGTCCGCAGGATCGGCCCGCCGGTAGACCACGGGTACCGCCGCGCCGGAGGCGAAGCGCGGCGCGCTCGAGCTCAGCTGGCCGCTGAACTCGTGGCGCGTGCCGTCGACGGCGGTGAAGACGATGCGCGGCGTGAACATCGAGCGACCCGCGCCCTGGGGGGACTCACGTTGCCCGACGACCCGGCCCTCGGCGCGCTCGGCGTCGCGCGCGAAGGCATGCGAGGCCTCGGCGAGCCAGAGACCGAGGCCCGCCGAGACTGCCGCCATCGCCAGCAGCACCCAGCCGGCCACGCCGATCACGCCGCGCGCGAGCTGCATCGGCGCGGGGTCGCGACGGTCGAGGGGGTTTGCCACGGGTGGGGCACGCCGCGAGCATAGCCGCGCCCCGTCGCGGATGGGAACGCCCGGCGGGGCCTGTCGGTGCGGCAGGCCCCGGCCGGGCACGGCGTGCCCGGGATGCGGGCAGCGACGGTCAGTCGAAGCGGTACGAGGCCGTGAGGCCGAAGGTCGCGAGTTCACCCTGCGACACGTTCGGCACGAAAGCGGTCGCTGCCGGCAGGTTGAAGTGCGGCTGGAAGATCACCGCCGTGACGAACTCCTCGTCGAACACGTTGCGGCCCCAGAGCGCCACCTCGAGGTTGTCGCCGCGACGCACGCCGAAGCGCGCGTTGACGACGGTGCGCTCGGGGATCTCGGCGACGTTCCAGGTCATCGTGTAGGCCTTGGAGATGTAGCTGACGTCCGCACGGCCGAAGAACGACCAGTCGCCGCTGAGCGGCGCCGAGAACGAGCCGTAGAGCGACGCGTTCGACTCGGGCGCACGCGGCAGGGACTGGCCGCCGACCTCGGGCGAGACCACGCCGCGGAACAGCGTGGTGCGGCAGAAACCGGGGTTCAGCCCCTGCGCGTTCAGCGTGGCCTGGCCACCGCAATAACGCAGGATGCCCGGCTCGACGCTGTTCTCGCCGAACTCGGTCGGCGTGTAGGCCCAGGTCGCGCCGACGCGGATGCGATCGGTGATCGCCCAGTTCATCGCGGCCTCGACGCCGCGCACGTTGACCTTGCCGAGGTTCTGGATGATCGCGGTGACCGCCGGTGGCGGCGGCGGACCATTGATCTGGATGCCGGTGTACTGCACGTAGAACGCCGTCAGCTCGGTGTTGAGCCGGCGGTCCAGCCACTCGGCCTTCCAGCCGATCTCGTAGGTGCGGTTCTCGGCCGCGTCGTACGACTGCAGCTCGAGCGGCAGGGGCTGGCGCGTCGCAGCATCGACCGTCGGGTTGAAGAAACCGGAGATCACGCCCTTGGCGGCCGAGACGTAGGTCTTCTGGGTTTCGCTGATCGAATAGTCGGCGTGGTAGCGCCAGGTGTTGTACTCGAACTCCTTGCGCTGCAACGACGCCGGGCCGACGTTGCGGTTGAACTGCCGGCGGTCCTCGGTGTCGTGGCGTGCCTCACCGCCCACGGTCAGCTGGTCGGATACGTCGAACTCGAAGGTGCCGAAGTACGCCCGCTGGTAGTCGGTGCGCTCGAGCGCCTGGGTCACGAACAGCGTGCGCGGGTCGCGGGTGACGAGCGCCGGGTTGCCCGCGGTGAAGAACAGCGCATCGCGTATGAACTCGGTGGGCGCGATGCCGCGCGCATCGAACGAGGCGCTGGTCAGCGCCTCGGCCTCGTTCTTGAAGTAGAAGACGCCGACCGAGCCACGCAGCCGCTTCTCCTGGTCCGACTCGATCCGGAATTCCTGGCTGAACGCGCTGGTGTCGGCCGGCGGGTTGCCCGTGAACTGCGGGATGTTCTGGATGCGCAGGGTCGGTACCGCACCGACCGCGGCCGCGAACGGCGTGCCCATCGCCACCAGCGCATTGATCGCCGTGAGGCTGACGATCTGCTGCGGGTCGCCGACGCCGTTGGCGGTGTACTCGGTGAACGCCTCCTGCGCGAGGTCGTACTGCGCCGTCTGGCTCACGAAGGTCAGCGGGCCGACCTTCCAGCTGACGTCGAGCGCGCCGAGCGCGACCTCGCGGTCGAGGCCCTCGGCCAGGGGGTTGCTCGCGAGGTTGCTGCGGGTCGGGATCTCGCCGCAGACCGCGGTGAACGCCATCGGGTTCGGGCCGCAGTTGTTGACGTCGAAGAACCAGAGGTAACCCGGGTCGCGGTGGTCGTCGGTGTAGAAGCCGAAGAGCCGCACGTTCAGGTCCTCGGTGACCGCGAAGTCGAGCGTGCCCGAGGCGTTCTTGGTCTCCCAGCCACCGAGCTTGTCGCCCGGATCGGCGCGGTTCTCCACCGTGCCGTCGAAGGTGTTGTAGCTCGCGGCGAAACGGCCGCGGATGCGCTCGGTCAGGGGGCCGGAGACGACCAGCTTGCCCTCGTAGCGCTCGTCGGTGCCGACCGTGGCCTCGACGCGCGAGAAGAAGGCGTCGGTCGGCGCGGCGGGCACGAAGTTGATCGCACCGTTGAAGGCGTTGCGGCCGTAGAGCGCCGACTGCGGCCCCTTGACCACCTCGATGCGGTCGACGTCGAGGATCTCGAGGTTCGCACCGCTGGTGCTCGAGAGGTAGACGCCGCCGTAGAAGATCGCGACGTTGCGGTCGGGGCTGTTGAGGTTGGTCTGCGAGATGCCACGGATCACCGGCGTGCCCAGCTGGTTCTGGATCGCGTCGAAGTAGGTGAGGCCGGGCACGAACAGCGCGACGTCGTTCAGGTTCTCGATGCCGCGCTGGTCGATGTCGGTCGCGCTGAGCGCGGTCACCGCGACCGGCACCTCGAGCAGCGTCTCCTCGCGCTTGCGCGCGGTGACGATCACTTCCTCGAGGCCGCTGGACTCGTCGACGGCAGCAGGATCGGATTGCGCCTGTGCGGGCGCGGCCAGGCTGGCGAGGCCGACCAGGCAGCCGGCCAGCAAGCCACTATGTGCGGAACGCCACATGGGAACTCCCCCCTCTCATGGACGACGGGGGACAGTTCAGCAAACCCGGGTGGGGGACGGCAACCCCACTGCGGATTCGCGCAGGGCGCCGGCCCCGCCGCGCCTAGACCGGGACGACCGCCGGATCGTAGCCGAACAGGCCGAGCGCCTCGTCGACGGGCGTGTCGTGGCGGAAGCTGTCCGGATCCGGGGAGTGGAATCGCGGCACCTGCAGCGACGAGCGCTCGACCACGAAGCGCGCCCGGCCGACGCGCGCGCCCTCGTAGCGCGCCAGCGCCTCGGGCATGTCCGCGGCCTGGCGGAACGCGCGGCCGAGCACGACCGCGTCCTCGATCGCCATCACGGCGCCCTGCCCGAGGTAGGGCAGCAACGGATGCGCGGCGTCGCCGAGCACGGCCGCGCGGCCGCGGACCCAGCGCATCAGCGGACTGCGCGCGCACAGCGCCCACTTGAAGAGGTCTTTCTCGGGCACCGCGGCGATGACCTGCGTGACCCAGGGATGCCAGCCCTGGAACTCGGCGGCGAGTTCCTCGACCTTCGCCGGGATGCTCCAGCCCTCGTCCTCCCAGCCGGACCGCTCGGCGAAGGCGACGAAGTTCAGCAGCTTGCCGCCGCGCACCGGATAGCGGTTGATCATGTGGCCGGGGCCGATCCACACCTGCGAGGGCGGGTCGAGTGCATCGGGCGGCACGTGCTCGATCGGCACCAGGCCGCGCCAGGCGACGTAGCCGGTGAAGCGGACTTCCTCGGCGCCGAACAGCGTCGAGCGCACGCGCGAGCGCACGCCGTCGGCGCCGATCACGGCCTCGGCGCGCTTCCACTCGCCGTTGTCGAAGCGTACCGAGACGCCCGAGCCGTCCTGCTGCAGGTCGGCGAAGCGGTGGCCGGTGACGATCGCCGCGGGGTCGTTGGCGAGCACGGCGTCGGCGAGCACGCGGTGCAGGTCGGCGCGGTGGACGACGTAGTAACGCTCGCCGTAGGTGTCCTCGAGGCGCTCGCCGCGCGAAACGTGCGCGAGCACGCGACCGGTCTGGTAGTGGCGCACGACCTGGCGGTCGGGCGCGTAGGCGACGTCGCGGAACTCGTCGAACACGCCGAGGGACTTGAGGCCGAGCGCGCCGTTCGGGCTGATGGAGATGCCGGCACCGACCTCGCCGAGCGCGGGCGCCTGCTCGAAGACCCGCACCTGCACCCCGGCGCGCTGCAGCGCGAGCGCCGCCGCGAGACCGCCGATGCCGGCGCCGATGACGATGACCTCTGAGCGTTCCATGACGTCCCCCGGGGATCCGATGCGCTGCGTGCGCCACGGGCGGCGCACGGCTGCAGCCTCGCCCGGCCACGCGGGCGCGGGACATTGGGGAAAACCGCAGCATGCCCCTGGAGGGGCGGCATCGACCGACCTGCGGAACGGTGGCGACGGCACAGGCGCGCGGATTCCCGCAGCCGCGCAACGCCGTCAATTGACAGTGCCACCCCGGCCCGCGACTCTGGCGCCATGCCCCCCCGGAAGAACCACCCGGGCGGCGCGACCTCCGTCGCCGCCGTCCCCGGGACCGACGTCGTCGTCGGCACCCGCGCCCGCTCCATCCGTGGCAGCCGTCGCAAACCCCATGCGGCGGTGGGCGTTCCCGGCGCTGCCGCGATGGCGGCCGGCGTGGCGAGCGCCGACGGCGCGGTGGCCGACGCCGGCGCGGCAGCGGGCGACCACGCCGCTACGGCCACCAGCCGCGCGCACCTGCGGCGCCTGCGCCAGTACTTCCGCTCCGCCGGCTGGCCCTGCCACGACAACCTCGAGATCGACCTGCTGGTCGCGGGGCTCGCGGAGCGCGCGACCCACGATGCCGGCGGCCTGGAGACGATCCGCGTCACCGAGGCCGGGCTCGCAGCCCTTGCCGGCTATCGCCAGCAGAACCGTCACGCGCTCGACTCGCACGACGCGCTGGTGGCGCGGATCGCGCAGCAGCTCGTCGACGAGGGCCGCGTGGTGTTCCGCGGCGTCGCGCTGCGGGCCAAGGTCGAGGCGGGCTGGAAGCCGGTGCGGCCCGACGTCTTCTCGATCCGCAACACCTCGCACGACGGCCACCTCGCGCCTTTCGTGCACGAGGTCAAGGTGAGCCGCGCCGACCTGCTGACCGACCTGCGCAACGCCGGCAAGCGCGCCGGCTACCAGGCGCTGTCGCAGCAGTTCTGGTACGTGCTCGCCGAGGGCATCGCCGAGCCGGCGGAGATCCCCGAGGACTGCGGCGTGATCGTCGCCGAGCCCGGGCGCCTGCGGGTGCTGCGGCCCTCGCCGGTGCGCGACGTGCGCCTCGTGACGCTGCACTGGCTGCAGCTCGCCAAGGCGCGCGCCGAGTACGGCCCCGACGACGACGGCCAGCTGCCGCTGTGAGCGCACCACCGCGGGACAGGGGTGCGGCACCGGTCGCCGCGGCGCGAGGCGCGCCGGCGTCGCGTCAGGGATCGGGCGCGACGCGGCAGGCCGTGATGCCGCGGTTGGCGCCCGTGAACAGGCCCTGCAGCGCGAGCGGCATGCGCTCGAGGCCCTCGAGCACGTGGCCGCAGTCGCGCAGCTGCCCGTCGCGATACCACTGCTTCAGCACGCGCTGCGCCTCCGGGTAGCGCTTCCAGTAGTCGAACACCACGAAGCCTTCGATCCGCGCGCGCTTGTAGAGCAGCTGGCGGTAGTTCGCGGGGCCGGTGGCCGCGCCGCCCGCGTAGTCGACCGAGATCCAGCCGCAGACGACGACACGCGCGCGCATCGCGAGGTGCGCGAGTCCGGTGTCGAGGATGCGGCCCCCGACGTTGTCGAAGAACACGTCGAAGCCACGGGGAGCGAGCTCGGCGAGCCGCGTGCCGAGGTCCTCGGTGCGATAGTTCACCGCGGCGCTGAACCCGAGTTCCTCGACGAGCCAGCGGCACTTGTCGTCGCTGCCTGCGATGCCGATCACCTGCGAGGCACCGCGGATGCGCGCAAGCTGTCCGGCCACCGAGCCGACGCCGCCCGCGGCGGCCGACACCAGCAGGCTCTCGCCGCCGCGGAACTGGCCGACCTCGAGCAGGCCGAAGTACGCCGTCATGCCGGCATTGCCGAGCACGCCGAGCTCGGTGGTCAGCGGCCGCACCGGGTCGGTGACGCGGCGCAGGCTGAAGATCGACTCGGGCGCGCGCGGTCGCTGGATCGAGTAGTCCTGCCAGCCGAGCGAAGCGTCGTAGAGCTCGCCGGGCGCGAAGTCCGGGTGGCGCGACGCGACCACGACGCCGATGCCGCGGCCGCGCATCACGGCGCCGACCGCAACGTCCGGCAGCAGCTGGCGGTTGCGGTTCAGCGAGACGTAGCCGCGCTGCGCGGGGCTGGTCGAGAGGCAGAGGGTGCGCACCAGCACCTCGCCGTCGGCCGGCTCGGGCAGCGGCGCCTCGTGCCAGGCGAAATGCTCCGGGCCGATGAGCTCGCCCGGCTCGACCAGGCGCGCGACGCGCCACTGGCGGTTCACCTCGGGCACGGGGCGCGGCTCAGGAGGCGGGCGCGACCGGGATGCGGCGCAGCTCCTTGAACACGTCCTCGATGAAGCGCGCGCGCTCGGCCTTGAACGCCGCGGCCTGCGCGGCGTCGGGCCTGAACTTCTCGATCGCCTCGGCGGCGAGCACGCCGCGCTCGGCGAGCAACGTCTCGAGCGCCAGGCGCCGCTCGCGCTCGATCCAGACCTGGGCCGAGAGCTCGACCAGCATGCGCACCGTCGCGTCGAGCACCGGGTTCTCGAGGTAGACCGGGTCGGGGCCGGCGAGCGGCGCGCCGCCCTCCGGCGTCTGGTCCGGGTAGAGCTGGCGCGGGTCAGCCACGGGTCGCGAACCAGTGCTTCATGTAGCCGGCGCCTCCGGAGCGCCTGGCGAGCGGCGCGGCCGCGACCCGGAAGCCGTGCGCCGCGAGGATCGCGTCGAAGTCGCAGTCGCAGAAGTCCTGCGAGTAGGGCTCGCCGTTGTGGCTCGCGTCGAAGTCCCGGTGGTAGACCTGGAAGGGCGACATCGCGCTGGTCGGGTTGAAGTCGTAGACCGCGAAGATGCCGCCCGGGCGCGTGACGCGCGCCGCCTCGCGCACCGTCGCGTGCACGATGCGCTGCGGCAGCTCGTGGAACACGATGAACGCGAAGGTGAGGTCGAAGTGCGCGTCCGGGTAGCGGGTGTCCTCGATCAGCCGCTGCGCGAAGGTGACGTCGTCGCCGAGCATCGCGGCGCGGCGGTGCGCGACGCGCACCATCGGGGCGGAGTAGTCGACGCCGGTGACCTCGGCCTGCGGGAAGCGGCGCTTGAACGCCGTGGTGCTCTGCCCGATGGAGCAGGCGAGGTCGAGGATGCGCCGCACCTGGCCGTCGGCCGGCGCGGGCACGAGGCCGACGAGCTTCTCGTGCAGCTCGTCGCGATCGTTGTCGCCGCGGAAGAACACCTTGGTGCCGTAGTGGTAGAGGAAGCCCGAGAGCTCGTCCTTGTGGTAGCCGCCCGGCTGCAGGTGGAAATGCACGTTGAGGTAGGCCGGCACGACGAAGCCCGGGTCCACCTCGACGCGCCCGGGACCGCGCGCGTCCCAGCGCTCGAGCTCGGCCCGGAGCGAGTCGCGCTGCGCGTCGAGGGAGCGCCAGATCGCGTGCCACTTCATCTCCTGCTGGCTGCGCGCCAGCCGGTCGCGCAGCCGGCCGATCGGCAGCGACTGCAGGAAGCGGCGCACCTCGGTCGTGTCGTGCATCGGCGAGCCGCGGCGCTCGCCCTCGGCCAGCAATGCGGCGTTCAGGCGATCCTCGAAGTCGGCGCCCTTGCCGAGGATGTATTCGCGGAAGCCCTCGACGAAGTCGAGATAGGCGGCGTCGTGGCGGCGCGCGAGCTTGGGCATCGCGTCCGGCGGCGGGGCCGCGGGCAGGGCACTGCTGGGTACGGCGTTCATGTCGACCTCACTGTATGCGTGTACAGCCGGCGTGGCGCCCGGCCGTGCGTGGCCAATCTAAGGGAGCGGCGCGGGGCCTGCCAGCGGCGGCGGTCGCGACCCGCGCGGCGTCGCACCGCGTGGTCGGCGAGCGCGCCGCCACCCACGCGACGCGCCGGCCGGCACCGG
>JALORN010000006.1 GCA_025458905.1 Steroidobacteraceae bacterium
GCCGGCGTCGACGCCACGACCCGCGGCGCGCTGCGCCGCGGCATCGAGGCGCAGGTGGAGTCGGGCACGGCGGTGGTGCTGGCGAGCCACCACGGCGACGAGTGGCCCGCCAACGCCAGCCACGAGCTCGAACTGGTGCGCGGCGCCGCCGCATGGTGCGGGCCGTTGCGCGGCCGCACGGGCCGATAGGTCGCGGCCCCGCGCCCCGCGCCGGGCAGAATCCGCCCCCGGGGTGCGCGGCATCGCCGCGCCCGGCTTGCCAGAGGTGGCGTTCCCGACATGAAGAGTCTCGGCGTGCTGTGGCTGATCGTGTTCATCAGCCTGATGGGCTTCGGCGTCACCGCCGTGCCGTTCCCGCTGGTCGCCGAGCAGATGGGCGCCTCGGACTTCTGGAAGACCTTCGGCGGCGCGGGCGTGTTCTCGCTGTTCCAGCTGGTGGCGACGCCGCTGTGGGGGCGCTGGAGCGACGCGCTCGGCCGCAAGCCGATCCTGATCTATTCGAGTGCCGGCTCGCTGCTCGCCTACCTGTGGCTCGCCTATGCCGACACGCTGACCTCGCTGATCGTGGCACGGGCCTTCGGCGGCATCATGTCGGGCAACCTTTCGGCCGCGTTCGCCTACGCGACCGACGTCACCGACCCCAAGGACCGCGCGCGCGGGCTCGGCATCGTCGCCTCGGCGTTCGGCGTCGGCTTCGCGGTCGGCCCGCCGCTCGGCGGCTTCCTCGGCTCGGGCCCGGGCGGCGTGCCGAGCCTGCATGGCCCGGCGCTCGCCTCGGCTCTGTTCTCGCTGCTGGCGCTGCTCGGCACGGCGTTCCTGCTGCGAGAGAGCCTGCCGCGCGAGCAGCGCAAGCCGTGGCGCGCCGCCGCGGCGGCGACGCGCGCGCCCGTGGCGTCGGCCGCTGCCGCCGCCGGCACCCCCGGCTCCGTTCCCGCCGCGGCCGCCCCCGGCGCGCGCCGCTCGCCGTTCGCTGCGCTGGCCGCGCGCCCGGTGCTCGCCGGCCTGATCGTCGCGACGCTGGTCGTGGCGACCGGCGGCGGGGCGATGCAGTCGGTGTTCCAGTTCTGGGGACGCGACCTCTTCGGCTTCACGCTGCGCGACGTCGGCGTGCAGTTCATGGTGTTCGCGCTGCTGTCGGCCGTGGGGCAGGCCGGGCTGATCGGCCCGCTCGCGCGGCGCTTCGGCGAGAAGCCGGTGGCGATCGCCTCGATCGCCGGCGTGGCGATCGGCCTGCTGCTGTTCGCGCTCGCGGCCAACGTCGCGATGGTCTGGCTCGGCATCGTGATCTTCGGCCTCGCCAACGGCCTGTTCCTGCCGTCGGTCACCAGCCTGGTGTCGTTCGAGGCCGATCCACGCAATCGCGGTGCGGTGATGGGCCTGTTCAACGCCGCGAGCAGCGCCGGCCGGATCGTCGGGCCCGCGGTGTCGGGGCCGGTCTACTTCAGCGTCGGTGCATCCGCGCCGTTCGTCGGTGCGGCGGTGCTCGCCGGATTCGGCGCGCTGCTGCTGAGCCGCGCGCGGGCGCGCCCGGTGCCGGATCCGGCCGCCGCTGCGTCCCCGCCGCCGGGAGACCCGATCGGCTAGGCTCGGCGGCATGTCGACGTTGCCCCGCCGCCGCTTCCTCGGCACTGCGCTCGCCGCGCTGGCCGCCGGGGAAGGCGCGGCTGCGGCCCCGGTGGGCGTGCTGCGGCGGGCGGTCTCGACCGAGATCTCCTCGATGGACCCGCAGCGACCGACCGGGCAGCTCACCAGCGAGCTGGCCGCGGAGCTGTTCACCGGCCTCACGTCCTACGACCGCGGCGGCCGTCTCGCGCCGGGCTGCGCCACGTCCTGGGAAGCCGCGCCGGACGGCCTCGCCTGGACCTTCCGGCTGCGCGAGGGCCTCGAGTGGTCCGACGGCCGGCCGCTCGACGCGCGCGACTTCGTGTTCACGCTGCGCCGCTACCTCGCCCCCGAGACCGGCGCGGCGCAGGCGAGCCGCCTGGACTCGATCCGCGGCGCGCGCGACCTGCGCCACGGTCGCGCCGGGCCCGAGGTGCTCGGCGTCGGCGCGCCGGACGCGCGCACGCTGCGCATCGAGCTCGAGCACCCGGACGTCGAGCTGCCGACGATGCTCGGTGCCGCCTACTGCGTGCCCGGGCACGTGATCGCGGCGCGTGGTCGCGAGTGGTCGCGGCCCGAGTCGATCGTCTGCAATGGCGCCTATGCGCTCGAGCGCTGGGTGCCGGGCGCGAAGCGCATCGAGCTGCGCCGCAACCCGCGCCACCACGACGCGGCGTCGGTGCGCATCGAGCGCGTCCACTGGCTGACCGGCCACGACGACGCCACCCGGCTGCGTCTCTACCGGCTCGGCGAGGTGGAGGTCTCGACGATCGAGGATGCCGGCAACCTCGGCATCGCGCGGCGCGAGCTCGCCGCGGCGTTGCACGCCTCGCCGGAGGCCGCGGTCGGCTGGATCGGGCTCAACGTCGGTCGCGGCCGTCTCGCCGACCCGCGGCTGAGGCGCGCGCTGTCGCTCGCGATCGACCGGCGCATCATCACCGACCGGGTGCGCGGGCTCGGCGAGCAGCCGAGCGATGCGTTGCTGCCCCCGGGCCTGCCGGCGCATGCGACTCCTGCAATGCCCGACTACGCCGACTGGCCGATGCCGCGGCGCATCGCCGCGGCGCGGGACTTGCTGCGCCAGGCCGGCATCGCGGCCGGTTCGATGCCGCCGCTCGTCGTCGGATTCCCGGCCAGCCCGACCGCGCGCAAGTTGTTCCTCGCAGTGGCCGCGATGTGGAAGTCGGTCGGCATCCCCGCGGAGCTGCGGCCCATGGATGGGCGTGCCTACGTGGCCGCGCTGGATGCCGGGCAGTTCGACGCGTTCAGCTATTCGTCGTTCGCCCAGGTGCCGACCGCGACGGTGTTCCTCGACCGATTCCATTCGCAGTCCTCGATCAATTTCGTGCGCTGGCGCAACCCGGAGTTCGACCGCCTGTTCACCGCGGCCGGGCGGCAGCCGACCCTGGCGCAGCGCGTCGCGGGGCTCGCCGCGGCCGAGCGCGTCGTGCTGCGCGAGCTGCCGGTGATCCCGCTCTGGGTCGGCGCGTCGAACCGGCTGGTGTCGCCGCGGGTGTCGGGCTGGGTCGATCACCCCGGCCAGCTCCACCCCTCGCAGTACCTCGCGCTGCGGTAGCCTTGGGCATGGCCCGGCTGCCCCGTGATCCGTTCTCCCGCAGGCGATTCGTGCGCCTGGCGCTCGGCGTGCCGGCGGCCCTCGGCGTACCCGCGCCTCGTGGCGTGGCGGCGGCGGACCCGGGCCCGTCGCCGGCCGACGCTACGCTGCGCCGCGCCCGCGGCGGCAACCTCACGACCCTCGATCCGCACCGGCCGATCTCCGCCGCCGACATGGAGATCGCCGCGGACCTGTTCGTCGGCCTGACCGCGGTCGATGCGCGCGGCGCGATCGTGCCGGGGTGCGCCGAGTCCTGGACGGTCTCGCCCGACGGCCTGCGCTACGACTTCCGGCTGCGGCCCGGCCTGCGGTGGTCCGACGGCCGGCCGCTCGTGGCCGGGGACTTCGTCGCCTCGTTCCGCCGGCTGCTCGCGCCCTCGACCGGTGCGCTGCTCGGCTACCGCTACGATTCGATCCGCGGTGCACGGTCGCTGCGCGCTGGCGGCGACCCGGCCGGGCTCGGAGTCGCCGCCCCGACGGCGGATCGCGTGCAGGTGCAGCTCGAGCACCCCGATACCGACTTCCCGAAGCTCGCCGCGGTCGCCTACGTCGTGCCGATGCACCGGGTCGCGCCGCTCGGGCGCGACTGGGCGAAGCCGCCCTCGATCGTGGTCAACGGCGCCTGGGTGCCGCGCAGCTGGGCGCAGAACGGCACCCTCGCGCTGGAACGCAACGCGGCGTTCCACGAGTCGGCGCGCTTCCCGCGGGCCCCGGCGCGGCTCGAGTGGCTCATGGGCATCGACGACGCGACGCGGGTGCGGCTGTTCCGCGCCGGCGGGCTCGACGTCGCGCAGCTCGGCGAGGGCTCGCAGCTCGCGATCGCGCGTCGCGAGCTGCCGGGCGCGCTGCGCACCGTGCCGTTCTACGGCGGCGGCTGGATCGGCCTCAACACGCGGCGCGCCGGGCTGCGCGACCCGCGGGTGCGGCGCGCGCTGGCGCTCGCGGTCGACCGTGCGGCACTCGTGGACAAGGTGCGGGCGCGGGGCGAGCGCCCCAGCGAGAGCCTGGTACCCGACGCGGTCGCCGACTATCCGCAGCGCGCGACGCCGGCGCACGCCGGCTGGCCGATGGCGCGGCGCCTGGCCGCGGCGCGCGAGCTGCTCGCGCAGGCCGGGGTCGAGCGCTCGCGGCCGCTGCGGCTGGTCGCGATCTTCTCGGCGAACCCCCTGACGCAGCGCCACTTCCTCGCGCTCGGTGCGATGTGGGCGCCGCTCGGGATCGCGCTCGAGGCCCGCGGCCTCGAGTCACGCGCCTACAACGTCGCGCTGTCGCAGCGCGACTTCGACCTGATGGACTACGAGCCGTTCTCGGCGGTGCAGAGCGCGACCAGCTTCATCGGCCGTTTCCGCAGCGACTCGTTCCTGAACTACATGGGCTACGCCGAGCCCGAGGTCGACCGGCTGATCGACCTCGCCGAGCGGCAGCTCGAGCCGGCCGCGCGCGCCGCGCACTACCTCTCGGTCGAGCGGCTGCTGCTGCGCGACTACCCGGTGATCCCGCTGTATTCTGGCGTCGCGCACCGCCTGGTCGCGCCGCGGGTGCGCGGCTGGGTGGACAACCCGGGCCTGGCGCTGCCCTCGATCCACCTTTCGCTGGGCTGACCGCCCCAGGAGTCGACGATGCCCGCCACGCGTCGTGCCGCGTTGTTCCCCGTCCTCGCCGCGATCGCGCTCGGTGTCGCCGCCGCGCCCCCCGCCGCGCTTTCGCAGTCCGCGCCGGCGTCGCCGGCCGCGTCCCCCGCCGCGACCGGCACGGTGCTCGTCACCGGCGCCAGCCGCGGCATCGGCTTCGAGTTCGTGCGCCAGTACGTCGAGGCGGGATGGACCGTGATCGCGACCGCCCGCAAGCCGCAGGAATCCAGCGACCTCGTCGAGCTCGCTTCGCGCAACCCCAAGGTGCGCCTCGAGCAGCTCGACGTCGTCGACGCGGCCAGCGTCGCGGCACTCAAGGAGCGGCTCGCGGGCGTGCCGATCGACGTGCTGATCAACAACGCCGGCGACACCGACCAGTTCCGCGGCCAGTCCTTCGGCAAGCTCGCGCACGATCGCTTCGGCTACCTCATGGAGCTCAACGCCCACGGCCCGATGCGCGTGACCGAGGCGCTGGTCGGCAACGTCGAGGCTGGCCGCCAGAAGAAGATCCTCGCCGTCTCCTCGCTCGCCGGCTCGTTCGGCGCCAACGGCGGCGGCATGCCGGGCGGCTACTGGTACAAGGCCAGCAAGGCCGCGCTGAACGTCATGATGCTGTCGCTCGCCCAGGACCTGAAGCCGCGCGGCATCCTGGTCGCCTGCCTCTCGCCGGGGCAGGTCGACACCCAGGGCTATGCCAAGCGTGGCATCACCATGCCCGGGATGGTCGACATCAAGCTCAGCGTCGGCGGCATGCGCAAGGTCGTCGACGGGCTCACGGCGGCGCAGTCGGGCACGTTCATCCGCTACAACGGCGAGGTGCAGCCGTGGTGAGGCGCGTGCGATGACGCTGCTGGTCCTCGGGCTGCTGCTGTTCCTCGGCGCCCACTCGGTGTCGATCGTCGCGCCGGCCTGGCGCGACGGCATGGTGGCGCGGCTCGGGGAGAAGCCGTGGAAGGGCCTCTATTCGCTGGTCGCGCTCGCGGGCTTCGTGCTGCTGGTGCTCGGCCATGCGGCGGCGCGCGCCTCCCCGGTCGTGCTGTGGGTGCCGCCGGCGGCGATGCGCCACCTCGCGCTGCTGCTGATGCTGCCGGTGTTCCCGCTGCTGTTCGCGACCTACCTGCCGGGGCGCATCAGCCGCGCCGCGAAGCACCCGATGCTGGTCGCGACCAAGGCCTGGGCGCTCGCGCACCTGCTCGCCAACGGCATGCTCGCCGACGTGGTGCTGTTCGGCGGGCTGCTCGCCTGGGCGGTGGCCGACCGCATCTCGCTGAAGCGTCGCCCGGCGCGGCCGCTGCCCGGCGCGCCGCCGTCGAACGCCAACGACTGGATCGCCGTGGGCCTAGGGCTCGCGCTCTACGTCGGCTTCGTCGCGGCGCTGCACGAGCGACTCTTCGGCGTGTCGCCGCTGCCATGAGCCGCCCCGCCTGCCTGGCCGCGGCGGCCCGCCCGCGGCCGCTGCTGGCCCTCGCGGCGCTCGCGTTGCTCGCGGCCTGCAGTTCCACCGGCGCCGACCGCGCCGCGCAAGCTTCGCAAGGCGGCGGCGCCAGCCCGGAGGCGGGCGTCGGCGCGCCGCCGCGGGCCGCAGCGTCGCAGGCCAGCGCGCCTCCCGAGGCCCGCCCGGCCCGTGACTGGCGGGCAGGCGCGATGGTCGCGGCCGCCAACCCGCTCGCGGTCGAGGCCGGCCTGCGGGTGCTGCGCGAGGGCGGCTCGGCGGTCGATGCGACGATCGCGATCCAGGCGGTCCTCGGCCTGGTCGAGCCGCAGAGTTCAGGGCTCGGCGGCGGCGCCTTCCTGATGCACTACGACTCAGCCACCGGGGACGTGGTCGCCTACGATGGCCGCGAAGTGGCGCCGCGCGGTGCCACGCCCACGATGTTCCTGCGCGACGACGGCACGCCCCTCGGCTTCTTCGAGGCGATCCAGAGCGGCCGCTCGATCGGCGTGCCCGGCGTCGTGGCGATGCTCGCGCTGGCGCACCGCGAGCAGGGTCGGCTGCCCTGGTCGCGGGCCTGGCAGCCGGCGATCGAGCTCGCCGAGGCGGGCTTCGAGGTCTCGCCGCGCTTCAACGCGATGGCTGGTTTCGCGCGCGGCCGGCTCGGCCCCGACGCGGCCCGCTACCTCACGAGCGACGGCCGCACCCCGCTGGCGGTCGGCAGCCGCCTGCGCAACCCCGACTACGCCGCGACGCTGCGCCGGATCGCCGTGGAGGGCCCCCGCGGCTTCTACGAGGGCCCGGTGGCGCAGGCGATCGTCGCGGCCGTGGCGCGCGCGCCGCTGCCCGGTTCGCTCGGCCTCGACGACCTGCGTGACTATCGCGCCCAGCGCCTGGAGCCGGTCTGCCGCGGCTACAGGGCCTACCTCGTCTGCGGCATGCGTCCGCCGTCCTCCGGCGGCATCGCGGTGCTCTCGATCCTCGGCATCCTGGAGCACTTCGACATGGCCGCGAGCGGCCCCTCGACCGTGCTCGGCTGGCACCGCTTCATCGAGGCGCAGCGGCTCGCCTACGCCGACCGGGACAAGTACGTCGCCGACGATCGCTTCGTGCAGGTGCCGATCGCGGGCCTGCTCGACCGTGGTTACCTCGCCGGGCGCGCCTCGCTGGTCGACGAGCGGCGGGCGCTCGCCGAGGTCGGCGCCGGCACCCCGCCGGGTGCCGCCCGGCGCGGCGCCGACGCCACCGGCCCCGAGCACGGCACCAGCCACTTCGTGGTGGTCGACGCGCGCGGCGACGTGGTCTCGATGACCACCACCGTGGAGGCGCCGTACGGCTCGCAGCGCATGGCCGGCGGCTTCTTCCTCAACAACCAGCTGACCGACTTCTCGTTCCGCGCGTTCGACGCGCAGGGGCAGCCGATCGCCAACGCCCCGGCGGCGCTGAAGAAGCCGCGCTCCTCGATGTCGCCGACCCTCGTCTTCGAGGACGGCCGCTTCCGCCTCGCCGTCGGCTCGCCCGGCGGCAATGCGATCATCGGCTACGTCGCCAAGGCGATGGTCGGCGTGCTCGACTGGGGGCTGACGCCGCAGCAGGCGATCGAGCTGCCGAACGTGGTCGCGCGCGGGCCGGTCGCCGTGGAAGGCGCGCGCTTCGACCCGGCGATCGCCGCGGCACTGCGCGCGATGGGCCACCGCTTCGCGGAGGGTCGCGGCGGCGAGGGTTCGGGCCTGCACGCGGTGCTGCTGACCGCGGAGGGGCGCCTGGTCGGCGGCGCGGACAGCCGCCGCGAGGGCATCGCGAAGGCGCTGCCCTGACGGACGGCGGGTCGCGGCCCGCCCGCCGCGGAGCCGGGCCCGCGCCCGCGTCTCAGGCCCGCAGCGGCTGCGCCTCGACGCTGGCCGCCGCCTGCCATCGCGGCGGCACCCAGCGCTCGAAGTCGGCGGCCGGCATGGGCCGCGCCAGCAGGTAGCCCTGGACCTCCTGGCAGCCGCTCGCCCCGAGGAAGGTGAGCTGTGCGTCGGTCTCGAGCCCCTCGGCCACGCAGGTGAGGCCGAGCGCCCCGGCCATCGACACGATCGCGTTGATCAGCGAGTTGCCGTGCCGGCCCACGCCGATCTCGGCGACGAAGCTGCGGTCGATCTTGAGCACGTCGAGCGGCAGGCGCCGCAGGTAGCTCAGCGAAGAGTAGCCGGTGCCGAAGTCGTCGAGGGCGAGCCGCATGCCGCGCTCGCGGAAGGCCGCCAGCGCGGCGACCACGCGCTCGGGCTCGGCCAGCATCGCGCTCTCGGTGATCTCCGCCTCGAGTGCCGCGTGGCGCGCCCCGGCCCGCGCCACCGCCGCGTCGATCGCCCCGACCAGGTCGACGGCGGCGAACTGCATCGGCGAGATGTTGAAGGAGATGCGGAAGTCCGGGCCGAAGCGGCGCTGCCAGCGCGCTGCCTGCCCGGCCACCATCTCGATCACCAGCGAGCCGAGCGGCACGATCAGGCCGGTCTCCTCCATCAGCGGCACGAAGGTCCCCGGGAGCAACAGGCCGCGGCCGGGATGGCGCCAGCGCACCAGCGCCTCGGCGCCGCTCAGGCGGTTCTCGGCGAGCGACATGCGCGGCTGGAAGTGCAGCTCGAACTGTCGCTCCTGCAGCGCGGTGCGCAACTCGGATTCGAGCACCAGGCGCTCGCGCGCGCGGTCGCTGATCTCGCTCGCGAAGAACTGGCAGGCGCCCTTCTGGCCGCGGGCGTGGACCAGCGCGGCGAAGGCATTGTCGATCAGCTCGGCCGCGGTCGCGCCGTCGCCCGGGAACAGGCTGATGCCGACCGAGGCGCTCAGCGTGAGCTCGGTGTCGCCCATCGCCAGCGGGCTGGCGATCGCGCGCTGCAGCCGCTCGGCGATCGGCAGCGCCGCATCGCCGCGGGGCAGGTGGCCCACCACGCAGAGGAACGTGTCGCCGTCGGCCCGCGCCACCACGCAGCCGGCGTCGTCGTCGCGCGTGGCGCCGTGCACCAGCCCGTCGAGGGCGCGCAACTGGGCCCGCATCCTTCCGCCGAGGGTCTTCAGCACTGCATCCGCCACCGTGCGGCCCATCGTGCTCGCGACCCGGTCGAAATCGTCGAGCGACAGCGCCAGCACGGCGACGTGCATCCCGCTGCCGTGGGCCCGCTGGATCGACTGCCCGATCTGCCGCGCCGCCGACTCGCGGTTCGGCAGCGCGGTCAGCGGATCGTGGAAGGCGAGGAAGCGGATCCGGTCCTCCTGGGCACGCACGTCGGTGACGTCCTGCACCGTGCCCCGGATCACCGGCCTGCCGCCCTCGACCGCCGCCACCTCGCCCTGGTGACGCAGCAGGCGGTGCGCGCCTCGCCTGCCCGTCAGGCGATGCTCGAACTGGAACGCCGCGTGGCTCGCGATCGCCTCCTGCATCGCGACGCGCACGCCGCCGAGGTCGTGCGGGTGGACCAGTGCGCACAGCGTCTCCCAGTGGACGTCCTCGTCGGCTCCCACCTCCAGCAGCTCGCGCACCACGGGTGAGATCGCGATCGTGCGACCGTCCGCGTGCCGCTCCCAGTGGCCGAGCATCGCGAGGCGCTGGGCGTAGGAGAGGCGTTGCTCGCTGGTCCGCAGGTCGTCCTGCATCTGCTTGGCGCGCAGCAGGAAGCGCACGCGCTCGAGCAGCAGCATCGGGTTGATCTGCTTGAGCGAGAAGTCGTTGCCGCCGGCCTCGTAGGCACGGCGGATCGACTCGTAGTCGTCCAGGCCGGTGAGGAACAGAACCTGCACGCGATCGCCGCCGGGCAGCGCGCGCACCCGCGAGCACAGCTCGAAGCCGTTGAGCCGCGGCATGTTGACGTCGGTGACGATGCAGTCGACGTGCCGCGACGACCACAGCGCCAGCGCCTCGGCCCCGTCGCGCGCGGTGACGACCTGGTAACCCGCGTCCTCCAGCACGCCGGCGATCAGCAGGCGCACGGTGTCGTCGTCGTCGACGACGAGCACGCAGCTGGCGGACGCTGCCGGGGCGGCGGAGGTCATCGCGCGAGGTGCCCCTCGATCTCCGGCTGCAGGCGCTCCCAGGCCTCGGCGAGCTGCGCGCAGCCCCGTGGCGCGTCGCTGGCGTCGCCCCGACGGGCCGCGGCCTCGATCGCCGCGCACAGGTCGCCGATCCGCCGCGCACCGATGCTGTAGCTCGCGGACTTCAGCGAGTGTGCGACGCCCCCGAGCGCTGCGACGTCGCCGGCCGCCACGGCGGCGTTCATCGCCCCGAGCTGCTGCGCCATCTGGTCGCGGTAGGTACGCAGCAGCAGCGGCAGCAACGTACCCTGGCGCAGGCCGCGCAGCATCGCGAGCTGCTCGGGATCGAGCTCGGCGGGCCCGGCTGCAACCTGCGCCGGAAGGGCGGAAGGGGCGCTCATGCGGTGGTCTCCTTCGAGGGTGGGGTCGCGACCGGCGCGTGCCGAGGGCACCACCGTTCGAGGGCCGACGCGAGTTCGCGCAGCCGGAAGGGCTTGCTGAGGAAGTCGTCCATGCCGGCCTCGAGGCAGCGCTCGCGGTCCCCCAGCATCGCGTTGGCGGTCAGGGCGACGATAGGCACGCGCAGGCCGAGGGGACGCTCGTGCGCACGCGTGCGCCGGGTGGCCTCCAGGCCGTCCATCTCCGGCATCTGGCAGTCCATCAGCACGAGGTCGAAGTCGTGCGGGCGGGCCAGCAGCTCGACGGCGCGCCGCCCGTCGCCCGCCACCGTGGCGCGCGCACCGATCAGCTCGAGCATGCCGAGCGTGACCTCCTGGTTCACCGGGTTGTCCTCGACCAGCAGCACGTTCGGCAGCGCGTCGCCGCCGCGCGCCGCGTCGCCGCGCGGGCGCAGTACCGGGAACAGGCCGGTCGCCGCGGGAGCAGGGCCGCGCCCGCCGTGCGGATCCTGCTGCAGGGCCAGCGTGAACCAGAAAGTCGAGCCCCGGCCGGGCTCGCTGTGCACACCGCACTCGCCATGCATCAGTTCGCACAGGCGACGCACGATCGCGAGCCCGAGCCCGGTACCGCCGTACTTGCGGGTGATCGAGCTGTCCGACTGCGTGAACGACTGGAACAGCCGCGGCAGCGCGTCCGCCGGGATGCCGACGCCGGTGTCCTCGACCTCGAAGCGCAGCCGCAGCGCCGGGTCGCGCGCCTCCAGCAGGCTGGCGCGCAGCGTCACGTGCCCGCGCGCCGTGAACTTGAGGGCATTGCCGACGAGGTTGGTGAGGATCTGGGCGAAGCGGGTCGGGTCCCCGATCACCGCGGTCGGCAGCTCGTCCGGCCACTCCGTGCGCAGCGCCAGCCCCTTCGACTCGGCCTGCGGCTGCAGCAACGAGAGCGCCTGTTCGGCGGACTTGCGCAGGTCGAACGGCACCGACTCGGTCTCGAGCTGGCCGGCCTCGATCTTGGAGAAGTCGAGGATGTCGTTGAGGATCTGCAGCAGCGACAGGGCCGAGCGGCGGATGACCTCGACCGACCGACGCTGCTGCGCCGGCGGCAGGCGGCCGTTCAGCAGCAGCTCGGTCATGCCGACCACGCCGTTCATCGGCGTGCGCAGCTCGTGGCTCATCGTGGCGAGGAACGCCGACTTGGCGCGACTGGCGGCCTGCGCCGCCTCGTTCGACGCCTGCAACTCGCGGTTGCTGCGCTCGAGCTCGTGCATCGCCTCGGTCAGGGCCGCGGTGCGCTGCTGCACCGTGCTCTCGAGCGAGATCGCGGCCTGGAACAGCGAGAAGGACTTGCCCTGCATGTCCATGTCGCGCTCGACGCGGTCCATCAGCGCATCGTTGACCGCGCCGAGCGCCGCGTTGGCCTCCTCGAGCGTCGCGCAGCGCGCGCGCAGCTGCTCGAGCTCCGTGGCGGCGGCCGCGGTGGCGACGGCGGGGGGCAGGGGCGTCGTCATGGTGGGGGCGTGGCGCGGACGCGGCTCGGGGGCTGTCGGGGAGACCTTCACGCGCCGCCGATCGCGATGCCGGTGAAGGTCTGGTTGACGTGCATCGAGTTGAACTGCTCCCCGTAGGTCGCGAAGCCGACCACGTTGTTGGCGGCGAAGATGGCGCCGACGCGTTCCTTGATGCCCTCGCGCTCGGTCTCCAGCCGCCGCAGGATGCAGTCGCAGCCGAGGACCAGCTGCGGCCGGCCGATCGCCGCGCGCACCGCATCGAAGGCCTGCTGCAGGTTGCCGACCATGTCGACGCCGCGCGCGATCGTCAGCACGATGCCTTCGTCGATCGCACAGAAGAAGGTCAGGCTCTCGTCCGGGTTGACGCGCGCGATCGAGCGCACGTAGTACTGGCCGCCGGCGCGCACTACCACCGGATGGGTGGCGAAGATCATCGGCGTCAGTGCCGCGATCTCCAGCCCGAGGAGCCGCGCGAACTCGCGAGCGGCCGGGCGACCGTTGATCTGCTGGACGATGCGCCTGGCCGGGTCCGCCCGCGTGACCACCATCCGCTGGTCCGAGTGCACGAAGTGCTGGGTGCGGAATGCGAGGAACGGCAGGTCCGTCCGCACGAGGTTCAGCAGGGCCACGTCCCGGTGGAAGCGGCCACCGTGGTAGAGGTACGTCGCTCCGAAGCGCGTGTCGTCGGCGGCGGAGCCGCCGACGAGTTCGATGCCGCCGAGCCGCTGGTGGATGCAGCTGACGACCAGCTCCTCCTGCATCGCCAGGCCGTCGACCAGCAGGAAAGCGAAGGTGTCGGCCGCCGTCGGCGGCGCTCCCGCGCGCTCGCCGAGTCCTCGCAGCAGGCCACCGACCGCTGCGGCCGTTGCAGCGGCGTCGAACGGCTTCAGTGGCAGCAACGTGGTCGCGACCTCGAGACCGGGGGCCGCGAGGCTGAAGCCCGTGAGCGAACCGGCCAGGTACCCTTCCGGGGTGATCTCGCCGGCGGTGGTGCAGCCGACCAGGTTGACGTCGCCGAAGCGACGGTGCAGCGCCACGGCCAACGCCGGCAGGTCGAAGTCCGCGGCACAGTAGAACACCGCGAGCTCGATGCCGGGCTGCCAGATCGCCGCATGCAGCTGCTCCGCCGCCTCCTCCGGGTCACGTCGCTGCGTGGTGCCCTTGCGGATCGACAGCTTCGACATAAGGCCCCTTCCTCTCTCGCCGCGGCGCAGGGCCGCGGGGACCCGGGGTTCCGTTCGGCCGGGTCTCGTTGCGGTATCGGACCGGCGTGACGAGGCTGAAGGCGGCGGGCGAGGGGGGTGGCGGTAATCGGGAGTGCGTCACGGCGGCGGCAGCGGCTTGCCACCGTGCCCGGGCTCCCCGGCCGCCCGCACCCGCATCATCGACGCGGGTGGCTGCGGGCGGCTCCCGGGTGTTCAGGCGCGGAGATGCAGGCGCAGCGCCGCGCGCACCACGCGCACGATCTGCGCCCCACGGACTCGACCATGTCGTCCCCGTCGATCGCCATGGCCACGCTCCCGCCGGTCTCCCCGGTCACGGGAAGATCATGCACCTGCCATTCCGGATCGCCTGCCTGCGCATCCGGCGGTTGCAGTGGTAACGTTGCAGCCCCGCCGGGTGCGAGGGAGCCGCATGAAGCACGGGTACGTCGACATCGTCTGCAACGTGTTCACGCCCGAGGCCGTCCGCAAGGGCCTCACGGGCCTCGACGAGGCGTTCAAGGCGCAGGTGCGCATGGACCCGAAGATGCGCCCCGGCGTCTCGATGTCCGACTACCTGCGCCGCATGGACCGCGCCGGGATCGAGCGCTCGCTGCTGATCGCGGTGCGCTGCGGCGACCTGCGGGTGCGCGGCTCCTTCCACATGCCCTACGAGATGGTCGCGAAGATCTGCGACAAGTGGCCCGATCGCTTCTCCGGCCTCGCCGGCATCGACCCGACGCTCGGCGTGCGCGGGCTGAAGGAGCTCGACAAGGCCGTCAACGAGTACGGCTTCGTCGGCGCCCACTGGTACCCGCACTGGTTCTCGATGCCGATCGACGCGCCCCAGGTCTATCCCTACTACGCGCGCTGCGCCGAGCTCGGCGTGCCGATCATGATGCAGGTCGGCCACAACCTGGTGTACAGCCGCGAGCGCCGCCTGCCCTCGGTGGGCCGGCCGATCCTGCTCGACCAGGTCGCGATCGACTTCCCGGAGCTGACGCTGATCGGCATCCACATCGGCGTGCCCTGGACCGACGAGATGATCTCGATGTGCTGGAAGCACGACAACGTCTACACCGCGGGCGACGCCTACGCCCCGAAGCACTGGCCGAAGCAGTACGTGCACTACGCCAACAGCTACGGCAGCCACAAGGTGCTGTTCGGCACCGACTGGCCGGTGATCGACCCCGAGCGCGCCGTTGCCGAGGTGGCGGCGCTGGAGCTGCGCCCGGAGGCGCACGCGAGGCTGATGCGCGACAACGCGCTGCGCATCTTCACGAAGATCCCGCGACCGCGGCGCTGACGGCGCGCTGCGCCGCCCCGCCGCGGCGGCCGGGCGTGCTCACTTCCAGCGGCGCTTGTCCGCGAGGTAGCGCGCCGAGTCGAACCCGTCCGTCGGCTGGTAGGCCGAGAACAGGTTCGGCGGGTACGGCTCGACGTACTGGCCGTAGAGGTCGCGGTACAGCGCGGCGTGCACGTTCGGGATGCGCCGCTTCTCGCGGAAGGCGCGGATCGGTATGCGCGCCAGCACCGGGCCCTCGTTGACGCTGTTGGCCTGCCCGAGCAGCTCGCCGTTCGGGCCGTAGATCGCGCTGCCGCCCGAGCGCACGTCCTCGAACGAGCCCGGGTTGTCGCGCGAGATCGCCTGGTTGACGATCGCCGTGTACATGTTGTTGTAGCGCGCGTTCGCCCGGATGTCGTACTCGTCGAAGCCGCCGGTGGCGGTGCGCAGCATGATCTCGCCGCCCTTGAGCGCGAAGGCGCGGATGATCTCCGGCTCCAGCTGGGTCGAGGTGGTGCAGAGGTTGCCGACCGGGGTGCGCGTCACCGGCACCACCTCGTCGCGCCCGTACTTCTCGACGTACTCGTCGAGCACGTCGTAGATCGTGGTCGTGAAGACCTCGAAGCGGCCGAACAGGCCCTTGATGTTGCGGGCCTTCCAGTGCCGGCCCACGACCGCGCCGGCCGGGTCGACGATGGTCGTGATCGACAGGATGTGGTTCGGCCAGTCCGGATCCTTCGCGTACGAGCCGAAGACGACGTAGCAGCCGTAGCGCTTCGCGCGCGCACCGATCGCCTCGGTCTCGGGGCCCGGGATCTCGATCGCCGCCTTCAGCAGGTCGGCGCGTTTCCAGGCGGCGTTGAACCCGGTGATCGGGAACTCGTGGAAGAACACGATGTCCTTCGGGCCCAGCCAGCCGTTGGCCGCGTCGATGAGGCCCAGCATGTGGTCGAGGTTGGCCTTGACCGAGGCGTCGCGGTTCGCGACGTCGACCGCGCGCACGCGCGACTGCACGACGCAGAGGGAGATCTCGTCCTTGGCGAGCGGGACGCAGGCATAGGTGCCGTCTGGACGGACGAGTGGTTCGCTGGACATGAGTACCCCATCAGGCTCGGTGCTGCGCGACGACCGCGCGGCCGCGCCGCGATGATGCGCTGGCCGTCGCGAGGCACGCAGCCGGCGCCCGTCGCCATCGCCGCGTGGAGGACGCGCCGCGTTCAGCGGCGCGGGTCGGGCAGGAACGGCTGCAGCAGCATGCGGTCGAGCCGCCCGTGGCGCGGGTCGCGGAACTCGCGCAGCCCGAGCGTCATGCCCTCGTGGCCGAGCCGCGGCTGCGCGAGGTAGGTGCCGGCGAGGCGGTCCCACCACGGCAGGGCGAAGCCGAAGTTGCGGTCGGTCTCGAGCGGGTCCGCCGAATGGTGCACGCGGTGCATGTCGGGCGTGACGAGCACGCGGCGCAGCCACGCATCGAGGCGCAGCGGCAGCCGCAGGTTCGAATGGCTGAACATGGAGGTCGCGTTCAGCAGCACCTCGAACGCCAGCACCGCGAGGGGCGGTGCGCCGAGCGCCAGCACGACCGCGATCTTCAGCAGCATCGACAGCAGCAGTTCCAGCGGGTGGAAGCGCAGGCCGGTGCTGGCGTCGAAGTCGAGGTCGGCGTGGTGCATGCGGTGCAGTCGCCACAGCAGCGGCACCGCGTGGAACGCACGATGCTGCGCCCAGACCGCGAGGTCGAGCAGCAGCAGGCCGAGGACGAAAGCGAGCGGCGCCGGCACGGCCAGTGCGCGGAACAGGCCCCAGCCTGCCTCTTCCGCGAGCACGGCGCTGCCGACCGCGGCCAGCGGCAGCACCGCGCGCAGCAGCAACGTCCCGACCACGACGACCCCGAGGTTCTGCGCCCAGCGCCAGGGACGCGCGAGCGCCGCGGCGCGGCGCGGCCGGCGACCTTCCGCCGCCAGCAGCGGCAGCAACACCGCGACGAACACGCCGGCGCGCAGCCACGGCTCGAGCGCCAGCAGGTCGGCTGCGCGGGTCATGGCGGCCCGCCCGGCGGCGCCGTGCGCGCCGGCCGTAGCGGCGCCCGGGCTCGCGCCCGCGCGGCCCGGCCAGCGCGCCATCGGCTCGGGGTTCGTACTAACATCCGGGGTGTACCTGGGACACGCGGAGACGATGCCATGGCCGAATCCTGGTTGTCGCGCCTGTTGCGCCGTGCGCCCGACCCCGCAGCTCGCAGACGCCCGCCCCCGCCGCCCGTGGTCGCGGGCGCGACGGCCCGGGCACCGACGACCTCGCGCACCAACTCCTACCAGGCCGTCAGCGTGATCGCGTGTCCGCAGGCCTGCGCTGCGGCCTGCGAGGCCCAGGGCCAGCGCTTCCTCGCCCGCCAGGCGCCGCGGCTGCCGCTGCCCGGCTGCGACCGTCCTGCCAGCTGCCGCTGCCGCTTCGAGAAGTTCGCCGATCGTCGTACCGCCCAGCAGCGCTCGCCGTACAACAATCCGCATGCGATCGGCTATGGCGGTGCCGAGAAGCGCCGCAACCGCGGGCGTCGCTCGACCGATCGTTGACCGAGTCCCGCGGGCGCGCGGGCCGCGGCGCCCCGGTCAGGCGCTGCGCCACCAGCGTTGCCAGCCGAGCACCGCGAGCGTGGCCGCGACCGCGAGCAGCAGCGGCAGCATCTGGCGCTCGAGGAAGGCGCCGCCGAGGAACACGGTGCCCCAGGCGTAGGGCAGCTCGGCCAGCAGCAGTGCAGCCAGGTAATGCGACGGCGGGTAGCGCACCACGCCGAAGAAGTACCCGACGACGTCGGACGGCAGGCCGAGCAGCACCAGCACCGCGGCCGGGAAGGTCAGTTGCGCGCCGATGCGTCCCTCGTGGCGGGCCAGCGCATCGCGTGGCAGCAGGCGTTCGACCAGCGGCCGTCCGAACGCCCGTCCGAGTCCGTAGGCGAGGGCGCCGCCCAGCCACCAGCCGCTCCACAACAGCAGGAAGCAAGCGGATGCGCCCCAGGACTCGATGCCGAGCGGCACCAGCAGCGCGCCCGAGAACAGCACCAGCATCGCCGAGGCCGCCGCGAGCGCCACGAACAACGCGGGGGCGGCGTGCGGATGCGCATCGACCACGCCGCGCAGCAGCTCGATGCCCGCCACGACGCGCGCGTGCAGTCCGGCCGAGAGCCCGAGCAGCAGGGCGGCGACGCCGAGCACGAGTATGCCGATCGCGCGCCCCCCGGGCGCACGCGAGCGCTCGACGGGTGGCGGGGCGAGGGGGTCGGGCGTGGGCACGCGCCGCACGGTGCGCGCGATCGGCGCGCCGGTCAACGCCGCGGGCATCCGCATTCACCGCAGCAACCGCGCAGGCGCCCCGCGGCCCTCAGCGCCGCGCCTGCAACCGCAGCAGCCGGCCGCGCGGTCCGTCCTCCAGCACGTAGAGCGCACCGTCCGGCGCCTGCTCGACCTCGCGGATCCGCGCGCCGAGCGCATGCCGCGCCACCTCGCGCGGCCCGAGGCCGTCGAACGCGACGCGCACCAGCGCCCGGGCCGACAGCCCGCCGAGCAGCGCCTGGCCGCGCCACTCGGGAAACTCGGCGCCGGAGTAGAAGACCAGCGACGACGGCGAGATCACCGGCGTCCAGGTCAGCGAAGGCGCCGCGAACTGCGGCGCGGTCGCATGGTCCGGTATCGGCGAGCCGTCGTAGTCGTCGCCGTCCGAGACCCGTGGCCAGCCGAAGTTCGCCTCGCGCTGCGCACGGTTGAGCTCGTCGCCGCCGCGCGGCCCCATCTCCGCCATCCACAACTGCCCCTGCCCGTCGAAGGCGAGGCCGAGGACGTTGCGATGACCGAGCGACCAGACCTGGGCCGCGGTCCCGCCCTGGCCCGCGAACGGGTTGTCCCGCGGCGCGCTGCCGTCGTCGCGCAGGCGCAGCAGCTTGCCGAGGCCGGAACCGGGATCCTGCGCCGGCTCGCCGCGATAGCGGTCGCCCGAGCTGATCCACAGCAGGCCGTCGGCGCCGAAGGCGATGCGGTGCGAATAGTGCGCCTCGCCGTCGACCTTCGGCAGCTGGCGCCACAGCACCTGCAGGTCCGCGAGCTCGCCACCGCCGTCGGCCCCGGTGACCAGCCGCGCGCGCGCCACCGCTGCCCCGCTGCGTCCGGCAGCGTCCGGCTCGGCGTAGCTCAGGTAGATCCAGCCGTTGCCCGGGAAGCCGGGATGCAGCACGACGTCGCCGAGGCCGCCCTGGCGGTTGTAGGCGACCTGCGGCACGCCGCGCACCTCGCCGACGCGCACGCCGGGCTCGACCAGGAACAGTCGCCCGGGCTTGCTGGTGACGAGCAGGCGGCCGTCCGGCAGTGCGGCCATCGCCCAGGGTTCCTCGAACGTCTGCAACGCCGTGATGCGCAGCGCCGCGTCCGCGCCTGCCGGTGGCGTGGCAGCGGCCGGCGGTGGCGGAGCGGTCGTGGTGCTGCCGGGCGTCGCCGGCGCGGCGCCGGAGCCGCTGCCGCCGCCACCACCGGAGCACCCTGCGAGCAGCACGGCGAGGACCCACGCCGGCGGGGGCGTGGCGTGGCAGCCGGACCGAGTCATCGTGGCCTCCGGGCATCGCGGCAAGTGGCCTGCGAGCTTAAGCCATCGACGCGGCCAGAAGCGCGAAGTGGGATTCCTCTGGCGCGAGGTTCAGCCCTCGCGGCGCCGGAACTCGCGTGCCGCGGCGATCACGAGCAGGCAGGCGGTCGCGCCGAACAGCGCGCTGGAGACCGCCAGCGACCGGCCGACGAGCCCCTCGGAGCGGAACACGTGGTCGGTGAGGATTCCGACCACGAGCGGCCCGAGGCCGACGCCGCCGAGGCTCACGGCCGTGTAGTAGAGCGCGGTGACGCGGCCCCGCAGCTGCGGCGGGGTGTAGTCCTGCACGGCGGCCGCCGAGCACCCGGTGGGAAACGACAGGAAGAAGGCCACGATGCCGTAGAGCAGCATCGCGAGCGGTGCCGACGGGACGATCGGGGCCAGCGCCGCGGGCAGCCCGACCCCGGCCAGTCCCCAGGTCATCAGCCGGAAGTTGGCGTCGAGCTGGCCGGCGCGACGCAGTCGCGACGACCACCAGCCGCCGAGGATCGTGCCCGCGACCGAGGGGACGGCGAACGCCAGGCCGAAGACCAGCCCGAACTCCGAGGGCGTCCAGCCGAAGCCGCGGATGAAGTAGGACGGCGCCCAGGCGAGCACGCCGTAGGCGATCGCCGAGAACGCGGCGAACGCGCCGAGGTGGCGCAGCAGCAGGCGACGGTTCGCGCGCACGAACGCCAGCAGCTCGCCCTGCGACGCGGCGTGCGCGGCGCTCGGGGCCGGCCGTGGCGCAGCTTCGCGGATCGTCGCCATCAGCGGCAGCAGCGCGAGCCCCGCGAGTCCCACCAGCACGAACGCGACGCGCCAGGGTTCGCCCGCGATCGGCCCGAGCAGCCGCAGCTGGGGCAGCCGCGCCACCGCGTCGACGACCTGGCCGCCCAGCGTGAACGCGAGCCCCACGCCGACCGAGCCGGACGCGACGAACACGCTGGTGGCGAGCGCGCGCCGCTCCGGCGGGAAGTTCTGCGCGATCAGCGCGAGGCAGCACGGCGAGATCGTCGCCTCGCCGAGGCCCACGCCGACGCGGAACAGGAACAGCGACCAGAACCCGCCCGCGTAGCCGCAGGCCGCCGTGAACGCGCACCAGATCACGATGCCGAGCGTCAGCACCGGGCGCTTGCCGTGGCGGTCGGCGAGCGCGCCCATCGGCACGCCGAGCAGCGCGAACAGCATCACGAAGGCGAAGCCCTGCAGCAGGCCGATCTGCACGTCGGTGAGCCCGAGCGACGCCTTCACCGGCGCGACCAGCAGCGCCAGGATCTGGCGGTCGACGAAGCCGATCATGTAGACCGCCATCAGCACGCCGACCACGTACCAGGCGTGTCGCAGGTCGGGTCGCGTGTCGCTCATGGCCGGCGATGGTGGAAGCGACGCGCGGCCGCACCAAGCGGCCCCGCGGAGCCCAACCGGATAGCGGGCAAGCGAGGTTCGCCGCAGGGCCGTGCGCGGCACCGCGCGCCTGCGCAGTCGGGCGCCGTGCGCGGCGGCGCGTCCGGACTCCGGCGCGGACCGGCGCGGCAGGTGACGCCGCGCGGGTCCGCGCGCTCCAATGCAGCGATGGACGATTTCGCGGACAGGCGGGTGCTGGTGACCGGCGGCGACGGCGGGGTGGGCGCGGAGGTCGGCGCGCAGTTCGCCGCGCGCGGCGCCCACGTGATCCTCGCGGGCATACGGCCGCGGCAGGGTGCGGCGGTCGCGGCCCGGATCGGCGCGGCGGCGGAGTACGTCGCACTGGACGTGGCCGACGAGTCGCAGTGGGTGCGGGTCGTCGCCGACGTGCTGGCGCGCCACGGCCGACTCGACGTCGTCGTCAACAACGCCGGCTACCTGCGCCCGGGCCTCTCGATCGAGGACACCACGCTGGAGGAATGGCGGCGGCATTTCGCCGTCAATGCCGATGGCGCCTTCCTCGGCTGCAAGCACGGCATCCTCGCGATGAAGGGCCGCGGCAGCGGCGCGATCGTCAACGTCTCGTCGGCGGTGGCCGTGCGGCTGCACCCGCAGGCGCCGGCCTACGGGGTGTCGAAGGCCTCGATCCTCGCCACCACCCGCGTGGCCGCCCAGCACTGCGGGCAGCGCCGCTACGGGATCCGCGTCAACTGCGTGCTGCCCGGGCCGATCGACACCGAGATGATGCGCAGCAACGTGCCGGGCGAGGCGGAGTTCGCGCGCCTGTCGCAGGCCCTCGTCGAGAAGTACGGCATGCCGCGGATCGGCGTGCCGGCCGACGTCGCGAACCTGGTGACCTTCCTCGCCTCCGACGCCGCCGCCTACGTCACGGGCGCGGCGTTCACGGTGGACGGCGGCCAGAGCGCCTGAGGCCGCGCCCGGGCGCCGCCGCGGTGCCGGCCGCGGCGGCGACTTTCAGCGCCCCGCGGCGAGCGCCACGCAGGTGCGGCGCACCTCGGACATGAAGTGATCGACCGCGGGCCGCGGCTGGCGCGACTCGCGGTAGATCAGCCCGGCCTTGCGCTCGATGCCGCCGCCCGGCAGCGCCAGGCGGCGCAGCGTGCCCGCGGCGAACTCGCGCGCCAGCAGGTGCTCGGGCAGCGTGCTCACGAAACGACCGGTGGCCACCAGCGCGACCATCAGGTTCAGGGAGTTGGTGCGGTAGACGTCGCCGGGCGCGGGCAGGCCGTCGATCGCGAAGTACTTCTCGAAGGAATCCTGTGCGTGCGGCAGGTCGGCGATCACCCAGCGCTGGTCGACCAGGTCGCGGCGCTGCAGGTCGCGGCGGCGCGCCAGCGGGTGGCGCGCGCTCGCGACCACAGACGACACGACGTCGAGCAGCGGCTCGAGGTGCAGGTCGGCCGACACCGGCACCTGCGGGAAGTTCGAGAACACGACGTCGTAGCGGCCGTCGACCAGGCCGCGCAGCAGGTCCTCGAAGAAGCCCTCGGTGACGACCAGCGCGAGGCGCGGATGGTCGGCGGCGAGCTGGGCCGCGACGCGGTCCATCACGTGGGTCGCGAACATCGACGCGATGCCGACGCGCACCGTGCCGGTCACGCCGCGCTCGATCTCGCGCACCTCGCGCGCCAGGCGCTGGCAGGCGTTCAGCACGATCGTGGCATGGTGGTAGAGCGAGACGCCGGCCTCGGTCGGCGTGACGCCGCGCGGCTTGCGCTCGAGCAGCTCGACGCCGAGCAGCTCCTCGAGGTTCTTGATGCTGCGCGTCAGCGCGGGCTGGCTGATGGCGACGCGCTCGGCTGCACGCGACAGGTTGCCGGTGTCGACGACCGCGACGAAGTGACGCAGCTGGCGAAGCTCCATCCCGCGATACGCTCCCTGTCGACCGATGCGGCTGCTGCATGGATTATGCCGCGGAAATGATTGGTCCCGCCATGGTGGCCATGTCACTTATGCGTCGATGGAAACCTGGGACTACGTCGTCGTCGGCGGGGGCTCCGCCGGCTGCGTGCTCGCGAACCGGCTGTCCGCCGATCCGTCGATCCGCGTGCTGCTGCTCGAGGCCGGCGACGCCGACCGCTCGCCGTACATCCACGTCCCGGCGGCGATCATCCGCTGCGTCGGCAACCCCTCGCTGGACTGGTGCCTGCTCGCCGAGCCCGATCCGACCCGCCACGGCAAGGTGGACCTCTGGCCCGCCGGCAAGACGCTCGGCGGCTCGAGCTCGATCAACGGCATGTTGTTCGTGCGCGGCGCGCACGCGGACTTCGACCGCTGGGCGGCGCTCGGCAACCCGGGCTGGAGCTGGAGCGAGGTGCTGCCCCTGTTCCGGCGGCTGGAGAACTCCGAGGTCGGCGACGACGCGCTGCGCGGGCGCGACGGCGCGCTGCACGTCTCGCGGCTGCGCACCACTCACCCGTTGGGCAAGGTGTTCGTCGCGGCCGCGCGCGAGTGCGGCATCCCCCACAACCCGGACTACAACGGGGCGAGCCAGGAAGGCGTGGCCGAGCCGCAGGTGACGCAGCGTGGCGGCTGGCGCTGGAGCGCCGCGCGGGCCTTCATCGCGCCGGCGCGCCGCCGCCCGAACCTGCGCATCGTGACCGGTTGCACCGCCGAGGCGCTGCTGCTCGAGGGCGGCCGCTGCGTCGGGGTGCGCGCACGCCGACGCGACGGCAGCACGGCGCAGTTCCGTGCCTCCGGCGAGGTGCTGGTCGCCTCCGGCACGCTCGGCTCGCCGAAGCTGCTGATGCTCTCGGGCCTCGGTCCCGGCGCCGCGCTGCGGGCCCTCGGCCTGCCGGTGCTGCGCGACCTGCCGGGCGTCGGCGCGAACCTGCAGGAGCATTGCAACTCGCTGGTCTGCGCCGACGTCAACGTGCCGACCTACAACACCGAGAGCACGGGGCCGCGGATGCTGCGCCACCTCGCGCGCTGGATCGTCGCGGGCGACGGCCCGGCCTCGAGCCCGTATCCGCACGGCGTCGCGTTCCTGCGCTCGCGCCCCGAGGAGCCGCGGCCCGACCTGCAGATGCTGTTCGGCCCGTTCGCGTTCGATTTCGACGAGCGCGGCATCATCCCCTACGGCAAGCCGGCCGTGTCGTTCGTCGTCAACGCCTGCCACCCGGAATCGCGCGGACGCCTGCGGCTGCGCTCGGCCGACCCGTCCGCGCCGCCGCTGATCGAGCACCGGCTGCTCGACTCCGACGAGGACCTGCGTCGCCAGGTCGCCGGCTGCCGCATCGCGCGGCGCATCCTCGGGGCGCCGGCGTTCCGGCCCTACGTCGAGCGCGAGTTCCTGCCCGGCCCTGGCCGCGAGGACGACGCGGCGCTCGCCGACCACGTCCGCCGCACCTCCTTCCTCGGTTACCATCCGGTCGGCACCTGCCGCATGGGGCCGGACGAGGCCGCGGTCGTCACGCCGCGGTTGCAGGTGCACGGGGTCGCAGGACTGCGCGTGGTGGACGCCTCGATCATGCCGCGGCAGGTCGCGGCCAACACCAACGCCGCGGCGATGATGATCGGCGAGAAGGGCGCGGAGCTGGTGCTCGCCGAAAGACGCATGTCGCGCGCCGCCTGAGCCGCGGCGAGGCTCGCGCCGCAGACGCAATGCACGGGGAAGCATGAACGATTCTTCAGTCGGCCGGGTCGCGGGGGATGCCGGCCACGGTGCGACGCTCCACCCTGCGCCGGCGAGCTCGCCGGAGGGTTCGCAGGGCGGGGAGTCGCGCGGCGACGGCACGCCCTGGCCGAGCGAGGCCTACGGCTGGTACGTCGTCTTCATCCTCTGCATCTGCGGGATGGTCGCCTTCATCGACCGGCAGATCATCAACCTGCTGGTCGAGGACATCAAGCGCGACCTGCAGCTCTCCGACACCCAGATCAGCCTGCTGCAGGGGCTGGCCTTCGGCCTGTTCTACGCGGTGATGGCGGTGCCGCTCGGGCGCCTCGCCGACACCGGGCGGCGCAACCGCGTGATCGCGGTCGGCATCGTGGTCTGGAGCGTCGCTGCGGCCGCCTGCGGGCTGGCGAGGTCGTTCTGGCAGCTGTTCTTCGCGCGCATGTTCGTCGGCGTCGGCGAGGCGACGCTGACGCCCGCCGGTTTCTCGATGCTCGCAGACCTGTTCCGCCCGCAGCGCCTGGCGCTGCCGCTGAGCGTCTACACCGGCTCGAGCTTCGTCGGCTCGGGCGTCGCGCTGCTGGTCGGCGGCTTCGTGATCGCGCAGCTCGCCGCGCTCGACGTGGTCGTGCTGCCGCTGCTCGGCGAGCTCGCCCCGTGGGAGGCGGCGTTCGTGATCGGCGCCCTGCCGGGTTTCGTGGTTGCGCTGCTGTTCTTCCTGACGGTGCGCGAGCCGCCGCGACGTGCCGCCAGCGTCGCGGCCGGCCAGGCCGCGGCCGATCCGGACCGCCCGACCGTGCGCGAGGTGCTGGCGTTCTGTGCGCGCCACGCACGGGTGTTCGCCGCCGTGTACGTCGGCATCTCGGTGCTCGCCGCAGTGCAGTTCTCGCTCGGCGCCTGGGTGCCGGCCTTCATGATCCGCAACTATGGCTGGACGCCCTCCGACGTCGGCTATGCCTACGGCGTGATCTTCCTGACCGCGGGCACGGCCGGCGTGGTCTTCGGCGGCTGGCTCGCGGACCGCTTCCAGGAGGGTGGCCGGCGCGACGGGCACCTGCGGGTCGCGCTGATCTCGGCGCTCGCGACGCTGCCGTTCACCGTCGCCTTCCCGCTCGCCGGCAGCGCCTGGGCCTCGATCGCGCTGCTGGCCCCGGCGGTGTTCTTCGGCACCATGGCCTTCGGCGCCGGTCCCGCGCTGATCCCGGTGATCTCGCCGCCGCGCATGCGCGGCCTGCTGGTGGCGCTGTACCTGCTGGTCGCCAACATCTTCGGCCAGGCGGGCGGTCCGTACCTGGTCGCGCTGTTCACCGATCGCGTCTTCGGCTCGCCGGAACTCGTGCGCTACTCGCTCGCCGTCGTGCCGGCGCTGCTGCTGCTGCTGGGTGCGGCGCTCGTGAGCTCCGGTTTCGGCGGCCTGCGCGCCATGCGATCGTGAAGGGCCGCGCCGCGCGCCGCGTGGCCGGCCATGCAGGGGAGAGGGGATGACGACCTATCGCGAGGCCTACGAAGACTGGCGCGCCGATCCACAGGGCTTCTGGATGCGCGCCGCCGGGACGATCGACTGGGTGCGTCCGCCCACGGTGGCAGGCGATGCCTCGCGCCCGCCCTCGCACCGCTGGTTTCCGGACGGCCGGCTGAACGCCTGCCACAACGCCGTCGACCGCCACGTCGCCGCCGGCCGCGGCGAGCAGGTCGCGCTGCTGCACGTCAGCGCGATGACCGGCCAGGAACAGCGCTTCACGTTCGGCGGGCTGCGCGACGAGGTCGCGCGCCTCGCCGGGGCCCTGCGCGCACTCGGCGTGGCCCGCGGCGACCGAGTCGTCATCTACATGCCGATGGTGCCCGAGGCGGTGTTCGCGATGCTCGCCTGCGCCCGCCTCGGCGCGATCCACTCGGTGGTGTTCGGCGGCTTCGCGGCACGCGAGCTCGCGATGCGCATCGACGACGCGCGCCCGGTGCTGCTGCTGACCGCCTCCTGCGGCCTCGAGCCCGGCCGCGTCGTCGACTACAAGGCGCTGCTCGATCGCGCGCTCGAGCTCGCGAGCCATCGCCCGGCGCATTGCCTGGTGCTGCAGCGCCCGCAGCTGCAGGTGGCGCTCGAACCCGGGCGCGACCTCGACTGGCGGCAGGCCGTCGACGCCGCGCAGCCCGCCGACTGCGTGCCCGTCGGGTCGACCGACCCGCTGTACATCCTCTATACGTCCGGGACCACCGGGAAGCCCAAGGGAGTCGTGCGCGACACCGGCGGCTACCTGGTCGCGCTCGACTGGTCGATGCGCCACGTCTACGGCGCACGGCCCGGCGAGGTCTACTGGGCAGCCTCCGACATCGGCTGGGTGGTCGGCCATTCATACATCGTCTATGGCCCGCTGGTGCACGGCTGCACCACGCTGATGTACGAGGGCAAGCCGGTCGGAACGCCCGACGCCTCGGCCTACTGGCGGATCGTCGAGCGCCACCGCGTGCGCACCCTGTTCACCGCACCGACCGCGATCCGCGCGATCAAGCGCGAGGATCCGGCGGGCGAGAAGATGCGCGCCCACGACACCGGCAGCCTGCGCGCCCTGTTCCTCGCCGGCGAGCGCGCCGATCCCGACACGGTGCAGTGGGCCGCCGCGCAGTTGAAGGTCCCGGTGATCGACCACTGGTGGCAGACCGAGACCGGCTGGCCGATGGCGGCGAACTGTCTAGGCATCGAGATGCTGCCCGTGAAGCCCGGCAGCCCGACCCGCCCCGTGCCCGGGTACGAGATCGTCGTCCTCGATGCGGCCGGCGAGTCGCTGCCGGCGGGTACCCAGGGCGCGCTGGCCGTGCGCCTGCCGCTGCCGCCCGGGAGCCTGCCGACGTTGTGGAACGACGACGAAGGGTATCGGCGCGCCTACCTCGCCGAGCACCCGGGCTACTACACCACCGGCGACGGCGGCTACCTCGATGCCGACGGCTACGTGTTCGTGATGGGCCGCACCGACGACGTGATCAACGTCGCCGGTCACCGCCTCTCGACCGGCGAGTTCGAGGAGGTGCTGGCGGCGCACCCGCAGGTCGCCGAGTGCGCCGTGGTCGGCGTCGCCGACGAGCTCAAGGGCACGGTGCCGGTCGGCCTCGTGGTGCTGAAGGCGGGCGTGCAGGCCGACCCGCAGGCGCTCGAGCGCGAGCTGGTCGCGAGGATCCGCGACGAAGTCGGGCCGGTCGCGAGCTTCCATCGTTGCCTGGTCGTGCAGCGGCTGCCGAAGACCCGCTCCGGCAAGGTGCTGCGCGCCACGATGCGCGCGATCGCCGACGGCCGCGACTACGCGGTGCCGGCGACGATCGAGGATCCGGCGGTGCTCGGCGAGATCGCGTCTGCCTTCGGTCGCGCCGCGGGCTGAAAGCCGGGCGCGGCCGCAGGCCCGTCAGTGCCCGAGTTCGACGTCGAGGCCCACGCCGCGCGCGACCGCGGTCTCGTATACGAGGTGCGCCGCCGCCAGGTCCTGTGAGGTGACGCCGAGCGACTTGTACAGCGTGACGTCCGCGGCCGACTCGCGCCCGGCGACGCGGCCCAGCAGCACCTCGCCGATCTCGCCACGGACGTGCTGCGCGGTGACCAGGCCGTCGCGGATCGCGGCCAGCAGCTCGCCCGCCGCGGCCATCGCCGCCTCGCGGTAGTCGACGTAGAAGCGGCTGCGGCGCACGACCTCGCCGTCGGCCTCGGCGGTGGTCGGCACGGCGGAGCCCACCAGGTTCACGTGCTGGCCGGGCACGAGCCACTCGCCGCGCAGCACCGGGGTGGCGGCCGAGGTCACGGTGCAGATCACGTCCGCCGCGGCGACCGCGGCGGCGAGGTCGCCGACCGGCTCGACCTGCCGGCCATGGCGCGAGGACATGCGCGCGGCGAACGCCGCCGCGCGGCCCGGGTCGCGGCCCCAGGCGCGGATCGTCCCGAAGGCGCGCACCTCGCGCAGCGCTGCGAGATGGTGCTCGGCCTCCTCGCCGCAGCCGACCAGCAGCAGCGACTGCGCATCGGGTCGTGCGAGCGCGTCGGTGGCCATCGCCGTGGTCGAGGCGGTGCGGATCGCGGTCAGCATGCCGCCGTCGAGCAGCGCGAGCGGCAGCCCCTCGGCCGCGTCGAACAGCATCACCGCGCCGACGTGGCTGCCGTGTGCCGCGCCGGGCGCGCGCGGGAACTTGCTGACGATCTTGACGCCGAAGCCCGCCGGGTCCGAGAGGTAGCCCGGCATCAGGCCGAGCTTGCCCTGGGTGCCGGGCACGTTCATGAACTGGCGCAACGGCAGCACGACGGCGCGTTCCGAGGTGCGGCGCATCGCCTCGCGCATGGCGCCGATGCAGGCAGAGTAGGGCAGCAGTCGCGCGATGTCGGAAGCGGTCAGGATGCGCATCGACGGTGTCTCAGGGCGGTGGCGGGCGGTCGCGGCAGGTCCGGCCGGGCGGCGTGGCGGGGGCGCGCCTCACGCCTGCCGCGGCGGCACGAACTTCAGCCGCCGCTGGATCTCGGCGACGTCGGCCGGGCGGTCGAACGGCTCGGGCATCGCCTCGCCGGCGGCACGGGGCCGGCCGATCGCGCGCATCCAGTCCTCGAGCCCGGGCGGCAGGAACACCCAGAACAGCACCATGTCGGTGCTGCCGGTGTTCTCGAGGCGATGACGGGCGTAGCGGCCGAACAGCACCGTCGAGCCCGGCGACAGCGGCGTCACCTCGCCCTCGATGTCGACGATGCCGGTGCCGGCGTGCACGAAGATCAGCTCGTGGTTCTGGCGGTGGCCATGCTCGCGGATGTGGCAGCCCGGCGGCAGCAGCTGCGTGCCGACCGAGAAGGTGTCGAACGGCATGTTCTCGGGCGTGAGCTTCAGCGTGACGTAGCCGCGCGAGGGCAGGGGCTGCCACAGCGACTCGCCCTCCTCGGGGCCGAGCACCACCGCCTGCGGTCGGTCGAACGGGGTCGTGGGCATGGATCGGGCTCCGGAATGGCTGCAGTTCAGGCCGCTGCCTGCGCCTGCGACTCGAGGAAGCCGAGGATGCGCGCGTTGTAGGCGTCCGTCACGGTCATCGGGCAGAAGTGCCCGCCCTCGGGCAGCACTTCGAGCCGTGCACCGGGGATCCGCTGCGCGAGTTCCTCGGACATGCCGGGCGGCGTGAGCTGGTCGTCGCGCGCGCAGATCACCATCGTGGGCGTGCGGATCTCGCCGAGCCGCCAGCGCAGGTCGTGCGTCATCACGGCGTTGAGGCGCCCGAGCTCGATCTCGAGGCCGGGGAACTCGGCGAGCCGGGTGCGAAAATAGTCCTCGGTCGACTTGAAGCGCGGGCCGAGCCACCACGCCGGCGAGGCGAGCAGGGTGCCGACCATCAGGTAGTTCAGTGCGCCCGAGTTGACCAGCACGTCGCGGCGGGTGTGGAAGGTCTGCACGAACAACGGCGTCGGCCCGCCCCAGCTCGCGCTCAGCACCAGCGATTTCAGCCGCTCGGGCGCGCGCAGCGCGACGTGCTGGCCGATCGCGCCGCCGGTGGAGTGGCCGACGAGGTGCGCGCGCTCGAGGCCGAGCGCGTCCATCAGGCGCAGCAGGTCGTCGGCGAGCTCGCGCGCGCTCGACACCAGCGGCGCCGGGCCCGAGCGGCCGACCCCGCGATGGTCGTGCAGGATCACGCGGAAATGCCGCGCCAGCGGCTCGACCTGCGCACTCCAGAACCGGCCGCTGCCGCCGAGGCCCGCGACCAGCAGCAGCGGCTCGCCGGCGCCGTGCTCCTCGACGTGCAGCTCGTATCCGTTGATCGCGACCCGGCGGCCGCCCGCGACGTCGTTCATCGGTGCTGCCTCACCACGTGATCGTGACGGCCTTGGTCTTGAGGTAGAGCTCGAGGCCCTCCTCGCCGAACTCGCGGCCCCATCCCGACTGGCGATTGCCGCCGAAGGGCATGGTCGGGTCCATGGCCGCGTGCACGTTGACCCCGACCTGGCCGGCGTCGATCAGCCGCACCATGCGGTGGGCGGTCGCGAGGTCGCGGGTCCAGACGCTGCCCGAGAGGCCGTAGACCGTGTCGTTCGCCTGCGCGGCGATCGCCTCGAGGTCGCCGTCGGCGAAGGTCTGGATCGCGATGACCGGGCCGAAGATCTCCTCGCGCACGATGGTCATGTCGGGGCGGCAGTCGGTGAAGACGGTCGGCTCGAAGAACCAGCCCGCCTCGCGCGGGCGGCGGCCGCCGGTCAGCAGGCGCGCGCCCTCGGGCTGCGCGGTCGCGACCAGGCGCTCGATCCGGTCGCGCTGCTCGCGCGAGATCACCGGCCCGATCATGGTCCCCGGCTCGAAGCCGCCGCCGATCGCCATGTTGCGGGCGAACGCCGCCACGCCCTCGGCCACCTCGCGCGCGATCTTCTCGTGGACGAACACGCGGCTGCCGCAGACGCAGTTCTGGCCCTGCAGCAGGAAGCCCGCCATCGCGATGCCGGGGATCGCCTGCGCGAGGTCGGCGTCCGGGAACACCACGACCGGCGACTTGCCGCCGAGCTCGAGCGAGACGCGCTTCAGGTTGCCCGCGGCCGCGTGCACGATCAGGCGGCCGACCTCGGTCGAGCCGGTGAAGGCGATCTTGTCGACCCCGGGGTGCGCGGCGAGCGCGGCGCCGGCGGTCTCGCCGAGCCCCGTCACCACGTTGAACACGCCGGGCGGCACGCCCGCCTCGGTCGCGAGCTCGGCGAGCAGCAGCGCCGCGAGCGGGGCCTGCTCCGCGGGCTTCAGCACCAGGGTGCAGCCGGCCGCGAGCGCCGGTGCGATCTTCAGCATCTCCATGCCGAAGGAGTAGTTCCAGGGCGTGATCGCGCCGACCACGCCCACCGGCTCGCGCAGCGTGTAGGCCTGCAGCTCGCCCGGGCGCTTGCCCATGCCGGCCGAGGGCAGGGTGCGGCCGGCGATCTTCGACACCCAGCCGGCGTAGTAGCGCAGGAACTGCGAGCAGAACGGCGCGGTGGACTCGGCGATCGCGCGCGGCATGCCGTTGTCCAGCACGGCGAGCTCGGTGAACTGGCGCGCGCGCGCGTCGCACAGCCGCGAGAACTCCAGCAGGATCCGGGTGCGCTCGTCGGCGGTCAGCCTCGACCAGGGGCCGTGCAGCGCACGGCGCGCGGCGGCGACGGCGCGGTCGACGTCGGCGGCCTCGCCGAGCGCGATGCTCGAGATCGGCAGGCCGGTCGCGGGGTCGGTGACCTCGAGGGTCGCGGGCCGGGCGGGCGGCTGCGCCGCGCCGTCGACGTAGAGCGCATGCCGGCGCGCGAGGAAGGCGCGCGTCTCGGGGGCGAGGTCCGGTGTCATCGATGCTCCGGCGACGGTGGGTGGAGCCGGATTGTCCCGGGCCCTCGCGCGACCCGGCCAATGCTTTGCAGGAGCGGCGCGATACAGGGGACGCATGGCGGCGCAGCGCGCGCGGGGTAGGATGGAGACGGTCCGGGTCCCGCTGCCCCAAGGAGCCACACCATGATCGATCGAGGCCGCGTCGGCCTTTTGCCGCGCCCCCCGTCGCTCGAGGCCGAGAGTTACCTCGGCTTCATGGAGAGCCTGCGCAACCACGCGATCCGCGGCATCTTCCCCGCGGTCGCCGGCGATGCCGAGGCGGCGCGCGATCGCGCCGGCGGCGCCACCGCCAGCCTGCGCGACTTCGTGCGCGAGGCCGATGCCGTGCCGCGCATCGCGGCCTGGAAGCGGCTGATGCGCAGCCAGCAGCAGTCCACCTGGGGGCGCCTGTTCGAGGCGTATCGCGCCGACGCCGCGGCCTTCGAAGCCGAACTCGACGCGGCCGAGCGCGCCCGTCCCGGGCGACTGCAGCGCGATCCGGCTTTCGAGGTGCCGCGCTACGCGAGCCTCGACATCCACCTGCAGCCCGGTGGCTACGTCGGCGACCCGCTCGCCGGCTTCGTGTTCCACCACGGCACCAAGGTGTTCTACCAGGGTGACAACGACCAGGACGAGCTGCATCGCCAGGTCGTCGACATGGTGCGCGTGCCGGACGACGGGGTGGTGCGCCACGTCCTCGACGTCGGCTGCTCGATCGGCCAGTGCACGACCGCGCTCAAGCAGCGTTTCCCGCAGGCCGAGGTCACGGGCCTCGACGTCGGGCTGCCGCTGCTGCGCTATGCGAACAAGCGCGCCCACGACCTCGGCATCGACGTCGGCTTCGTGCACGGGCTCGCCGAGGACACGCGCCTGCCCGGCGCCAGCCAGGACGTGGTGCTCTGCTACATCCTGTTCCACGAGGTGCCCTCGCGGCTGTTCGTGCCGATCCTGCGCGAGCTGCACCGGGTGCTGCGCCCGGGCGGCGCGCTGACGATCGTCGATGCGCCGAACGCGCGCGAGTTCCCCGCCGGCAATGCGCTGTGGCTGGAGTTCGATGCGAAGTACAACTGCGAGCCGTACTCGCCGGCCTTCGTCGCCAGTGACCTCGGTGCGCTGCTCGGCGAGGCAGGCTTCGAAGTCACCTCGCAGGGCCCGACGCCGACCTTCCTGTGGTGCACCACGGCGCGCAAGGCGCCGGCCGCCTGAGGTGGCGCGCCGCAGCCGCCCCGGGCGTGCGCCTCCCGTGATGAGCGCCGCCACGACGGGGACACCACGGTGAGCGGGCCTGGCGTGGCCGCCCCTGGCGTCGGCGAGGAGCAGCGCCTGCTCGCGGCGCTGCGCGCCTGCCTGGGCGAGGCGCAGGTCTCGACCGCCGCGGACGAGCGACGCCGGCTGTCGCAGGACGTCTATCGCGACGGCACCGTGCCGCTCGCGGTCGTGCGTCCCGGCTCGACCGCCGAGGTCGCGGCGCTGGTGCGCCTCGCGCGCGAGCACGGTGTCGCGCTGTTCGCGCGCGGCGGCGGCATGTCCTACACCGATGCCTACCTGCCGGACCGTGCGCGCTCGCTGATCGTCGACCTGCGGCGCCTCGACCGCATCCGCGAGATCCAGGTCGAGGACCTCTACGCCACGGTCGAGGCGGGCTGCACCTGGGCTGCGCTCGACGCCGCGCTCGCCCCGCACGGCCTGCGCGCGACCTTCTGGGGCCCGATGTCCGGCGCGATGGCGACCATCGGCGGCGGGATGTCACAGGGCGCGGCGACCTTCGGCTCGGGCCGCCACGGCACCTCCTCGTCGACGGCGCTCGCGTTCGAGGTGGTGCTCGGCGATGGCCGCGTGCTGCAGACCGGCCTCGCCGGCGCTCCGCACGACGCACCGTTCTTCCGTCACTACGGTCCCGACCTCACCGGGCTGTTCACGGCCGACGCCGGGGCACTCGGCATCAAGACGGCGGTCACGCTGCAGCTCGAGCCGCGTCCCGCCGCAGGCGCCGGGTTGTCGTTCGCGTTCCGCGACTTCGGGGCCCTGCGGCGCGCGGTCGGCGCGGTCGCGCGCGCCGGCCTGGCGAGCGAGATCTTCGGTGTCGAGACCGCGCTCGCACGGCTCGCCGCGGGCGATGCCGGCATCGAGGACGGCATCCGCGCGCTGTGGGCCGTCGGCAAGGCGCAGGGCGGGGCGCTGCAGGCGGTGTCGCGCATGGCGAAGATGGCGGTCGCGGGCCGCAGTTTCCTGTCGGACGCCCCCTGGACCGCGAACTTCCTCGCCGAGGCGGCCGATCGCGATGCGCTCGAGCGGCGCCTCGATGCGATCCGCGCGCTCGCGGCGCAGGGTGGCGAGGAAGTCGCGCCCACCATGGCCGACGTGGTGCGTGCCACGCCGTTCCCGCCGCCGATGGTGCTCGGCCCCGGCGGGCGCCGGCTGCTGCCGCTGCACGTGCTGCTGCCGTACTCGCGCGTCGAGCCGTTCCACGAGGCGATGCTCGCGCTGCGTGCGGTCGAGGCCGAGGCGCTCGAGCGGCACCGCGTGCTGCTGTTCGTGGTGTTCGCCGGTGTCGGGGGCGGGTCGCTGCTGTACGAGCCCGTGATCTACTGGGAGGACGAGTGGAACGCGCTGCACCGCGCGACCATGCCCGCCGCCATGCTCGCGCAGATGAGCGAGGCCGCGCCGAACCCGGCGGGCCGCGCCTACGTCGAGCAGCTGCGGCGTCGCATCGTCGCGCTGATGCTCGAGCACCGTGGCGCGCACCTCCAGGTCGGCCGGGCCTATCCCTTCCTCGAGGGCCGCGAGGCGCCGCTGGTCGACCTGCTGCAGGCGCTCAAGCGGCAGCTGGACCCGGCGAACCTGGTCAATCCGGGCGCCCTCGGGCTGCCGCCGTGAGCGCGCCGCGCGTCGTCGTCGTCGGCGCCGGCATCGGCGGGCTCGCCGTCGCGCTGGCGCTGCAGCGTGCCGGCCTGCGTCCGCGGGTGCTCGAGCAGGCGCCGACGCTCGGCGACGTCGGGGCCGGCATCTCGATCAGCCCGAACGCCGCCAAGGGACTCGCCTTCCTCGGCCTCGGCGAGGCGCTGGCTGCGGAGGCCTGCATTCCTCCGCTCCAGGTCACGCGCCATTTCCGCACCGGGGAGCCGCTGCTGACGATCGACCGCAGCGACAGCCTCGAGCGCTACGGTGCACCGTACTACCAGCTGCATCGCGGCGACCTGCACGCGATGCTGCTCGCGGCCGTGCGCGCGCACGATGCCGACGCCGTCGACGTCGCCTCCGGCGTGCAGGGCGTGCGACCCGGGGATGCCGCCGTCGAGGTCACGCTCGGCGACGGGCGCCTGCTGCAGGCGGACCTGCTGGTCGGCGCCGATGGGCTGCGTTCCACGGTGCGAGCGGCGCTGTTCGCCGACCAGCCGCCGCAGTTCTCGGGCTACGTCGCCTGGCGCGGGCTGGTGCCCGCGGAGGCCGTGGCCGACCTCGCGCTCGGCCCGGGGTCCAGCGTCTCGGCGGGGCCCGGGCGCCTGTTCGTCCGCTATCCCGTCCGCGGCGGCCGGCTCGTCAACTACGTGGCCTTCGCGCGCACCGGTCGCTGGGAGGCCGAGAGCTGGTCACTGCGCTGCGAGGTCACGGAAGTACAGCAGGCGCTGCAGGATTTTCACGCCGAGGTGCACGCCGTGCTGCGCGCCACGCCCGACGGGCGCTGCAACAAGTGGGGCCTGTTCGCGCGCGAGCCGCTGGCGCGCTGGGTGCAGGGCCGCGTGGTGCTGCTCGGCGACGCCGCGCACCCGATGATGCCGTGGTTCGGGCAGGGCGCCGCCACCGCGATCGAGGACGCCGTCGTGCTCGGCCGCTGCGCCGCTGCCGCCGGCGGCGACCTCGACGAGGCGCTGCGGCGCTACGAGGCCGCCCGGATCGAGCGCGTGACCATGATCCATCGCGAGTCGCTGCTCGGCGGCGAGCGGCTCTCGGGCACCGATCCCGACAACCTGCGCCCCGGCCGGGTGCGCAACGAGGACACCCTCGGGCTCTTCTCCTACGACCCAGCCACCGTCCCGGTCTGACCCCGCGATCGGCTCCGCCCGCGGCCGCGTGGCACGCCGCTTGCTTCCCGATGGACGCGCATCCACTGGTCGATCGAGGAGCCTTCCATGCCCGACCGTTCCCTGCCTTCTTCCGCGCCGTCGCGTCGCGTCGGCGGCCAGCGCACGACCCGGCGCATCAAGACCAACCCCGGCAGCACCGAGTCCGTGCCCTCGCGCGACGTCGTCGGCAACGAGGCCGGCCAGCCGAAGCCTGCGGTGCGTCGCCGCCGCCCGGCAGGCGACGACGGCCCCGCCGGCCATGGGCTCGAGGGCGGCCGCGCCCGCGGGTCCTGACGCGGCCTCACGGCGCCAGGTCGGCGTCCGTGATCAGCTGCCGCTTGCGGAACAGCGACATGAAGAAGCGGCGTCCCGCCTTGCCGCCGGTGAGCCACGCGACCCGCGCGCCTGGCTTCTGCTCGCGCAGGATGCCCTCGGCGAGGAATGGAGTGACCGTCTCCACGCGGTCGGCGAGGATGTTGTAGACGCGCTTGGTGCGCTCCCAGTCCTTCGGGTCGTTGCTGCCCATGTCGCGCTTGAGCAGGTCCGTGAGCACGATCCCGGGGCTCAGGTAGCAGACCTTGACCGGGCCGTCGCGCGTCTCGGCGAGCAGCGCCTTGTTGAAGTAGGTGAGCGCGAACTTGCTGGCGCCGTAGAGGCTCATGCCCGGCGTCATCATGCCGTTGGAGCCGAAGCCTTCCATGTTGTAGATGGTGCCGCCACCGGGCTGCGCCTGCATGCCGCGCAGCGCGACCTGCGTCGCGAGCATCATCCCGAGCAGGTTGGTCTCCTCGACGGCGCGGATGTCGTCGGCGCGCATCTCGCCGCCGCGTTGGCGCGGATGGGAGATGCCGGCGTTGTTGACCCAGACGTCGATGCGGCCGAAGCGCCGCACGCTGGCGTCCCACAGGCGCTGCAGGTCGTCGGCCCTCGAGACGTCGCAGGCGAGGCCGATCGCCGTGGCACCCCCGGTCGCGAGGGGCTGCAGCGCATCGACCGCGGCGTCGGCCGCGGCCTGCGTGCGGCCGCTGATCGCCACGTGATGCCCGCGACGCAGCAGCTCGCCGGCCAGCCCCTTGCCGATGCCGCGGGTGCTGCCGGTGACGACGATGACCTTGGCCATGGCCGGATCGTAGGGCCCGCGCCGGCGCGCCGCCGGGCGGCGCTCGGGCCTCGTCCGATGCGTGGTCAGGCGCCGCGCGCCGGGCCGTCCTGCGCGGGACGCCAGTATCCTTTGCGCCTCGCCGACCGGCCGCGGCAGCGCCGGCGGATCGCCCCGGAAGAGGAGTTCGCCGCGCGGTGGCCCAGCAGAACGTCGTCATCACCGGCAGCACCCAGGGCCTCGGCTTCGGCTACGCGCGCGAGTTCCTGCGCCGTGGCCACAACGTCGTCGTCAGCGGCCGCACGCCCGCGACGGTCCAGGCGGCGGTCGAGCGGCTCGCCGCCGAGGCGCCCGCCGGGACGCGCGTGGTCGGCTGCGCCTGCGACGTCGCGTCGATGGCCGAGGTGCAGGCGCTGTGGGACCGCGCCGTCGCCGAGTTCGGCCGCGTCGACGTCTGGCTGAACAACGCCGGCTATGCGCGCACCGGCGCGAAGTTCGTCGACAACTCGCCGCAGCAGATCGAGGCGATGGTGCGCGGCAACGTGATCGGCTCGATGAACGCGGCCCAGGTCGCCATCGCCGGCATGAAGCGCCAGGGCGGCGGCAAGCTCTACCTGACGCTCGGTGGTGGCGGTGCCTCGGGGCGGGTGGTCCCCGGGATGACGGTGTACTCGACGACCAAGCGTGCCGTGAAGTACCTCGCCGACGCGCTCGTCAAGGAGCGTGCCGAGGCGAAGGACGACTCGATCCTGGTCGGCACCATCAGCCCCGGTGTCAACGTCACCGAGGGCATGCTGCGCGAGTTCGCGGACCTGCCGCCCGCCGAGCGCTCCCGCGCGCTCAAGCAGCTGAATTTCATCGGCGAGCACGTCGACACCACGACGCCGTGGATCGTCGGGCGCATCCTCGCCGATACCCGCCAGGGCAACGACATCACCTGGCTCACGGGCGGGCGGTTGCTCGGCCGCGGGCTCTCGATGCTGTTCGGCGGCAAGCGCGACGTCCTCTCACGCTACGGACTGAAGGCCTGAACCCATGACGACTTTCCAGCCCTGGAGCCGCGGCGACGTGTTCGTCGCCGTCACCGAACTGAACGACCCGAAGGACGACCATGCGGGCCGCGGCCGCATCGTGCAGTACGGTGCCGACCTCGCGAAGAAGGGCGAGGTCGTGCTCGCCGAGACCACCCACCTGGTCGGCGGCCTGAAGTTCGACCGCCAGGGCGTGCTCTGGGCGTTCGACAGCCAGGGCTTCGTGGTGCTCAACGTGCACCGCGACGGCCGCGTCGTGCGCCGCACGGAGTTCGGCGGGCGGCCGTACTCGCACGTCAACTTCATGCGCGACGGGTCGCTGCTGCTGGCCGAGCACGTGGTCGGCGCGACCGTCAAGCCCGAGATCGCGGCGCGCATGCACACCACCATCCCGTTCATGCCGGGGACTACGCGCTTCGGCGACGGCCACGTCTGGAAGTTCCGGCCCGACGGCACCTTGCTGAAGGAGTACGCGACGGCGGTGCACGGTGGCATGGGCGGCTTCCTCGGCGTCACCATGTCGGCGCTCTCGCCGGACGAGTCGACCCTGGTCTACTGCTCGGAGACCGGCCCGCGGCTGATGCGCTACGACCTCGTCGACGACACACAGCTGCCGGACCTGCAGTCGTTCGCGCCACCGTTCCCGCCGGGCCCGCCGCCGATGTTCTTCGGCATGGACTACGCGCCCGACGGCACGCTGTACGTGCTGCGCGGCGCCTCGATCCACGTGGTCGACGGCGCCGGCCAGACCACCCGGCAGGTCCCGCTCGAGGGCTTCGGCTGGGCCCTGATGGACGTCTGCGGCGACGGTCGCAGCGTGCTCGTGTCGAGCTTCTTCACCGGCGAGGTGGCGCGCATCGACTTCACCAGCGGCGCCAAGCTCGCCAGCCTGCAGACCGGGGCCGTGAAGTCGCTCGCCGGGCTGGTCGAATACCAGGGCGAGGGCGGCTGACGTCCTGCGCCGCGGCGCGGCCGGCGGCGCCGCGGCGTGCTCAGACCAGCGGCGTGCCGCGATGGCCGGCGGCGGCGAATGCGCGCAGTGCGCCTTCCCGCGCGGCATCCACGGCCGCGGCCTCCACCAGCGCCACGCAGGCGCCACCGAAGCCGGCGCCGGTGAGGCGTGCGCCGAGCACCCCGGGCTGGCTGCGCAGGGCCAGCACCAGCGCATCCAGCGCCGGCACCGAGACCTCGTAGTCGTCGCGCAGGCTGGCGTGCGAGGCGTCCATCAGCTCGCCGAAGCGCCGCGGCGGGGCGCCCAGCGCCTCGAGCACGCGCGCGTTCTCCGAGATCACGTGCCGGGCGCGGCGGTCGAGCGGCGGCGGCAGGGATGCCGCGCGCGCGACGTCCGCGACGTCGCGCAGCTGCGCGACGCCGAGCTGCCGGGCAGCGGCCTCGCACTCGCTGCGGCGCTCGTTGTAGGCGCTGTCGGCGAGTGCGCGCGGGGTGTTGCTGTCGATCACCAGCACGCGCGTGCCGGCGGGCAGCGGCAGCAGTCGGTGTTCGAGGCTGCGGGTGTCGAGGAACAGCATGTGCTCGCGGTCGCAGAGGCTGCTCGCCATCTGGTCCATGACGCCACAGCGCACGCCGGCGTACTCGACCTCGGCGCGCTGCGCGAGCAGCGCGAGCTCGACGTCGTCGAGGGGCAGGCCCAGCAGCGCACGGATGCCGCGCAGCACGGCCACCTCGAGCGCGGCGCTGCTGGAGAGCCCGACGCCTATCGGCACGTCCGAGTCGATCCGCATCGACAGCGGCGGCACCTCGAAGCCGCGGCTGCGCAGCACCGCCACGCACCCGTAGACGTAGCGCGCGAAGTCGCCGGGGACCGAGTCGTCCGGCGCGAACACGACCTGCCGGCCGAGGCTCGCGGAGTGCACGTGGAAGTCGCCGTCGGGACTGTGGGCGAGCTCGACGCGCGCCTGCTGCGGGATCGCCGTCGGCAGCACGAATCCACCGCTGTAGTCGGTGTGCTCGCCGAGCAGGTTGACGCGGCCTGGCGCGACGCCGGTCGCCTGGGCGGGCCGGGCGAGCGCGGCGGCGAGGTTCAGCATGCCGCCTCCGGGTCCACGGCGACCGCCTGCAGCTCGCGGGCACGCTCCTCCGGCAACGCGTCGTTGGCGAACATCCCCGCGGCCAGCTCGGTGCCTGCCAGGTACTTCAGGCGCTCGCGCGTGCGCAGCGGTGGGTAGAACTCGGCATGCAGGTGCGACTCGGGGTGCGGGCGGCCGTCGAGCGGCGCCTGGAACCATGCCATCAGGTAGGGAAAGGGGCGCGACCACAGGCCGTCGAACTTCAGCAGCACGGTCTTGAGCGCGAGCGCGAGGTCGCGGCGCTCCGGCGGGTCGAGGTCGGCGAGGCCGCCGACCGCGCGGCGCGGCGCAACCCAGGTCTCGTAGGGGTAGCGCGCCCAGGGCGGCACGAAGGCCACGGCGTGCTCCCCGTGGTAGAGGAGGCGGGCGCCGTCGGCGAGCTCGGCATCGAGCAGCTCGCCGAGCAGCGTGCGCCCGTGGCCCTCGTAGTGGCGGCGCTCGTTCTCGTTGATGCGGGCCGGCACCGGTGGTACGAACGGGTAGGCATAGACCTGGCCGTGCGGATGGTGCAGCGTCACGCCGACCTCGACGCCCCGGTTCTCGAACGGCAGGACGTACTGCACGTCCTGGCGTGCGCCGAGGCGCCGGGTGCGATCGCCCCAGACCTGCAGCAGCAGCTCGACGTGCGGCAGCGGCAGCGTCGCGAGCCGGTCGGACGGGTCCTGCGAGAACACCACGACCTCGCAGGCACCGCGAGCCGGCAGCGTCGGGATGCTGAGCTGCGGCGGGTCGTGCGCGGCGGCGCGCAGCGACGGGAACAGGTTGTCGAACACCGCGACCTCGTAGCGCCCGCGCGGCAGCTCGGTCGGCGGCTCGCCCGGCGCGCTCGGGCGCAGCGGGTTGTACTCGGGCGGCGGCAGGAAGGTGCGGTCCTGCCGGTGGGCCGCGTACGCGACCCACTCGCCGCGCAGCGGGTGCCAGCGCAGGTGCGGGTTCGCGCTGTCGGGCAGGACGCCCGGGCTCGGCACCGGGCCTTCGTACGACACCGGTTCGAGGCCGTACAGCGTGAGCGCCCGGCCGTCCGGCTTGGTGAGCTCGAGCCGGTGCGGCAGCTCGCGGCCCGGCGGCGGCACGAGCAGCGTGTCGCCGGTCTGGCCGGTCGCCGGCGAGACGCTCACAGCGGCGGCCTCGTCGGCGCATCGGCACGCACCGCCGCGGCCATGCGCGGCAGCGGGAACTTGGGCGTGCGGTCGGCGCGCAGCAGGCCGTTCGCCTCCTGGAACGTGTCGGCGAACTGCGTGTAGCAGAAGCCGCTGAACATCGCCGTGGTGCGCGCCACCTCGATCAGCGAGGTGCACAGGCGCTCGAAGTCCCGCGCGTTGCCGGTGGTGGCATAGCCCCAGGTGCCGTCCGGCGCCGCCTCCGCGTCGCCGCAGGCGACCGCCGGCTGCTGCGCGCCCTCGAGCAGGGCGATGCCGCCGAACTCCGTGAGGCACAGGGGCTGGCCGCGATGCGGGAAGCCGTCGAGGGTCAGGATCCGGCCGCCGCTCCAGCGCCGCTCGACCACGTCCTGCGGCTCGACCTCGGGCCCGTAGCGGGTGCGCAGGTGCGTCGGGTCGCAGTCGTAGTCGTGGATGCCGATGATGTCGGTCGCCGAGCTCTCCCAGCCGTCGTTGCCGATCACGAGCCGCGTCGGGTCGAGCGTGCGCGTCAGGTGGTAGAGCGCGGCCACCGCGTCGCGCGCAGCGGGCACGACGTTCAGGTCCGGCACGCCCCAGGACTCGTTGAAGGGCACCCAGACGATGATGCAGGGATGGCTGCGGTCGCGGCTGATCACCTCGGACCACTCGCGCACCATGCGGTTGATCGAGCGGTTGGTGAAGCGATAGGCGCTCGGCATCTCCTCCCACACCAGCAGGCCCAGCACGTCCGCCCAGTAGAGATAGCGCGGGTCCTCGATCTTCTGGTGCTTGCGAACGCCGTTGAAGCCCATCTCCTTCGCGAGCTCGACGTCGCGGCGCAGCGCGTCGTCCGACGGGGCGGTCATCAGGGTGTCCGGCCAGTAGCCCTGGTCGAGCACGAGGCGCAGCGGGTAGGCGCGCCCGTTCAGCATGATCCGGCCGCGCTGCGCGCCGATGCTGCGCAGCCCGGTGTAGGAGCGCACCTCGTCGACGACCTCGCCGTCGCGCCGCAGTCGCAGCTCGGCATCGATCAGCGTCGGCCGCTCGGGCGACCACAGCAGCTCGTTGCGGAAGTCGTCGATCCCCGGGTCCGACAGGCCGATGCGCCGGTGCACCTCGTCGTGCACCACGCGGTAGACGTCGTCCGCGAGCACGTGCTCGCCGACGCGCAGCGTCACCTCGAGCTGCAGGTCGTCGGCGGGCGCGCCCGCGGTGTGCGCGTGGATCGCAATCTCCCAGCGCTCGATGTTTGGCGTCCAGCGCAGCGACTCGATGAAGGTGGTCGCCACCTGCTCGATCCAGACGCTCTGCCAGATGCCGGTGGTGCGCGGGTACCAGATCGCGTGCGGCTCGAGGCGCCAGTCCTGCTTGCCGCGCGGCTTCTCGAGGTCGAAGGGATCGTCCTTGACGCGCACCGTCACGCGCTGCGGCCCGTCCGGCAGCAGCGCGTCGCTGATGTCCGCGACGAACGGCGTGTGCCCGCCCTGGTGTTCCGCGACCGGGACGCCGTTGACCCAGACGCTCGCCTCGTAGTCGACGGCGCCGAAGTGCAGTCGCGTGAGGCGCGCGGGCCGGCCGTCCGCGCCGCGCGGCACCGGCGGCACCTCGAACTCGCGCTGGTACCAGCAGGAGCGGTGGAAACCGGTGTCGCCGATGCCGCTGCGCGCGCACTCGGGCGCGAACGGCACCAGGATCTCGTGGGTCCACTCGCCGACCTCCTCCGGCCCGCGGTGCCGCAGGTCGTCGTCCCACGCGAACCGCCAGCGTCCGTCGAGGCTCTGCCACGCCTCGCGCCGCAACTGCGGCCGGGGATAGGCGTGTGCCGCTGGACGACGTTGCGTGCTCGTGCTCATCCGGGGTGCCTCGCGCGACGAGCCCGGATCATGCGTGAAGGTGCCGCGCGAGTCATGTCAGCGGCGGCCTACCATCGTTAGCGTCCGGCTGCCGCAGCAGCGGGCATCCCCGGCGCGCTAGCGTCGGTCCCGCATCCTCGTCCACCACCCAGCCGCCGCGTGCACGCGCCGGCGCGCGGCGCGCTGCGCCGCGAGGAAACACGGAGCCCGACCATGCCGCGCGCGCTGCTCGTCTTCTCGCACCTTCGATGGAACTTCGTCTACCAGCGTCCGCAGCACCTCGTCAGTCGGCTCGGCCGGCACTACCGGACCTGGTTCGTCGAGGAGCCGGTGGAGCACGAGGGGACGCCGCACCTGCGCACCGCCGAGGTCGCGCCGAACGTCGTGGTGTGCCGGCCGCACCTGCCCGGCCCGGCGCGCGGCTTCCACGAGGATCACCTCGAAGGGCTGCGCCCGCTGCTGCAGAGGCTGGTCGAGGAGGAAGTGCCGCCGCAGTACGCGGCCTGGTTCTACACCCCGATGGCGCTGCCGCTGCTCGACGTGCTGCGGCCCGAGCGCGTGGTCTACGACTGCATGGACGAGCTGTCGGCCTTCCTGGGCGCGCCGCGCGAGCTGGTGCAGCGCGAGCGTGCGCTGCTGCAGCGCGCCGACATGGTGTTCACCGGCGGCATCAGCCTGTACCGCTCGAAGCGCGAGCTGCACCCGGGCGTGCACTGCTTCCCGAGCTCGGTCGACGCCGCGCACTTCGCGCGGGCGCGCGACGGCGAGCCGGACGCGGCGGTGCGCGCGCTGCCCGGGCCGCGGCTCGGCTACTTCGGCGTGATCGACGAGCGCGTCGACCTCGGCCTGGTCGCCGCGCTCGCCGATGCCCACCCTGAGTGGAGCATCCTCATGGTCGGCCCGGTCGTGAAGATCGCCGAGGACAGCCTCCCGCGCCGCCCGAACATCCACTACCTCGGGCAGCGACCGTACGAGCAGCTGCCGGCGCTGGTGGCCGGCTGGGACGTCTGCCTGCTGCCGTTCGCGATGAACGACGCGACCCGCTACATCAGCCCCACCAAGACGCTCGAGTACATGGCTGCCGGCAGGCCGATCGTCGGCACGCCGGTGCCGGACGTGGTCGAGTCGCACGGCGACATCGTGCGCATCGCGTCCACGCCCGCCGGGTTCGTGTCCGCGTGCGAGGCCGCGCTCGCCGAGACGCCGCGAGAGCGCGAGCGGCGCGAGCGCGCGATGAGCCGCCGCGTCGCGACGACGTCCTGGGACGCGACCGCCGAGCGCATGCGCAGCCTGCTGGAGTCGGGCGGTGCCGCGGGCGGCGTCGCGGAAGTCGCCGCCGCGGCGCGCGACGAGAAGGTCGCAGCGTTCCCGGCCGCGGAGTCGCGACCGCGTCCCGCCGCGGCGGGCGGCCGCGGCGCGCCGTCGCGCGCCGGCCAGGGTGCCGCGGCGGCGGTCCCGGAGTACGACGCAGTGGTGATCGGCGCGGGGCCGACCGGGCTCAGCGCCGCCTACCACATCGGTGCCGGCAGCCTGCTGCTCGACGCCAACGAGACCATCGGCGGGTGGTGCCGCTCGATCCGCGACCGCGGCTTCACGTTCGACTACGCCGGCCACATCATGTTCTCGAACGACCCCTACGTTCACCAGATGTACCGGCGGCTGCTCGGCGACAATGTGCACTGGCAGAACCGCGAGGCGTGGATCTACAGCAAGGGCGTCTATACGCGCTACCCGTTCCAGGGCGCGCTCTACGGCCTGCCCGCCGACGTGCTGAAGGAGTGCATCGTCGGCGCCATCGAGGCGCGGTACGGCAGTCTAGGCGAGCCGCCGCCCCCGTCGCGTCCGGCTGCCGCCGCGCCGGCCAGCAGCTCGACCTGCGTCGGCAAGGCCGAATCGATCACCGACTGCTGCGCTGATGGGGTCGCCGAAGGCACCGTGCCGCTGGTCGCGGCCGAGCGCGTGCCGCGTGGCGCGGCAGCGCGTGGCGAACCGCAGAACTTCGAGGAGTTCATCTACAAGGTCTGGGGCGCGGGCGTCGCCAAGCACTTCGCCATCCCCTACAACAGGAAGCTCTGGGCAGTGCCGCTCTCGGAGATGGAGACCTCGTGGCTCGGTGGGCGCGTGCCGCTGCCGAACCTGGAGGAGATGATCGACGGCGCACTGCGGCCGGTGCCGAAGCCGGTCGGCCCGAATGCGCGCTTCGGCTACCCGCTGCGCGGTGGCTTCCAGGCGCTGATGAACGGCTTCCTGCCGCTGCTCAAGGGCGAGCTGCAGCTGAACGCGCGCGTCGTGCAGGTCTCGCCGTCGCGGCGCGAGCTGCAGCTGGCCGACGGGCGCCGCTACCGCTACCGGCAGCTGGTCAGCACGGCGCCGCTGCCGGAGCTCGTGCGCATGTGTGGCGAGGAGGCGCCGCGCGAGGTGCTGGAGGCCGTGGGCCGCCTGCGCCACGTGTCGGTGCGCTGCGTGAACCTCGGCATCGCACGGCCCAACATCACCGAGAAGCACTGGATCTACTATCCCGAGGACACGGTGTTCCACCGCATCTTCGTGCAGGGCAACGCGAGCCCGCACTGCAACCCCCCGGGCGGGTTCGGCCTGACGTGCGAGATCACCTATGCGCCGACCAAGCCGCTGCCCTGCGACGGCGATGCGCTGATCGAGCGTTGCATCGAGGACTGCGTGCGCGTCGGGATGCTGCGGCCGGACGATGCGGTGATCGCGCGCAACCAGGTCGACATGCCCTATGCCTACGTGGTCTACGACCACGCGCGCAAGGCCAGCTTCGAGGTGGTCCGCGACTGGCTGGCGCAGTACGACGTGATCCTCTCGGGTCGCTACAGCGAGTGGCAGTACTACAACTCCGACCACGCCTTCCTCGCCGGCAAGCAGGCGGCGGACGCGGCACTCGGGCGCCTCGGGTCACAGGTGACGGTGGACGCCGGTTGACCCGATGACGGCGTCGCGCGGCGCGGGTCTCGAGGTCTGGGGCGGCGTCGAGTGCACGATCAACCGCGTCGGCGATCGCTACCAGAGCCAGGTCGCGCTGAGCGGCCACGACCGGCGCATCGAGGACCTCGAGCGCTTCGCGGCACTCGGCCTGCGTGCCATCCGCTATCCAGTGCTGTGGGAACACGTCGCGCCGGCGGGCGACCCCGGGGACGCGGACTGGACCTGGGCGCATCGACGGCTCGGGCGGCTGCGACAGCTCGGCCTCGAGCCGATCGTCGGGCTGGTGCACCACGGCAGCGGGCCGCGCCACACGCACCTGCTCGACGCGGGCTTCGTCCACGGGCTCGCGCGCTATGCCGGCGAGGTCGCGCGGCGCTTCCCGTGGCTGCGTCGCTTCACGCCGGTGAACGAGCCGCTGACCACGGCGCGCTTCGCCGGGGCCTACGGCCTGTGGTATCCGCACGGTCGCGACGATGCGTCGTTCGTCTGTGCGCTGCTCACCCAGTGCCAGGCGATCGTGGCGGCGATGCGCGCGATCCGGCGCGAGATCCCGGGCGCCGAGCTCGTGCAGACCGACGACCTCGGGCGGGTCTCGAGCACGCCGCGACTCGCCTACCAGGCGCGCTTCGAGAACGAGCGTCGCTGGCTCGGCTGGGACCTGCTGGCCGGGCGCGTCGACCGCCACCACCCACTGTGGCGCTACCTCGTGAAGCACGGCGCCTCGCCCGCGGAACTGCAGGCGCTGTGCGACCAGCCCTGTCCCCCCGACCTGGTCGGCATCAACCACTACGTCACCAGCGACCGCTGGCTCGACGACCGGCTCGAGCGCTACCCGGACGAGCTGCACGGCGGCAACGGCCGCGACCGCTACGTCGACGTCGAGGCGGTGCGCGTGTCGCCGGAGCCGGCCCGCGGCTTCGCGGGTCCGTTGCGGGAGGCGTGGGAGCGCTATCGCCTGCCGCTCGCCATCACCGAGGTGCACCTCGGCTGCTCCCGCGAGGAGCAGCTGCGCTGGTTCCTCCAGGCCTGGAACGCCGCCCGGCAGGCGCGCGCCGCGGGCGTCGACGTGCGCGCGGTGACGGCATGGTCGCTGCTCGGCAGCTTCGACTGGAACACGCTGCTGACCCGCTTCTCCGGTCACTATGAACCTGGCGTGTTCGACGTGCGCAGCGGCGAGCCGCGTCCCACCGCGCTGGCGAGGCTGGTCGGGGCGCTCGCGCGGGACGCGGAACCGCCGCCGTCGGCCTGTTCGGGCGGGGCCGGGTGGTGGCAGCGCCCGATCCGGCTGCTGCCGAGCGCGCGCCACCCGGCGGGCGAGGTGCCCACGCTTGCCGCGGCGGGCGCGCCGCCGCTGCTGGTCACCGGCGCGACCGGCACGCTCGGTCGCGCGTTCGGGCGCCTCTGCGAGGTCCGCGGCCTCGGCTGTCGCCTGCTGCGTCGCAGCGACATGGACATCGGCGACCCGCAGTCGGTCGCCGCGGCGCTCGATGCGGCGCGACCCTGGGCCGTGGTCAACGCCGCCGGCTACGTGCGCGTCGACGATGCCGAGTCCGACGGCGAGCGCTGCGAGCGCGAGAACGCCGCCGGGCCACGCCATCTCGCGCTCGCCTGCGCGGCACGCGGCATCCCGCTGGTGACCTTCTCGTCCGACCTGGTGTTCGACGGACGCAGTACCCGGCCCTACCTCGAGCACGACCCGGTCGCGCCGCTGAACGCCTACGGCCGCAGCAAGGCACGGGCAGAGGCTGCGGTGCTGGCGAGCCATCCCGGGGCGCTGGTGGTGCGCACCAGCGCCTTCTTCGGACCCTGGGACGCCTACAACTTCCTGACGCGCGCGATCCGCACCCTGCGCGACGGTGGCGAACTGGCGGCCGCGGACGACCTCGTGGTCTCGCCGACCTACGTCCCGGACCTGGTGAACGCCTGTCTCGACCTGCTGATCGATGGCGCGAACGGCATCTGGCACCTCGCCAACCCCGGCAGCGTCACCTGGTACGAGTTCGCCCGTCGTGCCGCGCGGCTGCTGGAGGTGCCGACCGGCCGCCTGCATGCCGTCGGCCACCGGCAGTTCGGCTGGGCCGCGCCGCGTCCGCAGTACGTGCCGCTCGGCAGCGGCCGCGGATCGCTGTTGCCGCCCCTCGAGCAGGCGCTCGAGCGCTACGTGCAGGCGCACGCCGCGGCGCTGGTAGCCGCGGCCTGACCGCTGTCGGCATCCGCCTACGATCGGGGAGCGACTGTGCCTATGTGCGTGCGCCGGGTCACGCAGCAAGATCTGCCTCCGCGACCCCGCGCCCGCATCGACCCCGTGTGCGCATCGATCCGAGGAGCCGAGATGGACCAGAACTCCCGACCCACCCAGCGTGATGCCCACCTCGATGCCGCCCGTCGCTTCGGCGAACGCGCCAAGGCCTGTGCGCAATGGCGGCGCAGCGGCCTCCGGATCGAGTTGCTGCGGCCGGGCACGGCGCTCCCCGGGCCGGGCGAGGTCCGCCAGTCCCCCGGCACGGCGACGCGCGACAGCCGCTCGCACGCCTGACGCCGCGGCCGGCCGGCCGACGGCTGCGGCCGTCCCGGGTAGTACAGTGCTCCCCGGCGGATGGCATCCGCCGGGGAGCCTTCACATGGGGCGGCAACCGCCGTCTTCGCCTCAGGCGCGCCCGCTGCGGGCGACATCGCAGTCATCGATCACGCAGGCGTTCGAGGCCGCGCTGGCCGCCGGCGACGGCGAGTCGGCGGCGCACTGCGTGCACGAGCTCTGGATGCGTGGCGAGTTCGCCAGCCTCGTCGAGGCCCGCCTCGTCCGCCTCTGGGCGGCCTGCGGGCCGAGCGTGCCCGAGTGGCTGCCGATGCAGTACATCGACTGGCTGCCGACCGCGTACGAGGTGGCCGCGCGCTTCCGCCCGGCGGCCCGCGGGCGCCACAACGTCTACCTCGTGCTGCTCGACTTCGCCGACCGCCGCGGCGATCCGCACGGCGTCTACGTGGGAATGAGCCACTACCTGCCCGCGCAGCGCTTCGACCAGCACAAGGCGGGCATCCGGGCATCGGGCAGCGTGCTGAAGCGGGGCCTCGAGGTCCTGCACGGGCCGACGCTGCACCTGCAGCGCGTGTCCCGCGCCGAGGCGCTGCGCATCGAGGCCGGACTGGCGGCCGCGCTGGAGGCGGCCGGGCTCGTGGTAGAGGGCGGTCACTGAAGCAGGTGCGCCGCCGCGACGAGCCAGGACGCGGCCAGCACCAGGGTGCTCGCCGCGAACGCGAGGAACCGGTGGCGCACGTGGTTCGAGCCGAGGTGGATCGCCGAGTGCAGCGTCCGCAGCGTGACGTAGCCCCACGCGAGCGCCACCGACGGCGCCGTCGCGGTGCCGGTCGCGGCCACCAGCAGGCAGAGCGCGTAGAAGAGCACCGGCATCTCCAGCAGGTTCGAGTAGTTGTCCGCGGCCGCGACGTCCTCGAGCCGTGCGCGCCCGCGCGAGGTCGCGAGATCGCGCAGCGCGATGCGTCGCGCGCGGATCTCGGCGATCCTGCGCCGGAACGCCTCGACCGCGACGGCGAAGGTCAGCGCGGCCATCGCGAACATCGGCCAGAGCATTTCCCGCGACATCGATTCCGCCTCCCTCCGCGTGGCAGCCGGTCGCCACACGGGCCATGCTCGGGCCGCCGGCCGGCGCCGGCAAGCGCGCCGACTTGAAAGGACTGTTCAGCGGGTGTAAACGATCCAAGATGGATCGTTTCGACCAGCTCCGCACCTTCGTGCGCGTCGCCGACCTCGGCAGCTTCTCGCGCGCCGCCGACGACCTGGAGCGCTCGCGGGCGCTGGTGAGCCAGCAGGTCGCGGCGCTCGAGCGCAGGCTGGGCGCCCGGCTGCTCAACCGCACCACGCGCCGCGTGGGGCTCACCGGCGAGGGCGTCGAGTACCTGCAGCGCGTGCGGCGCATCCTCGCCGAGGTCGAGGCCGCCGACGAGGCGATCATGCTGACGCGCGAGCGGCCCCAGGGCCGGCTGCGGGTCGACGTCCCGACCGCGTTCGGCCGCCACCTGCTGATCCCGGCGCTGCCGGCGTTCACGCGCCAGTACCCGCAGCTGACGCTCGAGGTGCAGCTCGACAACCGCGTCGTCGACCTCGTCGCCGCCGGGGTCGACGTCGCGCTGCGCGTCGGCCCGGTGGGGCAGGGCGGGCTCGTGGCGCGCCGCATCGCGACCATGCGCCTGCTCACCTGCGCCTCGCCCGGCTACCTCGCGCAGGCCGGCGTGCCGCGTTCGATCGAGGAGCTGCGCGGGCACCGCTGCATCGGCGTGCTGTCGCCGCAGACCGGCCGGATGCGCGACTGGGTGTTCCAGCGCGGCCGCTCGCGGCTGCGGCTGCGGCCCGCGTGCGCGCTGTCGTTCAACCTGCCGGAGGCGGTGATCTCCGCGGGCATCGCCGACGGCGGCGTGCTGCAGACCGTCGACCTGCTGGTGGGCGGGGCGATCGCCTCCGGGCGGCTGCGCCAGGTGCTGCCCGAGCATGCCGCCGACGGCCCGCCGATCTCGGTGGTCTGCCTTCCGGCCGCCCGGCACTCGGCGAAGGTGCGCGTGTTCTCCGACTTCGCCGCGCGCCTGCTGCGCGACTGGAGCCAGCGCATGCATGCCCGGCCCGGCGCCTGAGCGCCCCACGTTCGACGGAGCCCCCGGATGATCTACACCCTCGGCGAGCGTCGTGCGGACATCGCACCCGGCTGCTACGTCGCGCCCTCGGCGCAGCTGATCGGCAGCGTGCGGCTCGCGCCGGGCGCCAGCGTCTGGTTCAACGTCGTGATCCGCGGCGACACCGACTGGATCGAGGTGGGCGAGGGCAGCAACGTGCAGGATGGCACCGTGATCCACACCGACCCGGGCGTGCCGGTGCGCATCGGTGCGGACGTCACGATCGGGCACAAGGCGTTCCTTCACGGCTGCAGCGTCGGCGACGGCAGCATGATCGCCAACGGCGCCATGGTGCTCGACGGCGCGCGCATCGGGCAGCGCTGCCTGGTCGCCGCCGGCGCGCTGGTGCCGCCGGGCAAGCAGATCCCCGACGGGACGGTGGTGATGGGCGCGCCCTGCAGGGCGGTCCGCGAGGTCACCGAACGCGACCTCGCGATGCTCGCCCGTGCCGCCGCCGCGTATCGCGCCCGGCTCGACCTCTATGCCGGCCAGCTGTCGCCCGACCCGCGCTTCGGCCCGCCCGGCGGCGCGGCACCGGGCTGAACCGCCGCAGCGGCCACGTTGCCATGAACCGCTAGAATCCGCCGACCCGCAGGAGCGCCGCGCGCATGTCCGTCGTCTATCCCTTCTCCGCGATCGTCGCGCAGGACGAGATGAAGCTCGCCCTGGTGATCGCCGCGATCGACCCGAGCGTCGGCGGCGTCCTGGTGTTCGGCGACCGCGGCACCGGCAAGTCCACCACGGTGCGTGCGCTCGCGGCGCTGCTGCCACCGATGCGCGTGGTCGCCGACTGCGCCTATGGCTGCGACCCGGCGGCGCCCCTCGACCGGCGCTGCGAGGACTGCCGCAAGCGCGGCCCCGGCGCGGCGCCGAAGACGCGGACGGTGCCCGTGCCGGTCGTCGACCTGCCGCTCGGCGCGACCGAGGACCGCGTCGTCGGCGCGCTCGACCTGGAGCGCGCGCTCGCGCAGGGCGTGAAGGCGTTCGAGCCGGGACTGCTGGCGCGGGCGCACCGCGGCTTCCTCTACATCGACGAGGTCAACCTGCTCGAGGACCACCTGGTCGACGTGCTGCTCGACGTGGCGGCATCCGGCGAGAACGTCGTCGAGCGCGAGGGGCTCAGCGTGCGCCACCCCGCGCGCTTCGTGCTGATCGGCAGCGGCAATCCCGAGGAGGGCGAGCTGCGCCCGCAGCTGCTCGACCGCTTCGGCCTGTCGGTCGAGGTGCGCACGCCGACCGACCTCGCGACGCGCGTGCAGGTGGTGCGCCGGCGCGACGACTTCGAGCGCGACCCCGCGGCGTTCGTCGCCACCTGGGAGAAACAGGACGCCGCGCTGCGGCGCCGCATCGTGAAGGCGCGCGAGCGTCTCAAGGCCATCCCGGCCACCGACGCGACGCTCGAGCGCGCCGCGCAGCTGTGCCTGCAGCTCGGCACAGACGGGCTGCGCGGCGAGCTCACGCTGGTGCGCGCCGCGCGCGCCTTCGCCGCCTTCGAGGGCGACGCGCAGGTCACCGATGCGCACCTGAGGCGCGTCGCGCCGCCGGCGCTGCGCCATCGCCTGCGACGCAACCCGCTCGAGGAAGCCGGCTCGTCGGTGCGCGTCGAGCGCGCGCTCGAGGCCTGCTTCGGCGCGTGAACGCGGCCGTGCCCGTCCCGGCCGCCGCCGCGCTGCCGGCCGCCCTCGGCCGCTGGCTCGAGGCGGCGACCGCCGCCGCGCTGTTCGCGGTCGATCCCTGCGGCATCGGCGGCGTGGTGCTGCGCGGCGGGCCCGGGCCGCTGCGCGACGCCTGGCTCGAGGGCCTGCGTGCGCTGCTCGGGCCCGAGGCGCCGTGGCGCCGCGTGCCGGTGCAGGTCGCCGAAGGCCGGCTGCTCGGGGGTCTCGACCTCGCCGCGACGCTGGCCGCCGGTCGCCCGCTGGCCGAACGCGGGCTGCTCGCGGCGGCCGACGGCGGCGTCGCGGTGCTGGCGATGGCCGAGCGCCTGCCCACTGCCACGGCCGCATTGGTCTGCGCGGCGCTCGATCGCGGCGAGGTGGTCGTGGAGCGCGACGGCGTGCAGCTGCGGCATGCGGCACGTTTCGGCGTGGTCGCGCTCGACGAGGCGGTGAGCGAGGACGAGGTCATCCCGCCGGCGCTGCTCGACCGCCTGGCGCTGCGCATCGATCTCGGCGGGCTGCGCCTCGCGGAGCCGCCCGATCTCGGACTCGACGCCGCGGCGATCGCCGCGGCCCGCGGGCGGCTCCCGCGGATCGTGGCGGGTGACTCCGCGGTCGAGGCGCTGTGCGCGGCCTCGGTGGCCTTCGGCATCGACTCGCTGCGCGCCGCGCAGCTCGCGCTGCGCGTCGCCCGCGCGGCGGCCGCGCTGGCCGGGCGCGCGCGCGTCGCCGACGACGACGTGACGCTCGCGGCGCGTCTCGTGCTCGGTCCCCGTGCCACGCAGCTGCCGGCATCGCCCGAGGAGCCCGCGCCCCCCGAGGACGAGCCGCCCCCACCGCCACCCCCGCCGCCGGATGCCCCGGACGCCTCGCGCGACGATGCCGAGTCCCGGGCCGAGCAGCCGCTGGAGGATCGGGTGCTGGAGGCGGTGTCTGCGGCACTGCCCGCCGACCTGCTGGCGCTGCTCGCCGCCGGCCAGCCGCCGCGCGGCGGGGCGCGCTCCAGCGGGCGTTCGGGCGCGGCGCAGCGCGGCGATGCGCGCGGTCGCCCGGCAGGCGTGCGGCGCGGCGAGCTGCGGCCCGGTGCGCGGCTGTCGGTGATCGAGACGTTGCGTGCCGCGGCGCCCTGGCAGCCGCTGCGTCGCCGCGAACGTGCCCGCGGTTCCATTCCCGGAGTCCCCGCCTCCACGACCACGCGACGTCTGGAGGTGCGGCGCGACGACTTCCGCATCGCGCGCCATCGCCAGCGCACCCGCACCACCACGATCTTCGTCGTCGACGCTTCCGGCTCGCAGGCCCTCAATCGTCTCGGCGAGGCCAAGGGCGCGGTCGAGCTGCTGCTCGCCGAGTGCTACGTGCGTCGCGACCAGGTCGCGCTGCTCGCCTTCCGCGGCCGCGGCGCGGAGTTGCTGCTGCCGCCGACGCGCTCGCTGGTGCGTGCCAGGCGCAGCCTGGCGCAGCTGCCCGGCGGCGGTGGCACGCCGCTCGCGAGCGGCATCGATGCCGCCGCGACGCTCGCCGTGGCGGCACGCCGGCGCGGCGAGTCGCCGCTGGTGATCCTGCTGACCGATGGGCGCGCCAACGTCGCGCGGGACGGCGCGCCCGGGCGCCCCCTCGCCGAGCAGCACGCGCTCGAGGCGGCCCGCGCCTTCCGGGCCGAAGGCCTCGCCGCGATGCTGATCGACACCTCGCCGCGGCCGCAGGAGATCGCGGCCCGCGTCGCGCAGCAGCTCGGCGCGCGCTACCTGCCGCTGCCGCACGCCGACGCGGCCATGCTGTCGCGCGCGGTCCGGTCCGCCCTGCCGTCGGATGCGGTGCGCGCATGAGCCTGCGAGCACCCGACTGGCACGAGGACGGGCGCGACTGGCCGAACCGCGAGCACAGCCGCTTCGTCGAGGCCGCGGGGCTGCGCTGGCACGTGCAGGTCATGGGCACGGGACCGACGATGCTGCTGGTGCACGGCACCGGGGCCGCGACCCACTCCTGGCGCGACCTCGCGCCGCGCCTCGCGCGACGCTACACGGTCGTCGCGCCGGACCTGCCCGGCCACGGCTTCACCGCCGCGGCGCCCGAACGCCAGATGTCGATGCCCGGCATGGCGCAGGCGCTGCAGGCGCTGCTGCGCGCGCTCGCGCTCGTGCCCGAGTGGGTGGTGGGGCACTCGGCGGGCGCCGCGATCCTCGCCCGCGGTTGCCTCGACGAGGGCTGGCGTCCCCGCGGCTTCTTCAGCCTCAACGGCGCGCTGCTGCCGCTCGGTGGGCTGCGTCATCCGGGCATCGCGCCGTTCGCGCGCGCCTTCGTCACGGGCTCGCTGGTGCCGCGCCTGTTCGCCTGGCGCGCCGCCGACCCGGCCGTCACGGCGCGCATCCTCGGCGAGACCGGGTCGCGCCTCGAGCCGCGCGGCGTCGAGCTCTACCGCCGCCTCGCGAGCCGCCCGGCGCACGTGTCGGCCGCGCTGACGATGATGGCGATGTGGGATCCGCGGCCGCTGGCGCGCGACCTGCCGCGCCTCGCGGTCCCGCTGTGCCTGCTCGCGGGCGGCAGCGACGGCATGATCCCGGCGCGCGAGGCCGAGAAGGTGCGCGCGCTGGTGCCGGGCGCCGAGCTGCTGCCGCTGCCCGGGCTCGGTCACCTCGCCCACGAGGAAGCACCGGACCGCATCGCGGCGCTGCTCGCCGAGAGGGCGGTCGTTGCGGCGCCCGCGCCGATTCCGCCGTGAGCGACGGGCCTGTATCGTCCGGCCGGAAATTCGTGCGAGGAGTGTCGTGACGCTGCCAGCCGCCCACCCGATGCGCCTCGAGCTGAGCGAAGAGGTCCATGCGCGGCCGCCGCTACCGTTGGCGGTGCCCGCGCGCGTCAGCTGCCTGGCGCTGCTGTCGCCACCCGGCGCGCGCGCGGAGGAGTGGCAGTCGCTGCTGCGCCTCGCGGCCCGCTGCGGCGTCACGCTGCCCGAGGCGCCCGGCAGCCACTGCAGCGCCGACTTCGGCCGCTTCCGCCTCAAGTGGGAGCGCCACACCGAGTTCTCGCGCTACGTGTTCGTCGTCGAGGGTGCCGGCGAGCAGCCGTTCGCGAGCCCGGCGATCGACCAGGTGCCCGCCGACTGGGTGGCCGCGATCCCGGGCCAGCTGATCTTCGCCGCCCACTGCGAGCTCGTCCGTGGCGACGGCCCGCCGGACCATGACACCTTGTCCAGCCGCCATTTCGGCGGGCACCCGCTGCTCGGCTCGGCCATCGGCGGCGGCGTCGCGCTGGCGTTCACCGACTTCCGCATCCGCGACGACGGCTACAGCCGCATCCTGGTCGTCGATCGCGGGATGACCCCCCAGCAGGCCGGTCGCGCCGTACAGTCACTGCTCGAGATCGATGCCTATCGCGTGCTCGCGCTGCTCGCCTTCCCGGTGGCACGCGAGCTGTCGCCGTCCCTCTACCGCAGCGAGCGCGAGCTCGCGGAGATCGCCAACGTGCTGGTGCAGGCCGACGTCGACAGCGAGCCGGTGCTACTGGAGCGCCTGACGCGCCTGCAGGCGCAGATCGAGGGCCGCGAGGCCGACAACCACTACCGCTTCGGCGCCGCCGTGGCCTACTACGAGATCGTGCAGCGGCGCATCGCGCAGCTGCGTGAGGAGCGCCTGCCGCCGCTGCAGACCTTCCAGGAGTTCACCGAGCGACGCCTCGGCCCGGCGATGAACACCTGCGCCGCCGTCAGCGCCCGCCTCGAGTCGCTGTCGCAACGCGTGTCGCGCGCCACGCAGCTGCTGTCCACCCGCATCGAGATCACCCGCGAACGCCAGAACCAGCAGCTGCTCGGGCAGATGAACCGTCGCGCCGAGATGCAGCTGCGCCTGCAGGGCACGGTCGAGGGCCTGTCGGTCGCGGCCGTCACCTACTACGTGGTGGGGCTGCTCAACTACGCGGTCAAGGGCCTGCCGGCGCACGCCCTCGGCGTGGATCCCGGCGTCGCGACCGCGGTCGCGATCCCGCTGGTCGCGCTGCTGGTGTATCTCGGCGTGCGTCGCGTCCGTCACGCCGTCGCGGATGCCGCCCGGTGAGCGCGCCGCGCCACGCCGTCGTGATCGGCAGCGGCTTCGGCGGCCTCGCGGCCGCGGTGCGGCTCGGCGCCCGCGGCTACCGCGTCACGGTGCTCGAGAAGCTCGACGCGCCGGGCGGCCGGGCCTACGTGCACCGGCAGGACGGCTTCACTTTCGACGGCGGCCCGACCATCGTCACCGCACCCTACCTGCTCGACGAGCTGTGGGCGCTGTGCGGCCGGCGGCGTGCCGACGACGTCGAGCTGCGCGAGCTCGACCCGTTCTACCAGGTACGCTTCGACGACGGCGATACGTTCGACTATTCCGGCAACCTCGACGCGATCCGCGCGCAGATCGCGCGCGTCGAGCCGCGCGACGTGCCGGCGCTCGACCGCTTCCTGGCCGCCAGCCAGGAGATCTACGACATCGCCTTCGGCCAGTTCGCCGCCAAGCCGTTCCACCAGCTCGGCACCTTCGTGGGCGCGGCGCCGGACCTGGTGCGCCTCGGCGGCTACCGCTCGGTCCACGGCTTCGTCAGCCGCTACTTCCGCAACGAGAAGCTGCGCATCCTGTTCAGCTTCCACCCGCTGCTGGTCGGCGGCAACCCGTTCACGACCACGTCCTTCTATTGCCTGATCTCGCACCTCGAGCGCACCTTCGGCGTGCACTGGGCGATGGGCGGCACCGGCGCGCTGATCCGCGGCCTCGCCGCGCTGGTGGCGGGGCAGGGCGGCACGCTGCGCTACGGCGCCGAGGTCGCGCAGATCACCACCGACGGGCGCCGCGCCACCGGCGTGCGGCTCGCCAGCGGCGAGACGCTCGCCGCGGACGTCGTCGTGTCGAACGCCGACGCGGCCTGGACCTACTCGAAGCTGCTGGGTTCGCACCCGCGGCGCCGCTGGACCGACCGCAAGCTCGCCCGCTCGCGCTATTCGATGAGCCTGTTCGTCTGGTACTTCGGCACCAACCGGCGCTACGACGCGGTGCGGCACCACACGATCATGATGGGCCCGCGCTACGAGGGCCTGGTCGACGACATCTTCACGAAGAAGCGGCTCGCGACCGACTTCAGCCTCTACCTGCACCGCCCGACGGCGACCGACCCGTCGCTCGCGCCGCCGGGCTGCGACACCTTCTACGTGCTCTCGCCCGTGCCGCACCTCGGCAGCGGCACCGACTGGCCGGCGCGCGCCGAGGGCTACCGCGCCTCGATCCAGCGCAAGCTCGAGGAGACCGTGCTGCCGGGGCTCGGCGAGTCGATCGTCACCTCGCGCATGATGACCCCGCTCGACTTCCGCGAGCGCCTGCTGTCGGTCAACGGCGCGGCCTTCGCGCTCGAGCCCTGGCTGTTCCAGAGTGCCTGGTTCCGTCCGCACAACCTCAGCGAGGAGCTCGAGCGGCTCTACCTCGTGGGCGCCGGCACCCATCCCGGCGCGGGCATCCCCGGCGTGCTGTCGTCGGCGAAGATCCTGGACCAGATCGTGCCGGACCCGGGCGCGCTCGCCTGAGCGCGTGCCCGCGGCCGCGCGCTGCGGCATCGGGCCGTCGCAGCGACCGCGCACCGCGGCGTCAGTTCGTCGCAGCGGCCGCGCGCGCGGCGCGACGCCACGCGCCGACCTCCTGCAGCAGCGCCGCCGCCGCCAGCCGGCCCGACATCGCCGCCATCGGGATGCCCGGCCCGGGGTGCACCGAGCCGCCGGCGAGGTACAGCCCGGGCACGCGGGTCGTCGAGCCGCTGCGCCGGAAGGTCGCGAACGGCCCGACGCTCGCGCGGCCGTACAGGGCGCCGCCGCTCGCCGGGAACAGCCGCTCGAACCCGGCGGGCGTGGTCGCGACGCCGTCGCGGCCGCCGCCCTCGACCTCCAGGCCGCAGGCGGCGAGCAACGCGAACGCGTCGCGACGCCGCGCCTCGGTCCAGCTCGCGTCGAAGGCCGCGCGGTCACCGTCCGGTGGCGCGTTGACCAGCACCAGCAGCCGCTCGCGCGCGCCGCTCGCGAGTGCCGTCGCGGCCGCGCCGCGATCCTGTGCGCAGACGTAGACCGTCGGCGCGTCGACGACGCCGCGCTCCTCGAAGATCGTGCGGAACTCGCGCGGGTAGTCCTCGGCGAAGAACACGTTGTGATGCTCGAGCGGGAAGCCGGCGGTGCGGGCGTGCACGCACCACGTGGTCGCCGACAGCGACCGATCCCGCGGTGCCGTGCCGGGTGCCGCCGCACGCACCGCGCCGCCGAGCAGGCCCGCCGACAGCGCCGACACGTCGCCGTTGAAGACCACGGCATCCGCCGGCAACACCTCGCCATCCGCGAGCGTCACCCCGGACACGCGACCGCGTGCGACCTGCAGCGCCGCGACCTCCGCTCCATAGCGATAGCGCGCACCCCGCGACTCGCCGATGCGCTGCAGCGCATCGGCGACGCGGCGCATGCCGCCGCGCACCAGCCAGACGCCGTCCTGCTCGACGTGCGCCACCAGCATCAGCGTCGCCGGCGCCGTCAGCGGCGAGGAGCCGCAGTAGGTCGCGTAGCGCGCGAACAGCTGCCGCAGGCGAGGGTCGCGGAAATGCCGACCGAGCGCGGACCAGAGGCTGCGCATCGAGCCGAGGTTCCAGAGTTCGTCCAGGCGCCGCAGCCCGACCCGTCGCACGAGGCCGGGCAGCGACGGCCGCGGGCGGGCGATGAAGGTGTCCTGCAGCGTGCGATAGACCGCGGCGCTGCGGCGGCAGAAGTCGAGGTAGCCGCGCGCGTCGGCCGCGCCGGCGAACTCGCCGATCGCCTCGGCCGAGCGCGCCACGTCGGCGTACAGGTCGAGCCGTCCGCCGGCGCGCCATGCGTGCCGTGCGAGCACGGTGGCGGGCACCAGGTCGAGCTCGCGCTCGAGCGAGGTGCCCGCGGCATCGAGCAGCCCCTCGAACACCCAGCGCATCGTGAACACGGTCGGGCCGCCGTCGATCGCCGCGCCGTCGACCGGCACCTCGCGCATCTTGCCGCCCGGCGCGGCGGCACGCTCCAGCACCTGCACGTCCAGGCCGCGCGCGGCGAGCTCGAGCGCCGCGGCGAGGCCGCCGATGCCGGCGCCGACGACGATGACGCGCGGAACGCGGGTCACGGCGCTGCCTCGTCGGTGCGCGCTGCGCCCGCGCGCGCCGGGTTGCGGCCGCGCGTGCGCGGCGGCGGTGGTAGCGGCGGTCGAGGGCGATGCCGCGCCACCGGCCCGTGGTTGCGGCATGCCGTCGTCGAGGGGGCCCGGGTTGCCGTGCCGAGAAAGGCGGGCGTAAGCTCGCCGCGATGTCGACGTTCACCGAAACCGACGCCGCGCTCGCCAGCGTCGAAGACCTGGCCACCTGTCGCGAGGCGATCCGCACCGGCTCGCGCACCTTCCACGCCGCCTCGCTGATCCTGCCGTCGCGCGTGCGCGAGCCGGCGCTGTCGCTGTATGCGTTCTGCCGCGCCGCCGACGACGCGATCGACGAGTCCGGCGAGCCCGCTGCGGCGCTGGCCATGCTGCGCAGCCGGCTCGCCGGCGCCTACCAGCGGCGCCCCGCTGCGATCGCCGAGGATCGCGCGCTGGCCGACGTGGTCGCGCGCTTCGCGATCCCGCGCGAGGTGCCCGAGGCCTTGCTGGAGGGCTTCGCCTGGGACGCCGAGCGGCGCCGCTATGCCGACCTGTCGGGCGTGCTCGCCTACGCCGCGCGGGTCGCGGGCACGGTGGGCGTGATGATGGCCCTGCTGATGGGCGCGCGCTCCGCCGCGGCGCTGGCACGCGCGGCCGATCTCGGCGCCGCCATGCAGCTGTCGAACATCGCACGCGACGTCGGCGAGGACGCGCGCGCCGGCCGCCTCTACCTGCCGCTCGACTGGCTGCGCGCCGCCGGCATCGAGCCGGAGGCGTTCCTCGCACGGCCGGTGTTCAGCCCGGCGCTCGGCGCCGTCGTCGATCGCCTGCTCGAGGCCGCCGAGGGACTCTATGCGCGCGCCGCTTCCGGTGTCGCGGCGTTGCCGCCGGAGTGCCGGCCGGCGATCCACGCCGCGCGCCTGATGTACGCGGAGATCGGCCGCGAGGTCGCGCGGCGCGGCAACGATTCGGTCAGCAGCCGCGCGGTGGTGCCGGCTGCACGCAAGGCGCTGCTGCTCGCGCGGGCGCTGTCCGCGGCGACCCGGCGCGATGCCCTGCCGGCGCTGGCGCCCCTGCCCGAGACGCGATTCCTCGTCGATGCCGTCGTGGCCGGCGACGCCCGCACCGGGTTCGCCGCCAGCGCGGTGCCGGGCGGCCGGCTCGGCGTGCGGGAGCAGATCCTCTGGACGCTCGAGCTGTTCGAGCGCCTGGAGCGCCGCCAGCGCCTCGCCCAGCAGGGCTGATGTCCTCCTCGACCTTCGGGATCCTCGAACTGCTCGCGTTCTTCGGCATCGCGATCGGCATCGGCCTGCGCGAGCTGTGGGTCGTGCGCCGGGATTCGCGCCGGGCGCGCGAGGCCGAGGAGCGCGCACGCCAGCCTCAGGGCAGCGCGCCGGGCGAACGCGGCACCGGCAGCGGCTGACGCGCCGGGGCGCGCGGCATCTTGAACGGCAGCAGCATCCGCACCCAGGCCTGGCGGAAGCGCTGCAGCGACACGCTCTCGTGCATGGCCACCACGGGCCTGGCATCCAGCTGGGTCGCGATCATCGAGCGCGCGTAGAACGGGCCGTCCTCGAGCGTCGCCAGCACCCGCGGGGTGCAGCCCGGGTCGCCGCGCGTCGGCCGCGCGATGCCCCAGGGCGTGCGGCGCAGCGTCGCCACCGGGGGTGCCGCGACCCGGCGCGAACGCCCGGCGTCGTCGTACGCCAGCGCCAGGTGGGTGCGCGCGCCGTCCCGGCGCCGCACGTCGTAGAACACCACCGTCTCGGCGCCGCGCCCGGTGCGCGACCAGGTCCAGTCGTCGAAGTCGTCCTCGAGTCCGCGGTCGCCGTCGTTGCTGTCGAAGTAGGCGTCACCTCTCCAGCGCAGCGCCGGGCGCGACAGCTCCACCTCGACGCTGGCACGCGGCGCGATCGGCTGCCAGCGGTGCCGCCCCTCGCCGTCGAGCACGTGCCGCTCGTCGAACAGCGCGTGCGGGCGCAGCCGCACCGTGCCCCGCACCCGCCCCGGCACCGGCACGGTGACCTCGTCGATCTCGATCGTCAGGCCCTCGCCGTCCCAGTGCAGCGCGCTCGGGCCGACCTGCAGCGCGTGCGGCTCGCGGCGCATGTCCGCGGCGCGCCGCTCGGTCATGGTCCAGCGATGCCCGCCGTCGCCGTAGAGGGCGACGTTGAGCGCGCAGTGCTCGAGCGGATCGACGAGCGGGTCGCGGCGGCGGGCCCGCGCGTAGTAGGGCGAGAACACGCTGCCGATCAGGGCGATCACCGTCAGGCCGTGGCGGCCGTCCGCGCTCATCGCGTCCACGTACCACCAGGCGTAGCCGCCGGGTGCGACCCCCGCGTCGAATCGCGGGCCGAAGTGCTCCGGACGCTGGATGCCGGCGGTACTGGCGGTTCGCATGGGTGCTGTCACCTCGCGGGAGCGGTGCGGTGCCACGTTGACGCCACGCCGACCCGGTGTCTATATTCCAGTACATCCGAGAGTGACAACAAGACTTGACACACGCTCGTCCGGAGGCCCCGTGGACACCATGCCGCGCATCGAGCAGGCCCTAGCCGGCGCCGTCGCCTCCTGTGAAGCCCCGGGTTGCCCGCCGCGGCTCGCGGCGGCGATCCGCTACGCCGTCTTCCCGGGGGGCGCCCGGGTGCGGCCGCGGCTCTGCCTGGCGGTGGCCGCAGCCTGCGGCGAGCCGGACTCGCCGCTCGCCGACGCCGCCGCCGCCGCGATCGAGCTGCTGCACTGCGCGTCGCTGGCCCACGACGACCTGCCGTGCTTCGACGACGCCGCGACGCGGCGCAGCCGTCCCTCGCTGCATCGCGCGTTCGACGAGCGCCTGGCCGTGCTGGCGGGCGATGCGCTGATCGTGCTCGCGTTCCAGCACCTCGGGCGCTGCGCCGGCAGCGTCCCCGAGAGGCTGGGCGCGGTGTTGGCCGAGATCGGCCGTGCCGCCGGTGCGCCGCACGGCATCATCGCGGGGCAGGGCTGGGAGTGCGAGGCGACGGTGCCGCTCGCCGACTACCAGCGCGCCAAGACCGGTGCGCTGTTCGTCGCCGCCGCCGGGGCGGGCGCGCTGGCTGCCGGCGTCGACGGCACCGCATGGCGCTCGGTCGGCGAACGTCTCGGGGAGGCGTACCAGGTCGCGGACGACATCCGCGACGTGCTGGCCACCACCGAGGAGATGGGCAAGCCCAACGGCCGCGACGCGGCACTCGGCCGCCCGAGCATCGTCGCCGAGCTCGGCGCAGCCGGCGCGATCCGGCACTTCGACCGTCTGGTCGGCGCCGTCCTCGACTCGATCCCGGCCTGCCCGGGCGCTGCCGCGCTCCGTTCCCTGATGCTGCTCGAGGCGCGCCGGCTGCTGCCGGACAAGCTCACGCGGCGCGCCGCCTGATCCGGGAAACGCGCATGCCCGAATCGCTGCCCGTACTGCCGATCGGCGGCCTCGCCGCACCCCGGGGGTGGCGCGACCGCCTGCGCGCCTGGCGCGAGGCCTGCCTGTCGAGCCCGCGCTTCCAGCGCTGGGCCGCGGCGTTCCCGCCGACGCGCCCGATCGCGCGGCGCAACGCGCGCGCGCTGTTCGACGTCGTCGCCGGCTTCGTCTACTCGCAGGTGCTGCACGCCTGCGTGCAACTGGACCTGCTGCCTCGACTGCGCGGCCGCCCGGCGACCGTGGAGGAGCTGGCGGCCGAGCTGCGCCTGCGGCCCGATGCCGTGGCCTGCCTGCTGCGCGCCGCGGTCTCGCTGCGGCTGGTCGAGGCGCGCGGCGCCGGCCGCTTCGGCCTGGGCGAGCAGGGGGCCGCGCTGCTCGGCAACCCGGGCGCGATCGCGATGGTGCGTCACCACGCGGTGCTGTACCGCGACCTCGCCGACCCGGCGGCGATGCTGCGCGCCGAGCGCGGCTCGACCGGGCTCGCGCGCTACTGGGCCTATGCCGCCGATGCCGCGCCCGGCGAACTGCCGGCCGACCGCGTCGATGAATACACCTCGCTGATGGCCGAGTCGCAAGGCCTGGTGGCGAGCGAGATCCTCGGCGCCTACGCGATGGGGCGACACCGCGTGCTGCTCGACGTCGGCGGCGGCGATGGCTCCTTCCTCGCGGCCGCCGCCGCGCGCTGGCCGCAGCTGCAGCTGCGCCTGTTCGACCTGCCGCCGGTCGTCGAGCGGGCCCGCCGGCGGTTCGCGGCCGCCGGTCTCGAGGCGCGCGCCTCGCTCTGCGGTGGGGATTTCCGCCGCGATCCGCTGCCCACGGGCGCCGACCTGGTGTCGCTGGTGCGGGTGCTGCACGACCACGACGACGAGGTCGTGCTGCGGATCCTGCGGGAGGTCGCGCGCGTCCTGCCGCCCGACGGCCGGGTGCTGATCGCCGAACCGATGTCCGGCACGAGCGGTGCGGAGCCGATGGGCGATGCCTACTTCGGCCTCTACCTGTTCGCGATGGGCAGTGGCCGGCCACGCACGGTCGACGAACTCGCGGCATTGCTCGACGCCGCCGGCTTCGGCCCGCCGGTGACGCACCGGACCCACGTGCCCCTGCTCACCCGGGTGGTGGTCGCGGCGCCGCGCCGGGATCGCCGAAGTGTTAACCTGGCTTGACAGTCCAGTGAGTCAAAGTAAACTGACACACACAGCGGCACGAAGGATTCGGGAGAACCGCGTGGGGATAGGGATGAACACCATGGCTGTCGTGCTGGAGGGTCCCGAGCGCCTGGCGCTCAGCCGCGTGGAGCTCGCTCCGCCCGGCGACGAGGACCTCGTGGTCGACATCGAGTGGAGCGGCATCAGCACCGGCACCGAGAAGCTGCTCTGGTCCGGCCGCATGCCCCAGTTCCCCGGCATGGGCTATCCGCTGGTCCCCGGCTACGAGTCGGTCGGCCGGATCCGCGAGGCCGGCGCGCGCGCCGGCCGCGTGCGTCCCGGTGAGCGCGTGTTCGTTCCCGGGGCCCGCTGCTTCGGCAACATCCGCGGACTGTTCGGCGGCGCAGCGCGCCGGCTGGTGGTGCCGGCCTCCAAGGTGATGCCGGTGGGCGAGGACCTGGGCGATCGCGCCGTGCTGCTGGCGCTCGCCGCCACCGCGCGCCACGCCATCGCCGCCCCGGGGGCCCTCCCGCCCGACCTGATCGTCGGCCACGGCGTGCTCGGCCGGCTGCTCGCGCGCCTCGCCGTGGCCGCCGGTGGCCCGGCGCCGGTCGTCTGGGAACGCAACCCCGCGCGTGCCGGCGGCGCCACCGGCTATGAGGTCGTCGACCCGGCCGCCGATCCGCGCAAGGATTACCGCTCGATCTACGACGTCAGTGGCGATGCCTCGCTGCTCGACACGCTGGTCGCCCGCCTGTCGCCGGGCGGCGAGATCGTGCTGGCGGGCTTCTACGTCGAGCCGCTCGCGTTCCAGTTCGCCCCGGCCTTCATGCGCGAGGCGCGCATCCGTGTCGCCGCCGAATGGCGCGAGCCGGACCTGCACGCCGTCGCGGCGATGGCCGCGGACGGGAGGCTGTCGCTCGACGGCCTGATCACCCACCGCTGCGATGCTTCCGAGGCCGACGGTGCCTACCGCACGGCCTTCGGCGATCCCGCCTGCCTGAAGATGATCCTCGACTGGAGAAAAACGGCATGACGCCACCTACCGCCAACATGGTCTCTGTCCCGATCGAGCGGCTCAAGAAGAGCCTGCGCGCCGAGGCATCCGAGGAACCGCCCGCACCCGCCACCGGCCCCGTGACGCGCGAGACCCAGATCATCGCGATCTACGGCAAGGGCGGCATCGGCAAGAGCTTCACGCTCGCCAACCTCAGCTACATGATGGCCCAGCAGGGCAAGAAAGTGCTGCTGATCGGCTGCGACCCGAAGAGCGACACCACGAGCCTGCTGTTCGGCGGCAAGGCCTGCCCGACCATCATCGAGACCAGCTCGAAGAAGAAACTCGCCGGCGAGCAGGTCGCGATCGGCGACGTCTGCTTCAAGCGCGACGGCGTGTTCGCGATGGAGCTCGGTGGCCCCGAGGTCGGCCGCGGCTGCGGCGGTCGCGGCATCATCCACGGCTTCGAGACCCTCGAGAAGCTCGGCTTCCACGAGTGGGGCTTCGACTACGTGCTGCTCGACTTCCTCGGCGACGTGGTCTGTGGCGGCTTCGGGCTGCCGATCGCGCGCGACATGTGCCAGAAGGTCATCGTCGTGGGCAGCAACGACCTGCAGTCGCTGTACGTCGCCAACAACGTCTGCTCGGCGGTCGAGTACTTCCGCAAGCTCGGCGGCAACGTCGGCGTCGCCGGCCTGGTGATCAACAAGGACGACGGCACCGGCGAGGCGCAGGCCTTCGCCGCCGAGGCCGGGATCCCCGTGCTCGCCGCGATCCCGGCGAACGAGGAGATCCGCCGCAAGAGCGCCAACTACGAGATCATCGGCCGCCCCGAGAGCAACTGGGGCCCGCTGTTCGCCGACCTCGCGCAGAACGTCGCCGACGCGCCGCCGGTCCGCCCGAAACCCCTGAGCCAGGACGGCCTGCTCGGCCTGTTCAAGGGCGAGTCGGTCGGCCGCAACGTGGTGCTGCAGCCGGCGACCTTCGAGGACATGTGTGGCACCTCGCAGGTCGTGAAGCCCTCGCTCGAAGTCGTCTACGACACGGTCTGAGGGCCCGGCCATGACGCAGCTCGACTTCGAGAACGAGGCGATCGGCACGGCACCGGGCGATTCCGGCGGCCCCTCGGTCGCGACGTCCGTCGATCTCGCGAAGACCCGCGGCGACGGGCTCGGCTGCCATGCCGGCAAGGACCAGTTGAAGGCCGCCGCCAAGTCGGCCGGCAAGAGCGAGGTGCTCGAGCAGTACGCCCGCGACTATCCGGCGGGCCCGCACGACCAGCCGCAGAGCATGTGCCCGGCCTTCGGCTCGCTGCGTGTCGGCCTGCGGATGCGCCGCACCGCCACCGTGCTGTCGGGATCGGCCTGCTGCGTGTACGGCCTCACCTTCACCTCGCACTTCTACGGCGCGCGGCGCACCGTCGGCTACGTGCCGTTCAACTCCGAGACCCTGGTCACCGGCAAGCTGTTCGAGGACATCCGCGAGTCGGTCTACAAGCTCGCCGATCCCGCGCAGTACGACGCCGTGGTGATCATCAACCTCTGCGTGCCGACGGCCTCGGGCGTGCCGCTGCAGTTGCTGCCCAAGGAGATCGACGGCGTGCGGATCATCGGCATCGACGTGCCCGGGTTCGGCGTGCCGACCCACGCCGAGGCCAAGGACGTGCTGGCGGGCGCCATGCTGCGCTACGCACGCACCGAGGCCGAGCAGGGCCCGGTGCAGGCGCCGCGCAACGGCCGCTCGCAGCTGCCGACCGTGACCCTGGTCGGCGAGATGTTCCCGGCCGACCCGATGATCCTCGGCAAGATGCTCGAGCCGATGGGGCTCGCCGCCGGCGTCGGCGTGCCGACGCGCGAGTGGCGCGAGCTCTATGCGGCGCTCGACTGCGCGGCGGTGGCGGCGATCCATCCCTTCTACACGGCCTCGTTCCGCGAGTTCGAGGCGGCCGGTCGCAGGATCGTCGGCTCCGCCCCCGTCGGCCACGACGGCACCGCCGCCTGGCTCGAGGCGATCGGCGAGGCCTGCAACGTCCCGGCAGAGAGGGTCGGCGCCGTCAAGAACGCGCTGCTGCCCGCGATCAAGGGCGCGCTCGCCGGCGCGCCGATCAAGGGCCGGATCACGCTCTCGGGCTACGAGGGCTCGGAGCTGCTGGTCGGGCGCCTGCTGGTCGAGAGCGGCGCGGACCTGCGCTACGTCGGCACTGCCTGCCCGCGCACGCGCTGGTCGGACGCCGACCGGGAGTGGCTCGAGGCCAAGGGTGTCAAGGTGCAGTACCGCGCCTCGCTGGAGAACGACCTCGCCGCCATGGCCGAGTTCCAGCCGGACCTCGCGATCGGCACCACCCCGGTCGTGCAGAAGGCCAAGCAGCTCGCGATCCCGTCGCTGTACTTCACGAACCTGATCTCGGCCCGCCCGCTGATGGGCCCGGCGGGCGCCGGCTCGCTCGCGCAGGTGGTCAACGCCGCGCTGGCGGGCAAGGGTCGCTTCGACGCGATGCACGATTTCTTCGAGGGCGTGGGCACCGGCCACGCCAGCGGCATCTGGGAGGACGTCCCGCACGATCGCCCCGAGTTCCGCGAGCGCTACCAGCGCCAGCTGGAGCGCCAGGCCAAGGCGAAGAAGGCCGAGGAGATGATCTGATGCTGGTGCTCGACCACGACCGGGCGGGCGGCTACTGGGGCGCGGTGTACGTCTTCACCGCCATCAAGGGCCTGCAGGTCATCATCGATGGCCCGGTCGGCTGCGAGAACCTGCCGGTGACCTCGGTGCTGCACTACACCGACGCGCTGCCGCCGCACGAGCTGCCGATCGTCGTCACCGGCCTCGCCGAGGAGGAGCTCGGCCAGCACGGCACCGAGGGCGCGATGCGTCGCGCCCATCGCGTCCTCGATCCGCACCTGCCGAGCGTCGTCGTCACCGGGTCGATCGCCGAGATGATCGGCGGCGGCGTGACGCCCGAGGGCACGAGCATCAAGCGGTTCCTGCCGCGCACCATCGACGAGGACCAGTGGCAGAGCGCCAACCGCGCGCTGTACTGGCTCTGGACCGAGTTCGGCCCGAAGAAGGTGCCGGCGCGCAAGCCCCGCAAGGACGGCGAGAAGCCGCGGGTCAACCTGATCGGCCCGGCCTACGGCTACTTCAACACCTGGTCGGACCTCGCCGAGATCCGTCGCCTCGTCGAGGGGGTGGGCTGCGAGATCAACATGGTGTTCCCGCTCGGCAGCCACCTCGCCGACATCGCCCAGCTGGCGAACGCCGACGTGAACGTCTGCCTGTACCGCGAGTACGGGCGGATGCTCTGCGAGGCGCTCGAGCGCCCCTACCTGCAGGCGCCGATCGGGCTGCACAGCACGACCAAGTTCCTGCGCACGCTCGGCGAGCTCACGGGCCTCGACCCGGAGCCCTTCATCGAGCGCGAGAAGCACACCACCATCAAGCCGCTCTGGGACCTCTGGCGCTCGGTCACCCAGGACTTCTTCGGCACGGCGAGCTTCGGCATCGTCGCCAACGAGACCTACGCGCGCGGCGTGCGCCACTTCCTCGAGGAGGAGATGGGGCTGCCGTGCAACTTCGCAGTGTCGCGGATCCCGGGCGGCAAGACCGACAACGACGCGGTGCGCCGCCTCGTCAAGGAGAAGACGCCGCTGATCCTCTTCGGCAGCTACAACGAGCGCATGTACCTCGCGGAACTCGGGCCGCGGGCGATGTACATCCCGGCGTCGTTCCCGGGCGCGATCATCCGCCGCCACACCGGCACGCCCTTCATGGGCTACTCGGGCGCGGTCTACCTGATCCAGGAAGTCTGCAACGCGCTGTTCGACGCGCTGTTCAACATCCTGCCGCTCGCGACCGACATGGACCGCGTCGAACCGACCCCCGCGCGCCTGGCGCGGATCGAGGCGACGGCCTGGGACGAGGACGCGCAGCGGCTGCTCGACGAGTACGTCGAGGCGCAGCCGGTGCTGGTGCGCATCTCCGCCGCGAAGCGCGCGCGCGACCGTGCCGAGCGCGACGCGCGCGGCGCCGGCGAGGCGCGCGTCACCGCCGAGCGTGTCGCGAGCGCCCTGGCGGCGCTCGGCCAGGGGCGGGCGGCCTGAGCCGTGCGCGCGACGGGCGCAGATGAACGACGACCGGGCGGCGCGAGCCGGCCGGTGTTTCGGACGGGGCGGCGAGAGCCGCCACGGCAATCCCAGCCGCGCGGGAGTGCGCGGTAACGGCCGCAAGGCCTGGTGTTGGAGGAAGACATGGCAGAAGAGAGAAAAGGCTCGCTATCGGGCCTGAACGAGAACGAGGCGCGGGGTTTCCACAGCCTCTTCGTGACGAGCTTCGTCGGATTCACCGTGATCGCCATCGTTGCCCACTTCCTGGTGTGGCAGTGGCGTCCGTGGTTCTGAAGACGAACCGTTCCATAGTCCTTAAGGAGAAACACTCATGTGGCGTATCTGGCTTCTTTTCGATCCTCGCAGGGCGCTGATCGCGCTGTTCACGTTCCTGTTCGTGCTCGCGCTGGTGATCCACTTCATCCTGCTGAGCACCAACAAGTTCAACTGGCTGGACGGCGCGCAGTCTGCGCCCACCGCCATGACGCAGTCGGCGTCGCAGCCCGTCCGGGTCGCGTCGATCGAGTAAGCGTCGTGCGCCATCGGTGGTGGGCGCGGCCCGGCCCGTCCGGACGCGTCCACCACTGAAGGCACGGCGGCGAGGGCCGCCGCGAGAGTGACCGTCGATCAGGGGAAACGACCATGTCGATGCTGAGCTTTGAAAGGAAATACCGGGTCCGCGGCGGCACGCTCGTCGGGGGCGATCTGTTCGACTTCTGGGTGGGGCCGTTCTACGTCGGTTTCTTCGGGGTCACGACCGCCTTCTTCGCGATCCTCGGCACCGCGCTGATCGTCTGGGGCGCGGCGCTCGGGCCGACCTGGAACCTCTGGCAGATCAACATCGCGCCACCGGACCTGAAATACGGCCTCGGGCTCGCGCCACTGCGCGAGGGCGGGTTGTGGCAGCTGATCACGATCTGCGCGATCGGCGCGTTCGGCTCCTGGGCGCTGCGCGAGGTGGAGATCTGCCGCAAGCTCGGCATCGGGTACCACGTGCCCGTCGCCTTCGGCGTCGCGATCTTCGCCTACGTCACGCTGGTGGTGATCCGGCCGGTGCTGCTCGGCGCGTGGGGACACGGCTTCCCCTACGGCATCTTCAGCCACCTCGACTGGGTGTCGAACGTCGGCTACCAGTACCTGCACTTCCACTACAACCCGGCGCACATGCTGGCCGTGACGTTCTTCTTCACGACCACGCTCGCGCTGGCGCTGCACGGCTCCCTGGTCCTGTCGGCCGCGAATCCCAAGAAGGGCGAGCCGATGAAGACCGCCGAGCACGAGAACGGTTTCTTCCGCGACACGATCGGCTACTCGATCGGCGCGCTCGGCATCCACCGGCTGGGCCTGTTCCTCGCATTGAGCGCGGGGTTCTGGAGCGCGGTCTGCATCGTCATCAGCGGCCCCTTCTGGACCCGAGGCTGGCCGGAATGGTGGACCTGGTGGCTCGACCTTCCGATCTGGCGTTGATGGAGACGCACCATGGCTGAATACCAGAACATCTTTACGCCGGTTCAGGTGCGCTCGCCCCACTACATGGGGCCCCCCCTGACGCCGGGACTCGGCACCCGTGTCGGCACGCCGGGGACCAGCTGGCTGCTGGGCAAGATCGGCGACTTCCAGGTCGGCCCGATCTACCTCGGCTGGACCGGCCTCACGTCGCTGCTCTGCGGCTTCATCGCGATCGAGATCATCGGGCTCAACATGCTCGCCTCGGTCAACTGGGACTGGATCGAGTTCCTGCGCCAGCTGCCGTGGCTCGCGCTCGAGCCGCCGGCGCCCAAGTGGGGTCTGCGCATCCCGCCGCTGAACGAGGGCGGCTGGTGGCTGATGGCGGGATTCTTCCTCACCACCTCGATCCTGCTGTGGTGGTACCACCTGTACCGGCGCGCCCGCGCGATGGGCATGGGCACGCACGTCGCCTGGGCGTTCCTCGCCGCGATCTGGCTGTACCTGGTCCTCGGCCTGTTCCGGCCGGTGCTGATGGGCAGCTGGGCGGAGGCCGTGCCCTTCGGCATCTTCCCGCACCTCGACTGGACCGCGGCCTTCTCGATCCGCTACGGCAACCTCTTCTACAACCCGTTCCACGCGCTCTCGATCGCCTTCCTCTACGGCTCGACCCTGCTGTTCGCGATGCACGCCGGCACCATCCTCTCGGTGACCCGCTACGGCGGCGACCGCGAGCTGGACCAGATCGCGGATCGAGGAACCGCGTCGGAGCGTGCTGCGTTGTTCTGGCGCTGGACCATGGGCTTCAATGCCACCATGGAGTCGATCCACCGCTGGGCCTGGTGGTTCGCGGTGCTCTGCCCCCTGGCGGGCGGCATCGGGATACTGCTGACCGGTACCGTCGTCGACAACTGGTACCTCTGGGCGGTGAAGCACGGCGTTGCGCCGGCCTATCCGAACGTGTTCCCGCCGGTCGTCGACCCGGCCACGCTGCCCGGAGTGTCACCGTGAACCACAACATCCGTGCCTCGCTGAGCGTCGTCGCTGCAGCCGCGGCGCTGCTGCTCGCAGGCTGCGAGCGCCCGCCGGTGCAGACCGTACAGGTGGGCTATCGCGGCGTCGCGATGGAGCAGGTGAACAACCCGCGCCTCGCCGCGAAGCGCGAGGCCGCGAACGTCGTGCCGGCAGCGCTGCCTGCCGCGCCCTCCGACCCGCCGATGGCCAAGGACGTCTACCAGAACATCCAGGTGCTCGACGACCTGAGCCTCGCCGAGTTCACCCGGCTGATGCTGGCGATGACGGCCTGGGTGTCGCCCGAGCAGGGCTGCACCTACTGCCACGCCGAGGAGAACCTCGCCGACGACTCGAAGTACACCAAGGTCGTCTCGCGGCAGATGCTGCGCATGACGCGCCACATCAACTCGAACTGGACCAACCACGTCGCGCAGACCGGCGTCACCTGCTACACCTGCCATCGCGGCCAGAACGTCCCGGCGAACATCTGGTATTCGAACCCGGGCCCGAGGCAGGCTGCTGGCATGGCCCGCACCCGCGTGCCGCAGAACGTCGCCGAGCCCTCGGTCGGCCTGAGCTCGCTGCCCTATGACCCCTTCAACACCTTCCTGCGCGCGGACCCGGAGGAGATCAAGGTGATCTCCAAGACGGCGCTGCCCGCCGGCAGCGACCGCAACATCAAGCAGACCGAGTACACCTACGGCCTGATGATCCACATGTCCGAGTCGCTCGGCGTCAACTGCACGCATTGCCACAACACGCGCTCGATGGCGGAGTGGGACCAGAGCACGCCGCAGCGCGCCACCGCCTGGTACGGCATCCGCATGGTGCGCGACGTCAACGTCGGGCACATCGAGCCGCTGCAGGGCGTGTTCCCGCCGAACCGCCTCGGTCCGCTCGGCGACGTTCCGAAAGTCAACTGCGCCACCTGCCACCAGGGCGTCAACAAGCCGCTCTACGGCGTGAGCATGGTCAAGGACTATCCTGAACTGCGCGGCGCCCGGGTCATGGCGGCTGCGCCGGCCGACCCGGCGCCGGCCGACCCGTCTGCCGCTGCCGCCCCCGCCGAGCCTGTGCCCGCGGCAGCCGCCGGCAGCTGATGGACATCCTGCTCGCGCAACCCAGGGGGTTCTGCGCGGGCGTGGTCCGGGCCGTCGGCATCGTGGAGCAGGCCCTGGCACTCCACGGTGCCCCGGTCTACGTCTTCCACGAGATCGTCCACAACCGCCACGTCGTCGACGACCTGAAGTCGCGCGGGGTGGTGTTCGTCGACGACCTGGACGCGGTGCCGCCGGGCGCGGTCACGGTCTTCAGCGCCCATGGCGTGTCCGACGCCGTGGTGTCGCAGGCGCGGGCCCGCAGGCTGCGCGTCGTCGATGCCACCTGTCCCCTGGTCGCCAAGGTCCACCTGCAGGCGCAGCGCTACGCACGGCTCGGTTGCGACGTGATCGTGGTCGGCCACCGGGGCCACGAGGAGGTCGAGGGCACGATCGGCTCGGTGCGGGGTCCGGTGCATCTCGTCAGCGGCGTCGACGATGTGGCGGCGCTCGAGGTCGGCGACCCATCGCGGGTCGCGTACGTCACCCAGACCACGCTGAGCCTCGACGACACGCGGGCCATCATCCAGGCGCTGCAGGCGCGCTTCCCCGCGATCCAGGGCCCCGGCGTCGACGACATCTGCTATGCCACGCAGAACCGGCAGAACGCCGTGCGCGACATGCTGCCGCAGGTCGACCTGGTGCTGGTGGTCGGTGCGCGCAACAGCTCGAATTCCAACCGCCTGCGCGAACTCGCCAGCGAGCGGGGAGTGCCGGCGTACCTGGTCGAGGATGCACGCGACATCGACCCGGCGTGGCTGGCGGGGGTCCGCAGCCTCGGATTGACGTCCGGCGCGTCGGCCCCCGAAGTGCTGGTCACCCAGGTCTGCGAGCGGCTGCGGGCCCTGGGCGCGCAGTCGATCCGCCAGCTGCCGGGCCTCGAGGAGAGGGTGTCGTTCCGCCTGCCGCCGATGCCGGCGCCGCGGCGCGACGACCGGGCGTTCCACGAGGCCGTGTCTCGCGGCGCCTCAACGGCGGAGCGCCCCGCCGTGGCAGCGAACGCCGCGCGCTGAAGCGCCCGCCGGCGACGCGGCGATCGTTCAGCCGCGCTGCGCGGCCCGCGCCTCGATCGCGCGGCGGATGCTGGCCACGTCCAGGCCCGCCTCGGCCAGGACCTGCGCCCGGGTGCCCTGTGCGAGCGGGCGGTCGGGCAAGCCCAGGTTCAGCACCGGGACGGAGAGCCCGCGCACGGCCAGCAGCTCGTCGACCGCCGCGCCGGCACCGCCGGCCACGGCATTCTCCTCGAGCGTCACCACCAGGGTGTGCGAGGCCGCGGCCGCGAGCACCGTGGTCTCGTCGAGCGGCTTTACGAAGCGCATGTCGTACACCGAGGCGTCGATCGCCGCGGCGACGGCCAGCGCCTCCTCGACCAGGGTCCCGAAGGCGAGGATGGCGGTGCCGCGGCCCCGGCGTCGCAGCCAGGCGCGGCCGACGCGCAGCGGCGGTGCGCCCGGCTGCCCGGGGCGCGCGGCCGAGCGCGGATAGCGTATCGCGACCGGTGCCTCGATCCGCCTCGAGGCCTCGAGCATCAGCCGCAGCTCGGCGCCGTCGGACGGGGCCATCACCACCATGCCGGGCACGCACCGCAGGAAGCTCAGGTCGAGGCTGCCGTTGTGGGTCGCGCCATCCGGGCCGACGACACCGGCCCGATCGATCGCGAACGTCACCGGCAGGCCCTGCAGCGCGACGTCGTGCACCAGCTGGTCGTAGGCCCGCTGCAGGAAGGTGGAGTAGATGGCGACGATCGGCCGCACGCCACGGCAGGCGAGGCCCGCGGCCAGCGTGACCGCATGCTGCTCCGCGATGCCGACGTCGATGCAGCGGTCGGGATGGCGCGCCGCCAGCTTCGCGAGGCCCGAGCCCTCGATCATCGCCGGCGTGACCACGACCAGCGACGGATCGGCGGGCACCGTCTCCAGAAGCCAGTCGCCGAACACCTGGGTGTAGGTGGGAGCAGGCGCGGCGCCCGGGGGCACGATGCCGAGCGACGGGTCGAACGGGGTGACGCCGTGGTAGCGGACCGGGTCGGCCTCGGCGCGCGGGTAGCCGTGGCCCTTGCGGGTCAGCACGTGCAGCAACTGCGGACCCCGCCGCCGGGTCGCCGCGCGCAGCTGGCCGACCAGCGCCGGCAGGTCGTGGCCATCGACCGGGCCGCGGTACTCGAACCCGAGGTCCTCGAACAGCGTGCCCGCGGGCCCCGCGCCGTCACGGCCGGCGGCTCCCGCGAGGGCCTTCAGGTAGTCGCTCAGCGCGCCGACGTTCGGCGAGATCGACATGCCGTTGTCGTTCAGCACCACGAGCAGGTCGGCGCCGGTCGCGCCGGCATGCTGCAGGGCCTCGTAGGCCATGCCGGCCGTCAGCGCGCCGTCGCCGATGATCGCGACGCAGCGCGCCGGGTCGCCGTGCAGGCGGTTGGCGATCGACATGCCGAGCGCGGCGCTGATGGAGGTGCTCGAGTGACCGGCACCGAAGGCGTCGTGGACGCTCTCCTCGCGATGCAGGAAGGCCGAGAGCCCGCCCTGGCTGCGGATCGTCGCCAGCCGGTCCCTGCGACCGGTGAGCACCTTGTGCGGGTAGCACTGGTGGCCGACGTCCCAGACCAGGGTGTCGCGCGGGGTCTCGAGCACGTAGTGCAGCGCGATCGTCAGCTCCACCGTGCCCAGGCCGGCGGAAAAGTGTCCGCCGCAGCGCGCCACCGTCTCGACCAGGAAGCCGGTGAGCTCGCCCGCCAGCTGCGGCAGCGCGCTTTCGGGCAGGCTGCGCAGCTCGGCAGGCGTCTCGAGCCGCGCCAGCAGCGGGAAGCGCGCCTCGAGCGCCGCGGCACCGTGGCCGGCGCGCCCCGGCCGGCCTACCCGGGCATCGGCTGCGCCCTCGCCGAAGGGGCGGAGCAGTGCCTCGAGGTCGAGGCCGTGCGCGGCGCTGCGGGTCGGGGCGGTGCCTTCTCGGTCCATGTCAGCCTGCCGTGGGCACGCGCGCGGCGCCCGGAGGAGGAGTGGGAGCGTCGGCCGACGGATGCGCGCGCGTGCGCATCCCCCAGCTCCACAGTGCCGCAACCGGCAGCGGCAGCACCAGGAACCAGTGCTCCAGCACCGCGAGCACCGTCAGCGCCGCGAGCAGGGTGGCGGAGATCGCTTCGAAGGAGCCAGGCTCCGCCGCGCGCGCATCGCCGATCAGCAGCGCGGCCAGCAGCGTCCCGAGCGTGACCGAGACCGGGAACAGCAGGTTCATCGGCCGGCGGTCGAAGAAGCTGCGCAGGTACCGCAGGTGGTCGGGGAGGTATTCCTCGCCGAGGTTCGGGACGCCGAGGAACAGGTTGAGCTTGGCGCTCTGGCGCATGCCCCACAGCAGCAGGAAGGTCCAGGCGCCGACCGGGTTCGCTGCGTCCCAGGCGATCGCGACGATCGCGGTCGCCGCCCCGATGATCAGCAACTCGTGCCAGAGGATCGCCTGGATCGCGTGCAGGAAGTGCGCCGGACCCGAGCAGCCGGCCGGGCAGGCATGGCGGCGCGGGCCGGTGACGAAGCCCATCAGGAACGTCATCTCGATCCAGCCCCACACCACGACCGCGGCGGTGAAGGCGAGGTAGGCGCCCGATGCGCTCGCGTCGTCGCGCGTGTCGACCAGCACGTAGGCCGCGCCGAGCATCAAGAGCGTCGCGCCGGCGAGGCTCGCGCGGAAGGTGTGCCGCGGGCGGCCGTCGAGCAGCAGGATCAGGCCCGTCGTGAACCACCACACGAACAGGGCGTAGACCACGGCTGCCACCGGTTCCGTCATGGCGTGCCCGCCGTCACCATGCCGGCGACAGCCGGACCTGCTCCGGCAGTGCGTTGTCCTTGACCGGCAGCAGGTACATGCGCGCGAAGGCCGCCGCGGCCGCGACCGCCCAGCCCGCCTGCGCGAGGCGGCCGGAGAGGCCGCCGCGGGCTGCCGCCGCCTGGCCGGCCACCGAGGCACGCCGCAGCCGCTCCATGCCGGCGCGGAACCGCGGGTCGTCGATGTCGAGGGTCAGCGGGAAGATCTGCTTGGAGATCTCGGAGGTGACGCGGAACACCGAGTAGTCGTACTCGGTGGGATCGAGCCCCATCGCCGCGTGCATCTCGGGGCGCGTGTGGTCGCGGACGTACATCGTCGCGTACACCGCGAGCAGGAAGAAGCGGATCCAGTACCTGTTGAGCCCCGAGAGCAGGTGCGGGTTGGCGCGCATGATCAGCGCGAACACCTCGCCGTGGCGGAACTCGTCGTTGCACCACTGCTCGAACCACCGGAAGATCGGGTGGAAGCGCCGTTCCGGGTGCCGCTCGAGCTGGCGATAGATCATGATGTAGCGCGCGTAGCCGATCTTCTCCGAGAGGTACACGGAGTAGAAGATGTACTTGGGCTTGAAGAAGGTGTACTTCTTCGCGTGCCGCAGGAAGCCCAGGTCGACGTTCTGGCCGAAGTCGCGCAGCGCGTGGTTGATGAACCGCGCGTGCCGGGCCTCGTCACGGGCCATGTAGCCCATCACCTGCTGCATGTCGCGGTTCTTCACCCGGCGCTTCACCTCGTTGTAGAGCACGCAGCCGGAGAACTCGGAGGTGGCCGAGCTGATCATGAAGTCGAGGAATTCCTTGTGCAGGGCGGGCGGCAGCTCCTTCACCTGCGACAGGAAGTCCTCCGAGCGGACGAAGTGGTTCTTGTTGCCGTCGTTCTCGAACTCCGCCATCAGCCGGTCCCACTCGGCGCGCACCGGCGTCAGGTCGATCCGGTCGAGCGCGTCGTAGTCGGTGGTGTAGAAGCGCGGCGTCAGCAGCGTGCTCGCCATGGCCTTTTCGGTCGCCGCCTCGGAGGCGCGGTTCGCGACGTCGGCGGTCGGTGCGGTGATGTCCATGCGGCGTGTCCCCTTCGGGTCAGTGCGTGGCCGCGGGCGCGCCCATCAGGCGCGCGAATACGGCGGTATTGGCGGGGCCGAAGGCATCGAGCTCGATGCGGCGGCCGGTGGCCGGGTCGTCGAGGCTGAGCCGCCCGTCGGACCAGCGGACGAGGCGGAACGGCGGCTCCGAGCCGATCTCCTGGCGGTGGCGCTCGCGCGCCATGCCGCGCAGCACGCCGCGCGCGAAGCCGTTGGTGCCGGGTGGCAGCACCTCGACGACCTCGCCCCGGGGCCATCCGGTGATCACCACCGCGCCGTCGGCGCTGTCGCCGAAACGCAGCTCGCGGGCGGCGACCTGGCTCGCCTCGGGCATGCGGGTCAGCCCGACGCCGCTGATGCGGGCCGAGGTCGCGAGCAGCAGCGCGATCGCGACGACCGCCGCCGCGCCTGCCAGCACCCCGCGCGGCACCTGGGTCTCGTGGACGTGTTCACTCATGGTCCTGCTCCGTGATGGATCACGCGGCGGCGGTGGCCTGGCCGGTGCCCGAGCCCGGCCGGCCGGCGCCCGGAGGCGCCCCGGTCCCGGCCCGCACCTCGGCCTGGGCCGCCTGTGCCGCGAGCGCGGGCTCGGCCTCGACCAGCGCGCGCGCCAGGGTCGCGGCGACCTGCCGGACGTCGGCGATCCCGCGCAGCATCGGCTGCGGCTGGGCGAGGTGCCAGGGCCGCACGTGCGGCCACATCACCACGTAGCCGACGCGCGCGCCGCGATGCAGCTTCAGCGGTATGTTCCCGCTGCCGTCCGGCCAGTCCTTGATCGCCGCGCCGGCGACCAGGCGGAACGGGAAGTTCACCGCCATCGGCAGCGCGATGCCGAAGCGCATCACGACGCGCTGCGTGGTGATCGTGTAGACGGTGGTGCGCGCGACGATCGCGGCGAGGCCGGCGAGGGCGCCGATCACCAGCAGGCCCACCGGCAGCACCTTCAGTGACCCGAGCAGCGCGGCGGACCCGGTCTCGCCGTCGATCAGCGCATCGAGCACGCCCCACGCGAACAGGACCGCGAAGTAGGCCGCCACCTTGCGGACGTGGAACGTCCGCAGCGCCGTCGCACGCCATTGCGGGGCGCCCTGCCAGAGGATCCTCTCGCCGGCGGGCGGCCGCTGTGGCAGCCCGTGGATCGGCTCGCCGTCGAAGTCGTCGCTCATGTCGCGCGCTCCTCCGCTAGACCAGGGGCTCCGCCCGCGACGGCTCGGCGTACAGCGAGCCACCGCCGTAGTAGCCGTAGATCCGGTCCTCCTCGGCCAGCGTCACCTGGTCGGGGTTCGCCAGGGCCGGGACGCCCGCGAAGTGCCGGCCGAGGATCGTCGCCACCTCGATCCGGCGCAGCGTCTTGTTGACCCGGGCGAGGCCGTAGGGGAGCAGCACGCGCCGCCCGCCAGCGGCCGGCACCTCGATCTCGTAGAACCGGATGATCGGCTCCGAGCGGTCCACCCACAGGTCCGCGACATAGCCGCCGGTCACGCCGTCGGCGCCGAGCACCGGCACGCCGCGCGGGTCCATGTCCTCGCTGGCCACCGAGAAGTCGGTCGCGACGCGCATCGGCACGATGCGCGGCTGGCCGTCGATCGTCAGGTCCGGCTCGTGGCCGCGCATCGAGTACGAGCCGGGCCCGACGCCGTCGACCATGCCGTCGCCGGTCGGTTCGAGCGGGGCGCCGCGCCACGGGTTGCTCGGGCGCAGCGCGAGCTCGCGGCCGTCCACCCGGTTCACGGCGAGCGACTGCCCGCTCGCGAGCTTGAACACCTTGCGCTCCTCCGGCATCGCCGGGAAGCCCTGCACGGTGATGTGCTCGGACCGGTCGGATTCGAGGGGATAGCCCTCGCGCTTGTCCTCGCGGTGCAGGTACCAGATCAGCCCGGCGAAGAAGAACCAGAAGACGTAGAGCACGATCTGCGCGACGTCGATGTACTGGGTGATGGAGCCTGTCTCTTGCATGGAATGTCTCCGCTGAATGGCTAGCCGGGGAACTCGGCGAGCCCGAATCTCGTCGATGTGGAAGGAAGGTTGCGGCTGCCGGCACTGACCAGCGGCCCGATGATCACCAGGGTCAGGAACAGCAGCCCGATCTCGACGTGGTAGACGACGCTGTAGCCGACCGCCGGCCCGGCGAGCGCCTCGCCGAGCACGCCACGCGCGCCCAGCGTCGAGACGAGGTCGCGCAGCGCCCCGCCCGCGGCGATCGCCGCGCCCGCAGCGGTGGCCTGCACCGCGCCCCAGGCGCCGAGCGCGAGCCCGTTGCGGCCATCGCGGTCGAGGGCCATCGCGGCCGTCAGCGTGCCCACTGCGAACAGCCCGCCCCCGAAGCCGATCAGGGTGGCACCGGCGCGGAACAGCAGCGTCGAGTCGAGTGGTGCGGCGAACACGACGCCGGCGAACGCGAAGATGCCGAGCAGCGCGCCGGAGGCGGCGAGGCGGTGCGGGTCGGTGCCGCGCGTCAGGCGGCGCGCAGCGAGGGCGAACGCCGCCAATGTGCCGCCCGCGAGGAACGCGGTCAGCAGGGTGGTGTCGGCGACGCCGAGGTGCAGGATCTCGCCGCCATAGGGCTCCAGCAGCACGTCCTGCATGCTGAATGCGGCCGTGCCGCTGGCCACTGCCACCAGGAAGCGCCGCGTGCGGCCCTGGCCCGCGAACTGCCGCCACGCCTCGACGAACGAGGGCGCCGGGCCCTGTTGCTGGGCGCGCGCCGGGTCGCGCGCCTCCTGCTTCCACAGGGCGAGACCGTTGAGCACCATCGTCAGCAGGGCGGCGCCCTGGATCGCCTGGATCAGGCGGATCTGAGAGAAATCGCGCAGCACGAGCCCGAGCAGCAGGGCGCTGAGCACCGTGCCGAGGAGCAGCATGACGTACAGCAGCGCGACCACTCGCGGCCGCGACTGCGGCGGCGCGAGGTCGGTCGCGAGCGCGAGCCCGGCGGTCTGGGTGGTGTGCAGGCCGGCGCCGACCAGCAGGAAGGCGAGGGCCGCGCCGGCCTGGCCGTAGATCGCCGGGCCGCGGGTGTCGCCCGAGAGCAGGATCAGGGCGAACGGCATGATCGCCAGGCCGCCGAACTGCATCAGCGTGCCGAACCAGATGTAGGGCACGCGCCGCCAGCCGAGCGCCGAGCGGTGCTCGTCGGAGCGGAAGCCGACGAGCGCGCGCAGCGGCGCGAACGCCAGCGGCAACGACACCATCAGGGCCACGAGCCAGGCCGGCACGTGCAGCTCGAGGATCATCACGCGGTTCAGGGTGCCGGTCAGCAGCACCAGCGCCATGCCGACCGACACCTGGAACAGCGACAGGCGCAGCAGCCGGCCGAGCGGCAGCTCCGCGGTCGCGGCGTCGGCGAACGGCAGGAACTCCGGCCCGATCCGGGTCCAGCGCTGCGCCATCCTGTCGGCGAACGAGCTCACCGGCGCTCCAGCTCCATCATCTGCGACGTGTAGAAACCGCTGGACACGCGCTCGGTACGGCCGCAGGTCCAGCCGGCGAGGGCGGGCCGCGCATCGACCAGCCGGCGCAGCGTGCGCTCGGCGACCGGCTGGATCGCGGGCGCGCGGTCGCCGCGCGGGAACAGGCGCCCGACCGCGTGCATCAACGCCAGCGGCGGCGTCTGCGGCGCGAAGGTGAAGAGGATCGAATGGCCGGTGCGGTCCCCGAGGCCCTCGAGCACGTCGACGATGTCCGCGGCCCGGTAGTGGATCAGCGAGTCCATCGCGACCACGTGGTCGAAGCGCCCGAGCGCCGGGTCGGTCATGTCGCCGACGCGGAACTCGACCGAGCCGCCGCCCTCGATCGGCGGGCGGCGATCCTGCGCGAGCCCGACCAGCGTCGGCGAGAGGTCGATGGCGACCACGGCCGCGCCGCGGCGCGCCGCCTCGATCGCGAACGCGCCGGTGCCGCAGCCGGCGTCGAGGATGCGCCTGCCGCGCAGGTCGATCGGCAGGGCGTCGAGCAGCAGGCCGCGCATGCGGTCGCGCCCGGCGCGTACCGTGGCGCGGATCCGGCTCACGGGCGCGGTCGACGTGAGGCGCGCCCAGGCCTCGGCCGCGGTCCGGTCGAAGTAGGTCTCGAGCTCGCCGCGGGTGCGGCGGTAGGTCGCCGTGTGCATCAGTCGAACCCCAGCAGGTCGAAGATCTCGCGGTCCTTGAGGGGCGCCGGCGCCAGCGGCTCGGTGCCGGCCCAGAGCGTGGCAGCGAGCCGCAGGTACTCGTCCTGCACCGCCTGGATCTCGGGCGTGCCGGACATCTCGAACAGCGTCGACTTCTTCAGCCGGCTGACGCGGATCGCGTCCAGGTCCGGGAAGTGCGCGACCTTGGCGAGGCCGACGCGGTCGTTGAAGCGGTCGATCTGGTCGGTGCCGGCGCTGCGGTTGGCGATCACGCCGCCGAGGCGCACGTTGTAGTTCTTCGACTTCGCCTGGATCGCGGCGACGATGCGGTTCATCGCGAAGATCGAGTCGAAGTCGTTCGCGGTGACCACCAGCGCGCGGTCGGCATGCTGCAGCGGCGCGGCGAAGCCGCCGCAGACGACGTCGCCGAGCACGTCGAAGATCACCACGTCGGTGTCCTCGAGCAGGTGGTGCTCCTTCAGCAGCTTCACCGTCTGGCCGACCACGTAGCCGCCGCAGCCGGTGCCGGCGGGGGGGCCGCCGGCC
>JALORN010000087.1 GCA_025458905.1 Steroidobacteraceae bacterium
CAGCTCGATACCGAAGCGGATCTCGGCCAGCGTCACGGTGCTGACGTAGAGCCGCTCGAGCGGCTGGGAAGCGACGAACGCCACGACCTTGCGGTCGGGCTTGCTGCGACGCAGCTCGGACAGGACGTTGGTGTCGAGCAGCCAGCTCGCCTGGGTCACAGCACGACGCCGCGCACCGGCATGGCGCTGCGCGAAGGCGCGAGATCCACATCGCGATCAGGCGAGGCTTGGAGCGCGTCGATCAATGCACGGCCCGTCTGTTGCCCCTGGAGACGACGGAACTCCTCGGCCGCGATGACCACGACCTCGTCGCGCCCGTGGACCGTCACATGCTGCGGCCCCTCGCTGTGTACTTTGCGCACGAGCTCGCTGAAGCGCGCCTTGGCGTCCTGCAGCAGCCAGTGCCGGGGCGCGGCCCTCAAGGTGGACGCGGCTTTGCGGGCGCGGGTGGGGCGAGACATTCTGGTCATGCTGACCAGAATAGCAGCGAGCCGACCGCGGTGTCGAGCAATGCATGTACATGTCGATACATCCGGTGATCGGTCGGGGGAGAACGGCATGTCGAGGGTCGCGATGCCCCCCGTGGACCGCGCGTCGGACGCCGGGCGTCCCGCGAATCCTGTCGGATCGACCGGATATTCGCCTTTGCTCATGCCCAGGCTTCGTTCATCTTCATGCCTCGTAGATTCGTCGCTTGCAGAAACCCATCCGATGGGTTATCCCGCACCCCGCCTGGTGCTCGAGAACCGCGCCAGGCTGCTCGAGCACTGGAGGGCACTGCATGAGTGACTGGGTCGATCGCGAACTGCGTCGTTCGTTTCGTCGCGCCTCGCGGGTGGGCGAAGCGGTGCGCTCCGGGGCGTCGCGGGCGGTCGGCGCTCGCTACGACGCCCGCAAGCAGCGGCTCGTGGTCGAGCTCGCCAATGGAGTCGTCCTGATGTTGCCGCCGCGCCTCTTGCAAGGGCTGCAGGACGGGACGCCGGGGCAACTCGCACGGGTGCGCCTCTCGCCGCAGGGCGGTGGGTTGCGCTGGGACGAGCTCGACGTCGATCTCGGCGTCGCGGGTCTCGCGGCCGGTGTCTTCGGCTCGCGGATTTGGATGAGCGAGCTCGCGCGACAGGCGGGCTCGCGGACTTCGCCGCGCAAGGCCGCGGCGGCGCGCGAGAACGGTCGCCGCGGGGGTCGGCCGCGGTCGAGGTCGTGAGGCGGCCGCCCGTGCGCGGGCGGGCCGCCGGTCACGGCGGCGCGGGCTCGGCGAGCGGCGTGGCGACGGGGTGGCCGCCGGCGCTCCAGCCCTGGAAGTCGCCGCGCAGGTGTGCGGGGCGCTCGAAGCCGGCGCGGCGCAGGGTGTCGATCGCGCTGGCGGCGCGGCGGCCGGTGCGGCAGTAGACGATCACTTCGCGGTCGCGCGCGTCGGCGAGTTCGCCGAGGCGCTGGGCGAGCTGGTCGTGGGGGATGTTGCGTGCGCCCGGGACGTGGCCGGCGGCGTACTCGGCGGGCGTGCGGACGTCGAGCAGCAGCGGGCCGGGGCTGCGGCCGCGGTTGCGCCCGCGGGCGCGGCCGCTGCCGCGCGGCGCTTCGAGGCGGCGCTGCAGTTCGTCGGCTTCGATGCCGGGTACGGAGTCGAGGATCGCCGCGACGGCGGGGTCGGCCGCCGGTGGCACGGCCGGGGCGGTCGCGAGGGGTGTCGGCGCGGTGGGCGTGGGCGGGGTATCGCGCGGCGGGCCCGGGCTCGTGCAGGCCACGAGGGCGAGCAGCATCGCGATCGATGCGAGCGTCCGGCGGCGGGGCCGGCGGGATGTGGCGTGCGGCATGGCGGGGTTCCGGCGGGGTGACGCCCGGCATGGTAACGGCAGCGGCGGCGAAAACGTTGCGCGGCCGCGGTCGCGTTTTTAAGCTCGGGGTCATGACATACCCGACGTTCGTGCTGCGTGCTGCCCTCGCCTCGCTCCTCCTGGTGCTCGTGTCCTGCGGCTCGCGGGAGTCGGGCCGTGACTCGGCCGGCGACTCGGGCGCCACGGCCGAGGCGTCCGGGGAGTCCGGGGGGGATGAGGCGTCGGGCGGGGCGGCGACCGCGGTCTCGTTCGAGGGGCTCGCGATCAAGCCGCTGCCGGAGGGCTCGAAGCTGCAGCTGAAGTTCACGGCGACGCTCGCGGCGGAGCGCAACCAGGTCGACGCGGATCCGCTCGGCCCACGCTCGAACTTCAAGGTCTCGCGGCGCGTGGAGCTCGGCTGTCGGATGGTGGCGGGCACGTATCGGGGCCTCGGCCCGGACGGGCCCACGCCGGAGCAGAAGGCGATCTTCGACGCGATGCAGGCGCAGGCCGACCAGGCCGCCGGAGACTTCGTGTCTCCGGACATGAGCGCTCTCGAGGCGCGCGTCGCGGCCTGTGGCGAGGACCAGGGCTGTGCGATGCAGGCCGCGCTCGAGGCTGCGAACGACCCGCAGATGCGCGCGGCGGCGGAGGCCGCCGAGACGCGCAACGCGGCGTTGTCCGCGTCGCTCGAGGAGGCTGCGAACCGGGCCACCGCGGCGCAGCGGGAGCCGAACTGGCAGCTGCTGATCCCGGACATGCCGCCGGGCGGCGGCGGCCCGTCGCCTTGCGAGGGCACCATCACGGTCGACGACAAGGAGGTCTATCGCCTGGGCTTCGACGGTGGCGACATGGGCGAAGGCGTCGAGACCCGCAAGGGCAGCACGCCGCTCGCCGATGGCGCGCCGTTCTACGTCTGGTACGACCTGAAGCGCGGCGGCCTGATCGTCGACGTGCAGCTCAACGGCATCCGCGGCGAGGTGGCGTCGGTCAACGTCGGCGGGCGCAAGCTGTCGCGCAATGCGGGCTTCGGGCTCAACGAGGACTGGGCGAGGTCGGCGGGCGAGAACACGCGCTTCCGCCAGGACTCGGGCGTGACCGGCCTGCCGGGCCAGTGGACGTTCTCGTTACCGATCACGCCGGCGGTGCACCAGGGGTTCGGCGGCAAGATAGACGCGACGATCGGCATCGCGCCGCGCTGAGTCCGCGGGATCGAGGCCGGGACCGAGGCGAGGGCTGCGACTTCGGCTTCAGTCCGTTTCGACGTGGAATACGCGCCGCGTGCGCTCGATGATCCGCCTCAACCGGGTATCGGGCATCGCGTCGAGTTCGACGAGATCGACGTTCGTGCCGAGGATCCGGACGAGCGCCTCGCGGAAATCGAAGTACTGACGAGCGGACTGGCGGCTCGACGGCGCGAACTCGACCGTCGCATCGACGTCACTGCCGGCGGCCGGGTCGAACCGCGGCTCGAGGAGCGATCCGAAGAACGCGAGCCGAAGCACGCCGGCACTACGGCACAGCGCAGCGATCGCACTACGCCGCTCTTCGAGCCAGTCCGGCCAGTCGGCGCATGGCGCCCTCGTCGGTGGGGTCTGGCATGGTTCCGCGCCCTACTCGGCGATGTACCAGCGACCCTCCACCCGCTCGACGGTGAACTGGTCGTAGGGCAGGCCCTGGCCGGCGACGTCGTAGACGGCGCGGTTGCCGCCGTATTCGTAGCGCGGCGGCAGGCGGCGGACGATGCGCAGCGCGGCGATCAGCACCTCGCGCTGGGCGATGCCGTTGCGGCAGCCGCTGATCAGGGTGCCGAGGGCCTTGCTGGAGAGGGTCTGGCGGAAGGTGGGGCTGAGGTACTCGCGGTAGTAGTCGTCGCAGCGATCGTCGAGCAGGGCCTTCTCGGCGTTGGCGAGCATCTGCAGGATCTCGGGGGAGCTGCGCGGGGGGCCGCCGTTGGCCGTCCCCGCTCCGGCCGCGGCTCCCGCGGTGGTCGCAGCCCCGGCGCCCGCTGCGCCGGCAGCGCCCGCCCCTGCCCCGCTGGCCGCGCCCGCTCCGCCCGCCGCGCCGGCACCGGCGCCGGCCGTGGCTCCGTTGGCGGCGCCTGCGCCTGTACCAGAACCGGCGGCCCCGGCGCCGCCGCCGTTGCCACCCCCGGCGTTCATCGCCGCGGCGCGCGCGGCGGCGGGGCCGCGGCCGGCCACGAGGTCCTCGACCTGGGCCTCGATGTCGCCGGGGATCGCGGCCTTCCAGTCCTTGCCGTAGGGCAGCAGGGAGACGACCTCGACGATCTGGGCCTGGCCCCGCTCCTCCGGCTGGACGCCCTTGACCAGCACGTGCACCAGGGTCTTGCCGTCGCGGACGGCGGTCAGGCCCTTGACCTCGGCGTAGGGGCGGCGGCCGCCGAGGGAGAGGCGGCCGCGGGCGAGGTTCTGGAAGAAGTTCAGGCTGGTCATCCGCTCGACGTCCTGGAGGGTCGTCGCAGGGCCGAACAGGCGGGCGCGGATGCTCGCCTCCCCGCCGGCGCGCTGCTCCTCGCGCAGGCGCGCGACCAGGGTGGTGCGCAGGCGGTCGAGCTCGTCGGGGTGGACGGCGAAGGCGATCGCCTGGGCGCTGCCGCTGGCGGCGGCGTTCAGGTACTCGAGCGCCGCGCGGCGCTGGGCGCTGGTGACGTCCTCGGCCCGGGCGGGGGCGGCGGTCAGGAGGCCGGCGAACGCCGTCAGGGCGAGCAGGATGCGGGTTGATTGTTTCATGGGCAGGTCATTGAGAGTCATTTTTGGGGAATTGTGACTTCCACGATGATCGGCATGTGGTCCGAGCCGTTCGGCGGGCCGCGGTTGAACGCCCGGACCTGCACCTCCGGCGACACCAGCGCGTGGTCGATCTGGATGCCGAAGGGCAGGAACAGCGACGGCCAGGTGGGCTCCCAGCCGTGGCCGGTGGCGGCGCTGCGCAGGCCGCCGGCGCGTAGCAACTCGGCATAGTAGGGCGAGAACGGGCTGGTGTTCAGGTCGCCGAGGCCGACGAACGGCAGCGGGCCGCGGCGGGCGGCCTCGGCGGCGAGGGCCTCGAGGTCGTGGCTGCGCTGGCGGGCGTCGCGGGGGCGCATCGGCCAGGTGGCGTGCATCGCGGCGAGGCGCAGGGGCGTGCCCTGCTTGGTAACGGTGGCGAAGATCACGGGGCGCGCCACGCGTCCGCCGGGGGCGGCGGTGACGAGGTCGGACAGGGGCCAGCGGGAGAGCAGCAGCAGGCCGTGGTGGTGGTCGTCGGTGACGTAGTGGCCGTAGGGGTACTCGGCGGCGAGCGGCGCGAGCGCGCGGCGCCACTCGGCGGTGGTCTCGAGGAACAGCAGGATCTCGGGCTGGACGCGGCGGGCCCAGGCGATCACGGCGGCGTGTTCGTCGTTGAGGAACAGCAGGTTGGCCGAGGCGATCTTCAGGGGCACGCCGGCGCGGGGGACGGCGGCGCGCGCGTCGGCGGGCGCGGGCACGGTGGGCGGCAGCTCGGCATCGAGCAGCCGGACGACGGGGCCGACGTTCAGCACCACGATCAGCAGCGAGGCGGCGGCGAGCGGCAGGCTGCGGCGCAGCGCGAGCACCACCGCGGCGACGAGGCCGAGCGCGAGGTACTGCACGCGGAAGTTCACGGCGAGCTCGGCGAGCCACAGCCGGTCGGCGAGCAGCGCGAGCAGGCTCGCGGCGGCAGCGCCGTAGACCAGCGCGCAGAAGCCCTTCCAGAGCAGTGCACTCATCGGTGGCGAGGGGGGCCGTGGCGAGGCGAGTCGCTGACGCGGCGGGTGGGAACGCGGCCTAGGCGGCGCGGGCGGCCGGTGGCGCGGCAGACGCGGCCGAGGCGGAGGGAGTGGATCGGGCGGCCATCGCAGTGAGACCTCGTTCGCGTTTTTCGACCTTACTCGATCCGGGCCGCGGCGTGCGCGGGCACCGGTACCGCGTCACAGAATCCGTGTCGCCAACCGGGTACAAGGCCTAGACTACGGGCACTTCCGGCACCTGCTTGCGTGCCGCTCGGTCGTGCTGGAGTCCAGTCTTGGAGAAGCGCGGTCTGACTTTCTCGTCCGACGACGTCTCGACGGCGACGAGCATGCCCGGTGCCGGGGTCGGCGCGGGCATCGGTCTCGCCGTGCTGTCGCAGGACGACCCCCTGCTCGACACGCTCGAGGAGGTGGTCACCTCCGACCATGCGATCACGATGTGCACCGCCGAGTCGGAACTCGCCGAGGCGGTGATCTCGGGGCGCTGCGGCGTGGCGCTGATCGATGCGCAGACGGTGCCGGGCTCCATCGCGGAGTTGACCAGCCGGCTGCGGCAGCAGTTCCCGGACCTGGTGCTGGTGGTCGCCGGCGGCACCGAGCACCAGGGGCTGCTCGCGGCACAGATCACGAGCGGCGACGTCTATCGCTTCCTGCACAAGCCGGTGTCGGCGCAGCGCGTGCGGCTGTTCGTCGAGGCGGCGCTGCGGCGCCACGACGAGGAGCATGCGAGCGTACGCCGCGGTGGCGGCGTGGGCGCGGCCGCGGGCGCGGCGGGCGCCGGCACGGGCGGCACCGGGGCGAGCGGGTTCGCGCCGGCGGAACCGCCCTCGCGCGGCAAGTCGCCGCTGCCGGTCGCGGCGCTCGCGGCGCTCGGCGCGCTGGTGCTCGCCGGCGGCGTGTGGTTCGCGACGCGCGACTCGACGCCGGCGCCGGCCGCCGGCGCCACGGCGCCGGTCGCGGGCCCGGCTGCGGGCGGCGCGCCGGCGGCGTCCGAGGCGACGCTCGATGCACCGACCCGCGCGCTGCTCGAGCAGGCGGACAAGGCCTATGCGCGCGGCGAGCTGGTGCGGCCGGCGGGGCGCAGCGCGGCGGACCTCTATCGGCAGGTGCTGCAGAAGGTGCCGGCGCAGCCGCAGGCCACGGCGGGCCTCGACAAGGTGGTCAACGCGCTGCTCGGGCTCGCCGAGAAGGCGATCCTCGAGGGGCGGCTCGACGATGCGGCGCGCGACATCGAGTCGGCGCGGGGGCTGCAGCCCGACAACGTGCGGATCGCGTTCCTCTCGACGCAGCTCGGCAAGGAGCGCGAGCGGGCACTGCTGACGCGCGCGCGCCAGGCGGCGGCCTCCGGCGACCTCGGCCGCGCGCTCGCGGTGCTCGACAGCTCGGGCGAGGGGTCGGGCACGAACGCGGGCCTGGTCGCCGAGGCGCGGCGCTCGCTCGAGCGCCAGCAGGTCGATGCGCGGGTGCGCGAGCTGCTGCGGCTCGCGGGCGAGCGGCTGCGCAGCGGCGCGCTCACCGAGCCGGCGAGCGACAACGCGCGCTTCTATCTCGAGAGCGCCCGCGCGCTCGCGCCGCGCGAGCCGGGGCTCGGGCGGCTCTCCGACCAGATCACTGCGCGCGCGATGAGCGAGGCGCGCGCCGCGGTGGCGCGCGGCGACAACGTGGCGGCCAACCGCTGGATCCGCAGCGCCGGGGACCTCGGCGTGCCAGCTGCGGAGCTCGAGCCGCTGCGCAACCAGCTGAGTGCCGCGCAGACCAACACGCGCGCCGCCGAGGTGGGCCGGCTCTCCGCGCTGGTCGCGCAGCGCATCGGCCAGGGGCGCCTGCTGGAGCCGGCCAACGACAGTGCCCGGGGCTATTTCGACGCGCTGGTCGCGTCCGAGCCGAACGGCCCGACCGTCGCCTCGCTGCGCCAGCCGCTCGGGCGCGCGATGCTCGCCGAGGCGCGCGAGGCCATCGGCCGCGGCGACTTCGCGGCCGCGCAGCGCTGGATCGCGGAGGCCGAGGAAGTCGGGTCGCCGGCCGCCGAGGTCGCACCGGTCAATGCGGACCTCGTGGCCGCGCGCGATCGGCTGCAGCAGCGCAACCAGGTGATCGGTGCCGGCGGGCTGAAGCGCTTGCGCACGGTCGAGCCGACCTACCCGCGCGAGGCCCGGGCGCAGAACGTCACGGGCTGGGTCGACCTCGAGTTCACGGTCGCCCCGGACGGCTCGGTGACCGACATCAAGGTCAACGGCTCGCAGCCGGCCGCGGTGTTCGACGTGGCGGCGGTCGAGGCGATCAGCAAGTGGCGCTTCGAGCCGGTGCGGCGCGACGGCGCCGCGGTCGAGCAGCGGGCGCGCCTGCGGATGCGCTTCCAGATCGAGTGACGGCGGCCGACGGGCCCTGCGACCTTCATCCTCCGGCGGCAGTGGGTGCCTAGCATGGGCGAACGGATCACGATCGCGAGCAACGACCCGGCGTTCGCCACCTGGCTCGAGCGCTTCGTCGGCACGGTGCGGCCCTACTCCGAGCTGCGCACCGCGCCGATCGGCGCGATCCAGGACGAGACCGGCGCGTTCGCCGCCGAGGCGGCCTGCGACGTGCTGCTGCTGCACGCGAGCTTCGGCCGCGAGCCGGACGACCCGGGTTGCGAAGGGCTCGCGATCCTGCGGCGGCTGCGGCCGGCGCCCGAGCGGCCGGTGATCGTCGCGATCGCCGAGCAGGGCAACGAGCTGACGGCGATCGCCGCGCTGCGCAGCGGTGCCGAGGACTACCTGCCGCGCACCCTGCTCTCGCCCGAGCGGCTCGACCAGACGCTGAAGCTCGCGATGCAGGCCGCGGAGCGCCGCGCGGCGTTCGCGCGGCGCAGCGCCGCGGGCAGCGCGCCCCAGGTCGCGGCCGCTCCGCCGGGTGGCCCCGCGGCGCTGGCCGGTGGCACGCAGGTGAAGGGTTCCGGCACCGGTACTGCCCCGCCGGGAGCGGGTGCCGCGGTCGGCGCCGGTGAGCCCGTCGCCACCGGGGCGGACGGCACCGCCTCCCGTACCGGCGGCACGGGCGCGGGTGCCCCGGGCGACGGCAGCCCGGACGGTGGCGAGGCGTTCGTGCTCGCGACCGGCACGGGCGCGGCGTTCACCAGCGCGATCCAGACGGCGCTGCGCGCGCCGCCCGAGCCGGTGGTGCCGCGCTACGAGGTGCTGCGCGTGCTCGGGCGTTCAGCGAGCTCGATCGTCTACCTCGCGACCATCGCCGACTCGACCGACAACGTCGCGCTGAAGGTCAGCTCGGACGAGGTCGTCGAGGGCCACGACGAGGCCGCACGACGCGCGCGCGAGATGCTCGCGCGCGAGTACCAGACGATCGCCGCGATCGACTCGCCCTGCGTCGTCGACATCTACGACTACGGCGTGCACGCCGGCCGCGAGTACCTCGCGATGGAATACTTCCCGCGCGGCGACCTGCGCCGGCGGATGGAACAGCCGCTGTCGGTCGCGGCCGCGGTGGCCTACGTGCAGCGCATCGCCGCGGCGCTGCAGGTGGTGCACGAGGCGGGCGTGGTGCACCGCGACCTCAAGCCACAGAACGTGATGCTGCGCGACAACGACGACGTGGTGCTGATCGACTTCGGGCTCTCGAAGGACCTGAACGGCACGATCGGCTCGACGCGCACCGGCGTGCTGCGCGGCTCGCCCTACTACATGTGCCCCGAGCAGGCGCAGGGCCTGCCGGTCGACCGCCGCGGCGACCTGTACAGCCTCGGCATCATGTTCTACGAGATGCTGGTGCGGCGTAAGCCGTTCCACGGCGAGACCGCGATGGAGATCCTGCAGCAGCACGTCGGCGCGCCGCTGCCGCAGCTGCCGGCGGAGCTGGCGGGCTTCCAGCCGATCCTCGAGCGGCTGCTCGCCAAGAAACCGAACGACCGCTACGACACCGCGGCGCAGCTGGTCGAGGCGCTGGCGGGCGCCTGAGCCTGAGTCCGGGCCCGCGGCTCGAGGCGCTGGCGGGCGCCTGAGCCTGAGTCCGGGCCCGCGGCACGCGGCACGCGACGAACCTAGACGCGATGCCTGGCGCGTCGACGCCCGAGGGCTTCGAGGACGGCGAAGGTGACCGCCGTGATAACGGCCACGGGCGCGAGCACGAACACGTAGCCGAGCAGCAGCAACGCGCCGAGTGGGTCACCCATCGAGCCGAGACCGCCGCCGCGCGGACCGCTCGTCAGCGCCGGCAGCAGGTAGAGCGTGATCAGGCC
>JALORN010000041.1 GCA_025458905.1 Steroidobacteraceae bacterium
ACTGTTCGGTGTGGCGGCTGCGTCGCTGGCGGCGGCCAAGGCGATGACGGGTGAGCTGGCGCAGGCTGCCGATGCGGTGGCGAAGTCGAAGTCGCCGGCTGCGGCGGCCGATGCGATGCAGAAGCTCGCCAACGTGACGCCGCGTGGGCTCGATGGGCGCCTGGTGCGCCTCGGCACCCTCGACCTGGAGAGCCTGCAGGACTTCACCCTCGGCTTCCGGCTGATGCAGGGCAAGCAGATCCGTGTCGCCTCGAACAACGCCTTCGAGCGGCTGCTCGAGGCCGAGGGGCTCGACGCGACCACGCCGTTGACGGCGCAGCAGGTCGCGGCGCTCGCCGAGAAGGATCCGGCGATCAACATCGCCTCCAAGACCTGGCTGGCGAACCAGCAGGTCACCTGGAAGACGCTGCGCGACCACTTCCATGCGAACGCCGACCGCTACATGTCGGAACTCGAGGCCGCCGACAAGTCGGGCCCCGGGGCGCTGGTGCTGTCGCCGCAGATGCAGGTTCCGGACTACACGCGCCACGAGATCCACATCCAGCCGGGCGGCTACGTCGGCGACCCGTTCGCCGGCTACATCTACCACTACGGCACGAACAGCTTCTACATCAGCGTCATCGGCCACAACGAGCAGGACCAGGTCCACAAGGGCGTGGTCTCGCGCCTGCCGGTGCCGGCGGACGGCAAGGTCAAGCGCATCCTCGACTACGGCTGCGGCATCGGCCAGTACACGGTGGCGCTGAAGGAGCGCTTCCCGGACGCCGAGGTCTGGGGCATCGACGTCGGCGGCCCGATGGTCCGCTACGCGCACATGCGCGCGGCGCGGCTCGGCGTCGGCGCGAACTTCGCGCAGAAGCTCGCCGAGGACAGCGGATTCCCGGACGGCCACTTCGACATCGTGACCAGCTACATCGCGCATCACGAGATGCCGGCCGACATGAGCCGCAAGATCGTCGACGAGGCGCGCCGGCTGACGCGCATGGGCGGCGTGTACTACCCGCTCGACTTCAATTCCGGCGGCACCAAGGCGCCGGCGCGCGGCATGTACGCCCGCTGGTGGGACCATCGCTGGAACAACGAGGTCTGGAGCCTCGACTACCATGCGATGACCTTCAGCGACGAGATCGCCAAGCGCGGCTTCACCTCCGCCGAGAAGCCGGCGGTCGTGCTGCCGGGCTTCGGCGTGCGTCACTTCATCCGCACGGCGTGATGCCGGCGCGGCGGTCGCCGGGCGCACGATGAGCTTCCACTCGAGGCTGCTGTTCGTCCCGGCGACCGCGATCTTCGCGGCGGCCCTGCCGCAGGCCGCGGTCGCGGTCGAGGTCCAGACGCTGCAGGAGGCGCAGGCGAAGCTCGCCCCCGGGGCGACGCTCACGCCTGCGGACTTCAAGCTCGAGCCCGAGCAGCGCTCGCTGTTGAAGGAGTCCTACAAGGTCCCGGTGATGCGGCCGGCCGTGAAGGCCTGGCGGGTGTCCACCGGGGGTTGGCTGTTCCTCGACCAGGTCTACGGTCGCGAGGACATCGTCACCTACCTCGTCTCCGTCGGCGACGACAACAAGGTGCGCGGCATCGAGGTGCTGGTCTGCGCCGACGGTTACTGCGACCTGTTCTCGCGCGAGTGGCGGGCGAACCTCGTGGGCCGCACCCACGGCAAGTGGATGCCCGAGGAGGTCGTGCCGATGGTCTCGGGCGCGACCCTGTCCTGCGTGCACGTCGCCGAGGGCGTCAAGAAGATCCTCGCGATCCACGCGCGCTTCATGCCCGCGGCGGGCTGAACACCGCGCGCGGCAGGCGGCGGCGCCCCGAACGCCGCGCCCCGCCTCATCGATCGAAAGCCAGGATCTGGCCACCGAGCAGGCGGCCGAGGGCCAGTGCCGGCGTCACCGACATGCCGCCGCAGACCGCCTTGCCCATGAACTGGCCTGCGCCGAGCGTCTCGCCGGCGGCATAGAGGTTCGGAATGGGCGTGCCGTCGTAGGTGAGGACGTTGAGGCGGCCATCGACCGCGAGCCCGGCGTAGCTGTACAGGCTCCACCCGCAGAGGCCGATCGCGTAGAACGGCCCCTGCGCGAGCGGCAGCGGCATGAAGCGGCGGCCGAGCGGGTCCAGTCCGCTCGCCTGGGCGCGGTTGTAGGCCGCGACGGTCGCGCGCAGCCCCGCCGCATCGATGCCAGCCTTCGCGGCCAGCGCCTCGAGGGAATCCGCGCGATGGAAATGCGGGATGTCCCCTTTCTCGAAGGCGGCGAGCGTGTCGTCGTGGGTCCAGCGTACGCCGAGGCTGCTGCCGGCGATCGGCTTCGGCGCCTGGGCCAGCATCGCCTGGTCGAACACGACCCAGCAGCGCTCGCCGGGCTGGCGCGCCAGGGCCTGCTCGTACGCGTCGTGGCTGGGCACGTCCTCGCAGAGGAAACGCTCGCCGGCCGCATTGACGTAGATCTCGTACGGTGGCCGGTTCGGCGGAAAGTGCCGCACCATCGCGCGGATCGAGGTCGGGGTCGACTCGTCGGCCAGCACCGCGCCGAACAGCGGCGTGTGGTTCTGCCCGCCGCGCACCCAGCCCCCGGCGGCGAGGCCGAGGCGGATGCCCGCGCCCTGGCTGTAGGGCCAGGTGTTGCGGCAGTAGTCGGGCGCCTGCTCGTACCTGGCGTACATCCCGACGTCGTCGGTGTAGCCGCCGCAGGTGAGCGCGACGTTGCGCGCCGCGTGGCGCGCGACGCGGCCGGCGTCGTCCCGCGTGATCACGCCGGTGACCGCGCGGCCCGGGCCCTGCACCAGCTCGACTGCGCGGGTCTGCGTCAGCACGCGCACCTGGCCCGAATCGACCAGCGGCTGCAGCTGCGCCATCAGGATCTGCAGGATCGCGCGGCCGCCATCCTCGGCCCAGGCATAGCGCGGCCGGCTGTAGGGCTCGTGCGTGGTGCCGGTGATCGGGTGTCCGTCGAGTGGCACCAGGCCGTGGTCCAGCAGCCAGTCGAACACCGGCGCCGCGTGCTCGACCGCGAGGCGCAGCAGCACCGGGTCGGCGGTACCTCGGCTGATGCGCATCACGTCGTCGTAGTGCAGCTGCGGCGAGTCGTCGATGCCGCGTGCCTTCTGCAGGCGCGTGCCGGCCGCGGCCATCTGGCCACTCGACAGGAAGAGTGTCCCGCCGAGCGCGCCGGCGGCCTCGACGATGAGCACGCGTGCACCGCGCTGCGCCGCGAACAGCGCGGTCGGCAGGCCGGCATTGCCACCCCCCACGACCACCAGGTCCCAGGGCCCGCCCGGGAGGGCGGCCTCGGCGTCGCCGAGCCCGAGCGCCGCGGCAGCCGCGCCCGCACGCTTCAGGAAGTCGCGCTTGGTGAGCGACGGCCCGACCGCCGCCGTGCCGCAGGTCGCATCGCGCTCGCCATCGGCCATGGTCCCGCTCCCCCCGGAATCCGTCCGGGCCCGGCGATGATGGCGCGACCGCGCGGACTCGGACAAGGCGGGCGATGCGGGCGTTCGTGCCGGTGAACGGCGCCGGCTCGGGCGGGCACATGCGGGCCTCGGCCGGTCGCGCGACGGTCGACGGCGTCGCCGTTCACCGGCCATACTGGCGGCGGCCTGCTGCCCGTGGCGCCGCGCACTGCGTGCTTGCGCGTCGTGCAGCATCGCGGGCCGGGGACGCGGGGAATCGGCGTGGCGGGGATCCTGAAATCCAGGTGGCTGTGGGCCGCGGCTGCCGCCGCGGCGCTGCTGGGCCTCTACGCCTTCCTCGGCTTCCGCGTGGCGCCGGGCCTGCTGCGCTCGCAGTTGATCTCCCAGGTCCGCGCGACGTACGGCCGCGAGCTCGCGATCGGCGAGGTGCGCGTGCACCCGTTCAAGCTCCAGCTCGAGGTGCGGGACGTCTCGTTCCCCGACCTCGACCGGCAGCCGATGCTCGCGCTGCGGCGGCTGTTCGTCGACTTCGAGGTCGCGTCCTTGTGGCGTGGCGCCTGGGTGTTCCGCGACCTCTCCATCGACGGCCCGGCGGTGCGCGCCGTGCTGCGCGCCGACGGCGCGCTGAACCTCGCCGACCTGCAGCCACCGCCCGCGCCGGGCGAACCGGCCGCGGCGCCCGGAGCGCCTCCCGCCCTGCCGAGCCTGTGGATCGAGTCGCTGTCGATCCGCGACGGCCGCGTCCAGTACGTCGAGATCGCCGGCCGCCGCCGCGCCTTCGTCCGCGAGTTCTCGCCGGTCGGCTTCACGCTGCGGGACTTCCGCACCACGCCCGAAGGGGGCGCCTTCGGCCTCTCGGCGCGCACCGGCGACGACGAGCGTTTCGAGTGGGTGGGTCGCTTCGCGCTGGCGCCGGTGCTCGCCTCCGAGGGTGAGTTCAGCATCGCGGGCCTGCGCGCCGCGGGCGTCGCCGAGTTCCTCGGTGACGCGCTGCCGTTCGACGTGTCGGCCGGCACGATCGAGCTCGCCGGCCGCTACCGCCTGTCGCTCGGCGCCGCGGCCGAGTTGGAGGCGAGCATCCCCGCGCTTTCGCTCGCCTCGGCCGCGCTGCGCGCGCGCGGCGTCGCGGAGGACTGGATCACGGTGCCGTCGCTGCAGGTCGCGGGCACGCGGCTGCGCTGGCCCGGGCAGGCGCTGTCGATCGATGCAGTCACCGTGCGTGGCCTGCAGGCGCGTGCCTGGCTCGACGCCGACGGTACCGTGAACCTGCAGCGCCTGTTCGCCGTTCCGCCGGGGCCGGGTGCGACGGCGACGGCGCCCGCCTCCGGGGCCGTGCCGGAGACGCGCTCCGACGGTTCGCGCCCCTGGACGGTGGCCATCGGCAAGGTCGAGGTGCTCGAAGCGGCGTTCGACGTCGAGGACCGGCGTGCCGGCGCCCGGCGCGCGTTCCGGCTCGCGCCGCTCGACCTGCGCGTGCAGGACGCGAGCCTGGACCTCTCCCGGGCGCTGCCGGTGTCGCTCGACGCGCGCGTCGACGATCACGCGACGCTGCGCGTCTCGGGCCAGGTGGTGCCGCAGCCGCTCGCGGCGCAGCTCGACGTGTCGCTCGCGCAGGCGCGCATGCAGATGCTGCAGCCGTTCGTGCTGCCGGTCGCGGACCTGACGATCCGCGGCGGCACGCTCGGCGTCACCGGGCGGTTGCGCCTCGATCCGCCGGAGCGCGACCGCCCGTGGCTCGGTTTCGCCGGCGACGTCACGATCGACGGCTTCGCCTCGGTCGACAACACGCTGCGCAAGGACCTCGTCAGCTTCCGGCGGCTCGAGCTGCGCAGGCTGCGCTACACGATGGCGCCGGACGCACTGGACATCGACCGCATCCGGGTGCTCGCGCCGTACGCGCGCGTGATCATCAGTCCGGAGCAGGTGCTGAACCTCTCGGCCGTGCTCGACCCCGCCGGGGCGGCCGCGCAGGTCGCCGCGCGGCGCGCGATCGCCGCCGCGCGCGCCGCCGAGACCCCCGCGGCGCGGCGCGCGCGCGAGCGGGACGAACGGCGCGCGGCCCGGGCGCGCCAGCAGGTTGCGAGGCGCGACGCCAGGCGCGGCGTGGTCGCCGCCCCCGAAGCGCCGCGCGCCGAGGAGTCCGGCATGCCGATCCGCATCCGCGAGGTGCGGATCGACGGCGGCCGGATGAATTTCTCGGACCTCAACGTGCGGCCGAACTTCTCCGCCGAGATCCTCGACCTCGGCGGCACGATCACCGGTCTCTCCTCCGCCTTCAGCTCGCGGGCCAGCATCGACCTGAAGGGCAGGCTCGACGAGTTCTCGCCGGTGACGATCGGCGGCACGATCCAGCCGTTCGCGTTCGACCGCTTCACCGACGTCTCGATGAAGTTCGAGAACATCTCGCTCCCGGTGCTGAACCCTTATTCCGGACAGCTCGCGGGCTACAACATCGCCAAGGGCAAGCTGACCACCGAGCTGCGCTACCAGGTCGAGCGGCGGCGGCTGAACGCCGCGCATCGCATCCGCATCGACCAGCTGGAGTGGGGCGAGGCCACCGCGAACCGTGGCGAGGCGACGCTGCCGGTGAAGTTCGCCACCTCGCTGCTGAAGGACCGCAACGGCGTGATCCAGCTGGACGTGCCGGTGACCGGCACGCTCGACGACCCGAGGCTGCGGATCGGCCCGATCGTCTGGCAGGTCATCAAGAACCTGATCGTCAAGGCGGTGACCGCGCCGTTCGCGCTGCTCGGTGCGCTGTTCGCGGGGGCGGAGGATGCCCAGTTCGTCGACTTCGCGCCGGGCTCCAGCGAGCTCGACGCGGCCACGCTGGGGCGGCTCGACGCGCTGGCCAAGGGCCTCGCGGAGAAGCCGGCGGTGTCGCTCGACGTGCCGATCGGCGCCGCGGCGGCGCTCGATGCGCCGGCACTCGCCGAACGACGCTACCTCGCCGAGCGCGACGCGGCGCTGGTCGGGGAGCTGCGTCGCAAGGGCGGCGACGCCGGTCCGCTGCCGCCCTTCGACTCACTGCCGGCGCGCCAGCGCATCGCAGTGCTGCGGGGCACGATCGCGGCACTCGGCGGCGAGCCGCCGCCGCTTCCGGAAGCGCGGGCCGTGGCGGAGGGGAACTCGCGCGCCGAGGCGCGCGCGCAGGCCGAGGCCGCCGCGATCGAGTTGCTCGAGAAGGCGGCGCGGGCCCGTGCCGTGCCGCAGCCGGGCGAGCTCGAGGCATTGGCCCGTGCGCGCGCGGCAGCGATCCAGCGGGCGCTGCTCTCCGGTGGAACCCTGGAGCCCTCGCGGGTGTTCCTGCTCGCCAGCGGCAAGGTCGGCGAGCAGGGTGGCAAGGTACGCGTCGAGCTGGGCCTGAAGTAGGGTCGAGGGCGGCGCCGACCGCTGCCTCGCGAGGTCGCTGCGACGTGCCGCGCGATCGGCGACGCCTCAGCGACGTGCGAGCCGCGCGGCGTACGTCGCTGCATCGAAGCCGACGATCAGGCCGCCGGCGCCCTCGAGCACCGGGCGCCGGATCACCGAGGGCTGCGCGAGCATCAGGGCGAGTGCCGCCGCCGCGTCGAGCGCGGCCCGTTCGGCCTCGGGCAGCTTGCGGAACGTGGTGCCGGAGCGATTGACCAGCCGCTCCCAGCCGACCTCGCCCACCCAGCGCTGCAGCGTCGCAAGGTCGATGCCCGACGCCTTGTAGTCGTGGAACGCGTGCTCGATGCCGTGCGCGACGAGCCACGCGCGGGCGCGCTTCACGGTGTCGCAGTTGCGGATGCCGTAGACGGTGATTGTCAAGTGCGTTCGCTCCAGAGCGGTGGCCGCGGCGTGTGTGTCGCCGGTCCGCAATGGCCTGCGTCCGGCGCGTCGGCGGCGAAGATATACTGCGCGCCCTTTTTCCGTCCCGGTCGCGTGCGATGTGGTTCCGTAACCTGGTGGTGTATCGCCTGCCGGCGGGCTGGTCGATGTCGGCGGCGCAGCTCGAGGAGGCGCTCGCCGGCGACCGGCTGCGGCCCTGCAGCCCGCTGGAGATGTCGAGCCGCGGCTGGGTCGAGGCGGCGCCGGACGGCCGGCTGGTTCATGCGCTCGCGGGCCACTACATGATCGCGCTCGGCATCGACCAGAAGCTGCTGCCCGCTTCCATCGTCCGCCAGGTCGCAAAGGAGCGCGCCGCCGAGGTCGCGCAGGAGCAGGGGCACCCGGTCGGGCGCAGGCAGATGCGCGACATCAGGATCCGCGTGCAGGAAGAACTGCGCGCGCGGGCGCTGACACGCCGCCGCGTCACGCGCGCGTGGATCGACCCGGAGGGCGGTCGCTTCGTGGTGGAGGCCGCCGGCGCGACGCGCGCCGAGCAGGTGGTCGAGACGCTGCGGATGTCGATCGACAGCTTCGCGGTGCAGCCCCTGAAGGGCGAGCGCACGCCGCAGGCCACGATGGCCGGCTGGCTGCGCCACGGCGACCTGCCGCCACGCCTGAGCATCGAGCCCGACCTCGAGCTCAAGGCCCCCGACAAGGCGAAGGGCTCGATCCGCTACAACCGCCATCCGTTCGATCCACGCCAGGTGCAGGCGCTGCTCGCCGGCGGGTTGCTCGTGACGCGGCTCGGCCTCACCTGGCGCGACCGGGTCGCGTTCGCGCTCAACGACAGGCTGGAGTTCAAGCGCGTCGAGCTGCTCGGCGTCGACGCCGACAGCGACGCGGCTGGAGCCGGCGAGGGCGAGGACGCGGCCGACGAGTCGGCGCGGCTCGACGCGGACTTCGTGCTGATGACCGGCGAGCTGTCGGCGCTGCTGGCCGAGGTCGATGCCGCGATGGGCCGGGCACCCGGCGTCGAGGCGCAGCGGGCCGCCTGAGCCGCGGCGCGCCGCCGGTCGACGAACCGTGCGCCGGCGAGGCGCGATGGGCGTGGGCGCCGATGGCGCGCGCCGGGCCCGCTGGGTTACCTTCCGGCACGCGGCGGCCTGCGCCGTCGTTGCCCGGAGGGCGCTGCAGATGACATCACCACGCAAGGGCTCGCCGCGCCGTGCGCCAGGGTGGGCCGCCGCCGCCCTGCTGTGGGCGGCGCTGGCCGCCGCGCCGGTCCTCGCGGCGCCCGCGCTGCGTGCCGTGACGGTCGCCGAGGGCATCGAGATGGGCTGGGGCTTCGAGTTCCTGCCCGGCGGCGAGATGCTCGTGACCGAGCGCCCGGGCCGCATCCGCGTGGTCGCCGTGGACGGCCGCATCGGCGAGCCGGTCTCAGGGGTTCCCGAGGTGGTGTATCGCGGCCAGGGCGGCCTGCTCGACCTCGCGCTCGACAGCGGCTTCGCCAGGAACCGACGCATCTATTTCTGCTTCTCGGAAGCGGGCGCCGGCGGCAACAGCACGGCGCTGGCGCGGGCGCGCCTGTCGGACGACGCGAAGGCGCTCGAGGACGTCACGGTGATCTTCCGCCAGGCGCCCAAGGTCGACAGTCGCGGGCACTTCGGCTGTCGCATCGTCGAGGCACGGGACGGCAACCTGTTCCTCACGCTCGGCGAGCGCATGTCGCGGATGCAGGATGCGCAGACCCTCGACAACCACCACGGCAAGGTCGTGCGCGTCGACAAGTCGGGCCAGCCCGCGGCGGGGAACCCGTTCCTGCAGCGCGCAGGTGCGCTGCCCGAGATCTTCAGCTACGGGCACCGCAACGTGCAGGGCGCGGCGCTCGACGGCGAGGGCCGCCTCTGGACCCACGAACACGGCCCGCAGGGGGGCGACGAGCTGAACCTGACGGTCGCCGGGCGCAACTATGGCTGGCCGGTGATCACCTACGGCGAGCAGTACGGCGGCGGGAAGATCGGCGAGGGCATCACCTCGAGGCCCGGCCTCGAGCAACCGGCGGCGTACTGGGTGCCTTCGATCGCGCCGTCCGGCCTGGCGTGGCTCGGCAGCGACCGCTACGGGCCCGCGTGGAAGGGCAGCTTCTTCATCGGCTCGCTCAAGTTCAGCTATTTGGTCCGCGTGCCGCTCGAGGGCACCCGCGCCGGCCAGCCCGAGCGCGTGCTCGACCTGCCCGGCCGCGTGCGCGACGTGCGCCAGGGTCCCGACGGCCTGATCTACGTGCTGACCGAGGCGCCCAAGGGACGGATCATCCGGATCGAACCGGTCGCCGGCGGCTGAGCGGCGACGACCGCCTCGACGGCGCACGGAGTCGCAGCGCGAGACGCGGGCAAATGACCGGTGACCGGCCTCGCCGGCCGCGCGGTGCGCGCCTTGCATGGCCGTGAAGGCGGCCGGGATACTATGCCTCCTGCCTCGCGTAGCGGTTCTCCTCGCTGCGCCGTGCCCAGGGAGGACTGCCGTGAACGCATCGATCCAGGACCTTCCCCGTTCCCGCCCGGCACGCGCGCCGCGCCGTGGCCTCGCGCTGCTGGCAGGGGTGCTCGCGCTGCTGGCCCCCGGCGCGGCCTCGGCCGACGCCGCAGCCGACGGCATCGCCCACGCCGCCCGGCAGATCGAGAAGCATCGCGCCAAGCCGGTGTTCGTCGCGCCGGGCGCACCGTTCGACGCGCAGAAGTGCGCCGCCGGCAGGAAGATGCTGTCGGTCCCCAACAGCAGCGCGAACCCGTTCCTGAAGGGCATCATCAAGCGCGAGGTCGAGGTCGGCAAGCAACTCGGCCTCACGGTGCAGGAGTGGCAGAACCAGGGCCAGCCGAGCCAGTGGGCGCAGGGCGTCGAGTTCGCGGTCCGCAACAAGTTCGACATCGTCAACCTGATCTCCGGCGTCGACCCGAAGACCCTCGAGCCGCAGATCCGCGCCGCGAGGGCCGCGGGAGTGAAGACGATGACCTCGCACTTCTACGACCCGTCGCAGCCGCAGAACCCGCTGGTCGCGGCCTCGCTGCCGGTCGGGTTCAACGCGATCGGCAAGCTGCTGGCCGACTGGGCGATCCTGCGCAGCAACGGCAACGCGCAGATCGTCGTCATCAAGAGCTCGGAGGTGCCGCCGACCGAGCCGCTGATGCGCGGGCTGCGCGACGAGCTCGCCGCGCACTGCCCGAAGTGCCGGATCGTCAACGAGGTCAACGTCGGCGTGACCGAGTGGGCCACCAAGATCCAGTCCTCGCTGCAGTCGGCGCTGCTCGCGAACCCCGGCGTGAACTGGGTGATCCCGATCTACGACTCGATGTCGCAGTTCGTGGTGCCGGCCATCCAGATCACCGGCCGCAAGGGGAAGGTGAAGGTCGCCACCTTCAACGGCACGCCGTTCGTGCTCGACTACGTGAGGAACGGCGACGTCGACATGAACATCGGCGAGAGCCTCGACTGGATCGCCCACGCCACGATCGACGGCTACCTGCGCGCGCTCTGCGGGCTGCCGGTGCCGAAGGACATCGGCGTGCCGTTCTACCTCTTCGACGCCGGCAACGTGAAGGACGCCGGCGTGCCGGCGAAGTTCGACCAGGGCTACGGCTCGGACTACGTGGCGGGCTTCCGCAGGCTCTGGGGCCTCGCGAAGTGACCGAGCCCGCGCTCGCGCTGCGCGGGCTGGCGAAGAGCTTCGGCGGAGCGCGGGCGCTCGACGGGGTCGACCTCACGGTCGGCGCGCGCGAGATCCACGGGCTGCTCGGGCACAACGGCTCGGGCAAGTCGACGCTGGTCAAGGTCCTCTCCGGGTACCATGCGCCCGATCCCGGCGCCGAGCTGCGGCTCTTCGGCGAGTCGCTGCGGCTACCGATGACGCTCGTGGAGCAGCGTGCGCGCGGCCTCGCCTTCGTCCACCAGAACCTCGGCCTGGTGCCGCAGCTGTCGGTGCTGGAGAACATGCGCGTCGCCGACATCACGGGCGGCGGCCGGCCGTTCATCGACTGGCGGGCGCAGCGGCGTGCCGCCGCCGCCTCGCTGCGGCAGTTCGGGTTGCCGATCGACCCGGACCAGCCGGTGTCGTCGCTGACGCCGGTGGAACGTGCGCTGGTGGCGATCGTGCGCGCCTTCGCCGCGATCGCCTCCAACCGCCGGGGCCGGGAGCTGCACGGCCTGCTGGTGCTCGACGAGCCGACGCCGTTCCTGGCGCGCGACGACGTCGACCGGCTGTTCCGGCTGATGCGCCAGGTCGTGAGCGAGGGTGCGAGCGTGCTGTTCATCTCGCACGACCTCGACGAGGTGCTGGAGATCACCGACCGGGCGACCGTGCTGCGCGACGGGCGCGTGGCGGGCAGCTTCGAGACCCGGCAGGCGGGGCGGGAGCGGATCCTCGAGCTGATCGCTGGCCATGCGCCGGTGGTCGGCAGCGGCAGGGACCGTGGCGGGGGTGTCCGGGCTCCGCCAGTGGCGCGCTCGGCCGAGGTGGCGTTCGAGGTCCGCGACCTCGCGGGGCCGCTGCTGCAGCCGCTCGACCTGGCCTTGCGTCGTGGCGAGATCGTCGGCCTCACTGGCCTGCTGGGCAGCGGCTACGAGCGCGTGCTGCACCATCTCTTCGGCGCCGCGCCCGCGACGCGCGGCGTGCTGCAGGCGGGCGCCGAGCGCATCGACCTGCCGTCGCTGGTGCCGGCGGATGCCGTGCGCGCGGGGCTCGCGTTCCTGCCGGGCGATCGCCAGGGCGCGAGCGGCGCGGGCGGCCTCGCGGTGCTCGACAACGTGCTGCTCCCGGACCTGCGGCGCTTCTTCGGAGGCGGCCGGCTGCAGTGGCCGCGGATGCGCGCACATGCGCGGCGTCTCGCCGAGCGCCACCGCGTCCGCCCGCCCGACGTCGACATGAAGCTCGCCTCGCTGAGCGGCGGCAACGCACAGAAGGTGTTGCTCGCCAAGTGGCTGGACGTCGGCCCACGCCTGTTGCTGCTCGAGGAGCCGACCCAGGGCGTCGACGTCGGCGCGCGCGAGGACCTCTGGAACGCGATCCGCGAGGTCGCCGCGGGCGGCACGGTGGTCCTGTGCGCGAGCTCCGACCTCGAGCAGCTCGAGGCGCTCTGCGATCGAGTGCTGGTGTTCGCGCGCGGCCGGTGTCGCGCCGAGGTCGGCGGTGGCTCCCTGTCGAAGGCGGAACTGCTCCGCCAGTGCTACGCGGCGGTGGCGGCTTGAGCGGCGCGCCGGTGGTGCGGGGCTCCTCGCCGGTCGCGGCGTTGGTCGAGCGCTTCGCACTGGTCGGGGCCTGGCTGGCCGTGATCGCCGGCTTCGGCATCGCGCTGCCCGGGTCCTTCCTCACCTGGCAGAACTTCGCGGTGATGTTCGCCTCGCAGGCGCCGGCGGCGCTGCTGGCGCTGGCGCTGATCGTGCCGCTGACCTGCGGCGACTACGACCTCTCCGGCGGCGCCACCGTGACGCTCGCGGCGGTGATCCTCGGCGTGCTCAACGTCAACCACCAGGAGCCGATCGGCCTCGCGCTGGCGCTGGCGCTGGCCGCCGGCGTGCTGGTCGGCACGGTCAACGCGTTCTTCATCGTCTACGTGCGCATCCCGTCGCTGGTGGTGACCCTCGGGACCGCCTCGCTGGTCACGGGCTTCGTGCAGTGGTTCAGCGACTCTTCGACCATCAGCGGCCTCGATGCCACCTTCGTCGACTGGATCATCACGAAGCAGCTGTTCGGCATCTCGTACGCGTTCTACGTCGCGGTGCTGGTCGCGCTGCTGTTGTGGTATGTGTTCGAGTACACGCCGCTCGGGCGGCGGATGCTGTTCGTGGGCAAGGGACGCGAGGTCGCGCGCCTCAATGGCATCCGCGTGGACCACGTGCGCGCCGGCGCGCTGGTCGCCTCGAGCGTGCTCGCGACGCTCGCCGGCATCGTCTACGCCGGTGTCCTCGGCTCGGCCGACCCGTTCTCGGGGCTGAACTTCCTGCTGCCCGCGTTCGCCGCCGCCTTCCTCGGCGCCACCAGCATCAAGCCCGGTCGCTTCAACGCCTGGGGCACCTTCATCGCCGTCTACTTCCTCGCCTCGGGCATCACCGGCCTGTCGATGTTCGGCATCCCGCTGTGGGTCACGAGCGCGTTCAACGGCGCTGCCCTGATCGTCGCCGTGACGCTGTCGCAGTTCGCCCGCGGCCGCGTCGAAAGCGACCTGGGCTAGAAGACGAAAAAGGGGACAGATTTATTTTTCGGATTTATTTTCCGGATCGATTTTCCGATCCATTTGCCGGTCGCTGGCAGATCGGAAAATAAATCCGTCCCCTTTTTTCGCTGCTTCATGCCGCCGGGGCCGGTTTTTGTTGCCGGGCGTAGAGTTCGAGGCTCGAGTGGCTGGGGCCGTAGTCCTCGGTCGGCGCCGAGAGCATGTGCGGGCAGTTCTTCTCGGCGTACTCGCGCACGTGCTTCGGCAGGCGCTCGACGGAATCGAAGGCGGCCATCGTCGAGGTGTACATGCAGTGGCCCGGGGCCTGGCCCATCAGCATCCACGGCAGCCAGGGGGTGATGCGCTGCCAGGTCCCGACGTAGGGCACGGCGGTCAGGGCCGGGTTCTCGAGGTCGGCGCGCTTGACGAAGTAGCGCATCATCTCCGAGACCTGGGCGCGCGGGCCGGCGGACTCGCGCGGCCACTTGTCCGGCTGCAGCGGGTTCGGGTAGTTCAGGTGCATGTCGGTGGCGAGCACCAGGGTCTCGCCGTCGAGGTCCTGCCACGGGAAGATCAGCGGGATCTTGGGCAGCTTGCTGCGATCGCCGGCGAAGTCCTCGGGCGCGAGGATCAGCGTCTCGCTGATGGTGTAGTTGAAGGGGTCGTTGATCGCGTGCACGACGCGCACGGTCTCGTTCGTGAAGGGGTTCTGCCAGCTCTCGATGATCTCGCCCGGTTGTCCCAGCCGCGTGAGGTTCGTGTAGAAGATCACTTCCTTGTTGACCCTGCGGATGTTGCCGTCGGGCAGCGGCAGCAGGCGGGTCGCGAGGAAGGTCTGGAAGCCGAGGATCGGCTTGACGGCCTCGCCGGGTCGGACCGCGAGGATGGTGCCGCTGCAATGGCAGATGCGCTGCCGCGCGCTGTCCATGTCGGCCTGGATGCGCGCCCAGGCGTCGCGGTTCCAGCGCGGGCTGGTGAAGTCGATCTGGGTCTCGTAGGGGATCACGGCCATGGACGGCGCTCCGCGGTGGGTGATGCCGCAGGGTAAGGCCCGGCGCGGGCTGCGCCGCGCGTCGTCGCCGGCCTGTCCGAACCGTGATCAGCCGGTCAGCGCGTCGAGGGCCTGGCGGACCACGGCCTCGCCGGCCGCGAGGCCCTCGATCTCGTCGCGCCGCAGGTGCAGGGCCGTGATGGCCGCTTCGATGCGCGTCGGCAGCAGCGGATCGGGGTCGGCATCGAGCATGCGCGACGCCAGCAGGTCGGCGAGGCGCACTTGGCGCAACTGGCGCTCCCAGCCGCCGCCGAAGGCCTCGTCGCGCCAGTGGCGGATCGCCGTCGACACGGGTTCGGGCAGCGACCACACCTTGCAGAGGGCGATGCCCGCGAGCGACTCGAACTCGTCGACCAGCCGCAGCCGTCGGGGGTCGTCGAGCGCCGCGTCGGCGCCGTCGGGTGCGCGCAGCAGGCTGCGCAGCACGACGGGGCGGCCGATCCGGCCGAGCAGGCCGCAGAGGTGCGCGAGATCGACCAGCTGCTGGCGTGGCCGGGCGATCTCGCGCGCCCAGTAGGCAGTCGCGACCGCGCGCCGCCACATCTTGCGCAGCAGGGCGTCGTGGTGCCCGCCCGCGAACAGGCGCGAGCGGACCACGACCGAGGTCGCGATCGACTGGATCTCGCCCGTGCCGAGCCAGGCGATGGCCTGGGGGATCGTGACGACCGGGATGCGCGGCGCGAGCGCCGCGGAGTTCGCGACCCGCAGCACGTTCGCGGCCACCGCGGGGTCGAGTTCGATCAGCCGCGCGAGGACGGCCGTGTTGGCCTCGCCGTCGGCAGCCATCGCGGCGATGTCGGCGCTGGTGCGCGACAGCGGCGGCACGTCGAGGTGCCCCTCCAGCGCGGCGTGAAGGTAGTAGCGCCAGGCGGAGAGTTCCCCGGGAGTGGCGGCCGGCGACGTGACGTTGGAGGGAGTGCCGTTCATCTACGCAGTCTCGGCACGCTTATCGGCCGCGCGGCGCGCAGCTTGAGGGTCGCGGGTACCGCGCCCCGCAGGCCCGTGCTAGCGTGCCCGCAGGAGGATCATGCCCATGGAATTCCGCGACCTGCCGCTCGAGGACGCCGACCCGGCCACCCTCGCGCCCTACGGCGAACTGCTCGGCGTCGAGCGGGGCCGGCCGACGACGCGCACGCGCTTCTACGACGACGCCGTCGAGCTCGTCGAGAAGGCACCCTTCGTCTCGGACGCCGACACCTGCCTGTCGATCGCGCGGGTCAGGCCGAGGCCGTGCGAGGTCACCTGGATGGAGCGGCACTTCAAGCACACGCAGGTGTTCCTGCCGCTGAACCGCGAGCCCTATGCGGTGGTGCTCGCACCCCCGGGAGAGGGGTCGCTGCCCGACCTGGCGCAGGCGCGGGCGTTCCGCTTCCCGGGAGACTGCGGCTTCATGATGCACCTCGGCACCTGGCACGAGTTCCCGTTCGCGCTGCACGCGCCGGCCGACATGGTGGTGATCCTGCGCAACGAGACCAACCGCAACCTCGACGCGATCGCCGACGGCGAGGCGATCGGCGAGGATCTCGAGAAGCGCAACGTCCGGCGCCGCTTCGGCGTGACGCTGCGCTTCGCCGTGCCCGCGGCCTGAGCGGGCGCCGCGCGCTCAGGGGCGGAACTGCGCCGTCACTTCGGTGCAGCCCTCGACGCTGCGCCGGTTGCTGGTCGCGGGCACCCATCGCGCGGCGCGTGCCCACTGGCGCGCCGCCGCATCCAGCCGGTCGTGGCCCGAGCTCTTCAGCACCTTCGGCTCGCCCACCAGTCGCCCCTCCGGGTCGGCGCAGACGCGCATCGCGACGCGGCCGGCCTCGCGCCGGCTGCGCGCTTCCTCCGGATAGAACTCCATGACCGGCGGGGAGGCCTCGGCGTTCAGGAACATCCGCGTCGAGTCGACGGTCGGGGGCGCGGCAAGCGGCTTCGGCCCCCTGGTGCGGGCATCCGCGGCGGATGCAGGGGTGCCGGCACGGCCGGCGTCGCCTTCGCCAGCGCCCGAGGCCGCAGCTGCAGCAGCGGCAGGCGTCGCGGACGGTGGCGTGGCGGGCGACTCGGCGACCGCCGAGGCATGGTGGTGCAGGATCTTCCACTCCCCGCCGCGCCATGCGTAGACGTAGGTGTAGCGCTGCGCCGTCTCGCCGGGGGCGCCGCCTGCGTCCATCGTCGAGAGAACGTAGGTGCCCATGTCGATCGCGAGGTTGCAGCCGAGCTGCACGATGCGCGCCTGGATCCGGCCCCGGGGGTGCTGCTCGAGGAAGCGCGCGAGGTGGTCGCGCACCATCGAAGGGCTGGTGCGTGCCAGGCTGGAGCCGGCCGGCAGCAGTACCGCGTCGTCCCAATAGCGCCGAGCGACGGTGTCCGGGTCGAGCGAGGCCAGCGCGACGTTCCACTGGTCGAACAGTGCGGCGACCCCCGCCTCGTCGATCGCCGCGCAGTCCTGCGACGCGCCGGGCGCGGGTGACGGCGCGAGGGCCGGTGCAGGCGTCGTCGATGCCCGGACGGGCGCAGGCGTGGCGGCCCGCGTCGGCGCGGTCGTGGCGGCGAGCAGCGGCAGGAGCAGCAGGCAGAGGCCGGGGCGATCCATACGCCCGGGATATCGGCCTGGCCCGGCGCGGACTTGAGCGGCTCCCGGGGCCGCCTGCTAGGGATCGCCCCTGCGTCCCGCCGTCGACGGCGGCCGGCGCGGCCCTCCCGACGGCAAGGCGAGCGGCCGCAGCGGTTGCCGGGTCGCATCCCAGCCTTCGGCCGCCGCCTCCAGCCGCGCGATGCGTTCGTCGTCCGAGGGGTGCGTCGCGAGCATCGAGGGCAGCCGGGAATCGAACGGCGACTCGCGCGCGAGGCGACGGAACACCTCGGCCGCGCCGCCGGCGTGCCCGTAGAAGCGCTCGAGCGCCTCGAGCGCCGCCTCGTCGGCCCGGCGCTCGGCCACGCGAGAATGGCCGCGCTGGATCAGCGTGGCGACCTGCGGCGCGAGTCGCCCCGCATCGTCGCCGGCGGCCGCCAGCAGCAGCGCGAGCGACGCGCCGCCGCCGAGCGCCGCGATCGGGTCGCGGGCGCGGACGTGGCCGATCTCGTGCGCCAGCACCATCGCGAGCGCGTTCTCGCTCGGCATGCGCTCCAGCAGGCCGCGGGTGACGACCACGTGTCCGCCGAGCGTCGCGAACGCGTTCGGCACGCCGGCGTCGGCGTAGTGCACGCGCACGTGCATGCCCGCCGGCAGCCGCATCGTCGCCGACAGCCCGTCGGAGAGGCGTTGCAAATAGCCCTCGACCTCGGGGCCGGCGTCTGCGTCGCGCTGCACCAGCGCCTCGAAGCCGAGCACCCGATCGCCCACCCAGCGCTGCTCGAGCGCGAACGGCACGTGCCGCGCGAGGTGCTCGCCGCCGAGGTACAGCACCGCGCCGCACAGCAGTAGCACCGCGAGCAGCGCGGCCACGAGGCGCAGGAACTCGGCTACCGGGCTGCCGCGCGCGACGTTGACCGCGTGCGGGACGTCGGGGTTCTCGTAGCTCACGGCGTCAGCGCGGCACCAGCGCGGTGCCGTAGGCGAGGAACTCGGCCGAGAACATCGGCGAGCGCCCGCTGGAGTCCTCGGAGAGCGAGGCCGTCTCGAAGCGCACGTTGAAGACCAGCGTGGCGCCGCGTCGCCGGGCCTCCTCCTTCATCCGCAGCACGGCCTCGCGGCGACCCCGGTCCATCAGCGACTCGTACACCGAGACGCGGCCGCCGAACAGCCCGCGCAGCGCCGCCGCGATGCGCTTGAAGTAATCCTCGGCGATCACCACCGAGCCGACCACCAGCGCCGCGTCGCGGAACTCGCCGTCCGGCGGCGGCCGTCGCTCGGTGAACACCAGCACGTCGCGCAGCAGCGCCTCGCGGCGCTCGATGTCGCGGAAGTGCCGACGCTCGCTGGCGCGGCCGAACACCAGCCCGACCACCAGCAGCACCAGGAATGCGCCGAGCTCGATCAGCAGCTCCATGCCCCGGTATCCGTCCGTCCGCGCGGCATGCGCCGCGCTACTCGATCACCACGGCCGTGCCATAGGCCATGACCTCGGCGGCGCCCGCGGCGATGTTGGAGGTGGAGAAGCGCACGTTGACGACCGCGTTCGCACCGACGGCGCTGGCCTGCGCCACCATGCGCTCGATCGCCTCGCCGCGCGACTCGTTGAGCAGCTCGGTGTAGGCGCGCAGCTCGCCACCGACGAAGTTCTTGAGGCCGGCGAGCAGGTCCCGCCCCACGTGCTTGCTGCGGACCGTGGATCCCTGTACCAGGCCGAGGTGGCGGACGATGGTGCGGCCGGGGACGGTCTCGAGGTTGGTCAGTTCCATCGCGCGATCGTGCGGCGCAGGGCCCGCGCCGCGCAAGTGCGCCGCCGCACGCCGGGCGGGCCTTGACCCGTGGGGGGGACGGCCCAGACTAACGTGACAGCCGAGGGAAGCCTGCCCGCATGTTGCCCACCGCGAAGCCTGTCCTCCACACCTGCCTCGCGGCACTGACGCTGGCGGCGGCGTGTGCCGCCGCTGCCGGCGCGGGCGGCGCCGCGGAGCGCGTCGCGGGCCCGTTGCGCGAGGCCGGGCCCGGCGGCGGCGCCTTCGTCGGCTACGTCGACTCGGCGACGCTCCCGGTGCAGCCTTTCGGGGGTTGGCCGGGCATCTCGGTGCGCGTGCTCGGCGAGGATGCCGCCAGCGGCCGCCTCGCGCTGCGCGCCGAGTTCCCGGCCGGGTGGCGCCTGGAGCGGGCGCCGCGCGTCCCGCAGTCGCTCGAGATCGTGCTGCTGGACGGCGCGCTCGGCTTCGGCGCCGAGCGCCTCGGCCGCCACGATTTCGCGTTCGTGCCGCCGGGCTCGCAGGCGCCGCCGCTGTCGAGCCCGGCCGGGGGTGCGGCGCTGCTGTTCTTCGATCCGCCCGCGAGCGACGCCGCCGCCGTCGAGCGACAGCGCGAGCGCGGCGCCTACGTCAGCCGCTTCGACCCGCGGCGCTGGCAGCCGGCGTCGCTGGCGCGGTCCGCGGGCGCGACGATCGACCTGCAGGTGATGCACCTGAAGAAGGACCCGTTCACCAGCGCGCGGACCTGGTACGTGCGCCTCGGTCCGGGGATGCGGATGCCGTGGGAGGTGCACTCGATGGTCGAAGAGGGTTACGTGATGCAGGGCCGGTACACGCTCGCCGAGTGCCTGCCGGCGCGGACCGTGATCGGGGACTACCGCGAAGGCGGCTACTTCTGGCGTCCGGGCGGCATTCCTCACAGTGGACCCGAGTCCGGGCCCGACGGCGCGGTGATGTGGCTGCAGCGCTCACCCGTCGCGCTCGACGTCGCGCTCTACCAGCAGTGCGCCGCGGGGCGCGCCAGTGCGCCGCTGCTGCCACCGTGAGCTCCTGGGCCTGCCCCTGGTGGGGGCCGGTGCCGCGGCCCGCCGGACCGCGCGTCCACGCCGCCGTAGGGACAACTACGTGGCGACGCGCGCCGGTCGCGGCCTTAGGCTCGTGGGCACGGGGCGCCGGAGCGCCGCAGACGCGGAGGCCGAGCGATGACGAACCTGCCCAGGTCGCGCCGGGTCCAGCCGGACCCGATGCCCGACGAGACGATCCCGGGTGCCGAAGGTGCCTGGGGCGACGACGAGCGGCTGGCGATGATCGCCGAGACCGCCTACTACCGTGCCGAGCGGCGCGGCTTCGTGCCGGGGTACGACGTCGAGGACTGGCTGGCGGCGGAGCGCGAGGTGGACGCGCAGCTCGCGCGCGATCGCTGACGCCCGCCGGGTGCTGGCACCGTCCGCCGTGGGCGCGGGCCGGCGGGACGCGGGGGAGGCCACGCAGGTGACGGCGATGGACGAGCCCCAGTCCGGCAAGTCCGGCAAGTCCGACAAGTCCGGCAGGTCCGGCGAGCCGGCGCACCCCACCGAGCCGCCGCCGGCCGGCGAGCCGGCGGCGGCCGAGGCACTGCCATTCGTCGCGCCGTGCCGGCAGGTCGGTCTCGACGCGCCGCTGCGCTGGGTGCGCCTCGGGTTCGCCGACCTGCGTGCCGCGCCGCTGCAGAGCCTCGCCTACGGGCTCGGCATCTTCGCGCTCAGCGCGACGATCAGCGCCATCGGCTGGTTCTACGGCAGCGGCTGGCTGCTGATCGTGATGCTGTCGTCCTTCGTGTTCGTCGCGCCGGTGCTGGCGCTCGGGCTGTACGCGATCAGCGCCTGCCTGGGTCGCGGCGAGCCGCCGTCACTGCGGCGCTGCCTGCGCGCCGAGCGGCTGCACCTCGGCGACACCGCGGTCTACTCGCTGGTCCTGCTCGTGATCTGCCTGGTGTGGGTGCGCGCCGGCAGCGGGCTGCAGATCTTCTATCCCGAGTCGGGCGAGCCGACGTTCGCCGAACTGGTGGCCTTCTTCTCGATCGGCAGCGCGGTCGGCAGCCTGTTCGCGCTGGTGGCGTTCGCCGCGAGTGCGTTCTCGCTGCCGATGCTGCTCGACCGTCGCACCGACGGCGTGACCGCGGTCGTGACCAGCGTCAACGCGGTGCTGCGCAACAAGGTCACCATGACGCTCTGGGTCGCGACCATCGTCGCGGCGGTCGCGATCGGTTTCGCGACGGCGCTGCTCGGCCTGGTGGTCACGATGCCGGTCATCGGGCATGCCACCTGGCACGCCTACCGCGAGACGATCGACGCCTCGGCCTGGCCGCCGGGCGACTGAGGCGACCGGGCACGCGCCGCCTGCGGCGCGCGGCACGGCGGCCGTCAGCCGCCTGCCGCAGCCGCGCCTGCCGGCAGCTTGAACAGCGCCACCTGCTCGACCAGCTTGGCCGCCTGGGTGCGCAGCCCCATCGCCGCCGCCGTCGACTGTTCCACCAGCGCGGCGTTCTGCTGCGTCATCTTGTCGACCTCGAACACCGCGCTGCTGACGTTGCCGATGCCCTCGCTCTGCTCGCTGGAGGCGCGTGCGATCTCGCCGACCAGCTCGCCGACCTCGCGCACGCGCGCGACGATGTCGGCCATCGTCGCGCCGGCCTCGTCCACCTGGCTCGAGCCACTGGCGACGCTGGCGACGCTGGTCGTGATCAGGTCCTTGATCTCGCGGGCGGCCTGGGCGCTGCGCTTGGCGAGCGCGCCGACCTCGCCGGCGACCACCGCGAACCCCCGGCCCTGCTCGCCGGCGCGCGCGGCCTCGACGGCCGCGTTCAGCGCCAGCAGGTTGGTCTGGAACGCGATCTCGTCGATCACCGCGATGATCTCGGCGATCCGGCTCGAGCTCTGCTGGATGGCGCCCATGGTCTCGACCACGCGCCCGACGGCCGCGCCACCGCGTGCCGCCGCCTCGCTGGCGCCGGCTGCGAGCCGCGTGGCCTTCGAGGCCGTCTCGGCGTTCTGCCGCACGGTGCCGTTGAGCTCCTCCATCGAGCTCGCGGTCTCCTCGAGCGAGCCGGCCTGCTGCTCGGTCCGCTGCCCGAGGTCCTGCGTGCCGTGCTCGATCTCGCGCGAGGCCGAGAGCACCTCGTGCGCAGAGCGGCGCGTCGAGTCGATGATGCCGCCGAGCTGCCGGCGCAGCGCCTCCAGCGAGCCGGCGATGCCCCCGGCCCGCTCGGGCCCCACCGGCCGCGTCAGGTCGCCCGCGGCGAGCCGGGCCGCCGCCATCGCCAGGGACTCCGGCTCGTCGCCGAGCGTGCCGCGCAGCAGCCGACGCACCACGACGAAGACCGCCACCAGCAGCACCACGCCCGCCGTGAGCGCGAGCAGCGAGGAGCGCTGTGTCGCCGCGCGCTGCTCGTCGAACGTCTGCATCTCCCGCGTGGCGAACGCCGTCGAGGACCGGACGGTCGCGTCGACGCCGGCGCGGTGCTCGAGGTAGTCCTGGTGCGCCGCGCCGAGCGCAGCGCGTGCCGCCGGCAGGTCGCCCGACTCGAGTGCCGGCAGGAACTGCGACTCGATGTGCTGGATGAAGCGCTGCGCCGCGGCATGCTGCCGGCCGAGGAGCTCTCCCTCGAGCCCGAACGGCGGGTCCGCGCGCCAGTGGTCGACGCGGGCGCGGTACTCGGAGGAGAGCCGCGAGATCTCCGAACGCGCTGCCGCGAGCGCCATGGTGCCCTCCAGGGCCTGCGAGGCGACGAGGCGCATCTCGATCAGGTACATCGGCGGCGGCAGGATGTCCGCGGTGACGTCCTTGGCGACGTAGACGCGCGTCGCCTGGTCGCCGAGCGAGGTGAGGCTGCGGGAGGAGAGCAGGGCCTGGACCGAGGCGACGCCGAGCGCCGCGATGACCAGTACCAGCAGCAGGACACGAAGGGAACGCATGGTGGCCGTCTCCGGGGCACGCAACCGATGCGTGCCGGCTGCAGTTATCGGCAATCGCGTCGCGGCCGCGCGCGACGCGGTTCACGCTTCGCGATCCCGGCCGCAGGCGCGCCCGCGGCGGCTCCCGGATGTGAGCGCGTACGGGGCGGGAGCGGCAGCCGCTTGCCGCCTGCGCCATCGCCCGATGTGACCGACTCCGCGTTGGCGAGAACTTAGGGGCCGCCCCGATTCATCGATGCACGGTGCATGCCGTTCCCTTGGTGTACCGGGAAGCTGCGCGGGCGCACCCGCCTGCGCGCCGTCCGGCGTGCGCCGTCCGCGCACGGTGCGGCACCTCGCCGCCAGGAGCGAGTCGATGAAAGTGAAGCACAAGCTGGTCCTGCTGGTCGCCACCGGCCTGCTGGGCGCCGTGTTCATCACGGCCGCCGCGCTGTGGCAGAACAGCCAGGCGGAGGCGCAACGCCACGCCCAGTCGCTCCTGGAGAGTGCACTCCGCAACCACGTCGACGGCGACATGATGCACGACGCGATCCGGTCCGACGTGCTGTCGGCGATCCTCGCGGCGCGCAGCCAGGATGCGGCGGGGGTGCGCGCGGCGCAGGCCGACCTGGTCGAGCACGCCGCACGCTTCCGCGCGACCCTGGAGGAGAACGCCGGCCTGCCGCTAGACCCCGGGATCGCGGCCAGGCTCGCCGACCTGCGCCCAGCCCTCGACGCCTACATCGCCAGCGGCGTCGCGCTGACGAGGGTCGCGGCCGAGGACCCCGGCTCCGTCGAGCGGGCCCTGCCGGCGTTCCAGAAGGCATTCGAGGACCTCGAGGCGCGCGGCGGCGCCCTGAGCGACGTGCTCGCCGCCGAGGTCGACGCGGCGCGCGGGCAGATGGCCGCCATCGAGACTCGCGCCCAGTGGAAGATGTTCGCGGTGCTGGTGCTCGCGTCGCTGGCGCTGGTCGGGCTCTCCGCCTGGCTGATCCGCTACATCACGCGCTCGCTGGCGCGCTCCGTCGCGATCGCGCGCCGGGTGGCGGCCGGCGACCTCTCGGGCGAGATCGAGAAGGGCGACGCCGACGAGTTCGGCGAGCTGCTGCTGGCGCTGGCACGCATGCAGGAGGAACTCGCCGCGCGCGACGCGCGCGACCGACAGGTCGCGGCGACCAATTTACGACTGAGGCAGGCGCTGGATTCTTCCGGCGCGGCGGTCATGGTCACGGACGAGGAAGGCAAGATCGTCTTCATCAACCGCGCTGCCGGCAAGCTGTTCGCCGGCATGGAGGCCGAGGTGCGCCGCGAGCTGCCGCAGTTCTCGGCCGCCGGCCTCGTCGGCTCCAACTTCGACCAGTTCCACCGCAATCCCGGCCAGCAGCGCGGCATGCTCGGGCGGCTGACCGGGGTCCACAACGGCCGGATCCGGTTCGGCGGCCGCACGATGTCGATCGCCGCGTACCCGGTGTCGGGGGACGGTGCCGAGCGCATCGGCTACACCGTCGAGTGGCTGGACGTCACGCAGGATCTGGCCGCCGAGGCCGAGGTGGAGAAGGTGATCGCGGCGGCCGCCGGCGGCAGGCTGACCGAACGCGTCACGCTCGAGGGCAAGGCCGGCTTCGCGCTCGCGGTCTCGAAGAACGTGAACGCCCTGCTCGACGCCTCGGAGCGGGTGGTCGCCGACCTGCGACGCGTGCTCGGCGCGCTCGCGCGCGGCAAGCTCACCGAGAAGATCACTGCAGCCTACGAGGGAGAGTACGCCAGGCTCGCGGTCGACGCGAACCAGACGGTGGACAAGCTGGTGGACGTCGCGCAGCAGATCCAGCTGACCGCCGACCTCGTCAACTCGGGTGCGATGCAGCTCTCGCGCGGCAACGAGGACCTCTCGCAGCGGACCACCGAGCAGGCGGCGTCGCTCGAGGAGACGGCGGCCTCGATCGAGCAGTTCACCTCGACGGTGCGGCAGAACGCAGACAATGCGGCGCAGGCGAACCAGGTGGCCGCCGCGACCCGCACGCTGGCCGAGAAAGGCGGCGACGTGGTCGGCCGCGCGGTCGCGGCGATGAGCGAGATCAACGCCTCCAGCCGTCGCATCGCCGACATCATCGGCGTGATCGACGAGATCGCGTTCCAGACCAACCTGCTGGCGCTGAACGCGGCGGTCGAGGCCGCACGCGCCGGCGAGCAAGGTCGCGGCTTCGCCGTCGTCGCGTCCGAGGTGCGCAACCTCGCGATCCGCAGCGCCGACTCGGCGCGCGAGATCAAGACGCTGATCCAGGACAGCGTCGGCAAGGTGGACAGCGGATCGCAGCTGGTCGACGAGTCCGGCAGGACGCTCGGCGACATCGTCTCGAGCGTCAAGCGCATGTCGGACCTGATCGCCGAGATCAGCGCCGCGAGCCGCGAGCAGGCACAGGGCGTCGAGGAAGTGAACCGGGCCGTCACACAGATGGACCAGGTCACGACCCAGAACGCCTCGCTGGTGGACGAGGCGAGTTCCTCGACCCAGGCGCTCGCCGGCCAGGCGAAGTCGCTGGCGGAACTGGTTGCGTTCTTCGACCTCGGGCCGGCGACGGCACGCCGGGGGGCCGGGCCGGCGGCAGTCCCCGTCGCCAGGCCCGCCTCGCCCTCGACCCGCACGGGAGCCGCCGCTCCGGCGCCGCCGGCTGCGCCGCGTCCGGCCGCCAGGAACGCGCTGCCCAAGGCGCGCGGCACGGCGCCCGACGCTGCGCCGCGGCCGCGGCCGCCGCCGCCGCCGCCCAGGGCCGCGGCCGGCGGGGGTGACGACGACGACTGGGATTCGTTCTGAAGTTGCGGCGAGGCCCGATGCGCGCCGGCGAGCCCGGTGCTCAAGTCGCCGGCCGCCGCTGCCGATACCGGCAGGCGCGTCGCGGGGGCGCCCTGCGAGGGCGCCGGGGCGGCGACCTGCCAGAGGAGTGATCGGACGATGAGTGCGGAAATCAAGTTCCTGGTCGTGGACGACTTCTCGACGATGCGGCGGATCATCAGGAACCTGCTGCACGACCTGGGCTACAAGAACGTCAGCGAGGCGGACGACGGCAACACCGCGCTGCCGATGCTGCGGACCGGGAACTTCGACTTCCTGATCACCGACTGGAACATGCCCGGCATGGCGGGGCTCGACCTGCTGAAGCACGTGCGCGCGGACGCCGCGCTGGCCTCGATGCCGGTGCTGATGCTGACGGCCGAGGCCAAGCGCGAGCAGATCGTCGAGGCCGCGCAGGCCGGGGTCAACGGCTACGTGATCAAGCCGTTCACCGCGGCCACGCTGAAGGAGAAGATCGACAAGATCCTGGCGTCGCGCGCCGCGCCCGCCGCATGAGCCCGCCATCCCCCTCCACGTTCTCCGCGAGGCGCGGGCACTACGCCGCGCTGCTCGCCGGGCTCGACGCGGCGCTGCGGGGCGACGACGAGGCGCGCTTCCACGCGCTGGTGCGCCAGCTCGGCGAGGACAGCGAGAGCGGCGCGATCCACGACCTGCGGCAGATCACCGACGACCTTCAGGCCGCGCTCGAGCGCTTCCGGCGCGACTCGCGGCTCGACGACCTCGCGACGCGCGAGGTCCCTGATGCGCGCGCGCGCCTCGAGCACGTGATGCGGCTGACCGACGATGCGGCGCACACCACGCTCGACCTCGTCGAGCAGTCCTGCCCGATCGCCGACCGCGCCGCGACCCGGGCCGGCGACCTCCTCGATGCCTGGAACGGCCCGCGGCGGCCGAGCCGCCACGACGTGCGGCTCTACCTCGACGAGACCCGCAACGGCCTCGGCCAGGTGCGCGAGAAGCTCTCGCAGGTGCTGCTCGCGCAGGGCTACCAGGACCTGACCGGCCAGATCATCCGCGGGGTCATGGCGCTGGTCGACGAGCTGGAGGTGGCGCTGACGCACATGGTGCGCATCTCCGGCGGCAGCGTCGATGCGCTCGCCGCCGGCGAGCGCGACCCGGCGGGCCGCGCCGCGGACTCGCGCGGCTTCGGGCCGGTGGTCCCGGGCGTCGCGCACGGCGTCACCGTCAACGGCCAGACCGACGTCGACGCCCTGCTCTCGGACCTGGGAATGTGAAGGCGCGGGCGCGCCGCGACGCTGCCGCAGACCACTCGAGGCCACTTCCATGACGATCGACCTGACGCAGTTCCACGACTCCTTCTTCGAGGAGAGCTTCGAGGCCATCACCTCGATGGAGGACGCGCTGCTGCAGCTGACGGTGGGAACGCCCGACCCGGGCACGGTCAACACCATCTTCCGGGTCGCGCACTCCATCAAGGGCGGTGCGGCCACCTTCGGCTTCAACGAGGTCGCCTCCTTCACCCACACGCTCGAGACGCTGCTCGACGAGCTGCGTGGCCAGCGCATGCAGGTGACGCAGCAGATCTCGGACCTGCTGCTGAAGTCAGTCGACGTGATGCGCGACATGCTGCGCGCGCAGCAGTCGGGCAAGCCGGCGGACGCGCAGGCGGTCGCCGACCTGCAGTTCGACCTCGAGCTGGTCGTGGCGCAGAAGCCCGCGGCTGTGGCCGCCGCCCCGGCGCCCGTGGCCTCGCAGGCGCCGCAGCTGGCAGCCGGCGGACCCGCCGCGCCCGCCGCGGCGCCCGCGGCCGTGGCGTCGGGCGGGGCAGGGGCCGCCGTGCCGCTGTGGCGCATCGAGTTCCGGCCCTACCTGCAGCTGCTGGCCCGCGGCAACGACCCGTTGCGGATGTTCGGCGAGCTGGCCGAGCTCGGTGACCTGCGGGTGACTGCCGACGTGTCCGCGGTCCCGCCGCTCGCCGAGATGGATCCGGAGGATTGCTACCTGCGCTGGTCGCTCGAGCTGCAGACCAACGCCCCGCGCGAGGCGATCGCGCAGGCCTTCGACTGGGCCGAGGGCGACTGCGAGCTGTCGATCGAGCCGCTCGGCCGGGTCGCCGCGCCGGCCGCGGCGGCGCCGGCCACGGCTGCCTGCGCGGCCGCGGTTCCCGCCCCGGCTGCTGTCGCGGCCTCGCCTGCCGCCGCCGCGGCCACGGGTGCCGCGGCCAGCGTCGCTCCCGGCGCGAAGGCCCCGGCCGAGGCGCCTGCCGTCGGCGCCGGCGCGCGCGGCGCGGAGGCCCCGGGCAAGGGCTCCGGCAGCGACTCGAGCTCGATCCGCGTCAGCATCGAGAAGATCGACGAGCTGATGAACAACGTCGGCGAGCTGGTGATCACCCAGTCCATGCTCAGCCAGCTCGGCGGCGCCTTCCACGGCCCGCAGGGCGAGCGCCTGCGCACCGGGCTCGCGCAGCTCGAGCGCAGCGTGCGCGAGCTGCAGGAGAGCGTCATGCGCGTGCGCATGGTGCCGATCAGCTTCGTCTTCAGCCGCTTCCCGCGGATGGTGCGCGACCTGTCGCAGCGACTCGGCAAGAGCGTCGAGCTGAAGATGACCGGTGGCGAGACCGAGCTCGACAAGACGGTGCTCGAGAAGATCGGCGACCCGCTGGTGCACCTGGTGCGCAACGGCATCGACCACGGCATCGAGATGCCGGAGGTGCGCCTGGCGCGCGGCAAGCCCGAGACCGGCACGCTGCACCTGCATGCCTACCACCGCGGCGGCAACATCACCGTCGAGGTGAGCGAGGACGGCGCCGGCCTCAAGCGCGAGAAGATCCTCGCCAAGGCCCGGTCCAAGGGCCTGGTGCCGCAGGACGTGGAGTTGACCGATGCGCAGGTGAACGAGCTGATCTTCCTGCCCGGCTTCTCGACCGCCGACCAGGCCACCGACGTCTCCGGTCGCGGCGTCGGCATGGACGTGGTCCGTCGCAACATCGAGGAGCTCGGCGGCACGGTCGAGATCCGTAGCGAGGAGGGCAAGGGCTCGCGCTTCATCATCAACCTGCCGCTGACCCTGGCGATCGTCGACGGCCAGACCATCTCCGTGGACGGCGAGAGCTACATCGTGCCCCTGACGGCGATCGTCGAGTCGCTGCAGCTGCGCCCGGGGATGATCCAGCCCGTCGTGGGGCGTGGCGAGGTGCTCTCGTTCCGCGGCGAGTACCTGCCGGTGCTCCGACTGCGGGAGGTTTTCGGCCGCGGCGGCGGCCCGCGCGCCGGCAGCGGTCTGGTGATGGTGGTCGAGGGCGACGGCCGCAGGGTCGGCATCTGCGTCGACGAGCTGCTGGGCCAGCAGCAGGTCGTCGTCAAGACGCTGGAGACCAACTACCAGCGCGTCGACGGCGTCGCCGGCGCGACCATCCTCGGCGACGGGTCGGTCGCCCTGATCCTCGACATCGCCGGCCTCTCGCGCCGGCTCGTCGACCGCGTCGCCGCCTGAAGCGTGATGCGGTTCACGCACGAACCGTGACTGCGTGCACGGAGCAACCACATTCAGGCATCACCCGATTCGTGTTTTCGGCGGACCCGCCGATAACCCCCCTGCGAAGCGTCGTCCCCGGTGACGACCTCCCGCCGATCGAGCACTACGGAGCCGAGCAATGTCGAACGTGATCCTTGCAGTGGACGACTCGCCGTCGATGCGCCAGATGGTCGGCCAGACCCTGCGCGCCGCCGGCTACGACGTGATCGAGGCCGCCGACGGCGTCGAGGCGCTGGAGCTCGCCAAGGGGCGCGTCGTCGACCTCGTGATCACCGACGTCAACATGCCGAACATGGACGGGATCACGCTGGTCGCGCAGCTGCGCGCGCTCCCGACCTACCGCCTGGTCCCGCTGCTGCTGCTGACCACCGAGTCGAGCCCGGAGCGCAAGGCGCAGGGCAAGCAGGCCGGGGCGACCGGCTGGATGGTCAAGCCCTTCAATCCCGACCAGCTGCTCGCGACCCTGGCCCGCGTGCTCGGCCCGCGGCTCGCGGCGCGCGCGGTCTGAACGACATCGCGGCTGCCGCGGCGGCCGAAATCGGAGACGACACGCCATGAGTGAACCGACACCCGCCCGTGCCCCGGCCCACGGCGCCGCCAGCCCGGACGCGGAGCAGTACCTCACCTTCCAGCTGGCCGAGCAGGAATACGGCATCGACATCCTGCGCGTGCAGGAGATCAAGGGCTGGGACAAGCCGACCCGGATCCCGCACTCGCCGGCGCACGTCCTCGGGGTGATCAACCTGAGGGGCGCGGTGGTCCCGGTGATCGACCTGCGCATGCGCTTCGGCCTCGAACCCTCGGCGCACGGTCCCACGACCGTGGTGATCGTCGTGCGCGTCAGGAGCGAGCGCGGCGAGCTGACCGCCGGCATCGTGGTGGATGCGGTCTGCGAGGTCTGCAACGTCGGCCAGCAGGAGATGCGGCCGCCCCCGGACGTCGCCGGCGGCGTCGACCAGGACTTCGTCAAGGGGCTGGCGATGGCCGGCGAGCGCATGCTGATCCTGCTGCACGTCGATCGCCTGATCAGCGCGAGCCTGCTCGATGGCGACGGCGCCCAGGCCGCCTGAGGCGCCCGGCATGGCGAACGGCTGCGATACGCTGCAGGCACCCGCGGGCGACGAGCCCGCCGGCGTCGTGCTGCCCCGCGCGCTGCTGATCACCGACGTACGCAGCTGCGCGGAGGGCCTGCGTGCGGCGGTCGCGCGGGGCGGCGTGACGGTGGACGCCTCGCGCCTCGCCGACATCGACACCGCAGGCCTGCAGCTGCTGTGCGCGACGCGGGCCACCGCGCTCGCCTCCGGCAAGGCCTTCCGCTGGAGCGCCGACTCCGCCGGACTGCGCGCGGCTGCTGCGGCCACCGGGCTCGGCGCGGCCCTGGGGCTCGACCCCTAGGCGGCGCGACACCCGACGGAGCCACCGATGAATGCAATCGCACAAGCGACGCCCGACGAGGGCGGGGACGCCTTCGTGGCGGCCCGCCCGCGGAGCGCCGCGCTCAGCGCCGGCGAGCTGCGCAGCTTCCTCGAGCTCGGTGCCGCCCAGCTCGAGAGCGCGATGAAGGACTCCGACGCGCGCATGGCGAGCCTCGCCAGCGCGGTCAGCCACATCGTCGAGCGGCTGGCGGAACTGTGCGCGCTCGTCGATGCCCTGCCGGCCGGCGGCGACGCCGGAGCCGACGTCGCCGCGCTGCACGCGCGCCTGCGGGCGGTCGGCGCGGAGCTCGAGCTCGACGCGCGGCAGGCCGTCGTCGCGCTGCAGTTCTACGACAAGCTGATCCAGCGCATCACCCACGTCCGCGACGGCCTGTCGATCCCCGCGGAAGTCATCGAGGCCGGGCCGCAGCAGCGCTCGGCCGCCTGGGAGCGCCTGCTCGACGAGGTGCGGAGCCGGTACAGCATGGTCGAGGAACGCGTGCTGTTCGACTTCCTGATCCGCGGCACCGGGCCACGCGAGATGATGCAGGCGCTCACCGACCTGCAGGGCGCGAGCCGTCCCGGCGAGCTCGAGCTGTTCTGACCGCAGGACCACCGACCGATGGCAGCGCAGCCCGCCCCGACCGAGGAGTTCCAGCTCAGCGACGAGGAGTTCCACGAGATCCGCCGCGTCGTGCACCGCACGACCGGCATCGCCCTGGCCGACACCAAGCGCCACCTCGTCTACGGGCGGCTGGCGCGGCGCCTGCGCGCGCTCGGGCTC
>JALORN010000088.1 GCA_025458905.1 Steroidobacteraceae bacterium
GCGATCAAGGGCCGCGACGCGCTGAAGGTCGAGTGGGACCTGTCGTCGGCCTCGACGCTCTCGACGCCGAAGCAGCGCGAGTCGTATCGCCAGCTGCTGAAGACCGGCAAGGTCGCGCGCGTCAAGGACGAGGGCGACGTCGACGCGGCGCTGAAGGGCGCGGCCAAGACCTTCGACGTCGAGTACGACATGCCCTACCTCGCCCATGCCTGCATGGAGCCGATGAACGCCACCGCGCTCGTCAAGGACGGGCAGTGCGAGATGTGGGCGGGCACCCAGGGCCAGAGCCAGGACGCGCAGATGGTGGCGAAGGCGCTCGGCCTGAAGCCCGCGGACGTGAAGATCAACACCGTGTTCCTCGGCGGCGGCTTCGGCCGGCGCGCGAGCACCGGCTCCGACTTCATGCTGGAGGCGGCGCAGGTCGCGCAGGCGCTCGGCCGGCCGGTGCCGGTGAAGCTCTTCTGGTCGCGCGAGGACGACATGCGCGCCGGGTACTTCCGGCCGTACACGATCAACCGCGTGCGCGGCGGCGTCGATGCCGCCGGCAAGGCGGTGGCGCTGCACCACGTCACCGTGGGCGGCTCGGTGTTCGAGCTCTCGCCGCTGAAGCCGATCGTGGTCAAGAACGGCGTCGACCCGACGCAGCTCGAGGGCTCGGCGGAGACGCCGTACGCGGTGCCGAACCGCCGCCACGAGTCGCTGATCGTCACCGAGGCGGTGCCGACGCAGTTCTGGCGCTCGGTCGGCCACTCGCACAACGGCTTCATCCTGAACGGCGCGATCGACGAGCTCGCCGCGCTCGCCGGGCGCGACCCGTACGAGTTCCGCCGCGAGCTGCTGGCGGGCAAGCCGCGGCACCTCGCGGTGCTCGAGAAGGTGGCCAGCGCCGCGGGCTGGGGCCAGCCGCTGCCCGCGGGCCGCGCGCGCGGCATCGCGATGCAGGAGAGCTTCGGCAGCATCGTCGCCGAGGTGGTCGAGGCCTCGGTGCCGGACGGCAAGACGGTCAAGGTCCACAAGGTCACCGCGGCGGTCGACTGCGGCTTCGCGGTCAACCCGCAGCAGGTCGTGGCGCAGATCGAGAGCGGCGTGGTCTACGGCCTCTCGATGGCGCTGTACGGCGAGATCACGCTCGAGAACGGCGCCGTGCAGCAGGGCAACTTCGACGACTACCCGGTCGCGCGCCTCGAGGAGGTGCCGCCGATCGAGGTGCACATCGTCGAGACCGGCGGGCCGCTCGGCGGCATCGGCGAGCCGGGCCTGCCACCGCTCGCACCGGCGCTCGCCGGCGCGATCTTCGCGGCGACCGGCAAGCGCATCCGGCGGCTGCCGCTGGCGGTGTCGCTGGCCTGATCCAAAGCCCGCATCGCATGCTGCGGGACGTCGTCGCCGGCTACGGCGTCCCCGCCGCGCCACGGCGCAGGTAGTCGAGCGCCACGGCCGCGAGTGCCCGCGCGCCGAGCGCGAGGCCGGCCTCGTCGAGGTAGAAGCGCGCGGTGTGGTTCATCGCCACCTGCGCGAGGTTCGTCGTCGGCGGCGTGACGCCGAGGTAGAAGTAGAACGACGGCACGCGCTGCGCGAAGAAGCCGAAGTCCTCCGAGCCGGTGACCAGCGGCACCTGCCGCACGTTGGCCGGGCCGAGCGCGCGGCCGAGCGCCGCCACGGCCGCCCGCGTCACCGCGGGGTCGTTCTCCAGCACCGGCGTGCCGAGCGCCTCGGGCTCGAAAACCGCGGTGGCGCCGCTCGCGGCGGCGACGCCCTCGACGGTGCGGCGGATGCGGGCGAGGATGTCGGCACGCTGCGCCGCGTCGAAGGTGCGCACGGTGCCGATCATCTCGACCTCGTCCGGCACGACGTTGTTGCGGATGCCGCCTTTGATCGCGCCGATCGTGACCACCGCAGGATTGGCGGTGATGTCGACCTGGCGGCTGACGATGGTCTGCAGCGCGGTGACGACCTGGGCCGCGACCACGATCGGGTCGACGCCGCCCCAGGGGCGCGCGCCGTGCGTGCCGCGGCCGCGCACGACGATGCGGAAGGAATCCGACGCGGCGAACATCGGGCCGGCGCGGTAGCCGGCCTGGCCGGTGCGCAGGATCGGCGAGACGTGCAGGCCGAAGGCCGCCTCGGGCCGGTGGCGCTCGAACACGCCCTCCTCGAGCATCAGCGCGGCGCCGCCTGCCTCGCCGTCGGGCGCGCCCTCCTCCGCCGGCTGGAACAGCAGCACGACCGAGCCCGGCAGCTGCGCGCGCACCGCGACCAGCGCCTCGGCGACGCCCATCAGGATCGCGGTGTGGGCGTCGTGGCCGCAGGCGTGCATCACGCCGACGGTCTCGCCGCGATAGGTGGCGGTGGCGCGCGAGCGGAACGGCAGGTCGAGCTCCTCGGTGATCGGCAGCGCGTCCATGTCGGCGCGCAGCGCGATCCGTGGCCCGGGCCGCCCGCCCTCGATGATGGCGACGACCCCGGTCCTGGCCACGCCGGTCTCGACCGCGAGGCCGAGGCGGCGCAGGTGATCGGCGACCAGCTTCGCGGTGCGGAACTCGCGGTTCGAGAGCTCGGGATGCTGGTGGATGTCGCGGCGCCAGGCGAGCACCTTCGGCTCGACGCGGCTGAGCGCCGTGGCGAGCGCGCCGTCGAGGGCCTTGTCGGCAGTGTTCTCGGCGCCGGCTGCGTCGGCCGTGAACGCCAGCGCGGCGAGCGCCAGCAGCGGCCAGGACACGGCGGGCGTCTCGCGCCGGCGCGGCGCGCGGTCGGGCAGGGTCATGAGCCGGGGAAGCCAGGCACGGCGTGACGTGCGGATCATGGGCGGGGGTCGGTCGGCGAGCTCGCTTCCATCGGGTGAGCGACGGTAGCGTGCGCCTACGTCCGATGTCCAACGTCGCTGACCGAACGCGTCGCCGATTCGTCGTGCAATGCCCGGATGGCCCAGGCTTCGCCGCTGCACCTGCTAGACGTCACGCTGTTCTACTCGCCGACCAGCGGCGGCGTGCGACGTTACCTCGACGCCAAGCACGCCTGGATCCGCCGGTATCGCGCGGATTCCTGGCGACACACCTTGCTGGTGCCCGGTGAGCGCGAGGTGCGCGAGCCCGGCGAGCGCTCGACGCTCGCGGGCTGGAGGATACCGGGTACGTTCAACTACCGGCTGCCGCTGAACCCGCGGGCTTGGACGCGCGCGATCGAGGCACTCGCGCCGGACATCATCGAGGTCGGCGACGCGTTCCACACGGCCTGGACCGCGCAGGGCGTGGCGGCGCGGCGCGACATCCCGCGCGTCGCGTTCTACCACTCGAACCTGCCGCACCTGGTCGGGCGGCGCTACGGAGCACCGGGCCGGGCGATCGCGACGCGCTACGTGCGGTTCGTGTACTCGCGCTTCGATCGCGTGTACGCACCCAGCCGCTTCATGTGCGACTACCTGCGCGAGCTCGGCGTGCACCATGCACGACACCAGCCGCTCGGCGTGGATCCCGTGACCTTCCACCCGGCACGGCGGGTGCGCGACCTGCGCGCCGAGCTCGGCCTCGCGCCGGACGCGCGCCTGCTGCTGTATGCCGGGCGCTTCTCGAGGGAGAAGCGGATCGACGTGCTGCGGGCGGCCTTCCGGAGGCTCGGATCGCCGTACGAGCTGGTGCTGCTCGGCGGCGCGGAGACGCGCCAGCTCGAGCGCAACGTGCGCGCCCTGCCCTATCGGCGCGATCCGGCCGAACTGGCCACCTGGATGGCCTCGGCCGATGCACTGGTGCACGCCGGCACCGAGGAGACCTTCGGCCTCGTCGTGCTGGAGGCGATGGCCTGCGGGCGACCGGTGGTGGCGATGCGCGCCAGCGCCATGCCGGAGCTAGTGTCCGAGGACGTGGGGCTGCTCGCGCGGCCGGACGACGCGGCAGACCTGGCCGCGTCGATCGCCGGGCTGTACGAGCGGGACGTGGAGGCGATGGGCCGAGCGGCGCGAGCGCGGGTGTTGCAGCAGTTCACCTGGACGCAGGTGTTCGCGACCCTGCTCGACCGCCATGCCTCGATGGTCGGCCGGCGCGTCGGCGCCGCCACCGCGACGGGAGCCACCGTCCCGCGCCCGGCCTGAGCGAGCCTGTCATGCGGGCGCGGCCGGCGGCTTCCCGCCAGCGCGCTCAGCCGACCAGGATCGGCACGTCCGCGGTGGCGTCACGCTCCACGTCGTGCCGCGGCGGATCGGCACCGTGCGCCGGCGGCTCGGCGAGGCAGCTGCGATCCCGCCCACCGTCCTTGGCGCGGTACAGCGCCTGGTCGGTGATGCGCGTGATCACCGCGAGTTCGCCGTGCATCGTCGAGTCGGCGATGCCGAAGCTGGCGGTGAAGGCCGGCACGTTCGCCGCCAGCAGCGCCTGCGCCAGCTCGGCGCGGATCCGTTCGGTCAGGTCGTGGGCCTGCGTCGCGGTGGCGCCCGGCAGCACGATCGCGAACTCCTCGCCGCCCCAGCGTGCCGCCATGTCGCCCTTGCGGATGGTGCGGCGCAGGACCTGCGCGAAGATCCGCAGCGCGCGGTCGCCGGACTCGTGGCCGTAGGTGTCGTTCAGCTTCTTGAAGTGATCGAGATCGCCGAGCACGAACCCATAGGGCGTGCCGCGGCCGGTGATCTCGCGGACGCGCTCCTCGATCGAGCGGCGGTTGGCGAGCCCGGTCAGGGCGTCCGTGGCCGCCTGGACCTGGGACTTCTGGAACGCGCGGACGGTGCCGATGCGGGCGCCGGCCTGCTGGCCGATCGCCACGAGGTTGTCCGCCAGGCTCTCGTCCAGCGGCGTGCCGACCGGTGCCGTGGCGTGCAGCACGCCGAGCGCGCGGCCCATGAAGCTGACCGGGACGCACACGGCCGAGACTTCGCCGGAGGGCCGCCCGCGCAGCCGGGTGCAGGCGCTCAGTGACTCGCTCGAGGGGAAGGCCACCATCGAACCGCGGCGCACCGCGACGCAGCCGAAGGGAGACTCGACGCCGCAGCCGGGCGCGCCGGTCTCGGGGTGCGACGCGGCACGCTCGAGGTGGGCGCGACTGGAGTCCGCCAGCAGCAGCTCCATCGGCCGGTCCGTGCTGGCGGCGGACATCGCGCGGGCGACCACCGCGTGCACGTCGCGCTCGGTGTCGGCCATCTCGAGCGCGGCGTTCAGGTCCGCGCGGAAGGTGCCCCGGGCCGCGTCGGCATGCAGCCGGCCGATCGTCACCTGCAGGCTGTCGGCCATCCGGTTGACCGCTCGCCCGAGGGCCGCGAGCTCGTCCTGGGCGGCGCTCTGGTGGCGCTCGTCGAGGTTGCCCTCGGCGACCGCGTCGGCGACCGCGCGCACCCGCCGGATGGAGTTGCGCACGGAGCGTGCGAGGGTCGTACCCAGCAGGGCGACCAGCAGCATGGCTGCGCCACCGGCGGCGAGGATGCGCAGCATCGCGACGCGGTTCATCGACTTCGCGGTCGCCTCGCGCTCGGCCAGGATGTCCTGCAGGGCACGCGTGACGCCGGCCTGCTTCGCCGCGAGGTCCTCGAACTCGGCAAGGAAAGCGGGAAGGGCTTCGCGGGCGAGGCGCCGATCCTGGATCGCGAGCGCGGTCAGCGCCTCGGCCGACTCGATGTAGTGGGCGACTTGCGGCCGGATGGTCGCGAGGCGCTCGGCCACGTCGCCGGGCAGGGACAGGCCGGCGATCCGCGCGACGTTGCCGCGCAGGCTCGCGCTGTAGTCGCGCAGGCTCGCCTGGACGTCGGTGGCGGCATGGATGCCCTCGCCGACCAGCAGCGCCTCGCCGACGACGGCCCGCAAGCCGTCGTGCGCCATGTCGGCGTCCTGGTGGAGCTGCATCGCGCGCGCGATCAGCAGGGTCTCGGTGCCCTGCCGCGACTCCGCCTGGAACTGCGGGAGGGCGACGGCGAGCACCGCGGCCACGGCGGCGATGCTGATCGCGTTGGCGAGCGCGAGGCGTGCGGCGACCGACATCTCGGGCAGGCGCAGGCGGCTCATCGGGGCACCCTGCCCGGCCGCGGCCCCCGGTGGAGCCGCGAGCAACACTCCCATCGATGCGTCGTCGCGCGTCATGCTGCCTCGCCCCCGCTGCCCGGTGGCAGCGCTCGCCGAGAGTCCAGCGCAGCGCGGCACCGCGCGCCGTGTCGCAAGCCGCAGAAACCGGAATGGTTGGCATTACCAACCAGTGCATGAGCCGTCGCCCTAGGGGCTGCCCCTAGGCGGGTAGAAAGGGGACGGAAAAAGCGGGAAAAGGAAAAAGAAAAAGAGAAAAAGGGGTCAGATTTATTTTTGGAAGAAGGAGGACAGACCTGTCCTCCTTCTTCCAAAAATAAATCTGACCCCTTTTTCTTTTTCCTTTTTCCGCTTTTCCCGTCCCCTTTTCTAGACCTTCACCAGCTCGTAGACGGTCAGCTTGCCTTTGCGCTCGCCGACGGCGATGTGGCGGCCGTCGGGGGACCAGCGCAGGCACGACGGTTCGGAGTCGGTGAGGTGGGCGTCGAGGGCCTGGCTGGCCTTGCCGGGCTGCCAGAGCGTCAGGCGCCAGTCGCGGCCGGCCGAGACGAGGTAGCCGCCGGCAGGCTGGAAGGCGAGGCACTCGACGCGATCGGTGTGGCCGGAGAGCTGCACGGGGCGCGTGCCCTCGGGACCTTTGCCGCCGAAGTCCCAGCAGACCACCTCGTTGCCGGCGTTGCTCGCGAGCCAGCGGCTGTCGCCGCTCCAGGCGGTGAGATGCACCTTCGCGGGGTAGCCGCGCATCTGGGAGTCCTTGCCGCTAGAGAGGTACCAGAAGTGCAGCGAGCCGTCCTGCATGCCGGTGGCGATCACGCGGCCGTTCGGGCTGAAGGCGACGGTGAGGCAGCTCGAGGGCCACTTGTACTGGCGGGTGCCGTAGCGCGGCGGCTCGATGCGGTGGATCGCCATTGCCCCATTGGTCGCGGCCGCGAGGTCGCGGCCGGGCTTGTCCCAGCCGAGCGCCGCGATCGCGCCGGCATGCGGCTCGAACTTGTGCAGCGGTTCGCCCTCGGGCGACCAGAGCGTGAGCTGCCGGCCGGCGGCGCTCGCGAGCTGCGCACCATCGGGCGACCAGGCGAGGTGCTCGGTCCAGGCCATCGCCGGCCGGAGGCGGCGACGCTCGGCGCCGGTGGCGCCGTCCCAGAGCGCGATCGCGTTGTCCTGGCCGCTGCTGGCGAACTCGGCCGCCTTCGGCCGCCAGGCGACGGCGAGCGTGCCCATCATGTGCTCGCCGATCCGCTGCGCCGACAACGCGCCCTCGGCCGCGTCCCAGGCGCCGAGGAACACGCCGCCCTCGCCGCCCGCGATGGCGAGCCGCGTGCCGTCGCCCGACCAGGCCAGATCGGCGACGTAATCGTCGAGCGTCGCGCTGGCGCGCGGCTCGAGGATCGCCGAGGGGCCCTTCACCGCGCGGCCGCGGCCGCGGCCGCGCCGCCGCCGGCGGCGAAGCAGGAATGCAGCCCCGCCTCGAGCTCGTTGCGATCGAGGTTGCGGCCGATGAACACCAGCGTGTTGCCGCGCGTGCCGCTGCCCCACGGGCGCTCGAGCCGGCCGTCGAACATCATGTGCACGCCGTGGAACACGTAGCGGCGCTCCTCGCCGGCGAGGCTGACCACGCCCTTCATGCGGAAGATGTCGGCGCCGCGGCTCTGCAGCAGGTAGCTCAGCCAGTCGTTGAGCTTCTGCGGGTCGAGCGGGCGCGGGTCGGAGAGGCCGATCGAGCCGATCTCCTCGTCGTGGTGGTGCGAGGCGAAGGCACGCTCGGCGGCCGGCTTCGCGCCTTGCAGGCGCAGGTTGAACTCGGCCGGCGCGTGCTCGCAGAAGATCGCGTACGCGCCGCGCTGCGGCACGTGCAGCGTGAAGTGGGTGCCCTCGTGCGCGACGTCGATGCGGTTGAAGTGCGGGCCGGGGTGGATCGTGCCCTCGCAGCCGACCTGGCGCGGCTCCTCGGCAAAGGCGCGCACCGCGGGCTCGACCTGCGCGGCGAGCGCCTCGGCGGTGGCCGCCGCGGCGGGCAGGACGACGAGGCCGAGGCCGGCACCGTGGTCGTGGCCAGAGTGATCGTGGTCGTGGCCGTGCTCGCCGTGGTCGTGACCGCAGCCGGGTCCGTGCACGTGCTCTTGCTCGTGCTCGTGCTCGTGATGGTGCTCGTGCGCCGCCTCGGCGCCGGTGCGCAGCGAATAGGTGCCGGGCTCGAGCTGGTAGACGCCCGCCCACTCGAACGGGTACTGCGGCTCGAGGAAGCCGGCGTCGACCGCGAGCGCACGGTCGAGGTCGAAGGCACCGACGTTCAGCACCCGGTCGATCGCGACGTCGGAATTGCGGGTGCGGAAGATCTTCGCGGTGGCGTTGATCGCGCGCACGCGCCGCTCGATGCGCTCGAGCGCATCCGCGGGCACGAGGTCGGTCTTGTTCAGCAGGATCACGTCGGCGAACGCGACCTGCTCGCCGGGCTCCTTCATCTCGTCGAGGTGCTTCTCGAAGTGCAGCGCGTCGACCAGGGTGACGATCGCGTCGAGCGCGAACTGCTGCTTGAGGTCGTCGTCGAGGAAGAAGGTCTGCGCCACCGGGCCGGGATCGGCCATGCCGGTGGTCTCGACGATCACATAGTCGAAGCGGTCGCGGCGCTTCATCAGCTGGCCGAGGATGCGCAGCAGGTCGCCGCGCACGGTGCAGCAGATGCAGCCGTTGTTGGTCTCGAAGATCTCCTCCTCGGCGCCGATCACGAGCTGGTGGTCGACGCCGACCTCGCCGAACTCGTTCTCGATCACGGCGATGCGCTTGCCGTGCTGCTCCGAGAGGATGCGATTGAGCAGGGTGGTCTTCCCAGACCCCAGAAATCCCGTCAGTACGGTGACGGGGACCCGATCCGTGGTGGCCATAGGGGTCGCATGATAACGTAGCCCCCATGTCGAAGCCCCGACCGCGCAAGAGCGGCCCGCACGACCACGGCGCCTGCATCGACCATGCCGTGGCCACGGCGGTCGAGGTGTGCGCGGCCCGCGGGCTGAACCTGACGCCGGTCCGCAAGCGGGTGCTGGAGATCGTGTGGCGGGCGCACGAGCCGATCGGCGCCTACGAGATCCTCGCCGAGCTCGCCAAGGAGCGCGACAAGGCCGCGCCGCCGACGGTCTACCGGGCGCTCGAGTTCCTGATGGACGCGGGCCTCGTGCACCGGATCGACACGCTGAACGCCTTCCTCGGCTGCGATGCGCCCGGACACGCCCACGTGGCGCAGTTCCTGGTGTGCCGCAACTGCCATCGCGTCGCCGAGATCGACGACCCGGCGCTCAACCGCGTGCTCGCCGAGAAGTCGCGCTCGATGGGCTTCCGGATCGAGCCGACCTCGCTCGAGATCAAGGGCCTCTGCAACGACTGCGCGTCGGCGGCGCGACGCCGGCGGCCACGCCCTGAGCGGCGAGGGACGCATGGCCGGCCTCGAGCTGAAAGTCCCGCCGCCGCTGGTCGGGCTCGCCTGCGCGCTGGTGATGAAGGGAATCGCACTGGGGGGCACGGAGGCGTTGGCGCCGGGCCCGGCCGACGCGCTGTCCGTCGGCTGGCCGCTGCTGCGCGTCGTCGCGGTCGCGCTCGTCCTCGCGGGCCTCGCGATCGACGTCGTCGGCGTGCTGTCGTTCCGCCGTGCGCGCACCACGATCAACCCGCTGAAGCCCGCGAACTCGAGCGCCCTGGTCACCTCGGGCATCTACGGGCTGACGCGCAACCCGATGTACCTCGGGATGGCAACGTTGCTGCTGGGCTGGGCGGCCTGGCTCGGCACGCCGTGGGCGCTCGCCGGCGTCGCGCTGTTCGTCGCGTGGATCACGCGTTTCCAGATCGTGCCGGAGGAACGGGTGCTGGCGCGGCTGTTCGGCGCGGACTTCGAGGCTTACCGGGCGCGCGTGCGGCGCTGGATCTGAGCGTCAGGACGCACCGGCGGCCCGTGCGAGGCATCGGCAGGCCGGGCAGCGCGCGGCCGGGTCACGCTGGAGACGCGACGGGCGCTGCGCAGGGGTCGAGCCTCACCCAGGCGAACCACGCGGGATAGGGACGTTCCCGAGTCAGGTATTCGCAGCGCTCCAGCGCGGCGAGCCGCCATCGACCGGTGAACGTCCGCTCCAGCTCGGCGCGCTCGATCGGACGGGGTCCCGGCGCGCGCGTCCTCGCAGCGTCGCTGAAGCACTGCAGCAGCAGGCTGCCGCCAGGGGCGACCAGGCGCGCCAGGTGATCGACGTAGCGCGGCAGCTGATCGGGCGAAAACTGGTGGAGGACACCGAAGTCGAGCACGGTGGGGTAGCCACCGGCGGGGGCCACGTGGGTGAACACGTCTCCGCTCTGGAAACGGGCGCGGCTCCCCGACGCAGCGGCCCGCCGCTGCGCGATACG
>JALORN010000007.1 GCA_025458905.1 Steroidobacteraceae bacterium
GCAGGTGCGGCGCATGGCGAGCGCGGAATGCGCGGGAAATTGCCATTGCGCAGGTCGGCTGCCGTTCGTTTCTCACGCATCATGGAAGTGTATGTGCTGCAGGACGGCGAGCGCCGCGGTCCGTTTCCTGTCTTCCGGCTGCAGGAGATGCTGGACGACAAGGAAATCGGTCCGGACGTGCCGGTGTGGCATGCGGGCATGAACGAGTGGCGGCGGCTCGCCGACGAGCCTTCGCTCAACACTTCCCTGCGCCTCGTCCGACCGGCCGCGGAACCGCCGCCGCTGCCGGAGGACCATGCCGCCGTCGCTGCCGATGAAGCCGGGCGACGGCTGATGCGTCGTCTCGAAGCCGGTGCGACGGAACAGACGGCAGCCGTGCTGAAGGCACGGCGCGCGGTCGCCTGGAGGCGTTTCGTGGCCCGGATCATCGACCTGCACATGGCGCGGGCGGCACTGGTGGGCGGACTGGCGCTGGCCGATGCCGATCGGGCATGGGACCTCATGTTTCCTGCTTTGACGGTGGTGTTCGTGGCGCCGCTGGCCTGGGTGCTGGGCGAAGCCGTCTGCCTGAAATTGGCCGGGACGACGCCGGGCCGGGCCATGCTGGGCCTGCGGGTCCGGGACCGCGATGGCGAATTCCTGACATTCCGCGCGGCCTTGAAGCGTTCGATTCTCGTGTGGGCTGCGGGTTCGGGCCTGGGACTGCCGATGCAGTTCCTGCTGCCCCCGGCTCAGTGGGCCATGGGATTCCATCAATACCAGACGCAGGGCGAGACCATCTGGGACCGCACTGCCGGATCCCTGGACCCGTGCTACTTCTGGCCGGACCTGACGGAGGGTTCGACCATGAGCATGTTCGGCAAGATCCTCGGCAAGCTCGGCTTCCCGACGCGCGATTCCGGTCGTACCCCGGGTTCCTCCGGCCAGGCCGCAGTGAAGCCTGGCGGTGGCCCAGGCGGCCCCGCGGCCGCGCGTCCGGCCAGCGGCAATGCGGGCCGGCCCGCTGCAGCTGCGGCCGGCGCCGTGGCCGGGCAGGCGACGGCGCGGGCTCCGGGCGTCGCGGCAGCCCCGGCAGCGGCACCGGCACCGGCGCCGGCGGCCACCCCGGCTGCCGAGCCGGCGCCCCAGCGTCTCGACGCGATCGACGTCACCCGCCAGCTCGAGGAGCGCGCCGCCGCGAGCTCCCAGCCGCTGAACTGGCGCACCTCGATCGTCGACCTGCTGAAGCTGCTGGACCTCGACAGCAGCCTCGCGGCCCGCAAGGAACTGGCGACCGAGCTCGGCTGCCCGGCGGACCTGATGGGCGACTCGGCCCGGATGAACGTGTGGCTGCACAAGGCCGTGCTGCGCAAGCTCGCCGAGAATGGCGGCAAGGTGCCGCAGGAACTGGCCGACTGAGCCCGCGACGCCGCCGGTACGGGCCTGCGGCCGGCGGGTCCTCGCGAGGAGCCGGGCCGGCCTTGCGCGCGCCGGCTCCCGGCGCCAACTGCTAGACTTCCCCGGTCTTCGGTCCCCGGGTCACGCGGCGGCGGCTGCGCGGTCGGCGCGCGCCCGGGGGCGGTCCAGGCGAACAGGTCGCAGGCACCCGGTCGAGACGCCTCAGCCGGCACGGTGACCGGAGCAGCCCCGGTGGCGGAATCGGTAGACGCAACGGACTTAAAATCCGTTGACCGTGAGGTCGTGCCGGTTCGAGTCCGGCCCGGGGCACCAGAATCGCGTAGGATCCAAGTCAAGAAAGCTTGCTAACTACCTGATTCTGATTCCGATGCTGGCGGTAAGGAACTTTCACGTGTTCCGGGGTGACCGGCACGTCCTGCGTGGCGTGTCGTTCGACCTCGCGGCCGGTTGCTGCCTGCAGGTCACCGGCGTCAACGGCGCCGGCAAGACCACGCTGTTGCGCGCCCTGTGCGGGTTGGTCGATGTGGAGGAAGGTTCCCTGCTCTGGAGGGGTGCGGCCATCGAACGCTCGGCCTCCGCCTTCCACGCGGAACTCGGATACCTGGGTCACGACGCCCCCCTGAAGGCCGACCTCACGGGACGCGAGAACGTCCGCTATGCCGTCGGTCTGCGCCGGCCGCTCGCTGCCGCCACGGTCGTCCGGGGGCTGGAGCGGGTGGGTGCCGGCGCGTTCGCCGACCGCCCGGTCCGCTCGCTCTCGGCCGGCCAGCGACGCCGCATCGCGTTCGCGGCGCTGTGGCTCTGTGGCGTGCCGCTGTGGATCCTCGACGAGCCGAACACCAACCTCGACACACAGGGGCAGGCGCTGGTCGCCGGCCTGATCGAGGAGCAGCTGGCGGCCGGTGGGTTGGTGGTCGCGGCCGTGCACCAGGAGCTCGATCTGCCCCCGGGTCGGCGGGTCGACCTCGTGATACCGGGGGGGCGATGAACCCGCCACCTGCCGGCAGGGCGTCGTGGGCCACCGCCGGACGGCTGGTCCTGGAGCGTGACCTGCGTCTCGCTTTCCGGCGTAGTGGACAGCTGGTGCAACCTCTGGCGTTCTTCGCGGTCATTACGTTGCTGTTCCCGCTGGCGCTGACGCCCGAGCTGGCCCGCCTGCGGGAGGTGGCACCGGGCGTGCTGTGGATCGCGGCGCTGCTGTCGTCGCTGCTGGCACTGGAGTTCCTGTTCCGCGACGATGCCCACGACGGGACACTGGAGCAGTTCGTGCTCTCCGGGCAGTCGCTGACGCTGCTACTGTTCGCGAAGACGGTCGCCCACTGGATGCTGACCGGGTTGCCGCTCGCGGTGATGGCGCCGGTCGTCGGGGTGGCGCTGGGCGTGCCGCTGCAGGCGCTGCCGGGCATACTTGCCGCGCTCGCGCTCGGCACCGTGACGCTCAGCCTGGTCGGCGCGATCGGGGCGGGCCTGACGCTCGGCGTGAAGCGCGGCGGGGTGTTGCTGTCGCTGCTGACGCTGCCGCTCGCGGTGCCGATCCTCGTCTTCGGCGCGCGGGCGACGGAGCTGGCGATCAAGGGTGCCGACTACGCCGGCCCGATGTACCTGCTGGCGGCGCTCGCGGTGCTGGGGTTGACGCTGGCGCCGCTGGCGGCAGCGGCCGCGGTGCGTATCGGACTGGAGTGACTCGATCGATGGACTGGACGTGGTTCCACCGGCTGGCCTCGCCGCCGCACGTGTACCGGATCGCCGGCACGCTGACGCCATGGTTCGCCTGGCCGGCGGGCCTGCTGATCGTCGCGGCGCTCTATGGGGGCCTGGTGCTCGCGCCACCCGATTACCAGCAGGGCGACGGCTTCCGCATCATCTACGTGCATGCGCCCTCGGCCTGGCTGTCGCTGATGATCTACTCGACCATGGCGACTGCGGCGGCGATCGGCCTGATCTGGCGCATGAAGGTGGCTCACGCCGCCGCGGCGAGCTGTGCCGCGGTCGGCGCCTGGTTCACGGTCGTATCGCTGGTCACCGGCATGCTCTGGGGCAAGCCGATGTGGGGCACCTACTGGGTGTGGGACCCGCGCCTCACGGCCCAGCTGATCCTGCTGTTCCTCTACCTCGGCTACATGGGGCTGCGCGCCGGCATCGAGGACACGGCGCGCGCCGACAAGGCGAGCGCGGTGCTCGCGATCGTCGGCATCGTCAACGTGCCGATCATCCGCTTCTCGGTCGAGTGGTGGAACTCCATCCACCAGGCGCCGTCGGTGATGAAGATGGACCGGCCGTCGATGCCGGCCGACATGCTGGTGCCGCTGCTGATGATGCTGGTCGGCTTCACCCTGTACTTCGTCGCCGTGCTGCTGGTGCGGCTGCGCGCCGAGATCCTGCGCCGCGAGCGTGCCTCGAGCTGGGTGCGGGAGGCGGCGACCGCATGAACGACTTCCTGTCCATGGGCGGCTACGCGCAGTACGTCTGGCCGTCCTACGCCCTGACGTTCGTCGCGGTGATCGTCAACATCGCGCTCGCGCGGCGGGCGCACGCGGCGGCCCGCGCCGAGGCGCGGCGCCGCCTCTCGATCGAAGGAGAAGATCGATGACTCCCCGGCAACGACGGATCGTGTTGGTGGTCGGCATCCTCGCCGGCGTCTCGCTCGCCGGCGCGCTGGCGCTGCGCGCCTTCCAGGACAACGTGATGTTCTTCTTCGACCCGACCCAGGTCGCCTCGGGCGAGGCGCCGACGGGCGAACGCTTCCGGCTCGGCGGCATGGTGCGCCCCGGCACGGTCGACCGGCACTCCGGCACCCTCGACATGGATTTCGTCGTCACCGACTTCAAGCACGACGTCAAGGTGAAGTACAGCGGCGTGGTGCCCGACCTGTTCCGCGAGAACCAGGGCGTGGTGGCGCACGGCCGGCTCGGGGCCGACGGTGTGTTCGTCGCCGACGAGATCCTCGCCAAGCACGACGAGAACTACATGGCGCCCGAGGTCGCGCGCTCCATCAAGGACAAGCACGGCGGCGTGATGCCGGTCGACCCGGACCCGGGCCGGGCGGCGCGGCAGGGCGCCGGGCCCGCGGCGTCGCCGGCGCCCGCGCCGGCGACGCGGTTCTGAGGGGGGCGGGCGCGCATGCTTCCCGAAATCGGCCACTTCGCACTGATCCTCGCGCTGCTGCTCGCGGCTGCGCAGGCGTTCTTCGGCATCGCCGGGCCGGCGCTCGGCCGCGAGCGCTGGTACGCCGCGGTCGGGCCCGCGGTGACCGCGCAGTTCGTGATGGTCACGGCGGCGATGGCCGTGCTCGTCAACGCCTTCGTGCAGAACGATTTCTCGGTCGGGTACGTCGCGCAGAACTCGAACTCGGCGCTGCCGGTGTTCTACCGCATCGCGGCGGTGTGGGGCGCCCACGAGGGCTCGCTGGTGCTGTGGGCCTGGATCCTCGCCGCCTGGACGCTGGCGGTGGCCTTGCTCTCGCGGCAGCTGCCGGCGCGCTTCGCGGTGCGGGTGCTCGGCGTGCTCGGCGTCGTCAGCGTCGGCTTCCATCTCTTCACGCTCGCCACCTCGAACCCGTTCGCGCGCCTGTCGCCCGCGGCGCCGGACGGCCGCGACCTGAACCCGCTGCTGCAGGACCCGGCGCTGGCGGCGCATCCGCCGATGCTCTACGCGGGCTACGTCGGCTTCTCGGTGGCCTTCGCCTTCGCCTGCGCGGCGATGCTCGAGGGCAAGCTCGACCAGGCCTGGGCGCGCTGGACGCGGCCCTGGACGACGGTCGCCTGGGCGTTCCTGTCCGTCGGCATCGGGCTCGGCAGCTGGTGGGCGTACTACGAGCTCGGCTGGGGCGGCTACTGGTTCTGGGACCCGGTCGAGAACGCCTCGTTCATGCCCTGGCTCGTCGGCACGGCGCTGATCCATTCGCTGGCGGTCACCGAGAAGCGCGGCCTGTTCAAGAGCTGGACGCTGCTGCTCGCGATCGTGGCGTTCTCGCTGTCGCTGCTCGGCACCTTCCTGGTGCGCTCCGGCGTGCTGGTCTCGGTGCACTCGTTCGCCGCCGACCCGGCCCGCGGTGCGTTCATCCTCGCCTTCCTGGTGCTGATGATCGGCGGCGCGCTCACGCTCTACGCCTGGCGCGCGCCGCTGCTGAAGTCGAACGCCGGCTTCGAGTTCACCTCGCGCGAGTCGTTCCTGCTGTTCAACAACATCCTGCTCGTGGTCGCGACCGCGACCGTGTTCGCCGGCACCATGGCGCCGCTGATCTCCGATGCGCTCGGGCTCGGCACGCTCTCGGTCGGCACCCAGTACTTCAACCCCACCTTCCTGCTGCCGACGCTGCCGCTGGTGGCGCTCGCGGCGGTCGGCCTGCACGCGAGCTGGAAGAAGGGGCGGCTCGGGGAGCGGCGCGGGCCGCTGCTGGTGACCCTCGCCCTCGGCGTGCTCCTGGCGCTCGCCGTGATCGCCGGCGCGAGTGGCGGCACGCGCGTCCTGACGCCGGTCGGGCTCGCCCTCGGCGGCTGGCTGATGCTCTCCTCGCTGGTGGATCCCGTCGACCGGTTGCGCCGCGGCATCCGCCTCACCCCGGCGATCTTCGGCATGGCGCTGGCGCACGCCGCACTCGGCCTGTTCGTGGTCTCGGTCACCGCGGTGGAGAGCTACACCGTCGAGCGCGACGTGGCGCTCGGGGTCGGCGAGTCGGCGCAGGTCGGCCGCTACGAGTACCGCTTCGCCGGCCTGCAGCCGCTCGAGGGACCGAACTACGAGGGCGTGCGCGGCGAGATCACGGTGTCCGAGGCGGGCCGCGAGGTCGCGCGGCTGCATCCCGAGAAGCGCCGCTACTGGGTCCAGCAGTCGGTGATGACCGAGGCCGGCATCGACATGCAGCTGACGCGCGACATCTTCGCCGCGCTCGGCGAGGACCTCGGGCGCGGCCGCTGGAGCGTGCGCGCCCAGGTGCGGCCGATGATCAACTACGTCTGGTTCGCGGCCCTGCTGATGGCCATCGGCGGGCTGGTCGCGGCGGCCGACCGCCGCTATCGCCAGCCGGTGGGGGCTCGCGAGGACGCGGCGTCGCCGGCGGCGCCCGGCACGACGCTGCCGGGCCGGGCCGGATGAACCGTTTCCTGCTGCCGGTCGGGCTGTTCGGCGCGCTGGTCGTGGTGCTCGCGATCGGCATCGGGCGCGCGCCGCAGAAGTCGGTGATCCCCTCGGCGCTGCTCGGCAAGCCGGCACCGCAGTTCGTGCTGCCGCAGCTCGGCGTCGGCGGGCAGTTCGACTCCCGCAGCCTGCGCGGCCGGTGGTACCTGCTGAACGTCTGGGGCACCTGGTGCGCCGAGTGCCGTGCCGAGCACGACACGCTGCTGGCGATCCAGCGCGAGGGCCGGGTGCCGATCATCGGGCTCAACTGGAAGGACGAGGACGGCCTGGCCGTGCAGTGGCTGCAGGAGCTCGGCAATCCGTACGCCTCTATCGCGCTCGACCGAGAGGGGCGGGTGGCGATCGACTGGGGCGTCTACGGGGCGCCGGAGACCTTCCTGGTCGATGCCGCCGGCACGGTCGTCTACAAGCACGTCGGTCCGCTGACGGCGCAGGTCTGGCAGCGCGAGTTCCTCGCGCGCCTGCCGCCCGCGGCGGCCGGTCCTGCGCGCGACGACGCGATCGGCCCACCCGGGGCCGTAGGAGCGCTTCCCGGCGGCACGCCCGCCGCCGGGCCCGGGCCCGCGGCGGGTCCCTCGTGAGCGCGCAGGGTGCCGGGGGCGGCGCTGGAACCGTGGGCGCGATCCCCGGGGCCGTGCCGCGCAAGGTCCGCGCCGGCCTCGTCGGCTGGCTGCTGCTGATGGCCGGCCTGCTGGCCTCCGGGCTCGCCGCGGCGGTGGACCCCGTCGAGCTCGAGGATCCGGCGCTGCAGGCGCGTTATCGCGCGCTGTCGCACGAGCTGCGCTGCATGCAGTGCCAGAACCAGTCGATCGCCGATTCGCCGGTCGGGCTCGCGGGCGACCTGCGCCGCGAGGTGCGCGAACTGCTGCTGCAGGGCAAGAGCGACGCCGAGATCCGCGCCTGGATGCGCGAGCGCTACGGCGACTTCATCCTGTTCCGCCCGGTGTTCTCGTGGCGCACGGCCTGGCTGTGGCTCGCCCCGGCGGCGCTCCTGCTGCTCGGCATCGGCATCGCGGTGCGCATCGTGCGCCAGCGCGCGGCGCTCGCGGGCGGTCCCGACATCGACGACGAGACGCCGGCATGAGCCCGGCCTTCGTCGCGATCGCGGCGCTGCTGGCGCTGGCGGCGGTCGCCGCCGTCGCGTTGCCGCTGGTGCTGCGCCGTCCGCGTCCGGGCGCGGGTAGTGCCGGGGGCGCCGCGGCGTCGGGGTCGGCCGTCGAGCCGCCCGCGGCACCGCTCGCGGCGGCGGTCGCCGCCTTCCTGGTGCTCGGTGGGGCGGCCGGCCTGTATGCCACCTGGAGCAACTGGACCTGGCCAGCGGCGGGGCAGGAGGGCGTCGCGGCCACGCCCGCCGACATGGTCAGCAAGCTCGCCCGTCGCCTCGAGCAGCAGCCGCAGGACGTCGACGGCTGGCTGATGCTCGGCCGCTCGTACGCCGCGCTCGGCCAATACCCGCTCGCCGTGCGCGCCTACCAGCGCGCCGACCGGTTGGAGAACGGCCGCAACGTCGAGGCGCTGACCGGCTGGGCGGAGGCGCTCGCCCTGAGCAACGAGGCCGAGCTCGAGGGGCGCGCCGGGCAGCTGTTCGAGCGTGCGCTCGCGCTCGAGCCGACCTCGCCCAAGGCGCTGTTCTTCGGCGCGGTCGCGGCGCAGCGCCGCGGCGAGCTGCCGCTCGCGCTGCAACGCTTCGAGACCATGCTCGCGGGCGGGCCGCCGGAGAACGTGCGGCCCCTGCTCGAGCAGCAGGTGGCGATGCTGAAGGCGGCGATGGCCGGCGCGGCGCCCGCTGCGCCCGGCGCCTCACCGGGCGCGACCGCCGGGTCGCCGGCGATCCGTGTGCAGGTGCGGGTCGCCCCGGCGATCGCCAGCCGCGTCCCGGCCGGCGCACCGCTGTTCGTCTTCGTGCGCGTCCCTGGCCAGCCCGGGCCGCCGCTCGCCGTCAAGCGGCTCGCCGCCACGCTGCCGCAGCTCGTCGAGCTGACGCCCGCCGACGCGATGATGGGTGGCAATGGCTTCGCAGCCGGGGACGAGGTCGAGGTCACGGCGCGCGTGGCGCTCGGCGGCCAGCCGACCGCGAGCACGGGGGATCCCTTCGGCCTGGTGAGCTACGACGTGGGCCGCGACGGCGAGAAGGAGCTCGTCATCGACCGGCTCACGCCATGAGCGCGCCGACGCTGCGCGCCGCAGCTCCTGCCGCCGCCCCGACGCCGCGGCTGCGCTGGCTGGTCGCCGCGGGCGAGGGGCGCGCCCTGCTCGCGGCAGCCGGCGCATATTTCGCGCTGCTCGCCGGCTATTACATGCTGCGCAGCCTCCGCGAGGCGTTCGCGCTCGAGGTCGGCCGCGAGCACATCGGCACGCTGTTCTACGTCACCTTCGCGGTCATGCTGGCGGTGCTGCCGCTGTACTGGTTCGTGGTCGCGCGGCTGCCGCGCCGGCGCCTGTTCCCGGCGGTCTACGCCACCGTGATCGCGCTGTTCCTCGGCATCGCCTCCGGCATGGCCGTCTCGCCCGGCAATCGTGCGCTCGCCGCGGTGTACTTCGTCGCCGTGACCTCGCTGAACCTCTTCATGGTCTCGGTGTTCTGGAGCGTGATGGCCGATGCCTGGCGCTCCGAGGCGGCACGCCGCCTGTTCGGCTTCATCGCCGCCGGGGGCAGCGCCGGGGCGATCGCCGGGCCGCTGTTCAATTCGCTGTTCGTGCAGCGGCTCGGCACCACCTGGGTGATCGTGCTGGCGTGCGCGCTGCTCGCCACCGCGATCCTCGCCGGGCGGCGCGCGCAGGACGCGGGCGAGCCGCCATCCGGCGGCACGCGCGCCGGCGACACCCGTCTCGACGTCGCAGTCGGCGGGCGCGCGATCGACGACCTGAAGCGCCTCGTGACCTCGCCCTACCTGCTGGCGATCGCCGCGCTGATCGTGCTCGGCCAGGTGCTCGGCGGCTTCATGTACCAGGAGCAGGCGAAGTACGTGGAGCAGGCCCATGCGACGCTCGGCGAGCGCGCGGCGCTGTTCGCGCGGGTCGACCTCGCGGTCAACCTGCTGGCGCTGCTGTTCCAGGGCGCCGTGGTGGGCTGGCTCGCGGCGCGCGGCGGCCTGAAGCTCGCGCTGGCGTTCGTGCCCATGCTGCTGATCGCCTCGCTGGTGCTGCTGGCGCTGCTGCCGGTGGGCGCGGTGCTGATCGGAACCCAGGTGTTCCGCCGCGCGGTCGACTACGGCCTCTTCAAGCCGACGCGCGAGATGCTGTTCACGGTGCTGAACCCGGAGAGCAAGTTCAAGAGCAAGAGCCTGATCGACACGCTGCTGCAGCGCGGCGGCGACAGCGCGGGCCAGCTCGCCTATCCGCTGGTGGCGGGGCTCGGGCTCGCGGGCGTCGCCTGGGCGTGCGCCGGCGTGAGCCTGCTGATGCTGGCCGGTGCCACCTGGCTCGGCGGGGCGTTCGGGCGACGGGAAGCCGAGGCGGGCCGCTGAGCGCCGCGGCGGCGTCCCGTGCGGCGCGTGGGCGGGCCGGCAGCGGTCTCAGCGGCGCGACGATCGCCAGTAGCGCATCACCAGGAAGCCGCCGACCATGCCGCCGAGGTGCGCGAAGTGCGCGATGCCGCTGCGCGTGCCGGTGACGCCTAGGTAGAGCTCGAGCGCGGCGAACAGCAGCGCGAACAGCCAGGCTGGCATCGGGATCGGCGGGATCAGCGGCACGATCCGGCGCTGCGGGAACATCATCGCGAAGCCGAGCAGCAGCCCGTAGATGCCGCCCGAGGCGCCGACGGTCGGCACGTCCTGGCCGAGCGAGCGCGTCACGAACAGCTGCGCCAACGCCGCGGCCACGACGCTCGCGAAGTAGAACGCCAGGAAGCGACGCGTGCCCCAGTAGCGCTCGAGCTCGTTGCCGAAGGTCACGAGGCCGATCATGTTGAAGAGGATGTGCGTCAGCCCGCCGTGCAGGAACGCGTAGCTCACCACCTGCCACGGCGCGAACAGCGGCCCGAGCGGCCAGAGTGCGAACCAGGCGGCGAGCGGGCCGTCGAGCACCTGCTGCAGCAGGAAGAGGACGACGCAGGCGACCAGGATGCCGCGGGTGCCGGGTTCGAGGTTGCCGAGCATGTGGTGCTTCCCCGCGGGTCGCGTCAGCGCAGCGGTGGATGCGGATGCCAGCCGAGGGTCAGCAGCAGCACCGTGAAGCCGACGACGTAGCCGAGCGCGACGTGCCAGCCGCCGCGCAGCCAGGCGCCGACCGAGCGGGCCTGCGGGAAGCGGTTGGACAGGGCGACGCCGGCCGAGGAGCCGAACCACACCATCGAGCCGCCGAAGCCCACGGCGAATGCGACGAAGCCCCAGTCGTAGCCGCCGGCCTCCAGGGCGAGCTTGGTCAGCGGGATGTTGTCGAACACCGCCGACAGGAAGCCGAGGCCCAGCGTGCTCGGCCAGGATGCCGGCGGCAGCTCCTCGACCGGCATCATCGACGCCGCCAGCACGAGCGACAGCAGGAACACGCTGCCGCGCACCGCTTCCGGCACGATCGACCAGTCCGGGCGGCGGATCGGCGCGGTCAGCAGCAGCATGCCGGCGACCGCCGCCCCGATGAACGGGAAGCTGTCGGCGGCCGCGGGCATCCGCAGGTTCACGCCGACGTTGACGAGCACTGCGGCGCCGAGGATCGCGACCACCACCGCGACCCGCGGCCAGTCGAGCCGCACGTCCCCGATCGTGTCCCTGACGATCGGCGAGTGTCGCTGCTGCTGGATCGAGGCCGGGACGGCGAACACCAGGAAGGCGGCCGCCGCGGCGACGTACGCGTGCACCACGTCGGTCGCGCCGACGCCCTCGATCCACATCATGGTCGTGGTCGTGTCGCCGATCACGCTGCCGGCACCCCCTGCGTTTGAGGAAGCGACCAGGGCGGCGAGATAGCCGATGTGCACGCGCTCGCGATACACGGTCGCGGCGACGCTGCCGCCGATCATCGCGGCGGCGATGTTGTCGAGGAAGCCCGACAGCACGAACACCAGCGCCAGCAGCACCAGGCCGCCGCGCCAGTCGTCCGGCAGCACGCGCGGCAGCGCCAGCGGCACGCGGGTCAGCTCGAAGTGCCGGGCGAGCAGGCCGAAGCCGACCAGCAGGCAGAAGAGGTTGGCCAGCACCACCCACTCGTGGCCGAGGTGCGCGAGCAGGCCGGCGACCCCGCTGCCCTCGGCGAAGCCCGCGACTGCGGTCTTCCAGGCCGTGATCACCGCCAGGCCGGCGAGCGCGCACTGCAGCGCGTAGCGGTGCAGCAGCGCCACGGCGAGCAGGGTGAGGCCGAAGAGCACGAATTCGACGGGAATCAAGGCGGACGACCCCAGGCGGACGGATGGCGCGACAGCGACAGCATGGTAGCGGATCGGGGCGCGCGCTTCGGCGGGCACGCACCCCGTGTCGCGCTCAGTGGCTCGCGAGCCAGTCGAATAGCGTGCGGGCGAAGCGGATCTTCTGTTCCTTGCCGGCGACCACGTGGGCGAGGTCGTCCCAGGTCTCGCCGCGGGCGCCCGGGATCGCGTGCTGGATCGGCAGCGTGGTGCGCGGGCTGGTCACCTGGTCGAGCGCCGCGTGCAGCACGAAGGTGGGGCAACGCACCGACCCGAGCCGCGACCGCGACTCGAAGCCGACGCAGGCGTCGATCAGGCGCGCGTGCGCCGGGAAGCGGCCGTTCAGTTCCTTCCAGCCGCCGGCGGGACCGAGCAGCTTCGGCTTGTTCGCGTTGTAGTACTCCGGGGTGAAGGACAGCAGCGTCACGGCCTTCTGGAAGGCGAAGAAGCCCGCGTCGCGGTGCAGCCAGCGGAACATCTCCAGCTGGTCGCGCAGGAAGTCGTCCATCTCGCACCAGGCGCCGGTGTTGAGCATCGAGCGCGCGAGGTCGGGGCGGCGGATCGCGATCTCCTGGCAGACGCAGGCGCCCATGCCGACCAGGCCGACCAGGTGCACGTTCTTCAGCCCCAGGTGGTCGAGCAGGCCGATCGCGTCGGCGGCGTGCAGCGCCATCGTCGAGGGCACCGACGGGTCGTCGGTGGACTCGCCGATGCCACGGTAGTCGAACACGATCACCTGGTAGCGGTCGGTCAGGCCGCGGGCGAGATGCCCGTGGTTGTCGTGGCAGAACGTGCCCCAGCCGCCCATGCACAGCACCGGGTCGCCCTGCCCGAGCACCTCGTAGTACATGTCGTGGTCGTTGATGCGGGCGATCGGCATGGCGTTCTCCGGGGGAAAGGCCGCGGCGCGTCCGGCGGCCGGGATCAGAAATACTTCGTGATGCCGAGGAAGGCGATCGCGATCAGCAGCGCGTAGAGCCCGAGCACGTAGCGGATCGCGCCGTCGACGGCGGTCGAGATCGCGGCCTCGATATCCGGCTTGCTGCCCTCGGTGGCGAGGCGCACGAAGGCGGGGCCTATCGGGCGGAAGGCGAAGTCGATGCCGATGCCCATCGCGAAGATCAGCGCGAACAGCAGGATCTTGGCGCCGAACCAGCCGCCGGGGAACGGCCCGTTGCCGAGCACGGCCTGCAGGCCGAACCAGCCGATCACCACCAGCATCAGCGCCTGGAAGGCGAGGTGGGCCCGGTTCAGCGTCTCGGCGAGCGGCTTGCCCTCGTTGCGGCCGATCGCCACGAGCAGCGCGATCCAGCCGGCCGCGATCGACCAGGCGAGCGCGAACGCCCAGCCGGGGACCTCGATCCAGCCGCCCGAGGCCGCGACGTGCAGCCCCACCGGGAACATGACGGTGAAGCACAGGCGCGGGATCAGGTCGATGGCGACGGCCATCTTGAGCGCGAAGGCACGCTCCGCGAACGAGAGTTCCGGACGCTTCGCGGCCTTCGCCAGCAGGAACACGCCGAGGTCCCCGCCGAGCCAGTACACCAGCAGCATGACGTGGACGAAGACCCAGATCCCGTGGTCGATCAAGCGTGCCTCCCGAGCCCGCCATTCTACCGAAACGTCCGGACAAAAGACTCCATCCGTAGACCGGTCGCCCCCGGAGCGCGGCGCCTCGCGCCGCGCTGCCGACCGGTGCGGCTGCTAGGCTCGCGCCACGCCGAGGTGCCCCACGTGTTCGACAGCTACTTCCTGCTGAAGCTCGCCCACATCCTGTTGTTCGTCTACTGGCTCGGGGGCGACATCGGCGTGTTCTACTCCGCCAGCTTCGTCCGCGACCGCACCCTCTCCGTCGAGGGCCGGCGCACGGCGCTGCGCATCCTCGCCTGGGTCGACCAGATCCCGCGCTACTGCCTGGTGCTGATGCTGCCGGTCGGCTACACGCTGGCGCTGCGCCTCGGCGTCGTGCGGCTGCCGCCGACCTTCATGGCGATCCTCTGGGTCGTGGCGCTCGTCTGGCTGTGGGCGGTGTGGGCGATCCATCACTACCAGGGCACGCCGCTCGGCGAGCGCATCCGCAAGATCGACCTCGGCTGGCGCTTCGTGCTGCTGTTCGGGCTGCTGTTCGACGCCTGGCAGGGTTTCACCGGCGAGGGCCACCTGCTGACGGACTGGGTGTCGCTGAAGTTCGCGCTGCTCGCGTCGATGCTGTTCTGCGGCATCATGATCCGCCTGCTGGGCAAGCCGATGGGGCCGGCGCTTAAGCAGGTGTTCGCCACCGGCTCCACGCCGGAGCTCGAGGCGATCATCCAGCGCACCGCCGGCCGCACGCGGCCGTTCGTGCTGGCGATCTGGGCGCTGCTGGTCGTCGCGGCCTACGTGGGCATCGCCAAGCCCGATCTCGGCGGCCTGTCGTGAGCGGTGCGCGCGGGTCGTCCTCGCCCCGCGCCGCGGACCTTCCCGCGGTCGTCACCGTCGTCAGCTTCGCGGTCGCCGGCCCGCCGCCTTCGACGGCGGCGCTGCGCGAACTGCTGGAGCGCACCGCGCCGCGTTACCGCGCCGTGCCGGGCCTGCTGCGCAAGCTCTACGTCGGCGCCGACGGGATCGGGGGCGGAGTCTACGAATGGCGCAGCCGCGCCGACGCCGAGGCCTGGTTCGACGCCCGCTGGCATGCGCAGATGCGGGCCGCCTACGGCGTCGAGCCGCAGGTCGAGTGGTTCGACGTCGCCTGCGTGGTCGACAACGTCCGCGGCGCCATCGAGCTCGGGGACCTGCCGCCGTGATGCCGCATCGAACCTTGCGCGGACGGATCGCCTACCTTCGCGATGGCCAGGGCGAGCGCGGGCGCGAGGACTTCTCGATCACCGTGCACGGCGACGGCGCGCGCACCGTTCGCGCGCAGTGCGAGATGGACGACATCCGGCTGCTGCGCGACGTCACCTACTCGGTCGATGCGGCGTGGCGGCCGCTCGACGCATTCGTGCGCCTCGTGAGCCAGGACCGGTTCTTCGGCAGCGCATGGTTCCGCTTCGACGACCGCGGCGCCGAGTGCGAGGCGTTCACCGCCGGCGACGGGCGGGTGCACCAGCGGCGCGAGCTCGGCTGCCGGCCGCTGCTGTTCGTGCCGCACCCGCTGGTCTGCGACGGCTGGCAGGCGAGCGCCTACGACTACACCCGCGGCCCCGGCGTGCAGCGACTCGAGCCCTGCGCCAACAGCTCGCCGCGGCCGGACGGCGGCTCCGGCCCGGCGCTCGGCCTCTCGCACAAGCACCTGCAGTACGTCGGCGACCAGACGCTGGAGGTGGCGGCCGGGCGCTTCGCCTGCCGCCACCTGCGCATCCTGCCGCCCGAAGGCGACGAGGCGCACGGCGTGCCGCTCGACATCTGGGTGACCGGCACGGACTTCATCCTGGTGCGGATGCGCTGGGACCTGCTGCGCAGCACCTACGACCTGGTGGCTCTGGAAGGCGAGCTGCGCTGAGCGCGCGTGATCAGTGTGGCACCTTCATGCCGCGCTGCACGGCTGGGCGCGCGCCGACCTCGGCGGCCCAGCGCGCCAGGTTCGGGTGGCCGTCGAGGTGGCCCGGGAAACGCTTCATGGAAACCGCCGCCACCGGGTAGGCGATGACGTCGGCGATGGTGTATTCACCGCCGGCGAGATAGCGCGACTGGCCGAGCCGCGCCTCGAGCGTACCGACCATGCGGGTGCAGAGCCGGTCGTAGAACTGCAGCGCCCAGGGCAGCTTCTCCGGGGCGATCACGTTGAAGGCGAACTGGCCGCTGTAGGCCGGGCCCACGTCGCTCGACACCACGCCGACCCACTCGTAGACCTTCGCCCGCACCGCCGGGTCCGCGGGAAACAGGCGGCCGGTCTTCTCGCCGAGGTAGAAGAGGATCGCCGCCGTTCCATAGACCGAGACGGGCGCGCCGCCCGCGGCGTCGTGGTCGACGATCGCCGGCATCCTCGCCACGGGAGTGATCGCGACGTAGTCGGGCTTGAAGTTGTCGCCCTTGACGAGGTCGTAGTCGATCGCACGGTAGGGCAGGCCCGTCTCCTCGAGCATGATCGACGCCTTGTAGCCGTTGGCCGTCGCGGTCGTGTGCAGGTCTATCATGCAGCCATTCTGCAGGAGCGATTTCCGATGACGCAAATCGAGCGCGCGTTCGTCACCATCCGCGAAGGCCAGGTGCACCTGCGCCGCAGCATCGGGCCCGACCCGGGCGCTGCGCCACCGCTTTGGATGATCCACGCCTCGCCTGCCTCGTCGGTGTCGCTGGTCGCACTGATGCACGAGCTCGGCCGTACGCGGCGCGTGTTCGCCCCGGACACGCTCGGCAACGGTGACTCCGCGCCCGCGGCCCCGGCGGTGCCCGACATCGCCTACTACGCGGACTCCAGCCTGCGGGTGATGGACGCGCTGGGCCTCGAGCGCGTCGACCTCTACGGCAGCCACACCGGCGCGCACATCGTCTCCGAGATGGCGATCGCGCGCCCCGACCGCTTCCGCCGGATGGTCTTCGACGGCATCGCCATGTTCTCGCCGCAGGAGAAGCAGGAGAACCTCGCGAACTACGCCCCGGCGATCGAGCCGGACGCCTTCGGCACGCAGTTCCACTGGGCCTGGCATTTCGTGCGCGACCAGGGCTGGTTCTTCCCGTACTACAAGCGCGACGCCGCCCACGCCCGTGGCCTGGACATGCCCTCGGTCGAGGCGCTGCACCGCACGACCGTCGAGGTGCTGAAGTCGATCCGCACCTACCATCACGCCTATCGCGCGGCGTTCGCCCACCAGGAGCCCGAGCGCCTGCCGCTGGTGCGCGTGCCGACGCTGGTCATGGCCGACGCCAGCGACCCGCTGAAGCCGGGCGTCGCCAAGGCCGCGGCGCTGGTGCCCGGGGCGCTGCAGGCGATCTTCGACGACCAGGCCCACGGTGCCGGCGCGATCGCCGCCAAGGGCACGCTGCTCACGCACTTCCTCGACACGGGGCGCCTGCCCTGAGCGTGCAGGCTCCGCTCAGCGGAGGCTGAGCCAGCGGGCGGGCCGCAACGCGGTGAGGTTGTCGTCGCGCCAGCCGACGACCCGCTGCGACACCAGGCGTCGCCCGACCAGGAAATAGATCGGGATCACCGCCTGCTCGTCGACCAGGCGCTGCTCGGCGAGCCGCAGCGCACGGCCGCGCGCGGCCGGCTCGGTGAGTCGCTCGGCCGCGCCGATCGCCGACTCGAACGCGGCGCTGTCGTAGGCGCCGCCGTTCTGCGGGCTGCCGCGGCGCAGGAACGAGAGGAAGCCCATCGGGTCGACGTAGGGCGAGAACCAGGCCGCTCGCACGATCTCGAACTCACCCTTGCGCGCGGCGACGTCGACCACCTGCCGTTCCGCATTTCGGAGGCTGGCGCGCACGCCGACCGCCTGCCACATCGCCGCGACGGCGACCGCCACTTTCTTGTGCTCCTCGCTGGTGTGGTAGAGGAGCTCGACCTCGAGCGGGTTCGAGGGGCCGCGGCCTGCCTCGGCCAGGAGGCGGCGCGCGAGCGCCGCGCGCTCGGCCTGGTTGCGCAGCGGCGGCGACAGGGCCGGGCCATGATCGGGCATGCCCGAGGGCACCAGGCCCCAGGCAGGGGTGTCGCCGGCACGGACAATGCGGGTCGTGATCACGTCTCGATCGACCGCCAGCGCCAGCGCCCGGCGTACCCGTGGGTCCGCGAACTTCGGCAGCCGATGGTTGATCACGTAGACGGCGATGCCGAGCGAGGGCGCGAGCCGCAGTTCCCTCGGCATGTTCTGCCGCAGCCAGTCGAGCTTCTCGGGCGGGAAGTTCGTCAGCGCATCGAGTGCCCCGGTCTGGAAGAGACGCAGGCCCGCGTTCAGGTCGGCGACCGGCCGGTACTCGACGGCGTCGATGCGCACCGTCGCGGCGGCGTGGAAGCGCGGGTTGCGCCGCGAGCGCACCATCTGCCCCGGTCGCCACTGCTCGAGCACGTAGGGCCCGTTGGACACGAAATTCTCCGGCCGCGTCCAGGCGCGACCGTGCTTCTCGATCACGTGGCGCGGCAGCGGCGCGAACACGGGGAAGGCGACGATCGATGGGAAGTAGGGCGCCGGGGTCGCGAGCGTGACCTGCAGCGTTCGCGGGTCGGGCGCCGCGACGCCGAGAGACTCGACCGGGCGCTCGCGTCGCACGACCGCGCGACCGCCCTCGATCAGGTCGATCCACGCGGCCAGCGCCGTCGAGGCGGTCGCCGGGTCAGCGAGGCGGCGGAAGGAATACAGGAAGTCCGCCGCGGTGATCCGCCGACCATCCGAGTACACCAGCCCGGGGCGCAGCGTGAAGGTGTAGGTGCGGCCGTCGGCGCTGACGGTGTAGCGCTCGGCCGAGCCGGCCGTCGGGCGGCCGCGCGCATCGAGCGTCATCAGCGACTCGTAGAGGTCGTTGATCACGACCAGCGACGGCGCGGCGATCGCGACGTGCGGATCGAGGGAATCCGGCTCGCCCGAATGCCCCGTCCGCAGCACGTTGCCCGGGGCGCGCGCCGGCTGCGCCCGCAGCGCGCCGGGCCAGGCGCCGCTGCCGAGCACGGCGGCCGTCAGCGCGAGCGCGTCGCGGCGCTTCATGCGCGCGGTGCCGGGTGGCCGGCACCCGGCGACTCGCCAGCGGCAGACGCGAGGCCCGCCGCTCGCCCCGGGGAATCGTCGAGGACGACCGGACAGGCGAGCCGCGTGAGTCGCGTCTCGTGGGCATGGGTGAGTTCCGCCGCGCGCGCCGCGCGGTAGCGTGGGCCGAGGCACATCAGCTCGACGAGCTCGCGCTGCAGTTCGCGTGGGTCGAGCGCGGGATCGCCCGGCAGGATGCCGGCGCGCAGGCCGCGCCCGGCCCTCGTCCAGAGGCGCCGGTCGCGCAACAGGTGCCACGCCTCCAGCAGGTGCGCGCCGTCGCCGCGCGGCGGGAAGTCGCGTGGCTCGTGCTCGAGCAGCGCCGCGCGGGTCGCGGCGTCCGGCAGCGGCTCGCCGGCGAGCCGCAGCCTGCGCACCTGCCGGGGCCGCTGCAGCGCGAGCTCGATCGCGATGCCGGCGCCGCCGTCATGCCCCTCGAGCTCGCACTCGCCGAGCCCGAGCTCATCGAGTGCCTCGCCGAGCACCGCGGCGTGCCCCTCGAGCGTGGCCGGCCCGTCGGCCGGCGGCAGCGGATCCGACTCGCCGCTCCCCGGTGGTTCCAGCACGAGCGCCGGGCCGCTGCCGGCGGCGAGCCGCGGCTCGACGAGGCGCGCCGCGCCGGTCGGCGCGGCGATCGCGACGCGCGGCAGGCCGTCGCCGCCGCGCTGGCGCAGGTGCAGCTGCGCGCCACGCAGCGCGAGATAGCGCGACGCGAATCGTCCCTGTGGCAGCGACTGGGCGGGCAGCGGCGGTGCAGGTGGACCCTGGTAGCGTTCGCGCAGCCAGGCGGCGATGCCGCGGGTGCGCCGTTCCGGCGCCGGGCCGGCGTGCAGCACCGCGAAATTAGGCGGCAGGCCGGCGGCGATCAGCTCGTCGGTGATGCGCAGCACGACACTGCCTTCCCAGCGGACCAGCGTCGCCGGCACCGTCACGCCCTGGGCGCGCGCCGCATTCTCGTTGTAGAAGGCCGGGCGATACGCCCAGGCGTAGCCCTCGCCGGCGCGCAGGTAGTCGAGCAACATCGACTGCATCGCCGCCGGCGGCGGCAGGTCGCGCGGGATGCGGCGAGCCGCCCGCGCATCGGGCCAGGGAAAGAACACGAACAGGTCGCGCACCATCTGCCAGTAGGTGGCGAGGTGCCCGCCGTCGGCCCGTGGCGTGACGTCCGGGAAATACGCCGGGACGATGCGGTCGCACTCCGCCGGGTCGATGTGGCCGGCACTGTCGAGCACCACGTGGGCACAGCGCTCCGGATAGCGCCTGGCGAACTCCACTGCGAACTGGGCGCCGGTGGCCGCTCCGTAGAGGCAGATCCGGCCGAGGCCTAGCGCATCCAGGGCGGCGGCGAAGGTCGGCAGGTAGTCCTGCAGCGACGCCGGCTGCCGCGGCGGCGGGTCGGACAGGCCATAGCCCGGCGTATCGAGCGCATAGACGCGGAAGTGACGTGCGATCTCGGTCGCGACCGGCAGCACGGCGCTCGAGGACAGCGGCGAAGGATGCAGCAGCACGACGGGCGCGCCGTCTCCGGCGACCCGGCAGTGCAGCTGGCGCCCGTCGACGGTCAGGAAGGCACGTTGCACCGCTTTCCCGTTCCTTGCGCTTATGATGGCTCCAGACTATCACCAAGGAAGGATGCCGATGTCGAACGTCACGCCGCTGCGACGCACCGCGATCATCGTCCGAGACATGGAACGCTCGCTGCAGTTCTATCGCGAGGTGCTCGGCCTCAAGGTGTGGCGCGAGGGCATGCACGGGCCCGACGACGTCACGCTGACGCACCTGCTCGGCGCGCCGCCCTGCACCCTGCGCTACGCGATCCTGCAGGCCGACGACGTGGAGTGGGGCATGGTGGGGCTGTTCGAGATGACCGACCCGGCGCCCGCCGACGACACCCACCCCGCCATCGACCGCGCCAACCGCGGCGAGGCCTGCCTGGTGTTCCATACGCCCGACGTCCGGGCCATCCACCGGGCCGCCGTGGCGATGGGCATTTCGGTGTTCTGCCCGCCGACGCGCGTGGTGCTGAAGGAGCACGGCCTAGAGAGCCTGGAGATGATGCTGCGCGACCCGAGCGGCGTGCTGCTGAACTTCATCCAGAACGTGAAGGGCGGGCTCGCGCCGCACAACCGCTTTCCCGGCATCGCCGGTGGGCCGGCACGCAGGCCTGACGGCGGCGCCGGCAAGCGTCCGCGCGCCGGTCGCGCCGCAGCCGCGCCCGCGCGGCGCTCCGCGAAGACGCCCCGGTCCGCGAAGGCGTCGCAGCCCGCGAAGCCGCGTAAGTCCCCGGGACCCTCGGGGCCCGCCGCGCGGCGCGGACCGGCGGCGAATGCCTCCCTCAGGCGCCGTAGCGGTGCATCGCGACGCCGTCGACCGGGATGATCGTCGCCTTCAGCTCGGTGCAGAAATCGACGCTCGAGGTCGGGCCGTCGCGGCCGATGCCCGACTCCTTGTAGCCGCCGAAGGGCGCGCGCAGCTCGCGCATCATCGGCGTGTTGACCCACACGGTGCCCGCGCGGATGTCGCGCGAGCAGCGCATCACGGTCTTCAGGTCGTCCGACCAGACGTAGTTGACGAGACCGAACTGCGAGGCATTCGAGATGGCGATCGCCTCGTCGAGGGTGTCGTAGGTCAGGAAGGTGGCGAACGGCCCGAAGATCTCCTCCTGGCAGACGCGCGCGTCGTTGCCCGGCGCCAGCACCGCGGTGGGCTCGACGAACCAGCCCTTGGCCGGCTGCTCGGCGCGCCTGCCGCCGGTCAGCAGCTTCGAGCCGTCGGCCCTGGCGACGTCCACGTAGGAGAGCACGCGCTCCATGTGCTGGCGGAAGGCGAGCGGGCCGATCTCCGTGGTCGGCTGCATCGGGTCGCCGAGGCGGATGCGCCGCGCACGCTCGACGAACTGCTCGATGAAGCGGTCGGCGATGCCCTTCTGCACGAGGATGCGCGAGCCGGCGAGGCACTGCTGGCCATTGTTGCCGAAGATGCCGGCGAGCGCGCCGTCGAGCGCGCGCTCGAGGTTCGCCGACTCGGTGATGATGTTGGCCGACTTGCCGCCGAGCTCGAGCGCGATGGGCTTGAGGTTCTTGCCGGCGGTCGCCGCGATCATCCGCCCGGTCGTCGTGCCACCGGTGAAGCCGATCATGTCGATGCCAGGGTGCGAGACCAGCGCGTTGCCGGTGACGGCGCCGCGGCCGTTGACGAGGTTGACCACGCCCGGCGGCAGGCCCGCCTCGTGGAACACCTCGACCATGCGGCGCATCGACAGCGGCGTGTACTCCGAGGGCTTCAGCACGCAGGTGTTGCCGAAGGGGACCACGGTGGCGACGCGCATCGAGGCGAGCGCGAGCGGTGCGTTCCACGGCGCGATCGCCGCGCAGACGCCCTTGGGCTCGCGCGTGACGACCGTGAGGTAGCCCTTGGTCTGGTTGTAGGTCTCGCCGTGCATGGTGCTCGCGACTTCGGCGAAGAACTCGAAGTTGCGCGCCATGCGCTGCACGTGCACCCGCACGCTCTGCAGCGGCAGGCCGGTGTTCAGGCACTCGAGGTAGGCGAGCTCCTCGGCGTTCTTGCGCAGGTGGTCGCGGATCGAGTAGCAGATGTCCTTGCGCTCGTTGATGTCCATCCGCGGCCACGGGCCGCTGTCGAAGGCGCGGCGCGCCGAGCGCACGGCGGCGTCGACCTCGTCGGCGTCGGCCTCGCGCAGGCGGCTGATCGGCTGCTCGTTGGTCGGGTTGACCACGGGCAAGTCCTCGCCTCCTGCCTTGGGCTTGACCGCCTCGCCGTCGATCAGGCTGGTGACGTGCGCGTTGACCGGGAATTCGCGGGAGATCGTGACGGCATTGGCGTTCATGCGGGTATCCATCCACAGGCGACGAACCAGGGGAGCGAACCGGGGGCGGCCTGCAGGTTGCCGACCCAGGTGTTCTCGGGCGGGAAGCCGGCCGCCTTCATGTCGGCGACGAGGTCGGCACTGGCATAGACCTCCCAGTACGGCTCGTTGTTGTTGAGCGTGTCCCAGCCGAGGTCGAACTTCTGGAACTCGGTCTTGCCGCGGAAGCTCAGCGGCACGTCCTGGTGGACGCACAGGCCGCCCGGTCGCAGCAGCCGCAGGCTCTCGCGCAGCAAGCCGAGGCGCGTCGCCTCGGAGATCTCGTGCATCGCGTTGTGCGAGACGATCAGGTCGAAGTGCCGGTCCGGGAAGGTGGTCGCGCCGCAGTCCATCTGGTGGAAGTGCACGGCGACGCCGAGCGCCTCGGCGCGCGCGTGCGCATAGCGCAGCATCCCCGAGCCGACGTCGATGGCGTGCACCTCGGCCTCCGGGAAGGCCATCGCGTACGGCACGCTCGCCGAGCCCGCCGAGCAGCCCATGTCGAGGATGCGCGCGGGCTTCAGGTGCGGGAAGCGTTCGGCGATGAAGCGCTGCACGTGCGCCGCCTTGCTGTCGTTCTTGCCCAGGCCCTGGCCGAAGGCGTAGAGGTTGCCGCCGCACTCGTACAGGGCGCCGGCGCTGACGTCGCCGCCGCCGAGGTCCATCGCATAGCCACCGGTCTGCAGGTGGATGTCGACCGCGGTCACGCCGCGTGGCGGCACGAAGGCGGGGTCGAGGCTGAGGCTGCCGCGGCGGCGTTCCGGCGCGGTCAGTTCGCGCGCCTTGGCGGCGAGCCGCTCGCGCTCGCGGAAGATGCTGTCGCCGACCGACACCCACATCTGCTCCTGCGCGGCGCGCGCGAGCGAGGACCAGCTGCGGTAGGTGGGATTCGCGAGCATCGCCTCGCGGATCTCGTCGCGCGAGGCCGGCGCGTGGCCGTGCACCTTCTCCCACTCGGGCCCCGCGACCTTCTCGAACACTGGTGCCAGCCCGGGCCGCAGGCCGCGGTTCAGGGCCTGCTTGAAGGCGACCGAGAACTGCTGGCGCGAGGCCTCGTCGGCCGTCGGCTGCGGGAGCATGTCGTGCCGGATGCTGCGGACCATGGGGGGGGCTCCAGGCGGAGAAAGGCGGACCGAGAGGCTAAATCAGCGGCGCCGCGAAGCGAAGCGCCGCGAACGCGCGGCTCCGGCATGCGGCCCGGGCGGCGGCGCGAGGCCGTCGCCCGGGGGCACGCAAATGGCCGGGCGCGCCTGGCCGGGAGCCGCCGTGCCGCTTCAGAAGCGGTAAGTGGCCGTGATGCCGACCTGGCGGCCGCGCGGCGGCGTCACGGCGAAGCCACGCGGGTTGTTGGCGCCGGCGATGAACGGCGATACGCCCGCGGCGAGCTCTGCCGGAGTGAAGGCCGGCAGCGGCGGCCGCGCGTCGACGTAGCGCAGGATGTCGACCGGCGTGTCGTCGTCGCCGAGGTTGCGGCCCCAGAGGAACACGCTCCAGGACTCGGACTCCAGGCCGAGGCGCGCGTTGATGGACGTGCGGTCGCCGGTCTCGATCAGGTTGTGCACCTGGTCGTACTTCGAGCCTTCATAGGTGACGTCGCCACCGACGAACCAGGTGAGGTTGTCGTTCAGCGGCCGGCCGTAGCGCGAGCTGATGAAGCCCTGGTGCTCGGGCGCCCGCGGCGGCCGGTTGCCCGCCACGTCGCCGAAGGCGGCGTTGTCGGCGGCGACCAGCGCAGCGCAGGTGGCGCGGCCGGCCGGCGTCGCGACCGTGGTGCCCGGCGCCGCCGGGAGGCAGCCGAACGGGTTGGTGTTGCTGAAGGCGGTGAGCACCCGTGCCGGCGTCGAGCTGAACAGCGCGGCCTGGTCGGGCAGCACGTACTCCTTGATCTCGGCATCGACGTAGGCGTAGCCGAGGCTCACGTCCCAGCCCTCGGCGAGGCGCGCCTGCACCTCGAGTTCCAGGCCCTGGATCAGCGTCTCGCCGACGTTCTGGATGAAGGAGTTCGCGACCGGTGGCGAGCCGCCGACGATGTTCTGCGTCAGCTGCTGGTTGAAGAGGTCGTTGCGGAACACGGCCACGTTGACGCGGGCGCGCCCGTCGAACAGCTGGAACTTGCCGCCGATCTCGTACGCATCCACTTCCTCCTCGTCGAACGGGATCGGCAGCCCTTCGGCGAGCAGCAGGGGCACCACCACGCCGGTGTTGAACCCGCCCGGCTTGTTGCCCTTCGCGAAGTTGAAGTAGAACGTGGCGTCCTCGCTGAGCTCGTAGCGCAGCGTCACGCGCGGCGTGGTGCTCTTGAAGGTCTCGCCGAAGGTCTGGGCGACCTGGTAGTTGATCGCGCCGACCGGGATCGCTCCGGCGGCGGCGTAGGCCGCGACCGTGCCCGCGCCGAGCGGACCGAGCATCGCGGTGGTGGCCGCCGGCACCAGCGGCGCGAGCTGCGCGAGCGAGGGCAGCTGGTAGGACTGCTGGAACAGCTCGTCCTCGGCGTAGCGCACCTCGGCGGTGACGGTCAGCCTGTCGGTCGCATCGAACTCGATCGCTCCGAACGCGGCGCGGTTCTCGGTCTTGCGGACCGTGAGCGCAGCCTGGCCGTTGGGCACGATGGTGCGGTCCGGGTAGATCTTGTCGTTGCGGACGTTGTCGTTGTTGCCCTTGAAGTAGAACGCGCCCGCGAGCCAGCGGAAGCGCTCCTCCTGGGGCGAGCTGAAGCGCAGCTCGGCGGAAAAGTCCTCGCGGTCCTCGCCCTCGAGGCGCCAGCCGCTGCCGTTGGCGAGGTACTGTCGGGCGGCATTGCCCTGGGCGTTGGCCGCCAGCACCGGGACCGGCGCCGCGGTGGCGAACAGGTCGAAGCCGCCGTAGGAGACGTCGTAGCCGGTGGCCTGGTCCTCGTCGTTGTACGAGGCCGAGGCGGCGAGCTCGTAGCCGCCCGCGAACTGGGTGTTCAGCTGCAGCGCGGTGCGGATGCGTTCGCGCTGCACGCCGACGCCGTCCGCGGGGAAGAGGTCGGTCGCGGCGCCGAAGATCAGCTGGTCGATGTCCACCGCCTCGCCGCAGCGGTAGCCGGGCGAGCGGGGCAGGGCGACGCTGCGCAGCTGGCAGTTGTTGAACTCGCGGCCCTGGAAGGCGAGCACCGCGTGGCCGTCGTCGTCCTCCGCATACGTCGTGAGCCACGACACCTCGGTGCCCTCGACCGGCTTCCACAGCAGCTTCGCCGTGACGCCGTCGGTGCGCTCGTCGCCGTACTTGCGCCCGGTGCGGAAGTTGGTGAACTCGCCGCCGAACTCGTAGTGGCGCGCGGCGAGGTAGTAGAACAGCTTGTCCTGGACCAGCGGCCCGGAGATGAAGGCATCGGCCTCGACCTGGTCGTGCTGGCCGAGGGTGACGTTCGCGCCGCCGCTGAATTCCTCGCTCGGGCGCTTGGTGACGTAGTTGATGGCCCCGGCGAAGGTCGCGCGGCCGTAAAGCGCGGCCTGCGGTCCCTTGATGATCTCGATGCGCTCGAGGTTCGCGACCTCGGTCTGCACGACCGGCCCGGTGATGTAGACGCCGTCGACGAAGAACGAGGCGTTCGGCTCGCCGAGGATGTTCGACTGGCCGCGGATCACCGGCCGCTCGAGGTTGTTGCGCCCGAAGGCCGAAGAGTAGGAGAAGCCCGGCGTGAACTGCGCGAGGTCGCGCGCGTCGCGGATGTTGCGCTCGAGGATGTCCTGCGAGGCGACCGCGGTCACCGACAGCGGCACGTCCTGCAGCGACTCCTCGCGCTTGCGCGCGGTGACGACGATCTCGTCGAGCGCCGCCGGCTCGTCGGCGGTGGTTCCCTGCGCCTGGCCCGCCTGCGAACCGAGCGCCAAGGTCACGGCAGCGGCCAGCAGGCTGGCGTTGCCCTTCAGCAACATATGTCTCATCGGCTTTTCCCCCTGGGCGGACGCGCGGTCCGCTGCGACTGTACCCACAGGCACGGCGCGACGATCCAGCACGGTCACGCCAGGTCGTGCCCCCATCCCGTACTCGTCGTCCGAGCCCAACGCCAGAGGGTTGAGCCCGGCCGAATCGTCATGCGAATATAACCATTCTGCCCGGCGGTGCGAAGCCCGACGATCCATGCGCGACCTCAGAACCTTCCTCGCCAGCGAAGCGGCCGCCGTCTGGGAGATCCCCGGGCCCGTGTCGCCGCGCCACGAGCTCACCGCGCTGCAGCATGCGCTCGACGAGCGCGGGCAGTTCCCGATCCTGCTCGCCCGCGACGTCGCGCGACCCGACGGCGAGCGCTCGGGTATCCCCGTGGTCACGAACCTCACGGCGAGCCGCGAGCTGACCGCGCGCGCCCTCGGCATCCCCGATCACCGCGAGACGGCCCGCTGGTTCGCAGGCCGCACCCAGAGCGGCATCGACCCCGAGGTCGTGGCGCGCGACGACGCGCCGGTGCAGCAGGTGGTGTGGCAGGGCGAGGAGGCGAACCTGTTCCGGCTGCCGGTGCTGACGCAGCACGAGCTCGAGCCGGGGCCCTACCTCACCGCCGCCCACGCGACCACCTATGACCCGGACACCGGCGTCGACAACACCGCGATCCAGCGCTGCTGGGTCAGCGGTCCGCGCCGCATGACCTACTTCCCGTACCCGACGACCCACAACGCCCGCAACCTGCGCAAGTTCTGGGCGAAGGGCGAGCCCTGCCCGGTGGCGTTCTGGATCGGCCACCACCCGGCGGTGCTGCTCGGCACGCAGGCCAAGCTGCGCTACCCGGAGAGCCACTGGAAGGCCGCCGGCGGCGTGCTCGGCGAGCCGCTGCGGCTCGTCCCATCGGTGCTGCACGGCGAGCGCATCATGGTGCCGGCCGACGCCGAGATCGTGATCGAGGGCTATGCGCCGCCGGACGTCTACACGGCCGACGGGCCCTTCGGCGAGTACACCGGATACCTCGGGTCGCAGGTGCAGGCGCCGATCTTCGAGGTCGCCTGCATCACGCTGCGCCGCGACGCGCTCTACCACGACTACGGCTCGGGCCTCACCGACATGCTGGTGCCCGACAACATGGCGATGGAGGGCAAGGTGTACGAGCTGGTCAAGGCAGTCGCGCCGTCGCTGGTCAACGTGCACGTGCCGACCGAGGGCAGGCGGCTGCATGCCTACCTGCAGCTGCGCAACCCCGGGCGCGGCGAGGCGCGCGATGCGCTGACCGCGGCGCTCGCCTACCGGCGCCTGAAGACGGTGATCGCCGTCGACGAGGACGTCGACCTCTTCTCGCCCCAGTCGATGCTCTGGGCGGTCGCGACGCGCGTGCAGTGGTCGCGCGACTCGATCGTCATCGACGGGCTGTCCGGCTCGACGCTCGATCCTTCGCTGCCGGAGGGCGCCGTCACCGCCTCCAAGATGGGCGTCGATGCCACGCTGCCGCCCCCGCCGCGCCCGGGCGTGCCGCGCGCCGTGCCGCCGGTGGCGACTGTCCCGGAGGCGGCCCGAAGCCGCGCCGCCGCGCTGCTGGAGAGCGCGCCTGCGGGCGCGTGGCCGCGCTCATGAGTCCCCAGATGCCGGAAATCGTCCGCGACACCCAGGGTGCCGCCTGGGAGAAGCGCGGCAACACCCTGTGGGTCGGCTGCACCCAGTGCGCCACCTGGTTCCCCGTCAGCCCGGTGCTGACGCGCCCCGGCGCGCCCGCCGCCTGTTGCCCCGCCTGCCATTCAGAGTTCAAGCTCGCGGCCCAGGTACCGCGACAAGGAGAAAGCCGATGACCCAGCTGATGTCCCAGAAGGAATTCTTCGCGGCCCTGGAAGCGGCGCGCCAGCCCAAGCACGGCGGCGGCCACGCCTTCAGCCGGGCGTGGGCGGCCGGCGACCTGTCGCGCGCCCAGCTCGGCGAGTGGGCGATCCAGCACTTCTACTACATCGACCCGATCCCGCAGCAGTTCGCGCTGCTGTACTCGCGGCTGCCGGACCTCGACGCGCGCCAGCACCTGCTCGAGAACCTGCTCGGCGAGGAGATGCCCGGCAAGCCGGGCAAGCGCCACCCGGACCTGCTGCGCAAGTTCGCTCGCGCCTGCGGCGTCTCCGACGAGCGCATCCTCAAGGCCGAGCAGAACGGCGAGGTGCTGCCCACCACCCGCGCCATGCGCGCCTGGATCTGGGAGCTCGCCGGCATCCGCGCGCTGTCCGAATCCTGCGCGGGCATCATGGTCGCGCTCGAGGGCCAGCTGCCGACGCTCTACCCGAAGTACGTCGAGGCGATGCGCAAGATGGGCTTCTCGGACGACGACATGGAGTTCTTCCACGTCCACATCGAGGGCGACACCGAGCACGCCCACGTCGGCCTCGAGCTGACCGAGCGCTACGCCACCACGCCCGAGCTGCAGCAGCGCTCGATCGCCTGCGTGCGCGCCTCGGCCGAGATGCGCTTCTCGATGCTCGACGGCATCAACGCGCGGCTGGTGCACAGCAAGGCCGCCTGAGGCGCGGATGGGCGCCGCGATCGGCGGAGGGGCGGCGGGGCAGCCTGCGTCGCGGCAGGTCGCGTTCGTCACGGGCGCGGCCGGCGGCCTCGGCCGCGCCACGGTGGCGCTGCTGCGGGCGCGCGGCCTGGCGGTGTTCGCCACCGACCTCGCGCTCGCGGCGATCCCCTGCGCCGAGCCGGATTTCGCCGCCGAGAGCCTCGACGTCACCGACGAGGCCGCGATCGCCTCGCGGGTCGCGCAGGCGCTGGCGCAGTTCGGCCGCATCGACCACGTCGTGCACCTGGCCGGCCGGGCCGGCCACGGTCCGATCGACGCGGTGAGCCGCGCCGACTGGCAGGCGGTGCTCGACGTCAACCTGACCTCCGCCTTCATGATCGCCAAGGCGACCCACGCCGCGCTCGCCCGCACCCGTGGCACCCTGACGCTGACCGCCTCGACCAACGGCATCAACGGGGGCAGCGCGCTTTCGGGCCCGGCGTATGCGGTCGCCAAGGCCGGACTGATCAACCTGACGCGCTACCTCGCCAAGGAATGGGCGGGCGAGGGCATCCGCGTCAACTGCCTCGCGCCCGGACCGATCGACACGCCGATGGTCACCGGCCGCTTCTCGCCCGAGGTGCTGGCGAAGCTGCGCGACAGCGTGCCGCTCGGCCTGATCGGCGAGCCGCGGCACGTGGCGCATGCGATCGGCTACCTGGTCGGTGCCGACGCGGCCTTCGTGACCGGCACGGTCATGAACCTCTCCGGCGGCCTGGTGCTCGACTGATGCCGGCGCTGCGCCGATGACGGCCGCGCCCGGCGCCGCGAAGCGCAAGGCCGCGGCGCGCGCGGCCACCGGCGTGCGCGCGATCCCCTCGCCCCGTTACCACCAGGTCTACGTGACGCTGCGCGCCTGGGTGCGCGACGGCACCTACCGCCCGGGCGACCAGATCCCGACTGAGCCCGAGCTGTGCCGGATGTTCGACGTCTCGCGGATCACGGTTCGCAAGGCCATCGAGGACCTCTCCCGCGAGGGCTGGCTGGTGCGCCAGCAGGGCAAGGGCACGTTCGTGCAGATGTCGGCCGCACGGCCCGCCGCCTCGCTCGACCTCGACGAGGCGCGCAGCCAGGTGGCCGACCTCGGCGCGGCCACCGAGGTGCGCGACCTCGTGGTCGCCGAGGTGCCGCCCGACGAGGAGACGCGCGCCGCGCTCGACCTGCCGGTGAGCGCGCAGGTGCAGCGCGCCGCGCACGTGCGCATGCTGCGTGGCGTGCCGCTCGGCCTGATCACCACCTTCGTGCCGCTCGAGGTCGCGGCACGGGTCAGCGAGGCGGAGATGGCCAGCCAGCCGATGTTCGAGCTGCTCGCCAAGGCCGGCATCGAGGTGGCGCGGGCGGACCAGCTGATCGGCGCCACGCTCGCCGGCGTCGAGGCCGCGCGTGCCCTCGGCGTCGAGGTCGGCGCGCCGCTGCTGCGGCTCACCCGCGTGGTGTTCGACGTGCGCGGCAAGCCGGTCGAGCGCGTGGTCGCGCTCTACCGCGCCGATGCCTACCAGTACCACATGCAGCTGCGCCCGCCCGCCCAGGGCCGCTCCTGAGCCCGGCGCCCGTCCGTCCTTGTCCCTCACCGAGGAGATCGTCCGCATGTCCAAGCCGCGTACCCCGGAGCTGCGCGCGACGCTGCTCGCGCTCGTGCTGCCGCTGCTCGCCCGCGATGCGCTCGCCGCCGGCAAGCCGCGCATCGACCTCGCCGACCCGGCGCAGAAGCTCGAGGCCTACGTGCGCGCCAACGGCGACACCAGCGGCAAGCCGGTGCTCACCTGGGGCACCGGCAAGGTCTACGGCTACGTGCCCGGCGAGAAGCCGCGGCCGCTGTTCGGCCTCGAGGTCGTCGGCATGTCGCGCTACGAGAAGATCGACGGCGGCTACCTGCGCCTGCACCGCGAGATCGGCTACTACACCGACCTGAAGACCGGCGAGGTGATCCGCCGCTGGTTCAACCCCTGGCTGCAGCGAGAAGTCGAGGTGATGCCGATCCAGAACGACCCGGTGAACCGCCGCTTCACGGTGCAGAACGCCAACTACGAGATCGACGTCTCGGGCGACGACATCGTGTTCCATCGCGAGGTGCCGCTGCGCTACCCGAACCCGCTCGACCGCGCGACCTACGGCATCCACTCCAGCGGCGACTTCTACGAGGCGATGGAGATGTTCACCACCTTCATCCGCCGCGACCAGCTCGAGAACCCCAGGCTCACCTCGATCCCGAGCACCGGTACCTGGACGCGCTTCGGGCCCTGGCTGCCGTGGATGGAGATGGGCGCGCACCAGGGCTACCTCGTCTACCACAGCCGCGCCTTCAAGCCGGTGAACGGGCTCGACGGCCTGCCCCCGCGGCTGCGCGAGTACATCGCCAGGGACAACCCGAAGTACCTCGAGGCGCCCGAGAAATTCACCGAGCCTGACGAGACCAGCTGGACGTTCTTCAAGCGCACGCTCGACGAGCGGCGCCGCAAGGCGGCAGGGCGCTGAAGATGCGGGCCTGGCGGCCGTGGGTGATGTTGCTGCTGCTGCTGGTCGGCGCGCCGCTGGCGTCGTCCGCCACGGTGGCGCCCGCCACCGCTGCGCCGGCGAGCGCTGCCGGCCCGCCGACGGGGGCGACGGCCACGCCGCCGAGGCGCCTGCAGGACTGTCCCGACTGTCCAGAGCTCCTCGTGGTGCCGGCCGGTCGCTTCGAGATGGGCTCGAACGACGGCGAGAAGAACCGCCCGGAGGGCCCCGTGCGCCGCGTCACCATACGCCGCGCGTTCGCGCTCGGCCGCACCGAGGTGACGGTCGCGCAGTTCCGGCGCTTCGTGGAGGCCACCGGCCATCGCGTGCCGCCGGGCTGTCGAGTGCAGGAGGCGGGTATCGGGCCCACCGGCCGCGTCGAGTGGCGCGACGACCCCGCCAAGGGCTGGCGCGACCCAGGATTCACCGAGCCGCTGCGCGACGACCTGCCGGTGGTCTGCATCGGCCACGAGGATGCGCTCGCCTACGTGCGCTGGCTGGCCGCCGCCACCGGCAAGCCCTACCGCCTGCCGAGCGAGGCCGAGTGGGAATACGCGGCGCGGGCCGGCAGCACGGGGCCGTATCACTGGGGCGCGAACATCGACAACGGTTGCACCTACGCGAACCTCTACGATCGGTCGGCGCGCAGGCACCTCGACTTCGGCTGGGGCTTCGCCGATTGCGACGACGGCTTCCGGGAGATCGCGCCGGTCGGGCGCCTGCAGCCGAACGCCTTCGGCCTGCACGACATGGTCGGCAACGCCTGGGAGTGGACCGCCGATTGCTACCGCGAGCCCTACGGGCGGACGCCGCGCGACGGGCGCGCCGAGCCGCCGGCGCCCGACTGCAAGCTCTGGTCGGTGCGCGGCGGTGGCTGGATGACGCGGCCGAGCCGGCAGCGCGTGAGCTTCCGCGGCCGCGACCCGCTGGACGCCCACTACAGCTACTTCGGCTTCCGGGTCGCGCGCGACCTGACGCGGGGAGAAGCGCGCCGATGAGGACGCCGGCCGCGGCGCCCCCCGCCGGCCTGGTGCGGCTGCTGGCGGCGCTGCGTGCCGGCGAGGTGGCGCTGACCACCGCGGCGTTCGTGATCCTCGTGCTCGTGATCTTCGCCGACGTGGCGTGGCGCTGGATCAGCGGCAGCGGGATCATCTGGGCGCGCGAGGTCGGCGTGTTCGCCAACATCGTGCTGACGATCGTCGGCATCGGCGTCGCGTCCGCCGACGGGACCCACCTCCGGCCGCGTTTCTTCGACCGCGTGTTCCCGTCGCGCTGGGATGGCGTGCTGACGCGCATCCAGGAAGGGCTCACCGCGCTCGGCTTCGCGGTGCTCGCGTGGATCGCGATCCTGGTGGTGCGCGAGACCGTCGAGCTGCAGGATCGCTCGATCGTGCTGCGCTGGCTCACCTGGCCGGTGCAGCTCTCGCTGCCGCTCGCGTTCCTGCTCGGCACGCTGCGCCACGCGATCTTCGCCGCCTTCCCGGTGCTGCGCCCGGTGGAGCGCGACGAGGCGACGCTCGAGGCGCCGGCGCGATGAACGGGCTGCTGCTCGCGGGGCTGGTCCTGGCGCTGCTCGCGCTGCGCCAGTACGTGGTGTTCGTGCTGGCGGCGGCGGTGATCTTCGTCTACGTCGTCTGGGGCGACGGGCGCATCGACAACATCGTGCTGGACGGCTGGGACGCGCTGAACCAGGACGTCCTGCTGCCGATCCCCCTCTACATGCTGGCCGGCGCGATCATGGCCGAGGGTTCGATCGCGGGCCAGCTGGTGAGGGTGATGCGCGCGGTGGCGGGGCCGATCCCCGGCGGGCTCGCCGTCGCCACGTGCCTCTCCTGCGGCCTGTTCGCCGCGATCGTCGGCTCGAGCACGGTGACGCTGCTGGCCGTGGGCACGGTGATGTACCCGGCGCTGCTCGCCGCCGGCTACCCGAAGTCGTTCTCGCTGGGTCTGATCTGCGCGGGCGCGACGCTCGGCATCATCATCCCGCCGTCGATCCCGCTGATCCTCTACGGCGTGATGACCGGCACCTCGATCTCCGACCTGTTCCTCGCCGGGGTCGGCCCGGGCCTGCTGCTGCTCGGGCTGTTCGCGGCCCATGCCGTGGTGGTGAACTGGCGGCTGCGCAGTGGCGAGTGGCAGCTCGCCGAGCTGCTCGCGGCGCTGCGCAGCGGCATCTGGGCATTGCTGATGCCGGTGCTGATCCTGGGCGGGATCTATTCGGGCCTGTTCACCGCGACCGAGTCGGCCTCGATCGCCGTCGTCTACGCGATCGTCGTCGAGCTGTTCGTCTACCGGCGGCTCGACGCGCGCGGGCTGCTGCGCGTCACGACCGAGACCACGCGGCTGCTCGGCGGCCTGTTCCCGGTGCTGATGATGGCGCTGGCGCTCAACAAGTTCCTGACCTTCGAGCAGGTGCCGGCGCAGATGGTGGCGCTGCTCGGGCAGGTGTTCGACGGCCCCGGCACCTTCGTGCTCGCGACCAACCTGCTGCTGCTCGTGGTCGGGTGCCTGATGGACATCGGCTCGGCGATCCTGATCCTCGCGCCCATTCTGCAGCCAGTGGCCGAGGCGCAGGGCATGCACCCCGTGCACTTCGGCATAATGATGACCGTGAACCTCGAGATCGGTTACCTCACGCCGCCGATGGGACTCAATCTCATCGTCGCGATGACCGCTTTCCGGGAGAATTTCTGGTTCATCTGCAAGGCCGTGCTGCCGTTCATCGCGCTGATGCTCGCCGGCCTCGCCGTGGTGGCGCTCTGGCCGCCGCTGTCGCTGTTCCTGCTCGGGTGAGCGCCGGCAGCCGGCATCGTTTTCGGGGTCCTCGTCCGGGTCTTCAATTCAGGGGTTATCGAAATGGCTGAGACTGCGAAGAAGTACGACCTGCTGGTCAAGAACGTGCGGGTCGTGCGCCCGCGCAAGACCACCGTCGAGAAGATGGACATCGCGGTCAAGGACGGCAAGATCGCCAAGGTCGCCAAGGGCATCAAGGCCCAGGAAGCCGCCGAGGTGCTCGACGGCAAGGACCAGCTCGCCTTCCCGGGCTGCGTCGACCCGCACATGCACGCCGGCATCTACGGCCCGCTCGGCAACGACGCCTATTCCGAGAGCCTCGCGGCCGCGCAGGGTGGCGTCACCACCAGCCTCAACTACATGCGCACCGGCGGCTACTACATGGAGAAGGGCGGCCCCTACGCCAAGGTCTACCCCGAGGTGCTCGACATCTCCAAGGACCGCTTCTGGGTCGACTACGCCTACCACCTCGCGCCGCTCGATCGCACGCACATCGGCGAGATCGACATGCTGATCCAGAAGTACGGCGTCACGTCCTTCAAGATCTTCATGTTCTACGGCGGCTACGGCCTGCACGGCGCCTCGAACTCGCAGCGCGAGTTCCTGATGATCGGCGAGGACGAGAAGTACGACATCGCGCACTTCGAGTTCGTGATGCGCGGCGTGCAGCGCGCGATGCTGCGCAACCCCAAGCTCAAGGACTCGATCTCGCTGTCGCTGCACTGCGAGCTCGCCGACATCCTCAGCGCCTACACCAAGATGGTGCAGGGCGGCGCCAAGGTCACCGACCTCGACACCTACCTCACCGGCGTCACGCACGACCCCGAATGCGTCGACTGCAAGCCGCTGACCGGCCTCAAGGCCTACAGTGCCGCGCGCCCGCCGCACTCCGAGGGCCTCGCGATCACGATCGCCTCCTACCTCGCGCACGAGACCAACTGCCTCAACATCAACCTGCTGCACCTGACCTCGCGCAAGGCGGTCGAGGCGGCGCTGCTGATGGCCAAGTGCTTCCCGCACGTCAACTTCCGCCGCGAAGTCACGATCGGCCACCTCTGCCTCGACTACGACTCGAAGGTCGGCAGCTTCGCCAAGGTGAACCCGCCGATCCGCTCGCGCGCCGACGTCGAGTTCCTCTGGGAGAACCTGCTCGACGGCAAGCTCGACTGGGTCTGTTCCGACCACGCCTGCTGCAAGACCGAGAAGAAGGTGGGCAAGAACGGCCGCAAGGACATCTTCCAGGCGAAGTCCGGCTTCGGCGGCACCGAGTACATGCTCACGGCGCTGATCACCGAGGGCAAGCCGCGCGGACTGTCGTACAACCGCATGGCCGAGCTGCTGTCCTACAACCCCGCCAAGCGCTTCGGCCTGAAGGCCAAGGGCGACATCGCGCCGGGCTTCGACGCCGACATCGCGCTGGTCGACCCGAACAAGAGCTTCGTCGCCGGTGGCAAGCACTCCGAGTCGTCGCAGGGCTACTCGGTGTTCGAGGGCTTCGAGATGAAGGCGACCGTGACCCGCACGATCCTGCGTGGCAAGACGATCTACGCCGACGGCAATGCGGTCGGCAAGCCGATCGGGCAGTACCTGCACCGCCCGTACGCCTGAGCCGGTTGCGGAGGCCGGCACGGTGGGGGCCCGGGAGACCGGGCCCTCTGCTTTTGGGCTAGACTCCACCGCTTCGTTCAACCCGGAGATCAAGGACATGACCATCAAAGCCGGCGATCGCATGCCCACGGGCACGCTGAAGACGATGACCAAGGACGGTCCCCAGGACATCAGCACCGACCAGCTCTTCAAGGGCAAGACGGTCGTCCTGTTCTCCGTCCCGGGCGCCTTCACCCCGACGTGCGACGCCAAGCACCTGCCGGGCTTCGTGCAGCACGCCGACGCCATCAAGTCCAAGGGTGTCGACACGATCGCCTGCATGGCCGTCAACGACGTGTTCGTGATGAACGCCTGGGGCAAGGCGGGAGGGGTCGGCGACAAGGTCACGATGCTCGCCGACGGTAACGGCGACTATTCCAAGGCACTGGGCCTCGAGCTGGATGCCCGGGGCTTCGGCATGGGCGTGCGCGGACAGCGCTTCGCGATCATCGTCAAGGATGGCGTCGCGACCCACGTCAATGTCGAGGACAAGGGCCAGTTCAAGGTCTCGGCCGCCGACTACGTGCTGGGCCAGCTCTGAACCTGCGCCGACCCCGTCGACCGCGTGCTCCGGGGCCCAGGTGGCCCCGGAGCCGTCTCTGAACCGCGCGAACCCCGAGACCCGGGGGGGACGGTGCCCCACATGCCCGACCGCAACCGCCGCATCACCTTCGCTCGCTCCCCGCGTGGCCTGCCGGTGCCCGAGGACTTCGGCAGTGACGAGACCGCGATCCCGTCGCCCGGTCCCGGGCAGTTCCTGTCGCGCACGGTCTACCTCTCGCTCGACCCGTACTACCGCAACGTGATGAAGAACAGCCAGATCTACGCCGACCGGCTCGCGCCGGGCGACGTGATGGTCGGCGAGACCGTGGCGCAAGTGCTCGAGTCGCACCACCCCGACTACCGCCCGGGCGAGTACGTCGCCGTGCGCAATGGCTGGCAGCAGTACGCGCTGTCGGCCGGGCAGGGGGTGCGCAAGCTCGATCCCGCCGTCGCGCCCGTCTCGACGGCCCTCGGCGTGCTCGGCATGCCCGGCCTCACCGGCTGGGCCGGCACGGTGTACCTCGGCGAGCCGCGGCCCGGCCAGACCTTCGTGGTCTCGGCCTGCACCGGCCCGGTCGGCAGCACCGCCGGCCAGGTGGCGCGCCACATGGGTGCACGCGTGGTCGGCATCGCCGGCTCGGCGGAGAAGTGCGACTACGCGGTGAACGAACTGCGCTTCGATGCCTGCGTGAACTACAAGACCGGCGACCTTGCTGCGCAGCTCAAGGCCGCCTGCCCGGACGGCATCGACGTCTACTTCGACAACGTCGCCGGCGACACGCTGGTGGCCGTGATCCGCAACCTCGCGATGGGCGCGCGCATCGTCCTCTGCGGGATGATCGAGGCCTACAGCATGGACCAGCCGCCGCCTGGGCCTTGGCTCGGCCCGGTCGTCGGTGCGCGTGCGACCCTGAAGGGTCTCGTGGTCTACGACCACCTGCACCGCCTGCCGGAGATGACGCGCACGATCGGCGGCTGGATCCGCAAGGGCGAGTTCCGCTGGCGCGAGGACGTCGCCGAGGGACTGGGGAGCGCGCCCGAGGCTTTCTGTCGCCTGATGCGTGGCGGCAATTTCGGCAAGGCGCTGGTACGCGTGGGACCGGAGCAGGCCTGAGGCCCGGCCGGCCGCACGGCCTGCCGGCGGCCGCCGCCGGCGCAGGGGCGAGGCGACGCCGCGCGTCGGACGCGCCCGCGCCACGGCTCCGGCATCCGGGCACCGTGTCCGGGACCCGATGCTAGACTCGCGCCCGCCGCGCGTGCCGGCGGGCAGGTCCTGCCGCCACGCGCCCGCGTCCTTCCTCCGACCCAGCGGTGAGCCTGCCCGATGATCGCCCGAGACGACGACTACGAAGAGATCCGCTCCGCGGTGCGTGCCCTGTGCGCGCAGTTCCCCGACGAATACTTCCGGAAAGTCGACGCGGACCGCGCCTACCCCGAGGAGTTCGTCGAGGCGCTGACCAAGGCGGGCTGGCTCGCGGCGCTGATCCCGCAGGAGTATGGCGGCTCGGGCCTCTCGCTCGCCGAGGCCTCGGTCATCATGGAGGAGATCAACCGCTCCGGTGGCAACTCCGGCGCCTGCCACGGCCAGATGTACGTCATGAACATCCTGGTGCGCCACGGCAGCGAGCGCCAGCGCCGCGACGTGCTGCCGAAGCTCGCCGCCGGCGAGTTGCGCATGCAGTCGATGGCGGTCACCGAGCCGACCACCGGGACCGACACCACCCGGCTGAAGACCACCGCAGTCCGCAAGGGCGACCGCTACGTCGTCAACGGCCAGAAGGTCTGGATCTCGCGCGTGCAGCACTCGGACCTGATGATCCTGCTGGCACGCACCACGCCGCTCGCCGAGGTCAAGCGCAAGTCCGACGGGCTGTCGGTGTTCCTCGTCGACCTGCGGGAGGCGGTGGGCCGTGGCCTGCAGGTGCGCGCGATCCCGAACATGGTCAACCACGAGACCAACGAGCTGTTCTTCGACAACCTCGAGATCCCGGCCGACAGCCTGATCGGCGAGGAAGGCAAGGGGTTCAGGTACATCCTCGACGGCCTCAACGCCGAGCGCGTGCTGATCGCCGCCGAGTGCATCGGCGACGCCTACTGGTTCGTCGCGCGGGCCACGAAGTATGCGAACGAGCGGCGCGTGTTCGACCGCCCGATCGGCCAGAACCAGGCGGTGCAGTTCCCCATCGCCGAGTCCTGGATCGAGACCGAGGCCGCGAGCCTGATGCGCTTCCGCGCCTGCGAGCTCTACGACGCCCAGAAGCCCTGTGGCGCCGAGGCCAACATGGCCAAGCTGCTCGCGGCCAAGGCCTCCTGGGAGGCGGCCAATGCCTGCCTGCAGACCCACGGCGGGTTCGGCTTCGCGGCCGAGTACGACGTCGAGCGCAAGTTCCGCGAGACGCGGCTCTACCAGGTGGCGCCGATCTCGACCAACCTGATCCTCTCCTACATCGCCGAGCACCAGCTCGGGCTGCCGCGCTCCTTCTGAGCACGGCGGACGTCGGGCGCGCGCGGGACCTGCATCCCACGGGGTGGCCATGAACGACGCAGCAGCCGGCCGGCCACTCGACGGCGTGACGGTCCTCGCGCTCGAGCACGCGATCGCCGCGCCGTTCTGCACGCGCCAGCTCGCCGACCTCGGTGCCCGCGTCATCAAGGTCGAGCGCCCGGGCAGCGGCGACTTCGCGCGCGCCTACGATGCGCGCGTCCGCGGCCTGTCGTCGCACTTCGTCTGGACCAACCGATCGAAGGAGAGCCTGACGCTCGACGTCAAGCACCCGGAGGGCCGCGCGATCCTGGCGCGCCTGGTGGAGCGTGCCGACGTGCTCGTGCAGAACCTCGCGCCGGGTGCCGCGACCCGCCTCGGCCTCGACTACGCGACGCTCGCACCCCGGCATCCGCGGCTCATCGTCTGCGACATCTCCGGCTACGGCAGCACCGGCCCCTACGTCGACAAGAAGGCCTACGACCTGCTGGTCCAGTCCGAGGCGGGCTTCCTGTCGGTGACCGGCACGCCGGAGACGCCGAGCAAGTCCGGCGCCTCGATCGCCGACATCTCCGCCGGCATGTACGCCTACAGCAGCATCCTGGCGGCCTTGCTGCAGCGCGCCCGCACCGGCCGTGGGGCGCGCATCGACGTGGCGTTGCTCGAGACGATGGCCGAGTGGATGGGTTTCCCGCTGTACTACGCCTTCGACGGCGCGCCCGCGCCGGCGCGGACCGGCGCCGCACACGCCACGATCTTCCCCTACGGTCCGTTCGCCACGGGCGACGGGCGCCGCGTGATGCTCGGGGTGCAGAACGAGCGCGAGTGGGCGAGGTTCTGCGAGGGCGTGCTGCGCCGCCCCGAGCTCGCGACCGACCCGCGCTACGCCGACAACGCGCGCCGCAGCGCCGCCCGCGCCGAGCTCGGCGCACTGATCGAAGCCTGCTTCGCGACGCTCGACGCCGCCGCCGTGGTCGAGCGGCTCGACGCGGCCGGCATCGCCAATGCCCGGGTCAACGAGATGGCGGAGGTCTGGGCCCATCCGCAGCTCGCGGCACGCGGCCGCTGGGCCAGCGTCGCGACGCCCGCCGGGCCGGTCGCGGCACTGCGGCCGCCGGCAGGGCTCGATGGCGTCGCACCGCGGATGGACCCCGTGCCGGCCCTCGGCGAGCACACCGAGCGGATCCTCGCCGAGCTGGGTCACGACGCGGCGGGCATTGCCCGGTTGCGGGCCGCCGGCGCGATCTGAAGGGGGCGCCGGCCGCGGCCCCGGCCACGCGGTTCCGTTCGACCAGACAGAACGATTACTGCAATTAATTGTATTTTTAAGATGCTGGCCGACCCGGCATAGTGTGCCGGCCCGCTGCCCGGGCAGGGAGGTCGGTCATGGATGTCACGGGTCCCACTCTTTCTTGGATCGCCACGGCGGCCTTCGCCGCGGTGCCGCTGCTGGCGCTCGCCGGCGCCGCGCTGGCCCAGGCGGGCGCCTCGCGTGGCCCCGCGCCTGGCTGGAAGGTCGCCAACCAGGTCGCCGCGGCCGGCCTCGCGCTGGCCCTGCTGGCGCTCGGTCTGGTGGTCGCCGGTCGGCTCGGCGGCTCGCCCGCGGTCGGCAACGCGCTCGTCCGGGTCGACACCGCCGGCGCGGCCATGCTGGCCCTGGTCGCCTTCATCGGCTGGGTGATCGTGCGTTACTCGCGCCGCTACCTCGCCGGTGACCGCGGCGAGGCGCGCTACGTCCCGGCGCTGCTCGCCACGATCGGCGCGGTGGGCATCGTGGTCGCGACCAACCACCTGGTCGTGATGGCTCTCGCCTGGTTCGCTACCAGCCTCGCGCTGCACCGCCTGCTGACCTTCTACGACGACCGGCCGGCCGCGCTGATCGCCGCCCACAAGAAGTTCATCGCGAGCCGCGCCGCGGACCTCGCGCTGTTCACGGCCGTCGGGCTGGTCGGCTACGCCTGGGGCACGTTCCGGATCGACGAACTGGCTGCCCGCGTCGCCGCGTCCCCGGAGCTGCCGGTGGCGATCCAGGCCGCCGCCGTGCTGTTCGCGCTGACGGCGATCCTGAAGTGCGCGCAGCTGCCGGTGCACGGCTGGCTGATCCAGGTGATGGAGGCGCCGACCCCGGTCTCCGCGCTGCTGCACGCCGGCATCGTCAACCTCGGCGGGTTCGTGCTGATCCGCCTCGCCGACCTCACCGCCGCCTCCACCGTCGCCCAGGTGCTGCTGGTCACGGTGGGCGGTGCGACCGCCGCGCTCGCGGCGCTGGTCGCCACGACGCGCATCAGCATCAAGGTGGCGCTCGCCTGGTCCACCTGCGCGCAGATGGGCTTCATGCTGATGCAGTGCGGCCTCGGCCTGCCCGAGCTCGCGCTGCTGCACATCCTCGCCCACTCGCTCTACAAGGCGCATGCCTTCCTCGGCGCCGGTGGCACGGTCGAGCAGGCGCGGATCCGGCTGATGGCCGGCCCGGCCTCGGCGCCGAAGCCGGTGGCGGCCTACCTGGCCGCGGCCGGTGGCGCCGTGGCGGTACTGGCCGCGGGCTCGGTGCTCGGCGGGGCGCACGCCGCCCACCCGGGCGTCGCCGCGCTCGCGCTGGTCGCGAGCCTCGCGCTCGCGCCGCTGGCCCTGCCGCGCGGCGCGCGCAGCGGCGCCGCTCTGCTGCGCGTGCCGCTGGCGGTGGTCGGCGTGGCGCTGCTGTACGTCGCGCTGCACGCCATCGCCGGCCGCGCGCTCGACCTCGCCGCGCCCGCGGCCGCGCCGGCGGCGCTCGCGGTCGCGGTCGGCATCGCCTTCGTGCTGGTGTTCGCGGTCCAGGTGGCGATCGCGGCCGATCCGCGCGGCGCGCTCGCGCAGCGGCTGCACCACTGGTTCTACGCCGGCTTCTACCTCGACGAGATCTTCACCCGATTCACCTTCCGGGTGTGGCCGGCGCGCCTGCGCCGCGACACCCCGCCGAACCACGCCGTCGCGGCGCCGCTCGCCGCAGGAGACGCCCGATGAGCGCCTTGCCCCAGTCGCAGACCGACTCCGCCGTGCTCGACGCCGCGATCCAGCGCGCCTGCGGCCGCATCGCCCCGACCTGGCCGCTCGACCAGTTCATCGCGGTGAACCCCTGGTGGGGCCGCGTCGATGCGCCGATCGAGGCCGCCACGGCGCGGCTCGCGGCGCTCGGTGGCGCCACCACCCTCGGTGACCGGGAAGGGCTGCGCGCGGAGTGGCGCTCGGGCCAGCTGACGCGCGAGCACCTCGTGCGCGCCGCGGCCGACCTCGGTTCGCCGGCCGGCGTCGAGGCGCTGGTGGCGCGCATCGAGGCCGACGTGCCGGCGAGCCCGCGGCTGCCGCTGCTGGTCGACTGCGTCGATGCGCGGCGCGACCTCAGCCACGCGATGGCCTGGAGCGACGAGGTCGTGCACCAGGTGAGTCAGCACTGCGCCGCCTGGTTCGACCGCCACCAGGCTGCCTGGTCAGCGGTCCGCGAGGACTGCCTCTACTCGAGCTGGCGTGCGGCGATCGCCCGCAACCACGGCATCCGCCTGCTGATGGGCGACGGCGAGGTGCGCCGGCGCGCCCAGGCGCTGCCGCGCGAGCCACGCGCCTTGCTCGAGCTGGCGGTCGTGCGACTCGGGCTGCCGGATGCCGCGGTCGAGCCCTACCTCGAGGCGCTGCTGCTGAGCATCAACGGCTGGGCGTCCTGGTGCGCCTACGAGCGTTGGCAGGCGCGGCTCGCGGGCCGCGACGACGACGCGATCGTCGAGCTGCTGGCGATCCGGGCCGCCTGGGAACTGCTGCTGGACGACGGCCAGCGCGGCCCCGGCAGCGCCCACGGAGCGCTGCTCGACGCCTGGCGCAGCGCCACGGATCGCTTCCAGCGCGTCGAGTCCGCGCTGCACCACGACTGGGTGCTGCAGCGGGCGCGCGAGTTCGCCTACCAGGACGGGGTCGTCCAGGGGCTCGTCGCCGCCGACATGACGCCGCGGGCGGAGCCCGCCGCGGTGCACGCGGTGTTCTGCATCGACGTGCGCTCGGAGGTGTACCGGCGTGCCCTCGAGGCCGCTGCGGGCGCAGGCGTGCGCACCTCGGGCTTCGCCGGGTTCTTCGGCCTGCCGATCGCCTACGCGCCGCTCGCCACTCCCGCGCGGCGCCCACAGCTGCCGGGCCTCCTCGCACCCGCGCTGGACGTGGTCGACCGGCCGGACGACGCCGCTGCCGGCGAGCGGCTCGCCGCGCTGCGCTGCGATGCGCTGGCGGCCGACGGCCGCTGGGGCGCGTTCCGCACCGGCCCGAGCTCGACCTTCACCTTCGTCGAGTCGCTCGGCTGGACCTACGCCGCGAAGCTGCTGCGCCGCAGCCTCGCCAATCGCGGCGCCGCGGCGGCGATCGACCGCTTCGGCCTGCCGGCCGAGGAGGCGGCGCGGGTGCGGCCGGTGCTCGACCTCGGCCCCGACGCCGCGGCCGCGGCCGATGCCGGCGCGGACCTCGCCGGCAAGGTGCTGGGCGCGATGAGCCTGCGCGGGGGATTCTCGCGGCTGGTGCTGCTCGCCGGCCATGGCAGCCAGAGCGCCAACAACCCCCACGCGGCCGGGCTCGATTGCGGCGCCTGCTGCGGCCAGACGGGCGAGGTCAACTCGCGCTCGCTCGCGGCGCTGCTCAACGACCCGGCGGTGCGCTCGCGTCTGCAGGCCGCGGGGCTCGCGATCCCCGAGACCACCTGGTTCCTCGCGGGACAGCACAACACGACGGTCGACGACGTCGACCTGTACGACGTCGACCTCGTGCCGGCGTCGCACCGCCCGGACCTCGAGCGGCTGCGCGGCTGGCTGCGCGCCGCCGGCGAGCGTGCCCGCGCCGAGCGCGCGCCGCGGCTCGGCCTCGGCGGCCTCGCGGGCGACCCGGCCGCGCTCGAGCGCGCGGTGCGGGAGCGTGCCAACGACTGGTCCGAGGTGCGGCCCGAGTGGGCGCTCGCCGACTGCGCGGCCTTCGTGGTCGGCCCGCGCGAGCGCACGCGCGGCATGAACCTCGCCGGCCGCTCGTTCCTGCACGACTACGACTGGCGGGGCGACGAGAGCAACGGCGTGCTCGAACTGATCATGACCGCGCCGATGGTGGTCACGCACTGGATCAACATGCAGTACTACGCCTCGACGGTCGACAACCGGCGCTACGGCAGCGGCAACAAGGTGCTGCACAACGTCGTCGGCGGCCGGCTCGGCGTGTTCGAGGGCAACGGCGGCGACCTGCGGATCGGCCTGCCCTGGCAATCGATCCACGACGGCGAGCGCCTGATGCACACCCCGCTGCGCCTGAGCGTGTTCATCGAGGCGCCGCGCGAGCGCATCGACGCCGTGATCGCCAAGCACGCGATCGTGCGCCAGCTGCTCGAGCATGGCTGGCTGTTCCTGCTGCGCATCGAGCCGGGCGAGTCGCGCGTCGAGCGCCATACGCCGTCGGGCTGGGTCGACGCCTGAGGCCGCATGGGCGGCGCCGCGCCGCTCCCCGGCGCGGTGCGCGGCCCTGCTACCGGCCCGGCGCGCGGGTCGCCCGCCACGGCCGCCCGTCGTCGGCGGTGCCCTGCATCGAGTCGCCGTCGACCTCGCCGACGTAGCGGCGTCCGCCGGCCGTGAAGCGGATACGCGCGCCGTCGAGGCGCGCGTCGGTCAGCGGCAGCCGCCCGCCGCCGAGCTCGAGGCTGCCGTCGAGCACCTGGAACGACTGCGCCAGGGCGAGCTCGCCCGCGCCGAGCCGCCAGGTGCCCGCGACCTGCGCCGGGACGGTCCAGCGATAGGCGGTGCAGAAGCTGGTGCAGTCCGGCGCCCGGGTCGTGGTCTCGTCCGGCTGCCACTCGCCCATGTCGAAGGTATTCGAGACGATGCGCGTACCGGGCTTCATCGCCAACAGCGTGGGCCGCAGCCGCAGGTTCAGCTCCTGCAGCAGGAACAGCGAGACCACCGTGGCCGAGGAGAAGTCCGACGCGAAGATGTCGCCCTGGACGAAGCTCGCCCGCGCGGCGACGCCCGCCTTCTCGGCATTGCGCCGCGACAGGGCCACGAGGTCGGGGTTGAACTCGATGCCGAGCGCCCGCGCGCCGCGCCGCGCGGCGGTGATCACCGTGATGCCGTCGCCCGAGCCGAGGTCCACGAGGTAGTCCTGCGGCCCGAGCTTCGCCATGTCGAGCATCGCATTCACCAGCGCTTCCGAGCTCGGCACCCACACCACGTCCTTGCCCGACTGGTAGGGCTCGGGCTGGTACTCGGCGGCGACGGCCGGACCCGTCGCGAGCAGGCCGAGGGTGGCCAGCAGGGCGCTGCGCCGGGCGCGGCGGCGCAGCCGGCCGCCGCGGGTCGCGCCGCTGAGTGCCACTGCGCACTGGTTCCGCGCGGAGTCGGTGTCGGTGGTCACGGCCTGCTCCATGGTCGGTGCTCCGGGGGCTCGGTCGGTGGAGAAGACGGGGGGCTGCGCACGGCGGTGAGCCCCGGCACGCGGCGGTGGGTGCCACGGTCGACTGTCGCGCGCTAGCCCGAATTCCTCAAGCCCGTCGCGATGCCGTTGATCGAGATGTGGATGCCGCGCTTCAGCCGGGCGAGTTCCAGCTCGGGAACGCCGCCGCCGCGCAGGCGGCGCACCAGGTCCACCTGCAGGTGGTTCAACGGGTCGAGGTAGGGAAAGCGGTGGGCGATCGAGCGGGCGAGCGCCGGGTTCGACTGCAATCGGCGCGGCTCGCCAGTGACCTCGCCGAGCCAGTGGCTGGTGCGCCGCCACTCGGCCTGCAGCCGGCCGAAGATCCGCCGGGCCGCCTTGCGGTCCGTCACCAGCGTCGCGTAGCGGGCCGCGATGCCGAGGTCGGACTTCGCCAGCACCATGTCGAGGTTCGAGAGCAGGGTGCGGAAGAACGGCCACTCGCGGTGCATGCGACGCAGTAGCCCGAGGCGCTGCGCCCTGGATCGCGGCCCGTCCGCGGCGTCCAGCCAGCCCTCGACCGCACTGCCGAACCCATACCAGCCCGGTAGCGCCAGCCGGCACTGGCCCCAGGAGAACGCCCAGGGGATCGCGCGCAGGTCCTCGATGCGGCCCGACGCGGTGCGGGCGGCCGGCCGCGACCCGATGTTCAGCTCGGCGATCTCGCGGATCGGCGTGGACTCGAAGAAATAGGCCGGGAAGGCGGCGTCGCCGTGCACCAGGTCGCGGTAGGCGTGGAAGCTCAGCTCGCTGAGGCCGGCCGCGGCCTCGTGGAACGCCGCGTCGACCGCATGCTCCCGGTTCAGCAGGGTCGCCTCGAGGGTGGCGGCGACCAGGGTCTCGAGGTTGCGGCGCCCGATGTCCGGGTGGCTGTACTTGGCGCCGATCACCTCGCCCTGCTCGGTGAGGCGGATCTGGCCGCGGACGGTGCCCGGGGGCTGGGCGAGGATCGCCTCGTAGCTCGGGCCGCCGCCGCGCCCCACCGTGCCGCCGCGCCCGTGGAAGAGGCGCAGCGAGATGCCGTGCGACTCCTGTAGCGGCGCGAACAGGGCGACCAGCGCGAGCTCCGCGCAGTAGAGCTCCCAGTTGCTCGCCAGCAGCCCGCCGTCCTTGTTGCTGTCGCTGTAGCCGATCATGACCTCCTGCACGCTGCCGCTGCGCGCGATCATCGGCAGGATCCCGGGCACGGCGTGGAAGTCGCGCAGCACCGCTGCCGAGCGCCGCAGGTCTGCGATGGTCTCGAACAGCGGCACGATCAGCAGGCGGCAGTGCGCGCGCCCGTCCAGCGTACCGCTCATCAGCCCGCTCTCCTTGAGGAGCAGCAGCAGTTCCAGCAGGTCGCTCGCCGACTCGGTGTGCGAGATGATCGACTGGCGGATCGCGGCCGGCCCATAGCGCACGAGGTTCGCGGCGGCGGTGTCGAACACGGCCAGCTCGTCCCGAGTGCCCTGCGTGTAGCGTGCGCCGGGCACGCGCAGCGGGCGCACGTCGCGCAGGCAAGCGACCAGCCGCTCGCGCCGCGCCTCTTCCCCGAGCCCGCCGTAGTCGGCCTCGAGCCCGGCGACCCGCAGCAGCTCCGCGACGACCGCCTCGTGCCGGTCGGATGACTGGCGCAGGTCGAGCGAGGCGAGATGGAAGCCGAACACCTGCACCGCGCGCCGCAGCGGGGCGAGGCGCATCGGCACCAGCGCCGCGGCGGCATGGGTGCGCAGCGAGGCCTCGATCACCCCGAGGTCCGCGTCGAACTCGTCCGCGGACGCATAGGGGACCGCTGCGCCCCGCGCCGGGCGCGGCGGATTGCCGTCGGCGAGGCGCGCCAGCGTGGCCGACAGCCGCGAGTAGATGCCGATCAGCGCGCGCCGGTACGGCTCGTCGACCCGATGCTCGCTGCGGTCGGGCGAGCGTGCGGCGAGGGCCGCCATCGCCGGGGTGATCGCGGTGAGCAGGGTGGACATCGACAGCTCGCTGCCGAGCTCGTGGACCTCGGCGAGGTAGTGGCGCAGGGCGAGCGCGCTCTGGCGCTGCAGGGCCGCCCGCTGGGTGTCGGCGGTGACGTTCGGGTTGCCGTCGCGGTCGCCGCCGATCCAGTGGCCCATCCGCAGGAAGGGCGGCACGCGGTGGCCCGGGACCGCCTGCTCGAGGTCGGCGTACAGGCGCGGGATCTCGCGCAGGAAGGTGAGCGGGTAGTAGCTCAGGGCGTTGTCGATCTCGTCGATGACGGTCGGCCGCGCCTCGCGCAGCATGCGGGTCTGCCACAACTGCGTGACGTGGGCGCGGACCTGGCGCTCGTTGGCGTCGAGCTCGTCGCGGCGCCGCAAGGCGTCGCGCGCGGCGAGTCGCCGCGCGATCGCACGCTCGGCGTCGAGCACGCTCTTGCGCTGCACCTCGGTCGGATGCGCGGTCAGCACCGGCGAGACCATCGCGCCGGCGAGCGTGCGGGCGAGCTTCGCGGGACCGACGCCGGCGCGGCGCAGGCGCGCGAGCGTGCGTGCGATCGAGCCGGGCTGCGTGCGCCCGGCGCGCTCGTGCAGCAGCCGGCGCCGGATGTGGTGATGATCCTCGGCGATGTTGGCGAGGTGCGAGAAGTAGGTGAACGCACGGATCACGCTGACGGCCTGGTCGATCGTGAGGCTGCGCAGCAGGCGATCCAGCCGGCGACCGGCGGCCTGGTCGGCCTTGAGGCGATAGGCGACGGACAGGCGGCGCACGCGCTCGACGAGCTCGAACGCCGGCGCGCCGTCCTGCTCGCGGATGACGTCGCCGAGGATCCGCCCGAGCAGGCGGATGTCGGACACGAGGGGCGCGTTCTTGCGGCTCGCGTCCTGCTCGCGATGCAAGGCGGAACGGGCCCTCGGTTGGCGCATGCGGATGGCTCGCTGTTGCCGTTCGCACCAATGTGCCACAGCGGAGCGCGGCTGGTGCGGCCGTGCGGCGCGTCGGGAAGTCGCGGCCGCCCATCCTCGTTGCAGCCCGTTCCCGTGGCGAACGGTCGGGGCAACGAGCAGAAAGGCAAAAGGCCCAGCCACACCCTGAGTGCCTGGGCCCTTGCCCGCGATCCTGGCGCGCGACGCTGTCAGCCGTCGCGCGCCAGTCCTTGCGGTGACCGCGCGAACGTCACGCTATGCGCCACCACGCCACGGCGCAAGAGTGGAAATCGCCAGCGCTTTGTGCATCGACGCCGAGTATGCGAGGCGCGTGCTCAAGGGCCCGCACGGCGGACCGAGGGCGCATCGAACCACTGCCGCAGCGCGACGGCACGCTCGGCCGCGTCCGGGGCACGCGGCACACGCGACGCACGACCGAGGCGCCGGGCGACGCGGGCGGTCCACTGGTAGCGTACGTCGGCCGCATCCTCGAGCAGCAGCACCGGCTGGGCGACGGCGTCGAGTGCGGGCTTCAGGTCGTGTTCGAGCGCGGCCAGCGCCGCGTCGCCATAGCTCGAGGGCTGCAGCGCGAGGTCGGTGACGATCGCCGTCAGGCGCTGGCCGTCGATCGGCGCCGCGCGTCGCCGGATACCGGCGGCGCTGCGCTCGAACCAGGGCCAGCTCAGCTCCTGGTCGCGGATGCGATGCCAGAGCGAGAGCAGGTGGGTGCCGTCGGTCCTGGGCGCGAGCGGTGGGCAGTACTGCCGCCACAGGGCGCGGCGCTCGGCTGCGCCGGGCAGCCAGGTGCCGTCGAGCCCGAGCGCATGGACGCGGTTGGCCGCGGTGCGCGCGAGCTCGACCGCGAACGGCACCGAGGTGAACTCCGCGACCACGTCCACCTGGGCGAGGCCGAGCACGTCGAGCAGCTGCCGCAGCGCAGCCGCGTAGTGGGCCACGTCGGGCGTCGGCAGCGGGTCCGACTCGCCGACGCCGGGCAGGTCGAGCGCGTAGACGGTACGGTCGGCGCCGAGCGCGGCCGCGAGGTCGCGCACGCCGGCCGAGGACCCGGGGCACTCGTGCAGCAGCAGCACCGGACGCGCGCCGAGTCCGGTGCCGAAGCGTCGCAGGTGCAGCTGGCCGTGGGGCAGCGAGACATAGCCGCGGGTCTCCCGGGGACGCGGCCGCGCCAGCGGGTCGGGCAGGCTGATGCCCGAGGGCGCCACGCCCTCGGCGCCGACGCTCCCCTCGCGCAGCAGCGCGATCACCCGCTCCGCCCAGGTGTCGCGGTCGCCGGGCAGGCGCTCGATGCTGCAGCCCGGCGGCAGTTCCCGCGGCAACGCATCGAGGTAGGGGTAGAGCGGGTCGTTGTCGCGGCACATGAACACCGTGCGCGCGCGCACGCGCTCGACCTGCGGCAGCGCGAGGTAGCGCATCGCCGCGGCGTAGGCGGCCGAGTAATGCGGGCCCGACAACAGCATGTCGAGCACGTAGCGATGCAGGAACTTCTCGTCGGGCTGGTCGAGCGGCAGGCGCGCCTGGGGCCGGGTGTCGAACCACGGGAAGAAGCGGAACAGGTCGCGTCCGCGCGCCCAGCTCGAGGCGAGGTGGCTGCCGTCCTCCAGCACGACGTAGGGCTTCATGTAGCGCGCGATGAAGTCTTCCCCGGGGCCGCCCGGCGGCAGGCTCAGGCCGTCGAGGATGGCGAGCGACACGCGGTCCGGGTGGTCGACCGCGAACTGCAGGTTGATCTTGGAGCTGGTGTGGAAGCCGTAGACGGGACAGCGCGCGATGCCGAAGGCCTCCAGGGTCGCGGCGAGCGCCCGGGCATAGTCGGGGATCGTGGGCACTGGCTCCGCCGGCAGCGGCGTCGAGTGGCCGTAGCCCGGCGTGTCGATCGCGATCGCGGTGAACTCGCCGGCGAGCGCCTGCAGCATCCCCGTGTGCATCACCGAGGAACGCGGCGAGTCGTGCAGCAGCACCACCGGTGGCCCATAGCCGGCGGCGCGATAGTGGACCTGGCCGGAGGGGACGTCGACGAAGCCCTTGCGGATGGGCAGCGAGCCGGTGGAAGCGTTCATGCGTCTTGGAGCGCGGCAGGGATGCGGTGCGGGGCGACTCTAGCACGCGACCCGCCGCCTCAGCGGCGGCCGGCGGGCGGCGGGTCGGCGACCGCGTCCTCGCCCGCGAGCGCGGTCCGCAGGGCGAACCACGCCGCGACGCAGGCGAGCACCAGCGGGATCGCCGTGGTCGAGGCGCGACCGTCGTAGACGATGCCGGTCAGCATCGCGCAACCCATCGACACCAGCATCGCGATCGAGCTGGAGAGCCCGGCGGCCATCCCGGCGCTGGAGGGATGGTCGCCGACCGCGCCGGCGAGCGCCAGCGGCGACACCAAGCCGTTGGAGGTCGACTGCAGCGCGAGCGCGCCGACGAAGGCGGCGAGCCGGGGCTCCGGCCAGAGCGCCGCGACGCCGAACACGCCGGCTGCGAGCAGGTTCAGCGTGATGCCGGCACGCGCCACGCGCCGCGTGCCATAGCGCCTCGAGAGCGCGCCAGCCGAGGCGGCGCCGAGCACGTAGCAGCCGGCGAAGGCGGCCCACAGCGTGCCGAACTGCGCGGCGGTCATGCCGAACAGCCGCTCGAACAGCGCCGCGCCGACGGTGATGAAGATGAAGGACGCCCCGCTGACGAAGCTGTAGGTCAGCGAATAGCCGAGGAAGCGCCGCTCGCGCAGCAGCCGACCGAAGCCCTGCAGCAGCTCGCCGAAGGACATCGGCCGGGAGCCCGCCGGCCGCGTCTCGCGCAGCCTGACGAAGATCAGCGCCAGCAGCAGTGCTGCCATCGCCGCATGCATCCAGAACACCGCGCGCCAGCCGAGCGCGGCCGACACCACGCCGCCGACCAGCGGCGCCACCACGGGCGAGAGCCCCATCACGGCGGTGATGAAGGCGAGGGCGACGGCCGCCGGCTCGGGCTCGTAGGAGTCGCGCACGATCGCGCGCGTCACGACGGTGGCGACGCTGGCGCCCATCGCCTGCAGCCAGCGCGCCAGCACCAGCAGCGGCAGCGACGGTGCGATGCTCGCGAGCAGGCTCGCGACCAGGAACACGGAGAAACCGCCGAGCAGCACCGGGCGCCGCCCGAAGCGGTCGCAGAGCACGCCCTGCACGGGCTGGAACAGCCCGAGCCCGAGCAGGTAGGCGGACACGACGAACTGCAGCGTCGCGAAGTCCGTGTCGAGCGCCCGCTCGAGCTGCGGCAGCATCGGCACGACGCTCGCCATGCCGAAGGCGGACAGCCCGCTGGCTGCCCCGAGCAGCGCGATGAAGCCCCAGCGCGGCCGCTGGGCGCCGCCTGCGGCGAACGCCGGCACCCGCTGCCGGGCCTTAGTCGTTCGCGCCGATCAGGCGCTCGATCTCGGGGACGATCTGGAACAGGTCGCCGACGAGGCCGATGTCGGCGATCTCGAAGATCGGCGCCTCGGCATCCTTGTTGACCGCGACGATGGTGCGCGCGTCCTTGATGCCGGTGAGGTGCTGGATCGCGCCGGAGATGCCGAAGGCGAGGTAGAGCTCCGGCGCGATGATCTTGCCGGTCTGGCCGACCTGCAGGTCGTTCGGGGCGTAGCCGGCGTCGACCGCCGCGCGCGAGGCGCCGACTGCCGCACCGAGGCGGTCGGCGAGGCCGTAGAGCAGCTTGAAGTTGTCGGCGCTGCCGAGCGCACGGCCGCCGGAGACCACGCGCGAGGCGGTCTGGAGGTCGGGCCGGTCGCTGCGCGCGGCCGAGACCGAGACGAAGCGAGTGTGCGTCGGCAGCTCGGCGGTGACCGCAACGCCCTCGACTGGCGCAGCGGTGGCCCCCGCGGCCGCGGCTTCGAACGAGGCGGTGCGCACGGTCGCCACCACGCGCGTGCCCGCCGGCACCTCGACGGTGACGATGGCATTGCCGGCGTACATCGGCCGGCGGAAGCGCGTCGCGCCCTCGGCCGCCATCACGTCCGAGAGCTGCGGCGCGTCGAGCAGCGCGGCGACGCGCGGCATCAAGTCCTTGCCGAAAGTCGTGGAAGGACCGAAAACGTGGCTGTAGCCCGCCGCGACCTGCACCACCTGGGGTGCGAGCGTGGCGGCGAGCGCCTGCGCGTTGGCGGCGTGATCGACGCGCAGCACCTTCGCGACGCCGGCGAGCGTCGCGGCCTGGGCGGCCACGGCCGCGCCGTCGGCGGCGAACACCGCGACTGTGATGTCGGCGCCGGGGATCGCCCGCGCGCAGGTGACGCACTTGGCGGTGGCGGGGTTCAGCTTCGCGCCGTCGTGTTCGGCGACGATCAGGATCTTGCTCATCGAGTCCGTTCCTTGCGGTAGGGGCCTTGCGGCAGGCCTGGAGTCAGGGCGAGAAGGGCGCGGCTCACAGCAAGCCTTTCTTCTTCAAGGCGTCGACCAGTTCCCGCGCATCCTTGACCATCACGCCGCGCGAGCGCGTCGCGGGCGCCTCGAACTTCACGAGCTGCAGCGCCGGCTGCAGCGACACGCCGAGCGAGGCCGCGTCGAGCGTCTCGAGCGGCTTCTTCTTGGCCTTCATGATGTCCGGCAGCTTCACGTAGCGCGGCTCGTTCAGGCGCAGGTCGGTGGTGATCACCGCCGGCAGCTCGACCTCGAGGGTCTCGAGGCCGGCGTCGACTTCGCGGGTCACGGTGGCCTTGTCACCGGCGAGCTCGACCTTGGAGGCGAAGGTGGCCTGCGGGCGGCCCCAGAGCGCCGCCAGCATCTGGCCGGTCTGGCTGGCGTCGTCGTCGATCGCCTGCTTGCCGAGGATCGCGAGCATCGGCTGCTCCTTGTCGACCAGCTTGCGCAGCAGCTTCGCGGCGACCGGCGGCTCGATCGGCGCGTCGGTCTGCACGTGCAGCGCGCGGTCCGCGCCCATCGCGAGCGCCGTGCGCAGCTGCTGCTGGCAGTCCGCCGGGCCGATGGTGGCGACCACGACCTCCTCGGCCAGGCCCTTCTCCTTGATGCGCAGCGCCTCCTCGAGCGCGATCTCGTCGAACGGGTTGATGCTCATCTTGACGCCGTCGGTGACGACGCCGGTGCCGTCGGGCTTGACGCGGATGCGGACGTTGTAGTCGACGACCCGCTTGATCGACACGAGGATGCGCTTCATCGCGGACGATGCTCCTTTCGAGGCGACTTCAGCAACGCAGCTCAAGTGGCCGGAAAATATGGGAATTCGACGAGGCCCGCAGCCGGGCGCGGGCCGTTGGGCGGTGCATCATAGCGATGGTGGCTTGTCCCGTCAGCCCCGCACGGCACGCAGCCAAGAACTCGCATGCGGGGCAACCAGAAGCCGGCCGCGGCGCCGGGTCGCGCGAGGCGGAGCCCCGGCGCGACGGCCGCGGCTGGCTTCAGCGCGAGGCCACCAGGGTCGGGCGCGGGGCCTGCTGCGGGGCGTCGCGTTGCTGGTCGAGGAAGTTCTGGCGGATCTTCTGCGCGGTCTCGCGCAGCTTCGGCAGGAAGCGGTCGACGGCGAGCTTCAGCGGCACGGCCGTCCCGCTGAAGCGGATCATCACCGCCGCCAGCACGCGATCGTCGATCATGATCGGCACCGACAGGCTGATCTCGTCGGAGACCCGCCGCGGCCGCACCGCCGAGGCATAGCCCTGCATCTTGATCTCGTTCAGCAGCTTCATCACCTCGGGGCGGTTGCGCGCCATCTTGTCTTCCTCGCGGGTGGAGCGCGCGAGGATGTCGAGCAGCGAGTCGCGCTGCGTCGGTGGCGAGAACGCCAGGTAGACCCGGCCTGAGGACGAGGTGAGCATCGGCACGCGGAAACCGGCAGAGAAGCGCTCCACCGCGAGCGGGCTGCGATGGTCCGTGGACTCGCGCACCATCATCGAGGTGCCCGACAGGGAGGCGATGGCCACCGGCCAGACGATGTCCTTGCCGAGCTCATAGATGTAGGGGCGCGCGATCTGCGTCACCCAGGCCTCGTCGTCGTACCCGTCGGAGAGCCCGCGCACCATGATCGTCAGGCGATAGCGATCGTCGGTCGAGTCGCGGTAGACGAAGCCGGCGTGGCTCAGCGTCTCCAGGATGCGGTAGGTGGTGGTGCGCGGCAGCTTGATCTCCTGCGCGACCTCGGAGACGGTCGCGCCGTTGCGCAGGTTCAGGACGGTGAGGGCGTCGAGCCCGCGGATGAGGGCGCGAATCGGTCGTGTGCTTTCCATGGACGGCGAGTCTCCGTGGATCACTATTGGAAGGAGGAGGCGCAGCGGCCGGAGCTTGCCTGTGCCTGCGTCGCTTGTCCACCCTCTGGACAATATCCCGACCTGCGGTCAGTGACCAAAAGCAGGTATCCCAAGTGCTTGATTCTTTTGCCCTGCAAAATGACCGGCAGGTTACAGGAGCGTCATCCGGACCATCGGCGCCTGAACCCGATCGGCGCCCCGGCCATCGGCCGGGGCGTGCCGCTGCGGCAGTGGTCGCGCGCGCGTCTCGCGCATCGCACCGTCGTCACGGCCGGCTGGCCGGGTGCCCGCCGGGACGGCATAGTCGCAGCCCTTCGGGCCCGCCACGGATCGGTCCGCGGCGCATGACCGCGCCGCTCCTCTGGCGCCCCCCGGCCCGCGACCCCAGGGAACCCATCGCGCCATGCACTACGACTACGTACCGATCACGCACCGCGGTCCGCTGAAGTGGCCCGGCAACAAGCGCGTCGCGCTGATCATCACCATCAACCTCGAGACCTGGGACCTGATCAAGGACACCGACCGGCCCTACTACGCCGGCGGCCCGGCGATCCTTCCCGACATCCTCCCGGGCAACACGCCCGACTTCCCGAACTACACCTGGCGCGAGTACGGCCAGCGGGTCGGCGTCTACCGGATGTTCGACACCTTCGACGAGATGAAGGTCCGGCCGTCGTGCACGATCAATGCGGTCACGGCCCTGCGCCGCCGGCCGATGCTCGACGCGGCGCTGAAGCGCGGCTGCGAGATCCTCGCGCACAACTACGAGCAGGGCGAGCTGCTGACGGAGTTCGCCAAGGACCCGGCCAAGGAGCGCGACGTGATCGCGCGCACGCTCGAGGTCTACGAGCAGCACGTCGGCCGCAAGGCGCGCGGCTGGCTGTCCTCGTCGCTGCGCGGCACGCTGAACACCGCCGACATCCTCGCCGAGCACGGCCTGATCTTCTATTGCGACCTGATGAACGACGACCAGCCCTACCTCGTGCAGACCCCGCACGGGCCGATCGTCTCGACCCCGTACACGAACGAGATCAACGACTTCACGATCCTGACGCGGCGCAACCACACCACCGACGAGTTCCGCGACATCCTGATCGAGGAACTCACGGTGCTCTACAAGGAGGCGGCCGAGACGGGCAAGATGATGAACGTCGGGCTGCACCCGCACGTCAGTGGTCGTGCCTACCGGGTGCGTGCGCTGCGCGAGTTCATGCGCTATGCGAAGTCGCTGAAGGGGGTGTGGTTCGCGACCCGCGAGGAGATCGCCACCTGGTACCTCGCCAACCATGCCTCGCACATCCCGCCCGGCTCCGCCGCTGCGGTGCCGGCCGCGGCGGGCGCAGCGGTACGCGGCAAGCGGGCCGTCGCGGCGCGCGCCGGGGCCAAGGGCCGCCGCACGCGCTGAGCGCGGTCGGGCGGCCGCCGTTTCATTTCCAGTCTCAGGAGATCCGCCATGACAATGGACGTCGCACCGATCGAACCGAAGACCGAGGGCGCGAAGCGCTTCCTCGCGCAGTCGCGGCGGCGCATGCTGATCGCCGACGAATGGGTCGACGCGGCCTCCGGCCGCACCTTCGACACCGTGAACCCGGCGACGGGCGTGGTGCTCGCCCAGGTCGCGGCCGGCGATGCCACCGACGTCGACCGCGCGGTCGCGGCGGCGCGGCGTGCGTTCGAGTCCAGTGCCTGGCGCGACATGATCCCGGCGCAGCGCGCCCGCCTGCTCTGGAAGATGGCCGACCTGATCGAGCAGAACATCGACGAGCTGGCCGAGCTCGAGACGCTCGACCAGGGCAAGCCGGTGTGGGTCGGGCGCTACGCGGAGATCCCCGGGGCGATCGAGCAGTTCCGCTATTTCGCGGGGCAGGCGATGCGCATCGAGGGCACCACCATCCCGACCTCGATCAACTACCAGCCCGCCGGCAAGAAGGTCTTCGCTTACACCGTCAAGGAACCCATCGGCGTGGTCGGGGCGATCGTCCCGTGGAACTCGCCGATCGTCCTGACCGCGATGAAGATCGCGCCGGCGCTCGCCGCCGGCTGCACGATGGTGCTGAAGCCTGCCGAGGACACTTCGCTGACGGCGATCCGCCTCGCCGAGCTGATGGTCGAGGCCGGGTTCCCGCCGGGCGTGTTCAACCTCGTCACCGGCCTCGGCGAGGCCGCCGGCGCCGCGCTCGCCGCCCACCCGGGCGTCGACAAGATCGCCTTCACCGGCTCGACCGAGGTCGGGAAGCTGATCGTGCAGGCGGCGCGCGGCAACCTGAAGAAGCTCACGCTCGAGCTCGGTGGCAAGTCGCCGGCCGTGGTGCTCGACGACGCCGACCTCGAGCTCGCGATCCCGGGCGCCGCCAACGCGATCTTCTTCAACAGCGGCCAGGTCTGCGTCGCGGGTTCCCGCCTGTACGTCCACGAGAAGGTCTTCGACCGGGTGCTGGAAGGCGTCGCGGCCTACGCCCGGGGCATCAAGCTCGGCAACGGGCTCGATCCCTCCACCCAGATGGGCCCGGTCGTCAGCCGCAAGCAGGCCGACCGAGTGGCCGGATACATCGCCTCGGGTCTCTCCGAGGGCGCGACCGCCGTGGCGGGCGGCCGGCAGCTCGGGCCCGCCGGCACCTTCATCGAGCCGACGGTGCTGGTCGGCGCCAAGCCGACTGCGAAGGTGGTGCGCGAGGAGATCTTCGGGCCGGTGGTCGTCGCCACGCCGATCCGCTCGCTGGAGGAAGTGCCGGCGATCGCCAACGACAGCGAGTACGGGCTCGCCGCCAGCGTCTGGACGCAGGATCTCTCGGCCGCCCACCGGCTGGCTGCGCAGATCCGCGCCGGCACCGTCTGGATCAATTGCCATTCGATGTACGATGCAACCTTGCCGATCGGCGGCATGAAGCAGTCGGGCTGGGGTCGCGACAGCGGCCACCAGGCGCTCGACAATTATCTCGAGACCAAGACGGTCTGCGCGGTGATCTGAGCGCCGCCGGCTGCCCACCGGCCCGCCCGCGCGCGGCACGCCGCGGCGGGTGCCGCCGGGCGCGTGCCGGCGAGGAGCGGTGCATTGACGAGCGACACCAGGCTTTCCGCGACCCAGCTGCTGGCGTATGCCGCGCCGACGGTGGCGCTGCAGTCGATGATGGTGCCGCTGCTGATGTACCTGCCGCCGACCTATTCGCAGGTCGCCGGGCTCTCGCTCGCCACGGTCGGCCTGATGTTCGCCATCGGCCGGGCGTTCGAGGCGCTGACCGACCCGCTGATCGGGGCGCTGTCCGACCGCACGACCCTCGCGTTCGGACGGCGGCGCACCTGGATGGCGGTCGGCGCGCCGATCGCGATGGTGGCGACGTATTTCCTGCTCACGCCCGCACCCGGCACCTCGGCGCTCTACCTGCTGGCCTGGCTGCTGGTGTTCTACGGCGGGTGGACGATGGTGTTCATCCCTCACCAGACGTGGGGCGGGGAACTGAGCGCCGACTACCACGAGCGTACCCGCATCGCCGGCTTCCGCGAGACCGGCGCCTTCGTCGGCTATCTCGCCGCCTCGGGGATCCCGCTGGTCTACCTGCAGCTGGTCCTCGGCAAGAATGCGCCGACCTTCGAGGAGATCGTGCAGACGATCGGCGTGTTCTTCGTGGTCGCGCTGCCGCTGTTCGTGCTGTGGTGCTTCTCGGCCGTGCCGGCGGCCGAGGGGGCGAAGGGCGAGTCGCCGCCGTCCTGGGGCGAGCTGTTCGCGATCCTCCGGCGCAACAAGCCGTTCGCGCGCCTGGTGTCGGCCTACTTCGTGGATAGGCTGGCGATGGGCATCTATTTCTTCGCACAGCCGCTGCTGGTCGTCTATGCGCTCGGCATGGCGGAGCACCTGCTCTGGATCAGCCTCGCCAACACTCTCTCGGCGGCGCTGTTCGCGCCGCTGTGGGTGCCGGTCACGCGACGCTTCGGCAAGCACCGCGCCTATTGCATCGCGAACCTCGTCACGATGCTCTCCTACCTGCTGCTGTTCGTCGCCCGGCCGGGCGACCTGGCGGTGCTGGTGCTCGCGAACGTGATCATGGGCCTGGGCAACGGGGGCACGATGATCACTCCGCCGGCGATGGCTGCCGACGCGGTCGACCACGACGAGCTGCAGTCCGGCGTGCAGCAGATGGGCGGGCACATGGCCTTCATCGCCTTCGTGTTCAAGGCCGGCATGGCCTTCGGGCCGCTGGTCGGCGCCGCCTGCCTCGCGCTGTTCGGCTACGAGACATCGGGGCAGGCGCTCGATGCGCGCTCGACCTTCGGCATCCAGCTGTGCGCGTCCTGGCTGCCGATCGCGCTGCTGCTGGTGCCGTTGTCCATGATGTGGAAGTACCCGATCGATTCCGCGCGCCACGCGGAGATCCGGCGCATGCTGGAGGCCCGTCGCCCGGCATGACCGCGGCGGGGCAGGGGGTCTCGTGAAGCTGGTCCGGATCATCGGCAAGCTGCTGCTGTGGCTCGTCGGGCTCGCGCTCGGCGCGTCCGCGGTGGCGCTGCTCGTCGCCTACGTCGCCGACCCGTCGGTGGTCCGCAACCTGTTCTTCGGCCCCAGGATGGGGGAGGTCACCCAGATCGCGCGCGCGCAGCCGCAGGAGGCGGTGCCGGGCGTCGAGCGCGACGACATCCCGGTGGCCGCGGCCGACGGCATCGACCCTGCGGGCCTCGCCGCCGCGGAGGCCTATGCGGCGCAGACCAACTCGGTCGCGTTGCTGGTGTGGCACCGCGGGGCGCTGCGCTACGAGAAGTACTGGCCGGGCTACGACCGCACCTTCCGCACCGACACCTTCTCCGCGCACAAGACCGTGATGGGCCTGCTCTACGGCGCGGCGATCGCCGACGGGTTCATCGAGTCGGTCGACGAGCCCGCCGCCACCTACCTGCCGGAGTGGCGCGGCGATGCGCGGCGCGAGATCCGCATCCGTGACCTGCTGCAGATGTCGAGCGGGCTCGAGCTGCCGGTGTTCGGCACCTGGCGCGGTTTCCGCGTGACCCTAGGCAGCGACCTGCCCGCCACCGTGCTGCCCCTGCAGCCCGAGAAGCCGCCCGGGACAGACTTCCAGTACAGCAACGCCAATGCCGCGATCCTCGGCATCGTGCTGCAGAACGCCGTCGGCAAGCGCTATGCGCAGTACCTCTCCGAGCGCCTCTGGAGCCGCATCGGCGCGCCTTCGGCCTCGGTCTGGCTCGACCACGAGGGCGGCATGCCGCGCACCTTCTGCTGCATCTACACGACCGCGCGCGGCTGGCTGCAGGTCGGGCGGCTGATCCTCGACGGCGGCCGCAGCGGCGGCGAGCAGGTGGTCCCGGAAGCGTGGATCCGCGAGATGACCACGCCCGCGAAGACCAATCCGAACTATGGATACCAGATCTGGCTGGGCTCGCCTCCGGGCAAGGAGCGCAAGTACAACGACAAGACCGTCAAGGCGTTCCACTCCGAGCCCTACGTGGCCCAGGACATCCGCTACGTCGACGGCTTCGGGGGCCAGCGTGTCTACATCGTCCCGTCGCAGGAGCTGATCATCGTGCGCACCGGCCAGGCGATCTTCGACTGGGATGATGCGATCATCCCGAACGCTATCCTGCGTGCGCTGCGGCCGCAGGCCGCGACGGCTGCGGTCCCGGTGGCCACGCCGCCCGCGGCGGCGGGAGCGGCGCCATGAGCGCATCGGTCGCGTCCGGCGAGTCGCGCGCTTCCCCGGGGCTCGTCACGCTGGAGAAGGCGCTCTCGGTCGCGATCTTCGCGCTGGTGCTGTTCCAGATGTACCAGTCGACCAAGGTGGGCGTCACGCCGCGCGGCACGCCGGCGCGCGAGGCGCTGCAGCACTCGCACATCTCGGTGGGCCTCAGCGTGCTGCTGCTGCTGGTGCCGCGCCTCTGGCTGTGGGCGAGGCTGCCGCGGCCGCCGCGTCCGGCGCGGGTGCCGGCCGCGGCCGACGCGCTCGCCCGGCACTGCAACCTCGCGTTCTACCTGACGCTGCTCGGCTTCTGCCTCACGGGCCCGATCTTCGCCTGGTCCGAGGGCCATGCGGTGAGCTGGTTCGGCCTCGTGCCTCTGCCGGACCTCGTCGACGAGAGCTACCGCCTGTCCGTGACGCTCGGCTACCTGCACAGCGTGATCGGCTTCTGGATCCTCTACCTCACCGGTTTCACGGTGCTGGTCGCCCTCTGGCAAGCCCTGCGTTACCGCGCGCCGCCGTGGCGGCTGCTGCCGGCGTTCGGCTGGGGGCGCTGAGCGATGGCCGAGATGGATCGCTACACCACGGGCGCCAAGCTGCTGCACGCCGCGCTGTTCGCCGCGCTGCTCGCGATGGCCGCCTGGACGCCATACCGCGTGTTCGGCGTCGTGCCCTTCACCACCGGCGAGCAGCTCGTCGAGAGTGGCCCGCCGCCGGCCGTCGATCCGTACGCCGACGTCGGGCCTGCGCCGCAGCTCGGCGAGGCCGCGCAGAAGGACTTCATGTGGTGCCGCTTCTGCCACAGCTTCGAGCAGGGTGGTCCCCACGCCGTCGGGCCGAACCTGCACCGCGTCTTCGGCCGTCGCGCCGCGAGCGCCCCGGGCTTCTACTACTCCGCGGCCTTCGTCGAGGCTGGCAAGGCCGGCCTGGTCTGGGACGAGGCCAAGGTCGCCGAGCTGATCTCCGACCCCGAGAAATTCCTCGGCGGACGGCACCGCATGCGCTACAAGCCGATCACCGACCCTGTGGAGCGCGAGCAGATCGTCGCGGCGCTGAAGTCGGCCACCCGGTGAGCGCCCACTCTCGCAGCGGGCGGGCCGGCTTGGCATGATCGGGGCCGGAGGGCACGCGCGTTGCGCGCCCGGCCGCGGAGGCGCCATGTCCAGTTCCCGACGTCGATTCCTGCAGGGGGTCTCGGCCTGCGCCGCGACGGGCGCCCTGGGCCTCCGGCCGCGCGGCTCGCGTGCCGCGGAGAAGACAGAGGTCCTGGTGCTCGGCGCCGGGCTCGCGGGGCTGCGTGCCGCGCTGCAGCTGCAGGAGCAGGGCGCCGCGGTCACGGTGCTCGAGGCGAGCGCGCGGGTCGGCGGGCGCTGCCGCACGGTGACGCTCGATGGCCTGCCGATGGACCTCGGTGCCTCGCAGATCGGCGCGAACTACGGCCGCGTGATCGACGCGGCGCGCCGTGCCGGGGTGAAGCTCGGCACCGACCCGCGCCGGCCCGGCGAGACCAGCTTCCACATCGGCGGACGGTTGCTCCGCAAGGAGGAGTGGAAGGACTCGCCGGTCAACCGCACGGTCGGCGAGGAGCGCGCCGTCCTGCCGCACGTGCTCGAGACCGCCTACACCTTCCGCCTCAACCCGTTCGGCGACGACGTCGGTGCGTGGCTCGAGCCGAGGTGGCAGTCGCTCGACGTCTCGGCCGGAGCCTGGCTGATGAAGCAGGGGGTCTCCGAGGCGGCGGTCGAACTGATGAGCGTCTCGACCGACTACACGGACATGTGGAACACGTCGGCGCTGGCGATGCTGCGCGACGTGGCGCGCTCGCAGCTCGGCGGTTTCTCGGGGCGCGACCGCAGCACCCCGCTGTACGGCTCCGGCACCAACGACTGGTTCAACTTCGAGGGCGGCGCCGAGCGCCTGCCGGAGGCGATGGCGCGGCAGCTCGCGACGCCGGTGCGCTTCGGGAAGGCGGTGGCGCGGATCGTCAGCGAGGGCGCGAAGGCCGAGGTGACCTGCCTCGACGGCTCGCGCTACACCGCGGACTTCGTGGTCTGTTCGCTGCCGTTCTCGGTGTTGCGCCGGGTCACGATCCTGCCGGCGCTGCCGCCGCTGCAGGCCGAGGCGGTCGCCGCGAGCGCCTACGGCGGCACCACGCACGTGATCCTGGAGCCGACGCGGCCGTTCTGGGAGGACGACGGCTACGGGCCGACGATGTACACCGACGGGGCGCTGGAGCGGATCTTCGCGCCGCAGATCGGCGATCGCGTGCCGTTCGTGCGGGCCTGGATCAACGGCTATGCCGCCGACCGGCTCGACTCGCTGCCGGCCGCGGAACTCGGCGCGTTCGTGGTGCGCGAGCTCGAGCGCATGCGGCCCGCCGCGCGCGGCCGGCTGCGCGTGCGCACCGTGTTCTCCTGGGGCGCGGAGCCTCATGCGCTGGGCCACCGCCACGTCTTCCTCCCGGGCCAGGTCAGCCGCTTCGCGCGCGAGATGGACCGCTCCTGGCAGCGCATCCACTTCTGCGGAGAGCACCTGCGACGCATGGAGTTCGGGATGGAGTCGGCGATGGAGACCGCGGATCGCGTCGCGGTGGAGATCCTCTCGGCCTGAGCGGGCGAGCGGGTCCGCGTGCTGTCGCCGCTGACAGCAGGTCGCTCCACCTGCCGACACCGGGAACTGTGCGGATCGCCAACACTTCGGTGCCCGTCGAGGGTGGCACCCGGAGTGAGGCCCATGTCCATCGACCTGCCGATCGTTCGCGTCTACGAGAATGCCGAGGCCGCCGAGCGGGCGATCCGTTCCTTGCGACGCTGGGGTTTCGAGGAGGAGCGGATCTCGCTGATCGCGCGCAAGCCCTCCGACTCGCCGGTGCCTGGCACGGCGATGGGGTTGTCCGACGCCGGCGGCGGACCCCGCGGCCCCGACCCGCTGCCCGTCGCCGGGCGCCCTGAGGGGCCCGAGGGTGGACTCGATGCCGAGCGCTGGATCGCGGAGCTGCGCCGCGCGTCGATCCCGAGGTCCCAGTGGGCGTCGTGCCTCGCCGCCGTGCAGCGGGGCCAGGTCCTGCTGAGCCTGCGCGCGCCTTTCGGCACGGGCGGCATCGCGGAGGACATGCTCGACGAGGCCGGCCCGGTCCCGCACGCGATCGAACCCTATCGGCGGCCGCTGCTGCCCTCGCATTGGGCGGCGCCGTTCTCGAGGATCCTCGGGTTGCCCGTGCTGATCCGGCCGGGGCGGACGACGTCGGACGCGCTCGGCCTGCCGACGGTCACGCGGCCGGGGCGCACGACGTCCGAGGCGATCGGCATGCCGACCCTGGTGCGTCGGCGCCGCTTCATGCTCGGTGAACCGCGACTGCACGACACCGCGGCGCCGTTCTCGCGCGCGTTCGGCCTGCCCGTGCTGACGCGTCGTGGGCGGACGGTCGGCGAGGCGCTCGGGCTGCCGGAGCTCGCCCGCTCGCGGCGGTTCGTCTTCGGCCCCCCGCGGCTGTTCGATGCGCCGGCACCGTTCTCGTCGATGCTCGCGTTGCCCGTGCTGGTGCGCCGCGACCGGCGCGGCGGGCTGCGCGGCGCGCGCCCCGACGAGCACGAGCGGCGGCTGGCCACGACACCGGACCTCCCACGTGACCGGGCCGTGCCGCCGCAGGCCGTCCCCCGCCCGCGCCGGGAAGTCGTCGAGGACGTCGCCGACGCGCGCTGACGCAGGGAAGGTCTCGTCGCCCTAGCGCAGTTGCAGCCGGCTGACCCGCGCTTCGCCCGGGGCGCCAGTCGTCGCGTCGCTCGCGACGCCCGCCGCTGGCGCGGCGCGCGCCTCGGCGTCGAGCCAGCTCCGGGCCCGGGCATCAGCGCGAAGGTAGGCATCGAGGAAGGCCGAGCTGACCTGCTGGAAGGCCGCGACGTAGAGCGGACCGCGCGGCGAGCGGGGCAGGTCGTCGCGACCGACCATGCCGCCGAGGTAGTGATCGGCACCCTCGAGGGTCAACAGGTACTTCGCGCCCGGCGCGGCGTACTCCCAGGGCTGGCGGCGCCAGGCCTGGCCGGTGAGCCCGGGTGCCTGTGGCAGGTCGTCGGTGCCGACGGTCACCAGCGTCGGCCGCTGCAGGGCGAGGAAGTCCTCGGCGCGCAGGATCGGCGGGAAGGCGCCGGCACCGCTGAAGACGACCACGGCCCGTACGCGAGGATCGGCGCGGGCGACCGCACGTGCCGCTGCCGGGTCGAAGTACGTCGCGCCGCCCAGGCTCTGGGCGAGCAACCCGCCGAAGGAATGGCCCGTCGCACCGATGCGCGCCGCGTCGGCCCGGGCCGCCAGGCCGGGCACGGTCGCGAGCACGCTCTCGAGTTCGCGCAGCAGCAGCGCCATGTCGTCGAGGCGCCACGGGAAGTGGCGCGCGTCGCCCGCGCCGCGCGGCGTGCCGAGCAGCGTCGAGTCGCGGTGCGTGGGCGCGATCACGACGTAGCCGCGGCCGGCCCAGGCCTCGAGCAGCGCATCGTAGTCGCGTCCCGAAGAGAACGCCCCGTGCGAGAAAAGGACGACCGGGAGCCCGGTACCGGTGTCCGGGTAGACCAGCCGCAGCGGGATTTCGCGCCGGTCGGCAGGATCGACGAGGACAGTGTCCAGGCGCCGGATCGGCGCGTCCGGCTGCGGCCAGGCAGGCGCCGCCGGCGCGGAACCTGCCGATGCGCCGCTCGCCGCCGGGCCCGTCGGGCTCATGGTGGCGCAGGCCCCGACCAGCATCGCGAGGAGCGAGGCAAGCGCCGGGGCCCTCATGCCGCCGCGCCGAGCGCGACCCCGGCGGCAGCGTCGCCGGCGAGCCGCCCGAGGGTGATGGCCATGCACAGGCCCATGCCGGGCAGGTAGCCGGTGACCTCGGGCCCGGAGATGCTGCGCGCGGCGCCACCGCCAGCGAAGAGGTTCGGCAGGCGGCTGCCGTCGGGGCGCAGCACCTGTGCGCGCTCGTCGACCACCAGGCCGCCCTGGGTGTGGAACAGCGCCCCGGTGACGCGCAGCGCGCAGAACGGCGGCTGCAGCGGCTCGAGCCCGGCGAAGCTGCGCCCGAGCCGGTCCGGCGCGCCGCTCGCGCGCGAGGCATCGGCGAGCGCGTTCTCGCGCGCGAGCGAGCCCTCGGGCAGGTTGCAGAGCCGCTCGAGGGCGGGCCAGGTGGCGGCGCGCTTGATCGCGCCCACTTCCGCGAGCTGGCGCTGCTCGACCGAGTGCTCGAGGCAGGCGGCGTTGCGACGCTCGTCGAAGATCACCCAGGCGAGGCCCTCGGGCTGCGCGAGCACCGGCACGCACATCCCCGAGATGTTCGCGTTCTCGTGCGTGAAGCGCTCGCCGCGCAGGTTCACGAGGAAGCCGCCCTCGAGCAGCAGCGGATGCGGCACGATCACCGATTGCGGGTCGGCGAGGGTGCCGAGGCCCTGGTAGGCGCTCAGGTCGGCGAGTGCCGCCCCGAGCGCCTCGCCCCACTCGAGCGCATCGCCCTCGTTGCCTTCGTGGCCGAAGTAGCGGGCGTTGGCCATCTCGGGGATGTGCCGGGCGACCCGCTCGCGATTGCCGCCGAAGCCACAGCTGGCGAGCACCAGCGCACCGACGCCGAGATCCTCGGTGCTGCCGTCGGGCCGCTCGATGCGCACGCCGCGGATCCGGCCGGACGCGTCGGCGTGCAGGTCGCGCACGCGCGCCTCGGTCATCACCTGCACGCCGGCGCGCTCGCAGGCGCGCCCGAGCAGCGCGAGCAGCTGCTCGCCGCTGCGCCCGGGCGGGATGTGCAGCCGCGGCACCGAGTGCCCGAGGCTGGTCCACTTGAAGTCGAGCGGCAGCGGCACCTCGTGACGCGCCGCCAGCCAGTCGACCGTGGGACCGGACTGTTCGCCGACGACGCGGGCGAGGCGCGCATCGGCGCGCCCGGCGGTCTTGGCCATCACGTCGGCGACGAAGCGCTCGGCGCTGTCCTCGATGCCGTGGCGCCGGTGCTCCCCGGAGGCCGCCGCGCACATCGCCCCGAGCGACATCGAGGTGCTCCCCCAGGGGCGCTTGTCGCGCTCGAGCACCAGCACCTCGGCGCCGGCGTCGGCGGCCGCGAGCGCCGCGGTGAGGCCGCAGGCCCCGGCGCCGACCACGGCGACCGGCACGGTGTAGTCGAAGCTGACCTGGCTGTCGCGGAGGATGGGCATCGTGGTCCTGGCCCGCCTGCGCGGCTTCCGGTCGCGCTTCCCGGCAGGGCGGCCGGCACTTTATCAGCCTGCCGGTCCGGCGCGTGGCCGGCGGATCCGTCGGGCGCGACGCCGCATATGTCGCGCCGGGCCAGCCGCCTTCGCGGCAGCCACGGGGCCCGCTTGCCGGGCGGCCTGGGAGGGTGGTGCCCGCGGAGCGTGGCCTCGGCATCCCTCGGCGCCTGTACAGGTTGCTGCGCCGAGGTGGGGCACGAATAATCCACCGTGTTCCCATGACAGCGGAGATCGAGCCATGCAGCAAGCCGTCCACCTGATGCCCGGCGCCGTCGACGGCGTGATCGTCGAACTGCAGCGCATCCTCGGCGCGCAGCACGTCGTCACCGACCGCGCGGAGCGCGAGTTCTACTCCCAGGACGTGTATCGCTCCGGCGAACTGCCGGCGGCCGTGATCCGCCCGGGCAGCACCGAGGAGCTCGCCGCGGCGCTCAAGGCGATCGCGCCGTCCGGCCTGCCCATCGTGCCGCGCGGCGGCGGCATGTCCTACACCGATGGTTACCTGCCCCGGCGCGCCAACTCGATCATGGTCGACATGCTGCGCATGAACCGCGTGCTCGAGATCGATGCCGAGGACTGCTACGTCACCGTGGAATGTGGCGCCACCTGGAAGGACCTGTGCGACACGCTCGAGCCGCACGGCGTGCGCACGCCGTACTATGGCCCGCTGTCGGGCCTGCGCTCGAGCATCGGCGGCGCGCTCTCGCAGGGCAGCATCTTCCTCGGCTCGGGCCGCTATGGCGCGGCCGCCGAGAGCGTGATCGGCCTCGACGTGGTGCTCGCCGACGGCTCGGTGCTCCGGCTCGGCAGCCACGCCAACAAGAACGGCCAGCCGTTCTTCCGCCAGGTCGGCCCGGACACGATGGCGATGTTCCTCTCCGACACCGGCGCGCTGGGCGTGAAGGCCCGCGCCACGTTCCGCCTGATCCGCCCGCAGCCCGAGTCGCGCTACCTGTCGTTCTCGTTCACCGACGCCGGCGCGCTGTTCGCGGCCATGGCGGAGGTTGCCCGCGCGGACGTGGTCTCGGAGCAGTTCGCGTTCGACCCGGGCCTGCAGGCCGTGCGCATGAAGCGCGTCAGCCTGATGGAGGATGCCAAGTCGCTCGGCAAGCTGGTCAAGGGCACCGGCGGCCTGAAGGGCATCGTCGAAGGCGCGAAGGTCGTGATGGCCGGGCGCAGCTTCCTCAAGGAGGGCACGTTCTCGGTGCACCTCTCGCTCGACGGGCGCGATGCCGCGGACGCCGACGCCAAGGCGGAGATCGTCCGCCGGATCATGTCGAAGGCCGGGACCGAGGCCGAGAACACCGTGCCGAAGGTGATGCGCGCCAACCCGTTCGCCGAGGTCAACAGCATGCTCGGGCCGAACGGCGAGCGCTGGGTGCCCGTGCACGGCACGGTGCCCTTCAGCAAGGCAGCGAAGATGTGGGAGACCTGCGAGGCGATCTTCGCCCGGCACGCCGCGGCGATCGAGAAGTTCGACATCGACCACGGCTACCTCAGCTGCACGGTGGGGCAGGTCGGCACGCTGCTCGAGCCGGTGATGTACTGGCCGGACGCGCGCAACGGCTTCCACGAGCGCGTGCTCGACGCCGGCTATCTCGCCAGGCTGCCGAAGTACCCGCCGAACCCGGAAGCTGCGGCCGCGGTCGCGCGGATCCGCGAGGAGCTGGCGGACGCGTTCATGGAGGCGGGCGCGGTCAGCTTCCAGCTCGGCAAGTTCTACCGCTACCAGGAGGGGCTCGAGGCGACCGCCGCCGCGTTCCTTAAGCAGCTCAAGCAGCTCGTCGATCCGCAGGGCCGGATGAACCCGGGCGGCCTCGGGCTGTGACCGGCGGGACGGTCGCGCCGGTCGCGGCGGCGGCCGGTCCCGTCAAGCGCGTCACGCTCTGGGTCCGTGACGCCGAGGCGTCGCTGCGCGTCTACCGCGATGCGCTCGGGCTCGAGGTGCTGGAGGACAAGCGGCTCGCCGGCGCGGCCATCGCGCGCATGGTGGGCCTCGAGCAGGCCTCGCTGCGCATCGTGCACCTGGGCGCGGCCGGTACGGATCACGGCTGGGTCGGGCTCTACGCGATCGGCGACACCGCGCCTGCGCCGATGCGCGCGCTGCCGCGGCCCGACGGGTTCCCGCGCCATGGCCAGGCGACCGTCGTGCTCGACGTGCACGACATGCCGGTCCTGGTCGCGCGGCTGCGCGCGACGCCGGGCGTGACGTTCGTCACCGAACCGACCGAATACCGCAAGGCTGCGCCGGGCGACGCGACGCCACCCGGCCTCTATCGCGAAGTGATCTTCTTCGACCCGGACGGCATCCCGGTGTCGCTGATCGAGTTCGTGCCGGCCTGACGGGCCGTTCAGGCGAGACAGCCGCGAAGGTCTGCCTCGACCAGCGAATAGAGGCGCGCCGGGATGCGGCGACCGCGTACCAGGAGTCGATCGCGCAGCACGGCCTCGAACGTCGCGCCGGCCTTGGTGGCGACACGCTGGCTGGCGACATTGTCGGTCGCGGTGAGGATCTCGATCCGGCCCAGGCCGGCCGTCGCGAGGCCGAAGCGCGCGACCAGCCGCGTCGCCCGGGTCGCCACGCCCCGGCCAGTGGCGCCGGTACGTACCCAGTAGCCCAGGTTGCCGAAGGCATGGGTGCGGTTGATGTGGTTGAGCCCGGCACCGCCGAGCAAGCGGTCGTCCGCGGCGTCGCGGACCGCGAAGCGGTACTCGCTGCCCTGCAGCCAGTGCTGCTGGCTCGCCGTCACCCAGCGTTCCGCGTCCCTGGGCGCGTACAGCGCATCGAGCCAGGTCAGCCAGGCGCCGACCGCCTCGATGGACTCGCGCGCGGCCTCGTAGAGCGCGGGCGCATCGCCGGTGGCCCAGGGCCGCAGCGCGACGACGCCGTCCGAGAGCGCGGTGAGCGGGACCTGAGGCAGGGCAGCGGCGCTCGACATGGGCGGCAATGCGGAACCGGGGGAGGTGTTGCTCGCGGCGCGTCGCTCAGGCCGGGGCGACCTCGCGGTCCCAGTGTTCTTCCATGCGCCGCCGCTGGGCCTCGTCGGGCAGCGCGCCGAAGCCGGCGCCGATGTTGTCCTGGAGGTTCACGAGACGTGTCATGCCCGGGATCACCGCCGTCACCGCCGGGTGGCCGATCACGTACTTCAGGAAGAACTGCGCCCAGCTGTCGGCGCCGAACTGCGCCGCCCAGTCCGGCAGCGCGCGCTCGCGCACCCGCGCGAACAGGTTCGCGTCGCGGCGGCCGCCGAAGGGCAGGTTCACCAGCACGGCCTGGCGGCGCTGCCGGGCGAGCGGCAGCACCTGCGCGGCGGCGCCGCGGTTGGCGAGCGAGTAGTCGACCTGCACGAAGTCGAGTGGATGGCGGCGCATCGCGGCGAGCAGCGCGGGATACTGCTCCGCACGCGAGGTGGTGACGCCGATGTAGCGGACGCGGCCGACGCGCTTCAGCGACTGCAGCTCCGGCATCAGCACGTCCACGCCGTCGAGGTTGTGGACCTGCAGCAGGTCGATCCGCGCCGTCTGCAGGCGACGGAAGGATTCCTCGATCATCGCGCGCCCGGCGTCGACGCTGCCGCCCGGGGCGGTGACCTTGGTCGCGAGGAACAGCCGCTCGCGATTGCCGAGCTCGGCCATCATCGCGCCCAGCGTGACCTCGGAGTCGCGGTAGGCGGGTGCGGTGTCCACGACCTTGCCGCCGAGCTGCGGCAGCCGCTCGAGGACCACGCGTCGCGTGATGCGCTCCTCGAACGAGGTCGGGCTGTAGTTGTTGGTGCCGAGCCCGATCACCGGCAGCGCCTCGCCGCTCGCGGGAATGCTGCGCAGGATCGGCGTGCCGCGCGCCTCCTGCGCGTCGACCGGGCGTGGCAGGATGCCCAGCGGGACGAGCGCGGCGGTGGCCGCGATGGCGGCGGTCGAGCCGAGGCACTCACGTCGGGTGATCATCGGTCCGTTCCTGCGATGCTCTCCGCCCGAGCGGCGTCCCTGCGTCGGGGTCAGTCTTCCCAGCCTGCGACCAACCGGGCAGCGTCGCTGGTCGCCGACCACAGGCCGCGCGGCGCGATGCAGTCGCCGACGGCCGTGGCGTCGTCAGGGTAAGCATTGGCGGCCGTCCCCGTCGACAGCAGGATCGCGTCGAACGGCCCGGAGTTCCCCGAATCCGTCGTGACTATACGATCAGCGTCAATGGCTTGAGCACGACTCTTCAGGTGAAGCCGTAATCGGCCGCTCGCCTCCGCCTCGCGGATGGGGCGCAGTGCCGCGCCTTCGAAGCTGATTGCCGCGGTCGCTTCGCCGAAGCTCGCCTCGGTCGTGAACACCGTCAGGGTCGCGACGGACCGCGCGGCCAGAAGCCACGCCACCAGCGAGATCGCGGGCCAGCCGCCTTCCTCGTCGATCACCGCCACCCGTCCGGCGACGGTCGCCCGACCGGCCATCACGTCGCGACCGTGCAGCGCCGCGTCGGCGCCGGGCAGGCCGTCGAACAGGTAGGGTCGCAGGCGCCAGACAGCGGTCTGGGCCGGCCTCGCGCCGACCGCCCAGACGACGCGGCCGGCGGCGGGCGGGGAGGCGGGGTCGACGCGTTCGCCGAGCCGGACCGAGACCCCGAGGCGGCGCAGTTCCGACGTCCACCAGCGCAGCGGCAGGCCGAGCTCGGTGCGGTGCGGGGTCGCCGCTGCGAGGCGCCATTGTCCGCCGAGGTGTTCGCCCGCCTCGTAGATCGTCACGGCGTGGCCGCGCTCGGCGGCGAGTCGTGCAGTCTCGAGCCCGGCCGGGCCGCCGCCGACCACCGCGACCGTGCTGCGCGGCGCGGCGGGCGCCGCGGGTCGCGGCCAGTCGAGCTCGCGGCCGGCGCGCGGGTTCAGCACGCACGTCCCGGGCATGCCACGGAACACCGAGCCCACGCAGCCCTGGTTGCAGGACATGCAGGGACGCACCTCGGCGGCGCGTCCCTCGCGCAGCTTCCGCGCCCAGTCCGGCTCGGCGATCCAGGTGCGGGCCATCGCGACCACGTCGGCGTCGCCGCGTGCCAGCAGCGCCTCGGCCTCGTCGGCGTCGTGGATCCGCCCGGCGACGAACACCGGTACCTTCACGGCCTCGCGGAAGCGGCGCGCCTCGGGGGCGAGGCAGGCGCGCGGGTGGTGCATCGCCGGGATCGACACGCCCTCGGCCCAGCCGGAGCCGGCCATCACGCTGACGTAGTCGACGAGGCCGGCGGCGGCGAGTCGCGCCATGGCCTCGACCGCGACCTCGAGCGTGTAGTCGACCGGCGCGCCAGGGATGTCGTGGCGCGCCGAGGTGCGCACGCCCACGGTGATGCCGGGGCCGGCCGCCGCACGCACCGCCTCCAGGACCTCGCGGACGATGCGGCTGCGGTTCTCCGCCGTGCCGCCGTACTCGTCGCGCCGGTGGTTCAGCGCCGGCGACAGGAATGAACCGAGCAGGTAGTCGGTCGCCGTCTGCACCTCGAGGCAGTCGAGGCCGGCGGCGCGGCAGCGCGCCGCGGCCGAACCATAGGCGGCGACGACCTCGCGGATCTCGCGACGCGTCATCTCCTTGGGCACCTCGCCCGCCATGTTGGGGATCGGCGAGGGCGCGAGCGAGTAGGGGCCGCGCAGCGCCCCGTCCTTGTGGCCCCCGTGCCAGAGCGTGATCGAGAGTCGCGAGCCGGCGCCGTGCACCGCGTCGGCGAGGCGCGCGAGGCTCGGGATGCAGCCGTCGTCGTACAGGCGGATCACGAGGCTGCGACTGAAGGTGCTCGGGTGCACCGGCGCCGACTCCATGCCGATCATCGCCGCGCCGCCGCGCGCGCGCTCGACGAGATAGGCGTGGTAGCGCTCGCTGACGCCCGGGCCGCCCGCCCCGAGCCCCATGCCGTGCGCCGACATGATCGCGCGGTGGGCCAGCGTGACCGGGCCGATGCGCAGCGGCGAGAAGAGGTGCGGCCAGCGGGCCGTCGCGTCGGCGGACATCGCCTCAGCCCGGCTTGACGACGCCGAGGAAGGCGATCGCCGCGACGCCCAGCCACAGCAGCATCGCCATGCGCGCAGCGCGGCGATGCGCCGCGTGGATCAGCGCGTTGCCCGAGTCGCGGGTCGCCTCGACCCGCAGCTGCGCGAAGCCCGCGATCCAGTCGCGGATCACGCGGCGCAGCAGCAGGCCCAGCGTGACGACGCCCGCGAACAGCACGAACTTGCCGGCGAGCCAGCCGGTGCCGAGCGGGCCGCCGGTGGCGAAGGTGGCGAGGCCGGTGGCGAGGAAGGTCGCGATCACCGCGAGGCGCAGCCCCTGGTCGACGCGCGCCCAGCGCGCCGCACGCGGGTCGCGCCCGGCGCGGAACAGGTACCAGGCGAGCGCCAGCCAGCCGGCCGAGAGCAGCCAGATCGCCGGCAGCCAGTCGTTCGCGAACGGCGCGATGCCGAGGTGTGTCGCGAGCGTGAAGCCGACCGGGATCATCAGGATCAGCGCGGTCCGCGGCCCCATGTCGACCTGGAGCAGCAGCTCGAGGAAGCGCAGCCGCTCGTCGAGCGGCAGGTCGGCGCGCGCGACGTAGCGCGAGGCGACGAACACCCCGAGGTCGGCGCCCAGCCAGTAGACGAACAGCAGGATGTGCGCGTACTGCCAGAACGGGTAGCTGCTCACGCGTCGCGCTCCATCGGCAGCGAGGGATCCGGGCCCCACTCGTTCATCGAGGCGTCGTAGATCGCGACGTCCTCGTGGCCGAGCAGGTGCAGCGCGAAGGCGTCGGTGGTGGCCGAGATGCCGCCGCCGCAATAGGCGATGACGCCGCGGCCGTCGAGCAGGCCGGCTGCCGCGAGCCGCTCGCGGAGCGCGTCGGGTGGCAGGAACGCCTGGGTGAGCGGGTCGAGCAGGTCCTTTGCCACGACGTTGACGCTGCCGGCGATCCGGCCCGGCCGGCCGTAGCCGACGACGCGCCCGCTGAACACCTCGGGCGAGAGCGCGTTGACGAGGTGGCGGTCGCGGCGCTGCACGGCGGCGAGCACCGCGTCCTTGCCGACGAACAGGCCGCGCGGCGGGCCGGCCACGAACTGCGCCGGTGGGTAGCGGCAGGGCGCCGTGTCGAGCGGTCGGCCCTCGAGCTTCCACTTGTCGAGGCCGCCGTCGAGCACTTGTGCCGCGTCGAAGCCGTACTCGCGCAGCATGAACCACACCCGGGTCGCCCACCAGGTCGGGCCGGAGTTGTAGAGCACGACGCGGGTCCCGGGGCCGACGCCCCAGGCCGACATGCGCTGCGCGAAGAGCTCCGGCGGCGGCAGCATGAAGCGCAGTGCATGCTGCGGGTCGGACAGATCCGCCCCGACGTCGATGAAACCCGCCCCGGGGATGTGGCCGGCGTCGTACTGCGCCCGGCCGCCCTCGATCGCGTAGCCGCCGCCGGGGCGCGGGGTGAGGTGCACCGTGGTGTCGAAGATCCGCAGCCCCGGGTCACCGAGGATCCGCTGCAATCCGGCAGTGTCGACGAGGGGCGGCAGTGTCGCGGCTCGGGCTTCGGTCATGGCTTGCCTTGCGGGAGTGCGTTCGACTTCCTAGACTGCCTGCGGGACTCAACTGCCGCAACGGAAGGACCCTGCCATGGCCATGATCGTCGTGCTGTTCAACCTCAAGCCCGGCGTGTCCGTCGCCGACTACGAGAAGTTCGCACGCGAGACCGACCTGCCGATCGTCAACCGCCTGCCGTCGGTCAACAAGTTCGAGGTCCTGAAGGCGACCGGCCTGCTGTCCGGCGCGCCCTCGCCGTACCAGTACATCGAGCTGCTCGACATCAAGGACCTCGGCCAGCTCGGCAAGGACGTTGCCACCGAGCAGATGCAGAAGGTCGCCGCCACGTTCCGTTCGCTCGCGGACAACCCGCAGTTCATCGTCACCGAGACGCTGTGAGCCCGGGCGCCGCCGCCGCGGCCGTGCCCGGCGCGGTCGCCGCGCGCTTCCACGGCTGGTGGGTGGTCGTGCCGGCCGTGGCCGTCATCCTGCTGGTCACCAACGGCCTGACCGCCGGTGGCATCGCCGCCTTCGATCCCTCGATCATCCAGGGCCTCGGCGTGAGCCGCGCCGACGTCAAGCTCGGCGACGCGATCCAGCTCGGCGTGACGGCGATCCTCACCATCGGCACGGGCTGGCTCGCCGACCGCTTCGGCGTGCGCATCGTGATGGCGGCGGGCAGCGTCGCGCTCGCCTCGTCGTTCTTCGTGCTGGGCGGGGTCGACTCGCTCGCCGACTACTACTGGGCGCGCTTCTGGATGGGCGCCGGGCTCTCCGGCTGCGGCCTCGCGATCTGCGTGGTCGCGGTGTCGCGCTGGTTCGTGCTGCGCCGCGGCCGGGCGCTCGGCATCGTGCTCGCCGGCACCAGCCTCGGCAACGCGATCTTCCCGGCGATCTTCACCCGCCTGATCGCCTCCGGCGGCCTCGACTTCGCCGCCGACGTCGCCGGCTGGATGGTGCTCGCGCTGCTGGTGCTGGTCGCGTTCGCGATCGCCGAGTGGCCGGCCGACAAGGCGCTCCGGCCGTTCGGGGCGGAACAGGTCGAGGCGCTCGGCCTCGCGGCCGCGGGCGACGCTGCGGGACCCGAGCTGACCTACCGCCAGATCCTCTCGAACCCGCGCTTCTGGCTGATGGGCATCGCCGCCTTCGCGACGTTCTATTCGATCCTCGCCGTCAACAACAACATGATCCTGCACATGCAGAACCTCGGCGTGCGGCCCGAGACCGGCTCGCTGATCGCGTTGCCGCTGTTCCTCGCCGGGCTGGTCGGCAAGCTGGTGTCCGGCTGGCTGACGGACCTCTACGGGCGCAAGCCGGTCTGGCTCGTCAGCCTCGCGCTGATGCTGGTCGCCGCCGGCATGCTCGCCCTGATGAGCGCGCTGCTCGTGCCGTTCGCCGCCGTCGTGATGGGGCTCGGCTGGGGCGCGAACTACACGCTGCTGCAGGCGGTCGCGGGGGACGTGTTCGGCACGCGTTCGCTCGGGCGCGTGATGGGCGCGGTCACCGTGCTCGATGCCGGCGGCGGTGCGATCGGCCCGTACGTGACGGCGCGCTTCGCGGACGCCTCCGGCGACTACCAGGCCGGCTTCCTGGTGGTGCTGGCGCTGGTGGCGATGGCACTCTTCTGCGCCTCGCGCCTCGACGTGCCCACGCCCGACGCGCAGGTGAAGTCGCCATGATGCGCTACGCGCTGCGGCGGATCCTCGGCGTGTTCCCCACGCTGTTCATCATCATCACGCTGTCGTTCTTCGTGATCCGCCTCGCGCCGGGCGGGCCGTTCGACGAGGAACAGGCGTTGCCGCCGGAGATCAAGGCGAACCTCGAGGCCGCCTACGGCCTCGATCGTCCGCTGACCGAGCAGTACCTGCGCTACCTCTCGGGCCTGGTGCGCGGCGACTTCGGCCCCTCGTTCAAGTTCAAGGACTTCAGCGTGACCGAGCTGATCGCGCAGGGCCTGCCGATCAGCCTGCTGCTGGGCCTCTCGGCGGTGGCGCTGGCGCTGCTGGTCGGCATCCCGCTCGGCACGCTGGCGGCGCTGCGCCAGAACTCGCCGACCGACTACGGCATCATGGGCGTGGCCGTGCTCGGCATCGCGCTGCCGAGCTTCGTCACCGGCCCGTTGTTCGCGCTCGTCTTCGGGCTCTACCTGCGATGGTTGCCAGTCGCCGGCTGGGAAACCGGCCAGCTGCGCTACCTGGTGCTGCCGGTGGTGACGCTGGCGCTGCCCGTCATCGCCTACATCGCCCGGCTCACGCGCGGCAGCCTGCTCGAGGTGCTGCGCACCAACTTCGTCCGCACCGCGCGGGCCAAGGGCCTGCCGGAGCGGCAGGTGATCCTGAAGCACGCGCTGCGCCCGGCGCTGCTGCCGGTGGTGAGCTACCTCGGTCCTGCGACGGCCTTCGTGATCACCGGCTCGCTGGTGGTCGAGACCGTGTTCGGGCTGCCGGGCAGCGGCCGCTACCTCGTGCAGGGCGCGATCAACCGCGACTACACGCTGGTGATGGGCATGATCGTGGTCTATGGCAGCCTGACCCTGACGCTGAACCTGGTCGCCGACCTGATCTATGGCTGGCTCGACCCGCGGGTGCGCTATGACTGAGCTCGCCCCCGGCGCGGCGCCGTCCCAGGCCCTGACGACTCCCCCAGGCGCCGCGACGCCGCAAGTGGCGCCGGGGCCTGCGGCGGCGACCGTCGCCTCGCGCGGTTTCTGGGCCGACGCCTGGCGGCGCCTGAAGCGCAACAAGGCCGCGATGATGGCCGCGACCGTGATCGTGCTGGTCACGCTGGTGGCCTTCGTCGGGCCCGCGCTCTCGCCGCACGCCTTCGACGCGATCGACTGGGAGAACATGGCGGTGCCGCCCGGCGGGCCGAACGACCACTGGCTCGGCACCGACCGGCTCGGCCGCGACCTCTACGTGCGCACCCTCCACGGCGTGCAGATCTCGCTGCAGATCGGCCTGCTCGCGACGCTGGTGTCGCTGTGCATCGGCGTGACCTGGGGCGCCACCGCCGGTTACCTCGGCGGCCGCATCGACGAGCTGATGATGCGCTTCGTCGACGTGCTGTACGCGCTGCCCTACATCTTCATCGTGATCATCCTCTCGACGCTGTTCGAGCGCGGCAACATCTACGTGCTGTTCGTCGCGATCGGTGCCGTCGGGTGGCTGACGATGGCGCGCATCGTGCGTGGCCAGACCCTGTCGATCAAGCGCAAGGAGTTCATCGAGGCCGCGCTCGCCAGCGGGGTCTCGACGCCGTCGATCCTCGCGCGGCACATCGTGCCGAACGTCATCGGCCCGGTGATCATCTACGCGACGCTGACGATCCCGCAGATGATCCTGTTCGAGAGCTTCCTGTCGTTCCTCGGACTCGGCGTGCAGGAGCCGCAGGCGAGCCTCGGCAGCCTGATCAACGAGGGCGCCCAGGAGATGGAGTCGGCGGTTTGGATGCTGCTGGTGCCGGCGAGCTTCCTGGTGACGCTGCTGACCTGCTTCAACTTCCTCGGCGACGGGCTGCGCGATGCACTCGACCCCCGTGACCGGTAGTGCCGCGCGCTCCACGCCGGCGGGCGGGGCGGGGCCCGCGACCGCGGCGCCGGTGCTCGAGATCGAGGAACTCTCGGTGCGCTTCGCGACGCCCGACGGCGAGATCCCGGCGGTCAACGCGTTCTCGCTGGCGATCCGCCCCGGCGAGTGCGTCGGCGTGGTCGGCGAGTCGGGCGCCGGCAAGAGCCAGTCGTTCCTCGCGGTGATGGGGCTGCTCGCCTCGAACGCGAAGGTCGAGGGCAGGGCGCGGTTCGAGGGGCGCGAGCTGCTCGGCCGCCCGGCCGACGAGCTCAACCAGGTGCGTGGCTCGCGCCTCGCGATGATCTTCCAGGACCCGATGACCTCGCTGACGCCGCACATGCGGGTCGGCGACCAGATCGCCGAGTCGCTGCTGCGGCATACGTCCATCTCGCCGGCCCAGGCGCGCGCGCGCGCGCTGGCGCTGCTCAATCGCGTGCACGTCACCGACGCCGAGCGCCGCCTCGACCAGTATCCGCACGAGCTCTCCGGCGGGATGCGCCAGCGCGTGATGATCGCCGTGGCTCTTGCCTGCGACCCGGTGATGCTGATCGCCGACGAGCCGACGACGGCGCTCGACGTGACCATCCAGGCGCAGATCCTGCAGCTGCTCGCCGAGCTGAAGCGCGACCAGGGCATGGCGATGGTGCTGGTCACCCACGACCTCGGCGTGGTGGCCGGCATCGCCGACCGGGTCGCGGTGATGTACGGCGGCCGGCTGGTCGAGCTCGGCAGCGTGCGGCAGGTGCTGAAGGCGCCACGCCACCCCTACACCCAGGCGCTGCTGCGCTCGATGCCGCGCGTCGACGAGCCCGCCGATGCGCCGCTCCTCACCATCCAGGGCCAGCCCCCGAACCCGCGGCGCCTGCCGCCGGGCTGTGCCTTCCATCCGCGCTGCAGCTTCGCCCAGGAGACCTGCCGGCACGAGCGCCCGCCGCTGGTCGAGCTCGGTGCCTCGCGGCTCGCCTGTCACTTCCCGGTGCCCGCACCGGCCACCCCGCCTGCCGAGGTCACGCCATGACGGACTCGCTGCTGTCGCTGCGCAACCTCAGCGTCTGGTTCCCGGTCGGCGACCGGCTGTTCGGCCGCAAGCCGATGCTGCACGCCGTCGAGGGCGTCGACCTCGACCTGCGCGCCGGCGAGGCGCTCGGCATCGTCGGCGAGTCGGGTTGCGGCAAGTCGACGCTGGCGCGGGCCGTGCTGCAGCTCGTGCGGCCGACCCACGGGCAGGTGGTATGGATGGGGCGGCGGATCGAGGAGCTCGCGCTCGCCGAGCTGCGGCCGCTGCGCCGCGACCTGCAGATCGTGTTCCAGGACCCGCTCGCGAGCCTCAACCCCCGCCTCACCATCGGCGAGATCGTCGCGGAGCCGCTGCGGGTGCACCGTCCGGAACTCGACTCGGCCGGGCGCAGGCGCGAGGTGGCCGACATCCTGGCGCGCGTGGGCCTCTCGGCGGACATCATCAACCGCTATCCGCACGAGTTCAGCGGCGGCCAGTGCCAGCGCATCGGCATCGCGCGCGCGATGGTGCTGCGGCCGAAGCTGCTGATCTGCGACGAGCCGGTGAGCGCGCTCGACGTCTCGATCCAGGCG
>JALORN010000008.1 GCA_025458905.1 Steroidobacteraceae bacterium
ATTCCCTGACGGCCATAGCGAGCGGGAACCACCCGATCCCATTTCGAACTCGGAAGTGAAAACGCTCTGCGCCGATGGTAGTTTTGCCTGTTGCAACGCTAGAGTAGGTCACTGTCAGGGTCCCAACAGAGAAAGCCCCCGGTTCGAGAGAGCCGGGGGCTTTGTCTTTTTCGCGGCTCCTCAGGCGAGGAGCCAGGCGCGGATAGGTCCTGCGCGGGCCGTGCGAGCGGGACGACGCCTCAGGAATGCGCCGCGGAAAAGACGTCGCGGCTGCGGATCCGGGCGGTCAGGAAACGCACGAACGCCTTTCCGGGGGTCAGCCAGGTGATGCGCGAGCCGTGGCGGTCGTCGGCCAGCACCCGGGTGGCGAGCCATGGGGCGACGGTCTCGACGCGGTCGCCCAGGACGTTGTACAGCCGCCGCGCGCGGGCGCGCGCTTCCTCGTCGAGCGCGCCGATCTCCGTCTCCAGCATGTCGGTGGCGACGATGCCGGGGCTGATGGTGCCGATGCGCACCGGGCCGCCGCGGCACTCGCGCTCGAGGGAACGCGTGAAGTAACGTAGTGCGCGCTTGCTGGTGCCGTACGGGGTGAGGCCGGGCCGCATCATGTCGTCGCTGCCGAAGCCCTCGAAGTTGTAGATGGCGCCGCCACCCTGCCCGAGCATGCCGCGCAGGGCGACGTGGCAGCAGGCCATGGTGCCGGTGACGTTGACGTCCACGACGGAGCGCACGGTGTCGAACGGCAGCTCGTGGAAAGGCGCCCGCGGCGCGATGAGCCCGGCGTTGTTGATCCATACGTCGACGCGGCCGAAGCGGGCGACGGCGGCATCCCACAGCTGCTGGGCCTGGTCGAGGTCGGACACGTCGGCGGCCACGCCGAGTACGTCGCCGCGATCGGCCACGGAGAGCGCGGCGAGTGCGCGCTGTACCGCCTCGGGGCTGCGGCCATTGGCGACGACCTGGCAGCCCGCGCGGGCGAACGCCTGCGCCAGGCCGAGGCCGATGCCGCGGGTGCTGCCGGTCACGACGATCGTGCGCTTCATCTCCCTTCCCCCGGGCCCGGTCGGCCCGAGCTTACCCCAACTGACCGCTCGGTCAAATGCGCCGGCGCGAGGCCCCGGGCGGGCGCGTGCGACGCCCGCGCCCCCGGCTCTCGGCAGGACGCGGCGCATGTCCCGCGGCTTGGCCATCGCGGGCGTCCTCGTGCACGGGAGGGGAAGGGCGGCGCCGGCCGAGCACGCGGTCGACGGTCAACGCGAACATGCCGTCGATCTTCTCCCAGTCGGCCTCGCGGTCGAGCCGGAGATGGAAGTACCGTGGTGAGGTGCGCGAGCGCAGGCAGAGGTAGTTGATGGCCGCGTAGAGGATCACCTGCAGGGCGATCACGTCGTCGCGGCGGTAGTCCTCGGGGCGGCTGAAGTAACGGGCGAGGGTCTTGCCGTAGTCGGTCCTCACGTTCTCCAGCGCGCTCAGCACGTCGGACCGGGTCAGCAGTTCCGCGAGCAGGAACTCCAGGGTGCGCGGCCGGGAACGCAGCGCGCGCGCATAGCGCTGGTAGTTGCGCGTCAGCTGTTGGCGGGTGCTGAGGCGCGCGAAAGCCTGCGGGTCGCCGCCCATCAGTTCCGTGTCGCCCGGCAGGAAGTCCTGGTTCCGCGCCCACTCCGCGGCGAGCCCATCGAGGCCGCCGAAGTAGTGGTACAGCAGCGCCTTCCCCACGCCGGCGCGCTCGACGACCGCGTTCACGCCGACGCGATGCGCGCCCCGCTCCTGCAAGAGGCGGTCGAAGGCCTGCAGCAGTGCGCGCTTCTTGCCGTCCCGGTCTCGCGACCACCTCGGCGTGGCGCGGGTGGTGGGAGCACGCGCCGCGCGCGTGGCCGGCGAGCGCTGGGTGGCTGGCCGCGGCCGGGCCTGGATGGAGCGTTGTTCTCTCGGCAAGCAGGCCTCGATGCTACGGGGTCGGAGGGGAGGCAACGGCCGGTCCCGCCATCAGTGGGGCAGGGGTGCCATCAATAGGGGAGGGGCGCAATCACCGGCCGGCGGGCCGCCGACCGCGCGGGCACCCGGCTGCGGAATCCGGGCCCCTTGACCACGAGCACGTCGCAGCTGACCTGGCCCAGCACGCGTTCTGCGGTGTTGCCGATGAACAGTCGTTGCAGGCCGCGACGCGAGACCGCACCCATGACGAGGATGGCGGCGCGCGTGCGGCGCGTGACCGCCTCGAGCGCAGCCGGAACCGGGCCCGCCACGAGGTGGCGTGCGGCGGTCTCGACGCCGGCGCGCGACGCGACGCGCTCGAAGGCCTTTCGCACCTGTCGCGCATGCGCGGCCTCGACTTCGGGCGGCAGGTACGCGGGCACGGGCGAACTCGCCGCGGTGGGCACCAGGGACGCGAGCGGCTGCCAGGCGTGCATCACGTGCAGGGTGCCGTCGAGGGCCGTGGCCAGGCGCCGGCCGGCCGCCAGCAACGTCCGGTCGAGCGAGGCGGGCTTGTCGGCCGCGTGGAACGGGTCGACCGCGGCGAGCACCAGGGGCCGCCGGTAGCGGCGACGGTCCTTCAGCAGCAGCAGGGGCACCGGGCAATGGCGGACGAGTTCCCAGTCGGTGTTCTGCAGGAACGGGCGTGCGAGGCGTGGATGCTGGCGGGCCTCGCCGACGACGAGGTCGGCCGAGATCGCCCGGGCGCGGCGGATCACGGCCTCGTGGGCCGGATAGTCCCAGTCTACGTGTACGGTCACCTGCAGGCCGCGCAAAGCGGTGGCGCGCGCGAGCCCTTCCATGCGCGCGCGCGCCCGCGCCGCGACGGCGTCGAACACCGACTCGGGGCCGGCGCCGACGTCCCGCCGTGACGGACGCGCCACGGTGATGGTCTCGGTCAGGGCGTGGTAGAGCTCGAGCCTCGCGCCGCAGGCGCGCGCGAGCACGGCGAGCTTGCGCAGCGCGGCGGCCGGGACGGCATCGACGTCGCGCACCGCGAAGAGGATCTGGTGGAAGCCCTCGAGCATGACTGCATCCCCTCAGTGTCCCGGCCGACCATGGTGCAGGCCGACCATGGTCCAGGCCGATCCCGGCGCCTCGCCGATCGTGGCGCGAAGCCCCGGCGACGCCAGTGTAGCGCGGGACCGCGACGGGCAAGGCCTGCGCGCGAGGTCGGCGTAAGTAGTTGCCGGCGACGGGTCTCGGCAAGCGCGAATCCTTGCAGATGCGCCGCGTGCCTAGGATAGCCAGTCAGGAGAAACGGCATGCTCTCGATCGCGTCGATCCTGGTGGTCGTCGAGCGCAACGAGGACGCGCTCCCCGTCTTCACCAAGGCCTGCACACTCGCGCGACACTTCGGCGCGCGGCTCGAGCTCTTCATGTGCGACGCGGAGCGCGGCTATGCACTGCGCCACGCCTACGACCAGGCGGGGGCCGCGACGGCCGCGGCGTCGCTGGTGGACGACGCACGGGGCTACCTCGAGGCGCTGAAGCGCGCCGTCGACGTGCCCGAGCTCCAGATCACGGTCGACGCCAGCTGCGAGTCGCCGATGTACCAGGGGATCGTGCAAAAGGTGCTGATGACCGGCCCGGACCTCGTGGTCAAGTCGATCGGCGCCGGCGATGGCTCGCGCCCCGGTCCGAGCCTCAACGACTGGCATCTCGCGCGGACCTGCCCCGTGCCGCTGCTCTTCATGGGGCGCCGGCCGTGGCGGCCTTCGCCCCGGATCGCGGCGAGCATCGATCCCACCGACGACGAGACGCCGGGCTTCGCGCGCCAGATCGTCGACACGGCGCGCCGCTTCGCGAGCGGCTGCCACGGCGAGCTCGAACTGGTGTTCGGGCGTGCCGAGTCCGCCGGGGTCTCGCTGCGCGACGTGCCGGAAGGCACGGAACTGCAGCGCCTGGGCAGCGAGTTCGGCGTGCCGCCTGCCCGGGTGTTCACGCTGGTCGGCGACCCGCCCAAGGTCCTCCCGGCCTTCGTCGGCGACCAGCACTATGACGTGGTGGCGCTGGGCGCGCTGACCCACCGGCAGGGGATCACGGGCCTCGTGGGTACGCTGACCGATGCGCTGCTGCAGTCGGCATCGTGCGACTTCCTGCTGTTGAAGCCCGGGACGTATACGCGCCTCGCCGAGCCTGTGGCGCGCCCGGCGGCGGGCCGGCGGTAGCGGTGCTAGAGTCGGGGCCACCCGCGCGGGGTCGCCGCGCGCTGGCCGAGCCTAAGGCGCCTGCATGCCCGCCACGCCGATCGACCCACGCGTCGTCGCGATCCTCGACAGCCCCGGATACCGCATCGCCGAGGCCGACCAGGCTTTCCTCGACAGTGACGAGGCGCGCCCGGCGCGGCTGCTGCTCGAGTTCCTGCGCGCCGAGTCGACGCTGCAGGCGGCGCACGTGCGCTCGACGGTGGTGGTGTTCGGCAGCGCGCGCGTTCCCGACCCGGCGCAGGTGCCGAGCCGCTGGGGACGCTACTACGAGGAGGCGCGCGCGCTGGCGCACGCGCTGCACGAGGCCTGCCGCCGCAACGGCTGCCACGAGTTCGTGGTCACGACCGGCGGCGGCCCCGGGATAATGGAGGCCGCGAACCGCGGCGCCAGCGAGCGCGGGGACCCGAGCATCGGCCTGAACATCGACCTGCCGCGCGAGCAGCTGCCGAACGGCTGGATCGCCCCGGGCCTCGCGCTGCGCTTCCGCTACTTCGCGCTGCGCAAGATGCACTTCATGCTGCGCGCCCGCGCACTGGTGGCGTTCCCGGGCGGCTATGGGACCCTCGACGAGTTGTTCGAGGCGCTGACGCTCGTGCAGACGGGCAAGATCCCGAGGATCCCGATCGTGCTCGTCGGCAGCGAATTCTGGAGGCGGGCGGTCGACTGGGACTTCCTGGTGTCGGAAGGCTTCATCGACGCCGCCGAGCGCGACCTCTGCACGGTGGTCGAGACGGGCGTCGAGGCAGCGGCAGTGGTGCTGCGCCACTACGGCCTGGCCGCGCCGCAGGTCCCTGCGGGCTGAAGGTCGCTGCGAACACTGCGTATGCACGGGCGCGCGCGGCGCGCTACCGTGCGTGATCAACGGAGGCCCGTCATGCGCCAGGTTCGCCGCATCCTGATCGCCGTCAAGGATCCCACGGCCGGGACCTCGGCCGCGGCCGTCAAGGGCGCGCAGCTGGCCATCGCGCTGGGTGCGGAGGTCGAGCTGTTCCACGCGCTCAGCGACCCGCTGATCGTCCGCGAGGACGACTCGGGCGCACGCCGGCCGCTGGCGCTGCAGGCCTCGGCCGTCGCCACGGCGCGCGCGCGGCTGGAGCGGGCCGCCGGGCGCATCCGCCGCCACGGCGTCGAGGTGCACGTGCATGCGGCATGGGATTTCCCGGCCCACGAGGCCATCGTGCGGCGAGCCCTCGGCATGCGCGCCGACCTGGTGGTGGCGGACGCACACGGCGGGCCGCATCGCGCACCCTGGCTGCTGACCTATGCCGATTGGGAGCTGCTGCGCCTCGCGCCCTGCCCGGTGCTGCTCGCGAAGTCGGCGCGGCCGTGGCGGCGACCGGCGATCCTCGCCGCAGTCGACCCGTCACATGCGCATGCCAAGCCCGCGCGGCTCGACACGCAGATCCTGGAGGTGGCGCAGCTGCTGCGCGCGGCGCTGCGCGGCAGGCTCGAACTGCTGCACGCCTACGAGCCACCGTTGTTCGTCGGAGCCGGTTTCGAGGAGGCGGGTGTCCGCGAGGGCGCCGCGCTCGCGAGCGGAGCCGGCGGCGAGGCGCGGCGGCGCCTCGATGCCTTGGTCGCGACGCATCGCCTGGGCGCGGTACGTCGCCACGTGCTGCAGTCCTCGCCGGCCCGTGCGATCGTCGCGGTCGCAACGCAGTCGCGCGCCGCGATCGTGCTGATGGGCGTCGTGTCGCGCTCTGCGCTGCGCCGCTTCTTCGTCGGCGCCACGGCCGCCGCGGTGATCGACGAGCTGCGCGCGGACGTGCTGGTGGTGAAGCCCGGTGGATTCGTGCCGGACATCGGTCGGCGCCCCCGCGGAGCGTCCGTGATCACGCTCCGCGCCCCGGTATCCTGAGCGGGATGCCGGGCGCCTAGCCGGGCGCGCAGGTCTCGAGCGCTTGCAGCGCGAGGCCGGTCGGATCCGCGACGGTGGTGTCGATGCGGTGGATCCGCACCCCCTCCCGGGCGTCAGGGGGCTCGGCGCGCGACAGCTGCCAGGCGAGCACCGACTCGTCGGCCTCGGAGACGTCCCCGCCCGTCGCACGCCGTGCCCGCAGCCTTGCGCGCAGCACGTCTTGCGGCGCCTCGCAGTGCATGACGATCGGCGTCGCGCCCGCTTCGGTCGCCAGCCGCGCGAAGTTGCGGCGACGCTCGCGCGAGAGGAACGTGGCGTCGCAGATGACGGTGTAGCCGCCGGCGAGGGCGTCCTCCACACAGCGCGCGAGGCGGGCATAGGTGGCGTCGGTGGCGCCTTCGACGTAGAGGCCGGTGCCGGGGGCCGAGCCGCTCGCGGCGGAAGCAGCCAGCCCGGCGAGGCGCTTGCGCTCGCGATCGGAGCGCAGGTGGATCGCGCCGAGCCGCGGCGCGAGCCGGCGCGCCAGCCAGGACTTGCCCGACCCGGACAGCCCGTACAGCAGCAGCAGGCGTGGCGCCGGGACCTCGAGCGCACGACGGGCGACCGCAACGTAATCCGCTTCCCGGTTCCGCCAGCGGGTGGCGTCGTCCGGTGCAGTCGCGGCCGCCGTGCGTATCGCCATGATCTTGGCGCGCACCAGGGCACGATGCGCGACGTAGAGGGCGAGCACGCGCAGCAGGCCGAAGTCGCCGCCCTCGTCGAGGTAGGCTCCGAGGAAGGCGTGCGCGAGATCCGGCCGGCCATGACCCTGCAGGTCGGCGCACAGGAAGGCGACCTCGTCCGCGACGTCGATGTAGCGGAACGCCGGCTCGAACTCGAGGGCATCGAACGGAGTGATGCATCCCTGCAGTCGCACCAGGTTCGAGAGGTGCAGGTCGCCGTGGCATTCGCGGACGCGCCCGGCGCGCGCGCGCGCCGCGAGCGTCGTCCGGTCACGACGCAGGCGCGAAGCCAGCTGCTGCCGCAGCCGCCCGGTGTCATGCCCGCTTTCTCCTTCCGGCGCCTGCATCGCGAGCCACTCGACGAAATTGCGGCGCACCACGCGCGCGACCGCGGCGGCTCGTCCGTAGCGGGTGCCCGGGGGCGGCCCGGGCAGCGTCCGGTGCACCGTGGCCAGCTGTACGCCGAAGCTCTCGAATGCAGGCGCGTCGACGGCCCCGGCCGTCACCAGGGCATCGAGTTCCTCGCGGCGGTCGAACTGGCGCATCCGGACCGCGGTCTCGAGCACCGGGCCCTCGCCGACGAACGAGGCGCAGCCGCCGTGCAGGCGGACGGCGGCCGTACCGAGGTAGAGGCCGGGCGCGAAGCGGCGGTTCAGCCGCAACTCCTCTGCACACAGCCGGGCGCGGGTCTGCGGGTCGGTGAAGTCGGCGAACGGGAACCGCACCGGGCGCTTGAGCTTGTAGACGTAGTCGCCGGTCAGCAGCACCCACGACATGTGTGTCTGCACGACCCTGACCGTCGTGACGGCATGCGGATACGCCTCCGGTCGCAGCAGGCCGCGCAGTCGCTCCGGCAGCGGGGTGGACGGCTCGGCGGGTGGCGGGGCGGAGGCGGGCGGAGCTGGCGCCATCGGTGCAGCATGATACGTACAACACGAGGCTGCCATACGCAGTCGCGCGAATCGAGGAACGACGCCGGGGTGTCCAATATCCTCCTCCGTTCATCCACCACCTGCCACAGGAGGACAGCATCGTGAGCCTCATGCGTTGGGATCCGTTCCGTGAGGGCGAGGACCTCTTCCGCCGCGGCTGGCCGTCGGAGTTCAGGCGCCTGGCGCGTCCACTCGAGGGCGAGGTCGCGGCCGCAGCGGCACAGTGGGCGCCGAGCGCCGACGTCAGCGAGACCGACAAGGAGTTCGTCGTGCACGCCGAACTGCCTGGCGTCGCCAAGGAGGACATCAAGGTCGCGGTCGAGCAGGGGATGCTGACGATCAGTGGCGAGCGTCGCGTCGAGAAGGAGGACAAGGGCCGCAAGTTCCACCGGGTGGAGACGTTCCGTGGCAGCTTCTCGCGCAGCTTCGGCCTGCCGGACAGCGTAGACGTGGGCGCGATCTTCGCCGACACGAAGGACGGGGTGCTGAACGTGCACCTGCCCAAGAAGTCCCTGGAGAAGCCGAGGCCGGTCGAGATCAAGGTGCAGTAGACACGCCGGCAGTAGCCGCGGCAGCCGCGGCAGGCGCCGCGCTGCCGCAGCGCTGTCGCCGCGCGGAGCCGATCCGGCCGCACGGCCGGGCCTTTCGCTGCGCCGGGCTTCGCCCACAGCGTCGACACAGGAGGGATCCATGTCCCAGCCCGCCGAGCCCGTGCTCGCCACCTTCGGTGGCAGCGCACCGGGTCAGGTTCTGCGCCGCTACTGGATGGCGATGCGGCCGGCCTTCCTCACTGCGTCGATCATGCCGGTGGTGGTCGGCACGGCCTGGGGGCATGCCGCGGCCGGCGGCTTCGACGTGGCGGCCGCGTTGCTCGCGCTGCTCGCGACCGCGCTGGTGCACGCCGGTGCCAACGTCCTCAACGACGTCGGCGACGAGATCGGCGGCTCCGATCGGCTCAACACCGAGCGGATCTTCCCCTACACGGGCGGCTCGCGCTGCATCCAGAACGGCGTGATGAGCCTCCCCCAGATGCGTCGCTTCGGTGTCGGGCTGGTGGCGGCGGCGATGCTGCTCGGTGCGGTACTCGCCTTGCTGAAGGGGCCGACCGTGGTCGTGCTGGGACTGGTCGGCATCGCGCTCGGCGTCGCCTACTCGTTGCCGCCGCTGAGCCTCGCGTCGCGCGGCGTCGGTGAACTGACGATTGCCGCCGGCTTCGGGGCACTGCCGGTGATGGGAGCCGCGTGGCTGCAGTCCGGCAGGTTCGACCTGCCGGCGCTGCTGGTGTCGATGCCGACCGCGATGTGGGTCACGGCGATACTCTTGATCAACGAGGTTCCCGACCTGCGTGCCGACGCGCTCGCCGGCAAGCGCACCTGGCCGGTGCGGGTCGGCCTCGGCGGCACGCGCGCCATCTACCTCGGCTTGCACTCGGTGGCCATCGCTGCGGCGATCGCGATGGTCGTGCGGGGCCAGCTGCACTGGGGCGTGCTGCTGCTGTCGGTGCCGCTGTTCCTACTGTCGATCGGTGCCGCGCGGGGCATCGTCGCCGCGTCGGGACCGGGTCGAGACAGGCTTCGCGCCAGCATCGAGAAGACCCTCGGCATACACGCGCTCGGCAGCGCGTGGATCGCGGCATGGGCATGGTTCGGCAGTTGACTGGGGGTATGCCGATGCGCGAGACCAAGGTTCCGGGCTGGGTGGCCGAGGTGTTCGCGGCCGTCGATGCCGGCGACGCACGACGCTTCGCGGCCTGCATCGCCGAGGATGGCGAGTTCCGGTTCGGCAACGCTCCGCCCGTCGTTGGCCGTGCGGCGATCGAGGCGGCAGTGGGCGGGTTCTTCGGTTCGATCCGGTCCTGCCGGCACCGGTTGCTGCGCGTCTGGGAGGGGATCGACAGCTGCGCGATGGACGGCGAAGTCTGCTACGTGCGACTCGACGGCCGCGAATCGACTCTGCCGTTCGCCAACGTCTTCCTGTTGCGTGACGGACGGATCGCCCGCTACCTGGTGTTCGTCGACCTCGCGCCACTGTTCGCCGCGTGAGCGCGGCGACCGCCCGACCGGCCGCCGCTCAGCGCGGCGCCAGGTCCGACTGCAGGCGGTGGAACTCGCCCGCCTCGCGCAGCAGCTGCGCGCCGGCGTCGACGATCCGGTCGGCGAGGGCAGGCGGAAGGCCCAGCGTGGTCGGTGCAGCCATCACCGCCTCGCGCTCCGCCGCATCTGCCATCCGGCGCGGGTCGACCTCCACCAGGTAGGTGCGCCGCCCACTCTCGCCGCGTCGCTGCGCGAGCCCATCCAGCAGTCGTCGCACCAGCAGCTGGCTCTCGGTCGAATTGCGCTCGAGTGTCACCTGCGCTGCGCGTCGCGCCGTCTCGAGCTCGCCCGGTGCGCGCCGCCGGCGTGCGAGGTGCGGTCCCGTATCCGCGGCGGCGTCGACGGTGATCAGTATGATCGGGCGGGCATCCTGCGTCGTCTCTGCCTCGAACGCGAGCATCGCATCGGTCAGGGCGCGCACCCCGAGGTCGTCGACGATCGAGCCATCCGCGAGCTGCAACCAGGGGTAGCGGGTCGCCTGCTGCCAGGCCCGCAGTTCGCGCGTGCGCAGCTCGCGTCGCAGGTCGAGCGCCTCGCCGGGCGTGCCGGCCGGTGTGGCATCGGCGGGCAGGTGGTATCCGCAGCGGCCCGCATGGTTTCGCAGCGCGAGCGGCGTGACCGCCGGCGGCGCGGCCGCCGACGCCGCCACGGCGCGTGCCAGGGGGTAACTCGAGAGGTCGACACAGATCGCATCGAACATGTCCTGGGTGAACTCGACACGTGCGCCGACCCCCAGGTCGGTGGCGTTGAGCATCACGAACGGCGCGCGGGGTCGCTGCGCGAGCGCGTCGAACGTGGCGCCGCGGAAGAGCCAGCGGTCGAGCACTTCGCCGTACAGGTCGCCGCGCGCGAAGCGGCGCGACATCAGGCGCACCAGCGTCACGGGGTTCAGCAGCGCCCGGAACATGTCCCGCGTCACGTTGCGACGCAGGAAGCGCGATTCGAAATCGCGCAGGTGACGCTCGCGGTCGAGGGCGAACGAGGCCGCGACGACCGCGCCGCCCGAGACGCCCGAGATCACGTCGAGCTCGTCCAGCAAGGTGCGGCCGTCCGGCAGCGATGTCGCTGCGAGCTCCCGCAGCACGCCGTGCGCCAGCGCGGCAGCCCGCATGCCGCCGCCCGAAAAGCTCGCGGCAACCAGAAGTTCGTCGCCCGCATGCGGGTGTACCGCCGAGGACAGCCGGTAGCCGCGCGCGGGATCGACGTCCCGCAGCGGAGCTCCCGGCGCCGACCAGGTCGCGCAACCGGAGGCCAGCAGTGGCAGCAGCGCCGCCAAGGCGCCGTTCGCGCGGCGTGCCGGCACGGCGCTGGCCGTCAGATCCCGGCCTTGCCGAACAGGTCGGCGATCTGGCGCAGCGTCGCCGCGACGTCCGGGTGCTCGGCCTCGAAGCGCACCGCGTACTCGCTGGCGGAAGCCCGGTGCGCCTCGAAGCGCTGCAGGTCTCGAGCGAGCACCCCGAGCAGTTCCCGGGACTCGGCGTCGAGGTGGGTGGCACGCTCCAGCTCGGCGTGCAGGCGGCGCAGCAGATCGGGCAGCTCGCCGTGTTCGCCCATCACGGCTGCCTCGGGCGCGGCGCGGCAGTCGGCGCGATCGGGACCGGCGGCGGGGCCTGGCGCTGGAGGGTGGCCAGGTGGGCGACCAGGCGGTCGACCAACGCCGTGGCGGTCTCGGCTCCCGCATCCGGCTCGCTGGCGGTCGCGGTCGCGAATTCGTAGCCCCAGACCGGCATGCGACGGGCCCCGTGGGCGGCGAGCACCTCGCGTCCGTCGACGATCCGGCGGACCTGTTGGGTCGGGAACGGGTCGCCGGGGCGACGGACCAGCCGAGTGAGGTCTGGTACCTCGACCTTCAGGGCTGGTGCGACGGGCCCGTCGCCGCGGCCTGTGGCGCCGTGGCAGCTCGCGCAGAACTGTGCGAAAAGCTGTGCGCCGGTGTGGCCGGTGTAGTCCTGCCCGATGGCAGCCGATCCGCCGGTCGCCAGCGCGAGAACGAGGGTCACCATGCGTCTGCGGGTGGGGGGCATCGAGGTCTCCGCGGCCACGCGCCGATTGCGCGTGCCCAGCGTGTCGGCTCGATCACGGGGCGTCCATAGGTAGAACCCGGCGGCTCCGGTGCCGGACGCCGCCGGCCTGGCGCTCACCAGTGCAGGCCACGCAGCAGCCGGGTGAGGGCGAGGCCCTCCTGCGACGGCGCGACGTCGCGCTCGGGGGCCGAGCCGCGGGCCGCGGCGGAGTCGGGGAACATCTCGTAGCCGGCATTCATGACGAGCTGGGAGAGCCGCGGGGCCAGGAGATGCAGGATCTGCGCGAAGAGTCCGAGGCGCGTCGCGACGCGGACCGGACGGTGGATGATCGCGTCGACGATCATCTCGGCCGCCTCCTCCGGCGAGATCGTCGGCAAGTGCTCGTACAGGCGGGTGGGTGCGATCATCGGCGTGCGCACCAGCGGCAGGTTGACGATCGTGAACTGCACGCCGCGCGCGCAGACCTCGGCGCCGGCGCTGCGCGAGAACGCCTCGAGCGCCGCCTTCGAGGCGACGTACGCCGAGAAGCGCGGTGAGTTGCTCAGCACGCCTATCGAGGAGACGTTGATCACCTGCCCGTGCCGCCGCTCCAGCATGGACGGCAGCAGCCCGAGCGTCAGTCTCACCGGACCGAGGTAGTTGACCCGCATCAGCCGCTCGAAGTCGTGGATGCGCTCGTACGAGATCTCGAGCGAGCGGCGGATCGAATGGCCGGCATTGTTGATGAGGATGTCGACCGGGCCGTGCTCGGCGAGCAGTCGCTGCGCGAACGCCCCGCAGGCGCCCTCGTCGGCGAGATCGCATGAATAGACGGCCGGCGCATTGCCGAGCGCGGCGAGTTCGGCCTGGGTCTCGCGCAGCCTCTCGGGGTCGCGGGCCACGATCACGAGGCGCGCGCCGGCCTCGGCGAGCCGCCTCGCGGTGGCGCGGCCGACGCCCGAGGTGCCGCCGGTGACGAGGACGACGCGGCCGCGCACCGCGCCGCTGAGGCTGCGGTCGATCCGCAGGTCCGGGTCGAGGTGCCGCTCCCACCAGTCCCAGAGTCGCCAGGCGTAGTCCTCGAGCGGCGGCACGCGGATGCCAGCCGGCTCCAGCAGGGCCCGCGCGCCGCTGGCGTCGAAGCGCGTCGGGTAGGCGATCAGCTGCAGCACGGAGCGCGGGATGCCGAGGTCCAGCATCAGCTGGTCGGCGATCCGGCGCACGGATCCGGCGCGGGCGATCGCGCCGCGCACGGTCTCGGGCACCAGGCCGAGCATCGCCAGGTCGATGCGCAGGCCTGCGGTGGGCGCATGCGCGGCCTTGCAGAACACGTTGATCACCTCGCCGAACGTGCGGGCCCGGTGATCGACGAGGTGGAAGCAGCGGCCGTCCTCGCCGGGCAGGTGGGCGAGGTGGTCGAGCGCATCGGCGACGTAGTCGACCGGGACCAGGTTGATCCAGCCTCCCTCGACTCCGAGCATCGGCAGCCATGCCGGGACGTTGCGCCGCAGCTTCTGGATCGGCTTGAAGAGGTAGTAGGGCCCGTCGATCTTGTCCATGCGGCCGGTACTCGACTCGCCCACCACCATCGCCGGCCGGTAGATGCGCCAGGGCACCGGACACTCGTGACGCACGAGGGCTTCGGAATCGTGCTTGGTCCGGAAGTAGGGGTGATCGAGCCCGCAGGCCTCTTCGAACATCCCTTCGGTGAACACGCCGTCGTAGAGGCCGGCCGCCGCGATGGAGCTGACGAGGTGCAGGCAGCCGGCACCGACCTCGCCCGCGAACCGCAGCACCTCGCGCGTGCCGCCGACGTTGGCTGCCTCGAGCTCGGCGCTGGTGGCACCGAGGTCATATACCGCGCCGAGGTGGAACAAGTGGGCGACGTGGCCTCTCAGCCGCTCGAGCGCCTGCGGGCCCAGCCCGAGGCCTGGCGCCGCGAGGTCGCCCTCGATCGCGACGACCCGCACGGCATCCGCACCCCACTCGGCGCGCAGCGCGTCGAGGCGGGCGAGCGAGCCGTGCCGGACGAGCACGAACACCGTGCCGCCGCGGCGCAGCAGCCGGGCTACGAGGTGGCGCCCGATGAAGCCCGTGGCGCCGGTGACGAAGTGGTTCATGGACGAGCCCCTGGCGGCGGCCCGGCGCCGCGCTCGACCACGATTACAGAAGGGGCGGGCGACAATGCATCGTGGGGAATGCCTACCGACGAGTCCTGCCTGCGGTGACGGGGGGCGCCGGCGCATGCCGCGATCGTGATCAATGCCTATTCAGCGTGGCCTGACGCCGTGCTCGACTGCCGGCCATGGGCGAGCGCCTCGAGCCGATGTCCGGGGTCGACACCGCGTGGCTGCACATGGACCGGCCCGCGAATCCGATGCAGATCCTCGGGGTGCTGGCGCTGGATCGGCGCGTCCGCCTCGAGGCGCTGCGCCGGCGCATCGCGGCGCGCTTCCTGCGGCATGCTCGTTTCCTCGCGCGGCCGGTCGAGGCGGCGATCGGTGCGGCCTGGGAGCGCGACGAGACCTTTGACCTGGATGCGCACGTACGCGAGCAGGTGCTGCCGCCCCGCGCCGGCGAGGCCGGCCTGCGCCGCCTGCTCGACCGGCTCGCCTCGACACCGCTCGACCCGGCGCGCCCGCGCTGGGAATTCGTGCTGGTGCAGGTCTCGCCGCGGCGCTCGGTGCTCGTCGCTCGGTTGCACCACTGCTATGCCGACGGCGTCGCGCTGGCGCGACTGGTGCTCGGCCTGGCCGACGGTGCGGCGAGGGGCGATCCGCCGCGCGGCGCAGCGGGCGACCCTCGAGACGAGGACGACGACCCGGGACCGCTCGCGGATCTCGCCTCGACGTTGCTGACCAGTGCCTGGCGCGAGTCCGGCGCCCTGCTCGAGCGCGGCCTGCGACTCGCCTCGCAGCCTGCTGAAGCCGCGAAGGCGGCCGCCGCCGGGCTCGGCATGGCGGCCGAACTGGCGCAACTTGCGCTGCAGCCGGACGAACCCGCTTCGGCGCTGCGTGGCGCGCTCTCGGGCACCAAGCGAGTGGCCTGGGCCGAGCCCCTCCCGTTCACCCTGGTGCGTGCCACGGCGCGGGCTCTGGGCTGCACCATCAACGACCTGCTGGTCGCGGCTGCGACTGGCGCTCTCGCAGCGTGGCTGCGCGCGCGCCGTGGCGCGCCGGCGGGTGCGCCGCAGTTGCGTGCGATCGTCCCCGTGAACCTGCGCTCGTCCGGCGACGACGAGGCGCTCGGCAACCGCTTCGGGCTGGGGCTCCTGACGCTTCCGGTCGGCGAGCCGTCCGCGCGCGCGCGGCTCGCCGCGGTGCGCCAGCGCATGCAGGCACTGAAGGCCTCGCGGCAGCCGGCTGCGACACTGGCGCTGCTGGCCGCGCTCGGCCTGGCGCCGCGGGCCCTGCAGTCCGGCGTCGTCGATCTGCTGTCGCGCAAGGCGACCCTGGTCCTCTCGAACGTGCCGGGTCCGCGCGAGCCGCTGCGCCTGCTCGGTGCGGCGGTGGACTCGACGATGTTCTGGGTGCCCCAGTCGGGCGAGCTCGGCCTCGGCTTGAGCCTGCTGACCTGCGGAGGTCGCGTGCTGTTCGGCGTGATGGCCGATACGGCGCTGGTACCGGATCCGGCGAGGATCGCCGCGCGCTTTCCGCAGGAGCTGCGTCGATATGCCAGGCTCGCCGGCGTGGCATCGCTCAGCCGGCGCGCAGCTCCGCGCGCGCGGCGTTGACGTCGAGTGCCTCCATCGCGTCCGCCGGCTCGATCGCCACCGCCGACTCCAGCAACGCGCGAGCGCGGGCCGCGGCCTTGGGGTCGAGCCGACGCAGCGCCCGCGCGTACTCGAGGCAGGCGACGGGCGACAGCGGCGCCAGCGCGCGCGCGCGCTCGAAGGCCGCGATCGACGCCTCGCGGCTGGCGCCATAGCCGATGCGGGCTGCGAGGGCGCCGACCTTGTCGACGACCTCCGCGTGGAACACCCCGAGCGCGACATGCGCCTCGGCGTGGCCTGGCTGGAGCGCCAGCGTGCGCTGCAGCGCGACGCGGACGCGCCCGCCGAGCCCGTCGGCGAGCGCCTTGGCGACCGAAATCCGCTGGCCGTAGCGGCCCAGCACGAAGGCGAGGCCATAGTGCGCGTTCGCGTGCTCCGGCTGCTGCAACACCGCGGCTTCCCCGCGCGCGATCGCCGCGCGCAGCAGGGTGGTCGCGTCGGCGGCGCCGAGGGCTGAATAGGTCGCGTGGACGCCCGCCGCCTTGTTCGCGACCGCCGCGCCGGCGGCGCCGCAGGCGGTGCCGGCGTCGATCGCCTCGGCGAATCGGCCTTCGTGGAACGCGCGCCACGCAGCCTGCACTGCCGCGGCCCCCCGTCCCTCGGGCCAGGGCTCGAGGTCGCCGGCGTGCAGACGCGGCCAGCCGCGGCGCAGCGCGGCGCCGCCGAAGTCGAAACGCGACACTTCCTGGGGATTTGCGCGCTCGTGCGCTGTCATGCGGCGAGTCCTGTGGCAACTACGGATCGAGACCGGAGGTCCCGGGCGCACACTAGGTCGGGTAAGGCGCCGCCGTCATCCGCAATGCACGCAGCGGCGCCGGCAGATGCGCGGAGGTGGAGGGGTGCTCACGCTGGAGCCGGCACGACGCGCGGGCGCGACGTCGCGCCGCAAAGTGGGCCTCGCGCTCGCCGGCGGCGGTCCGCTCGGCGCCTATTACGCGATCGGGGCGCTGCACGCCCTCGGCGAGTCGATTGCCGGGCTCGACCTGACGCGGCTGCACTGCTACGTTGGCGTCAGTTCCGGCTCGGTGCTGTCGGCCTGCCTCGCCAACGGCCTGGATACGCGCGAGCTGGTGCGGGTGTTCATCACCGGCGCGCCAGGCGACGCGCCGGGCCCGACCATGCGCCCCGACATGCTGTTCACTCCCGCGGTCGGCGAGTACGCAGGTCGTCTGGCGCGCCTGCCCGGCCTCGTACTCGACGGCCTGTGGCAGTTCATGCGGCGGCCTGCGCCAGGCGAGCTCGCGGCGGCGCTCGTGCCGATCGGCCAGGCGCTGCCCGCGGGCCTGTTCGACAATTCCCGCTTCGAGGCCTTCCTGCGCGCGCTGTTCAGCGGCCGCGGCCGCAGCAACCGCTTCGACCGGCTCGCGGCGCAGCTCTACGTCGTGGCCACCAACCTCGACACGGGGGAGGCCGCGGTGTTCGGCAGCGAGAGATTGCGCCGCGTGCCGATCTCCCGGGCGGTACAGGCGAGCACCGCGCTGCCGGGTCTCTATCGCCCGGTGCGCATCGGCGCCGCGAACTACGTCGACGGCGCGCTGCGACGCACGATGCACGCCTCGCTCGCCCTCGAGGCTGGCGACGACCTCGTCATCTGCATCAACCCGTTGGTTGCGTTCGCCGGCACCGGCCCGGCGCACGGCAAGGACCTCGCGCGGCGCGGCATGGCCACTGTGTTGAGCCAGACATTCCGCACGCTGATCCAGTCGCGCATGCAGGTCGGCATGGCGGACTACCCGGAGTCCTACCCGCGCTCCGACATCCTGCTGCTCGAACCCGACCGCGACGACGAGACCATGTTCTTCCTCAACATCTTCAAGTACCGGGACCGGGAACGGCTCGCCGAGCATGCCTACCAGCGCACCCGCGCCGACCTGCGGCGAGCCGGCACGGCGCTCGAGCGGCTGCTGTCGCGGCACGGCCTGCGCCTCGACGGCAAGGTGCTGCGTGCGCAAGGGCGGCGGCTGATCGACGCGCGACCAGCCGCACGGAAGCGCTGATGCTGGCGTTCGCGCTCATGGTGTCCGCGGCTGTCGAACTCGCGGTGCTCGGCGCGCTGGCGACGACCGTGCTGGCGCGCGGCGCCGAGGCCGCGCAGATGCGGCTTGGCGGCGCGCGGCTCGGGCGCACGCAGCGACGCGCATCCGACCCGGCGCTGCAGGGGCGGCTGCGGCAGCTGCAGGGCTGGCAGGCCAGTCGCCTCGGGCTCGACTATGCCGACCAGCGCGCCCGGCCGCGACGGCGCGCCGCGGCGCAGGTTGGTGGCGCGGCCGCGGCACGCGGCGAGGGCAGCCGCGATGCCTGAGTCGCGCGACGCCTTCGACTACGTGATCGTCGGCGGTGGCTCCGCCGGCTGCGTGCTCGCGAACCGGCTCTCCGCCGACCCGGCGATACGGGTGCTGCTGCTCGAGGCGGGGCCGCGCGACCGGAGCCTGCTGATCCAGATGCCGGCCGGCATCGCGCGGCTGGTCGACCATCCGGTGTTCGACTGGCGCTACTACACCGAGCCCGAGCCGTCGCTCGAGGGTCGCCGCCTGTACTGGCCGCGTGGCCGCGTGCTCGGTGGGTCGAGCTCCATCAACGCGATGTGCTACACGCGCGGCCAGCCGGAGGACTACGACGAGTGGGCAGCGCGCGGCAATCCCGGCTGGGACTACGCGTCGGTGCTGCCGTACTTCCGTCGCGCCGAGGGCTCGCACCGCGGCGAGGGGCCGTACCACGGCGCCACCGGGCCGCTCAGCGTCAGCGCGCCTCGCCAGCGGCATCCCCTGAGCGCCGCGTTCGTCACCGCCGCGGTCGAGCGCGGGCACCGCCTCAGCGACGACTTCAACGGCGCGCGCCAGGAGGGCGTCGGGTTCTACGACGTGACCCAGCGGGATGGGCGTCGCTGCTCGGCCGCCGCTGCATATCTTCGGCCGGTCCGTTCGCGTCCCAACCTCGTCGTGCGTACGATGCATCGTGCGCTGCGCGTGACGTTCGCGGGAATGCGGGCCACCGGGGTCGAGTACCTGCGCCGCGGTCGGCGCCGGACCGTGCTCGCGGCCCGTGAGGTGCTGGTCTGCGCCGGCGCCATCGGCTCTCCGCAGCTGCTGATGCTCTCGGGCGTCGGCGACGCGCGCCAGTCTCGTGCGCTGGGCATCCCCGTGGTCGCCAACCTGCCCGGGGTCGGCGCGAACCTGCAGGACCATCTCGACGTCTGTTCGCTGTGGAAGAGCCGGCGCAGCGACACGTATGACTTCGGCCTGCTGGGCGAGGCCGCAGTCGCCCTGCGCTGGCTACTGACGCGCGCCGGACCCGGTGCGTCGAACGTCGCCGAGTCGGGCGGCTTCCTGCGCAGCCCGCTGGCGCAGGACGCCCGACCCGACCTGCAATTTCACTTCGTTCCCGCGCAGCTCGACGATCATGGTCGCAACCGTCTCCCTGGCCACGGCTTCACCGTGCATGCCTGCGGGCTGCGACCGCGCAGCCGCGGCTCGATCCGGCTCGCGAGCGCCGACCCGACGGTCCCACCCAGGATCGCGCCGCGCTACCTGAGCGAGCCCGAGGACCTGGACCTGCTGGTCGAGGCCGTGCACCTGTCGCGCGACATCGTCGGTGCCGGGGCCTTCGACGACTGGCGCGGCGAGGAACTCTTCCCGGGTCCTGGGCACGAGAGCCGGCGTGCGCTGATCGAGTTCATTCGCCGCAAGGCCGAGAGCATCTACCACCCGGTCGGCACCTGCCGCATGGGACCGGCACGGGAGCCGGATTCGGTGGTCGATGCCTGCCTTCGGGTGCACGGCCTCGAGGCACTGCGCATCGTCGACGCGTCGGTGATGCCGCAACTGGTCAGCGGCAACACCAACGCGCCGACGATCATGATCGCCGAGCGGGCCGCTGAGCTCATGTTGCAGGAGGGTTCGCCGACCGCGGCGTCCGGGCCGCCGGATCAGCGGGCGTGATCCGCAGCGGCCCGCGCCGGGCGCCCGCGCTGCAGGCTGCAGAACAACTCGACGGCCCGCACCAGTTCCTCAGGGCACACGGTCTTTGGCATCGGCCACAGGGGCGCGCCGGGGAGCCAGGGCAGGGCGGCATCGCTCAGGACGCCGCTGAGCACGATCGTCGGGCGCGGCCCGCCGAGGGCGCGGCAGATCGCCTCGGCAGTGTCGCAACCGTCCATCTCGCCGGCCAGCGCGAAGTCGACGATGAGCACGTCCGGACGCAGCCCCTCGTCGACGATGCGACGCAGGGCGGCCTCTCCATCCGGGGCGTTGTCCACCTCGAAGCCGGCTCGGCGCAGCAGCAGCGCGACGCTGCCTGCGACCGCCGCATCGTCCTCCACGTGCAGCACGTGGCCCCTCGTCGGATCGACCTCCGCCATTGGCGTGCTCCATGTCGACCTTGGCGGTCCGAGCCTAGCCGGACCCAGGCCAGCGCGCATCGGTACCTGTCGCTACGGGCGCGGCGGCCCGCAGCAGCAGCAAGCCGAGGCCTGCACCAGTGGCAGCGAGCGCCATGTCCTTCTGGGCGTCCCAGACGTCGCCCTGCGTCCCGAGATAGGCTTCGCCCAGGTCTCCGCCGAACAGCAGCGCCGCGCCCCACTCGACGAGCTCGTAGACCACCGAATGCGAGCAGAGGAAGCACCAGGGCAGCAGGCTACGCCAGATCCCGCGTGGCGCCGCGGCGCGGGCGATCAGTTCGTCTGCCGCCGGCACCACCAGCAGTCCGTAGGCGAAATGCACCATCCGGTCATAGTCGTTGCGCGCGAGGCCCGCGGCGCTGCCGTCGAGCGGGCCACCCGTCAGGGCCTGCCAAAACGCGTCGTACGGAACCTCGGAGTAGGTGTAGTGCGCTCCGATCGCGTGCAGCGAGAAGAACGCGAAGAGCCCGATCCATGCGAGGTCCGAGAACGGTGCCGTGCGCCACTTGTGGACCAGCCAGGGCAGGGCGCCGAGCACCAGCAGGTTCTCGAGCAGCCAGTCCTCGCGATAGCGCGGCGCGATCGCGAGCGTGAGCCAGAGCAGGGCGTAGGCACCGAGCAGGACCGGGCCGAGCCGACGAGCACGCGTAGCGGCCGCGCCCTGGCCCGGTGAACCGGTCATCGCCGAGGCTCACGCCGCTTCGTGAGCGGCGACTCCCGGGACGTACTTGGTGTAGACGTACACGGGCACGCCAAGCGCACCCAGGTGCTGGTCCACCAGCGGCCGGACGTCGTTCCAGTCCAGGCCGCCGACGCCAGTCGCGACGCGCGGCAGCGCCAGGCTCGCGAACTGCTCCTTCTCGGCCAGCTTGTGCAGCGCCTTCAGCGCATGGCTGACGTGCTTCAGCGACGCCCGTCCCGGCCGTCCGCCGTGATGGCCCTCCGCACCCTCCTGGGTGAACAGGCTGACGATGCGCTGCCCGCCTGCGCCCATCCACGCCCAGAGCTCGCCGGGCCTGGGGTGCGTGGTCTGGCAATAGTGCCGGAAGTCCTTGTAGAGCGCCGGCCAGCGCTCGCGCAGCGCATGCGCCAGCCCCTGCGCGAAGGGGTCGTTCGGCGCGACGCCGTGCACCAGCACGGCAGCCTTCGATTCCAGCAGGTCGCCCTGCATTTCCTTGATCATGGGGTCACCTCATTCACTCTTCTTGTTTCCAGAACCGTTGCATCTCGAGGAACGTGAACGACGCGGACCAGGAGATCAGCAGGAAGCCCGTGATCGCCTCGGTGCCGGCCAGGAAGCGCATCGCGCCCGTCGGCACGAGGTCGCCGAAGCCCAGTGTCGTGTACACCGTCGCCGAGAAGTACACGCGGTCGAGCAGTCCCGTCGCGGTCGCGACGGTCGAGCCGAGCTCCCCCTGCAGCGCGAGCAGGTGGTAGGCGAAGCCGAACAACCAGATCTCGGTGACGTGCAGGGCGATCAGCGCGTACATCAGCAGCAGGATCCGCCGCCGGCGCACGTGGATGCGCATGTGCGCCAGCCGGCGAGTCAGGAGCGTGAATGCTTCGTAGTGAAGCAGCACGCACAACAGCACGAGGACGCCCGTCACGGACACGACCGCCAGCGCATGCGGTCCGAACGGGTCGTAGGGCACGGTGTTGGGTCACTCCACGGACGCTCCTCCCACAGTCTCGGCGGGCCGCAGCGGTGACGCCATCCGCAGAAATGGCCGGCGAGCTGCGGAAAGTGCCTATGCGACGACGGTCGCGCCCGCAGGCATCGCCGGCTCAGGCGATGCGGGTCGCCGCGACCCCCAGCCACAGCGCGACGATCATCGCCACGAGGCTCGGAGCGAGGCGCAGGAAATACTCGCGGCCGCCGGTGCCGGCCGACACGAGCTTGGTGACCGAATTGGCGGTGACGGCCAGTGCCACGGCGACGACCGCGTCTGCGGGGGCGAGCGCACCGCGCGCGTCGAGCGCCGTGACGGACGCGGCGGCGGAATGCGTGTCGAGGAAGCCGCCGAGGATCGCGCCGCCCAGGACGCCGCTGGCGCCGAAGGCGCGGCCGAGCAGCGCGATCCCGATCATCATCCCCGCGAGCACTGCAGCGAACAGCAGCGCATGGCGCGGATCGAAGGCACGACCCGCCGGCGGGTGCGCGCTCGCCGTGGCCAGGTGGCGGCGGCTGAGGAGCAGCCCGGCGAGTACCGCGACCAGGCCCATCGCGGCGAGCGGCGTGGCCATCCGGCCGAGGGCCGCTGGCCGCGTCGCGCCCAGCACCAGCGCCAGCTGCAGCACGGTACCGACGGAAGACAGCGCCGCGCCCGCCAGCGCGCCGTGTAGCAGCGCAGGGTCGTCGCGGCTGCGGCGACCCATGGCCGCGATGGTCGCGACGCTGGAGACGAAGCCGCCGAACAGCCCGGCGACCGGCAGGCCCCAGCCCGGGCCGAGCAGCCGCAGCGCGACGTAGCCGGCCGCGTTCACCAGCATCACGATCACCGTGAGCCGCCACACCAGGTGCGGGTTGATCGCGCCCAGCGGGTCGACGGGGCGGTCGGGCAGCAACGGGAGGACGATCAGTGCGGCGCCCGCGAGCAGGATGGCGTCGTAGACCTCGCGGTCGCTGAGCCAGGCGCGTGCGAAGGCGTGCAGTCGAGTGCGCGCGGCGAGCAGCAGTGCGACCAGCGCGCCGAGCCCGGCGGCGAGTGCCGCATCCTGGGTCGCGAGCACGCCCATGCCGAAGGTGGCGAGCATCGCGACCTCGGTCGTGAGGCCCGGGTCGCCGGAACGGCTGCGCCAGTACGAGAGCGCGGTCAGCGCGACCACGCCGGCCGCCAGGACGGCGGCGATCCAGGGGACGGCGGTGCTGCCGGCGATCGCCCCGAGCAGCGCGACGATCACGAAGGTGCGCACGCCGGCCGCGGCCCGGTCCTGGCCGTCGCCCTTGCGGCGTTCGCGCTCGACCCCGATCAGCAGGCCCGCGCCGAAGGCGACGACGAAGGCCGGCACCGCGGACGGCAGCGACTCGAGCCAGCCCGGCACGATGATTTCGCGCTCAGCGCCGCCCGGGCGCTTCGCGGCCCGGCGCGTCGCCGCAATAGATGCCGTGCAGCACCTCGACTACCCGGGCGGCCGGGCCAGGCTGGAGGGAGTAGTAGATCGCCTGGGCGACGCGACGCGTGGCGACGATCCCCTGCTCGCGCAGTATCGCCAGGTGCTGCGAGGTCGCCGACTGGCCGAGGGGCAGGCGCGCGATCAGCTCGCCGACGGCCAGTTCGCCGTCGGCGAGGTGGCAGAGGATCAGCAGGCGCTGCGGGTTCGCGAGAGCCTTCAGCAGCGCTGCCGCGCTCTCGGCGTGCGGCCGCATCGACTGCGCGCGCGAGCGGGACGCGGCGCTGCCGCGCGTCCTCCCGTTGCGGTTCGGGGTGCTGGTCGACGTCATGGCAAGCCTGGTCGTGCCGCGCGTCAGCGGCGATGGGCTGCAGTATATTCCACTACTTTCTAAATTAGCGAATTCTAATATACTACCTGCGAGCGGACCAGCCGAGGATCCCTGCCATGAACATCGACCGCTTCGTCTTCGCCTTCGCCGGCGCAATGGTGCTCGCGAGCGTGCTGCTCGCCTGGGCGGTGTCGCCGGGGTGGCTGCTGCTCGGCGGCTTCGTCGGGCTGAACCTCCTGCAGGCGGCGTTCACGGGGTTCTGCCCGCTGGCGGTCATCCTGCGCCGGCTCGGCATGCCGGCCGGCTGCGCCTTCCGGTGAGTCGCGTCGTGGCGGGGGACGGCGTCCGGCGGCGCGATGTCAGCGGCCGTCCCCGGGTGGGCGCCGCCGCAGCCCTCGCCGGCACGTTGCTGCTCGCCGCCTGCGGACGGGATGCAGCGCCGGCGCCAGCGCCGGCGGGCGGCGCGCCACCGTTCGCGGTGGTGGAGGTCAAGCCCGAGACGATGCCCATCGAGCGGCGTCTCGATGGCACGATCGAGGCCGTCAACCAGGGCACCGTGTCGGCGCAGACGTCGGGTCGCGTGGTCGCGATCGAGTTCGACGTCAACGACTTCGTGCCTGCCGGCGCGGTGATCCTGCGCCTGCGTTCGACCGAGCAGCGCGCCGGACTGACGCAGGCGCAGGCGGCCCTGACCGAGGCCACGGCCCGGGACGCCGAGGCACAGGCGCGCTACCGGCGCATCGCGGAAATGCACGAGCGCAAGGTCGTGCCGCGGGCGATGCTCGACGAGGCGACCGCGAATCGCGACGCGGCGGTGGCTCGCCTGCAGGCGGCGCGCGCCGCGCTGTCGCGCGCCCGCGAGGGGCTGGACTACACCGAGGTGCGCGCGCCCTATGCAGGCATCGTGACCCAGCGCCACGTCCAGGTGGGCGAGACCGTGTCACCGGGCGCCCCGTTGGTCAGCGGCCTGTCGCTGCAGTACCTGCGCGTGGCGGTGGACATCCCGCAGCGCGTGGTCGAGCAGGTGCGCCGGATCGGCCAGGCCGCAGTCTACGTCGGCGAACGTCGCGTGCCGGCCGCGAAGCTGACGATCTTCCCGGTCGCGACGCCACAGTCGAACACCTTCCGCGCGCGCGTCGACCTGCCCGAGAACGCTACGGACCTCTATCCCGGCATGTTCGTCAAGGTCGGCTTCGTCGTCGGCGAGGCGCAGCGGCTGATGGTGCCCGCGGGCGCCGTGGTCCGGCGCAGCGAGGTCACGGGCGTCTATGTCTGGACGCCGGCTGGTCGCGCGGTGCTGCGCCAGGTGCGCCTCGGCCACCTGATCGACGGACGGTATGAAGTCGCGGCGGGCCTCGCTGCCGGCGACCGAGTAGCGCTCGACCCGCTCGAGGCGATGGCGCACCTCGCGGGCGCCACGGATCGTCGCTCGTGAGCTCCGGCGCCAGCGCCCCCAATTCCTCGACCGGCATCTCGGGCCGGCTGGCCGCGCTATTCCTGCGCAACCCGCTGACGCCACTGGTCGCGATCACGGCCCTGCTGCTCGGCATGTTCGCGGTGCTGGTCACGCCGCGCGAGGAAGAGCCGCAGATCGACGTGACCTTCGCCAACGTGTTCGTGCCGTTCCCGGGCGCCTCGTCCGAGCAGGTCGAGAGCCTGGTCGCCTCGCCGATGGAGCAGGTGCTGGGCGAGATCGCGGGCGTCGAGCACATCTACTCGACCTCGACGCCCGGGCTGGCCGTGCTGACCGTGCAGTTCGAGGTCGGCGAGCCGCGCACCGAGGCGATCGTCCGCCTTTACAACGCGATCTACTCCAACCAGGACTGGCGGCCCGCGAACCTCGGCGTCGGCCAGCCGCTGGTGCGGCCCGGCGGCATCGACGACGTGCCGATCCTGGCGCTGACGTTGTGGAGCCGCGACCCGAACCGCGGGGCCTGGGAGCTCGGCCAGGTGGCGCGCTCGATCGAGACCGAGATCAAGCGGGTCCCGGGCACGCGCGACGTGTACACCATCGGCAGCCCGGCGAACCTGGTGCGCGTGCAGCTCGACGTGCAGCGTCTCGCGAACCACGAGCTCACCGTGGCCGAGGTCGCCGGCGCGCTGCAGGGCGCGAACCTCGTGCGCCAGGCTGGCACGCTGGTCGGCGGCGGCCGGGCGGTGCCGGTACAGGTCGGCGAGTTCCTGGGCGAGCGCGAGGAGGTCGCCGAGCTGATCGTCGGCGCCAGGGCCGGCAAGCCGGTCTACCTCGAGGACGTCGCCGAGGTCTCGGCCGCACCCGAGCTGCCCACGTCCTACGCCTGGTTCGGCACCGGCCGCGCCGCCTCCGCGCGGACTGCCGTCGATCGTGCACCTGCGGTGACGATCGCGGTCTCGAAGAAGCCCGGCGAGAACGCGATCGACGTCACGCGGCAGGTGCTGGAGCGGATTCGGTTGCTCGAGGGCAGCTACCTGCCGGAGGGCGTCGAGGTCAGCGTCACCCGCAACTATGGCGTCACCGCCGACGACAAGGCGAAGAAGCTGATCCAGAAGCTGCTGTTCGCCACCGCCTCGGTGGTGCTGCTGGTGGTGCTGGCCATGGGCCGGCGCGAGGCGGTCGTGGTCGGCGCGGCGGTCGTGGTCACTCTGGCCGCCACGCTGTTCGCCTCCTGGGCCTGGGGCTTCACGATCAACCGCGTGTCGCTGTTCGCGCTGATCTTCTCGATCGGCATCCTGGTCGACGACGCGATCGTGATCGTCGAGAACATCCATCGCCGGATGGCGCTCGAGGACGCGCCGCTCGACGAGCTGATCCCGCGGGCCGTCGACGAGGTGGGCGGGCCGACGATCCTCGCGACCTTCACCGTGATCGCGGCGCTGCTGCCGATGGCCTTCGTCAGCGGGCTGATGGGCCCGTACATGAGCCCGATCCCGATCAACTCCAGCATGGGCATGCTGATCTCGCTGGCGGTGGCGCTGGTGTTCACGCCCTGGCTGTCACGCAAGCTACTCGGCGCCGCGCACGGCCCAGCGGCGCCGCACGCGGCGCCCACCGGGCCGGGTCTCGCACCGCCGGTCGACCGCACGCAGGCGCTGTTCGACCGGATGGTGCGCCCGCTGCTGGCGGGCGACGACGGCCGCACGCGTCGCCACCGGCTCTATTGGGGCATCCTGGCCGCGATCGTCGCCGCGGTACTGCTCGCGGTGGTGCAGCTCGTGGTGCTGAAGATGCTGCCCTTCGACAACAAGTCGGAGTTCCAGGTGGTGCTCAACATGCCGGAAGGCACGCCGGTCGAGACCACCGCGCGCGTGCTCGACGAACTCGCCGCCGTGGTGCGCGCGGTGCCGGAGGTGACCGACTTCCAGGCCTACGCCGGCACCTCGGCGCCGATCAACTTCAACGGCCTGGTGCGCCAGTACAACCTGCGGCAGCGGCCCGAACTCGGCGACCTGCAGGTCAACCTGGTCGACAAGCACGAGCGCGACCGCCAGAGCCACGAGATCGCGCTCGCGGTGCGACCGCAGCTCGCCGCGATCGGCCAGCGCCACGGTGCCGCGGTGCAGGTGGTCGAGGTGCCGCCCGGCCCGCCCGTGATGGCGCCCATCGTGGCCGAGGTCTACGGACCGTCCTACGCCGAGCAGCGCCGGGTCGCCGCCGGGCTGCGCCAGCTGTTCGAGGGGACGCCGGACATCGTCGATGCCGACGACAGCCTCGAGGCGCCGGCGCCGCGCGTCACCCTGGCGGTCGATCGCGCGAAGGCTGCAAGGCTCGGTGTCTCGCAGCAGCAGGTGAGCGAGGTGCTGGCCGCGGCACTCGGCGGGGTGGACGCCACCTACGTGCACGGCGGCCGCGAGCGCCAGCCGGTCGCGGTGCGGCTGCAGCTGCCGTCCGAGGACATGGCCGAGGCGACCGCACTGCTCGAGCTCGAGGTGCGCGGCGCCGGCGGGGCGATGGTGCCGCTGTCGGAGATCGTCGAGGCGCGCGAGTCGGCCTGGGACGGCGCGATCCACCACAAGGACCTGCTGCCGGTGGTCTACGTCACCGGGGACATGGCCGGGCGCCTCGACAGCCCGCTCTACGGCATGTTCCGGATCGTCGGCCGAGCCGGCGATCCGACTCCCGACGGACCCGGCTTGATGCAGCGCTTCATCTCGCCGCCGGCGAATCCGAACGAGGTCGCCGTGAAGTGGGATGGGGAGTGGCAGATCACCTACGAGACTTTCCGCGACATGGGGCTCGCCTACGCGGTCGGCCTGGTGCTGATCTACCTGCTGGTGGTCGCGCAGTTCGGCTCCTACGCCGTGCCGCTGATCATCATGGCGCCGATACCGCTCACCATCATAGGCGTGATGCCGGGGCACGCCCTGCTCGGCGCGCAGTTCACCGCGACCTCGATGATCGGCATGATCGCGCTCGCCGGCATCATCGTCCGCAACTCGATCCTGCTGGTCGACTTCGTCAACGCCGAGCTCAGCGGCGGCGCGCGCCTCGAGGACGCGGTCGTCCGCGCCGGGGCGATCCGCGCCAAGCCCATCGTCCTCACCGGGATCGCGGCGATGACCGGCGCGTTCTTCATCCTCGACGACCCCATCTTCAACGGGCTCGCGGTATCGCTGATCTTCGGCATCCTGGTGTCGACCGCCCTGACGCTGGTCGTCATCCCGGTCATCTACTACGCCTACCTGCAGCGTCGCGGCGGCGCGCCTCGCGCGCCGGCGACCGCAGGGGCTCATTGAACAGGCGTTCGCCCCGCCCGGCTGGTCATTCCGTGGCAGCCGACAACGGACCCCGGAGTCTCGAACATGAATAGATCGCCGATCTTCGAGCGCATCGCGCTGGCCTACCCGTTCCTCGCGACGATGCCGGCGGCGCTGGCGGCGCGCGTCGAGGCCGAGGCGCTGCTGCGGCACCTGCCGGCCCACGCGCGCGTCTTCGGCGAGGCGGACCCCTGCCGCGGCTTCCCGCTGGTGCTGTCCGGACGCATCCGCGTCGCCAAGTCAGACCCGCGCGGGCGGCGCCTGAAGCTCTACGACGTCGGTCCGGGCGACAGCTGCATCCTCACCAGCAGCTGCCTGCTGTCGCAGCGCGCCTACCCGGCCGAGGGCGTGACCGAGAGCGAGGTCGAGCTCGCGCTGCTGCCGGCACCGCTGTTCATGGCGCTGGTCGACCAGTTCGAGCCGATGCGGCGCCACGTGTTCGCGCTGTTCGCCGACCGGCTGGTCGAGATGATGTCGTTGGTGGAGTCGGTGGCGTTCCAGAGGCTCGACCAGCGGCTGGCCGCGCGGCTGCTGGGCCACGGTGCCGTGCTCCGGCTCACGCACCAGCAGCTCGCCGACGAGCTCGGCTCGGCGCGCGAGATCGTCTCGCGGGTGCTGGGGCAGTTCGCCGAAGAAGGCTCGATCCGCAGCGCCCGGCAGGAGATCGAGATCCTGGATGCGGCGCGCTTGCGCCAGCGCGCGGGCGACTGAGCGCCGGGCCTGCGTCGCGGCGACCGGCCCGTACCCGCCGCCGGAAAGTACCTACCGCGGCCGGTGACAAACGTTACTGAGTCGCGTCCGCCGTCCCCCTAGTCTCTGTCCCGTGGCGGCGCGGTGCCGCCTCGCAACGGACCAGGAACAGGAGAACGGCCATGCAGAAGAACGTCGGGGGACTGGACAGGATCGTACGGCTGGTAGCGGGGCTCGGGCTGCTGGGGTTCGCGGTGCTCAGCGATTCGCCCGCGCATGCCTGGGGCTATCTCGGCGTCGTGCCGCTGCTGACGGCAGCGATCGGCTCGTGCCCGCTGTACTCGCTGATCGGGATCGACACCTGCGCGGCGAAGCGCTGAGCGCCGCGCAGGTCGCTGCGAGCGACGGCCGCGGCGAGCAGCCCGGCCGCCCGCTCCCGTCGCTCAGGCAGCGTGGGTGCCGGGCGAGGGCGGCGGGAAGCGCTCGCGCAGCACACGTGACAGCGCGCGGCAGGCGTCGGTGGTCGTGAACACCCCGACCAGCTTGCCGCCCCGGGTCACCATCGCCGAGCCGATGTGGCGCTCGGCCATGGTCTGCGCCACCACGTCGAGCGGCGTGTCGGCCTCCACGGCATACGTCTCCTCATGGTACGCGTCGCGCACCCGCAGTGGCGCGTCCGCGGCGCGCTGCGGGCCCGGCCCGGAAGCGACGCGCAGGTCGCGGTCGCTGATCACGCCGCAGAGCCGCCCGTGGGAGGTGACCGGCAGGTGCCGGAAGCCGTGCGCGTCCATCATCAGCCGGGCCTCGGCGAGCGTCGCGTCGAGGTCGATCGAATGCGGGAAGGGGGTCATCATCGCGATGACCTGTGGCATGTGCTTCATCAGACGGGTACCTGCGCAGGATCGTAGGCGAACAACCCGAGGGCCTCGTCGACCGGCACGTCGTGGTGGAAGCCGTCGGGGTCGGGTGAGTGGAACCTCGGCACCTGCAGCGTCGAGCGCTCGACCACGAAGCGCGCGCGCCCGACCCGCGAGGCTTCGTAGCGCGCCAGCGCCTCGGGCACGTCGGCGGCCGCGACGCAGGCGCGGCCGAGCAGCACGGCATCCTCGATCGCCATCACGGCGCCCTGTCCGAGATAGGGCAGCAGCGGGTGCGCGGCGTCGCCGAGCAGTGCGGCGCGCCCCGACACCCAGCGCATCAGCGGGCTGCGCGCGCACAGTGCCCACTTGAACAGGTCCTGCTCCGGAACGCCGGCGATCAGCTGCGTCACCCACGGGTGCCAGCCCGCGAACTCGGTGGCGAGCTCATCGACCTTCGCCGGGATGCTCCAGCCTTCTTCCTCCCAGCCCGGGCGTTCCGCAAAGGCGACGAAGTTCAGCAGCTGCCCGCCGCGCACGGGGTAGCGGTTGATCATGTGGCCCGGCCCGATGAAGACCTGTGACGGCGGGTCCATCGCCTCGAGCGGGACGCGCTCAATCGGCACCAGGCCGCGCCACGCGACGAACCCCGTGAAGCGCACCTGCTCCGCGCCGAACAGGATCGAGCGCACGCGCGAACGGACGCCGTCGGCGCCGACCAGCAGGTCGGCGCGGCGTCGCAGGCCGCTCTCGAATGCCACCTCGACGCCGTCCTCGACCTGCTCGATCGCGATCGCGCGCTCGCCGGTGACGATCGCGTCGGGGTCGGCGGCGCGCACCGCGTCGGCCAGCACGCGATGCAGGTCGGCGCGATGGATCACGTAGTAGCGCTCGCCGTAGGCTTCCGCGAGCCGGTCGCCGCGCGTCACCGTCGCGAGCACGCGCGCGCTCTGGTAATGCCGGACGAACTGGTACTCAGGCGCGTAGGCATGCTCGCGGAACGCGTCGAGCACGCCGAGCGCGCGCAGGCCGAGCGCGCCGTTGGGGCTGATCGAGATGCCGGCGCCGACCTCGCCGAGCGCCGGCGCCTGCTCGAACACGCGTACGTCGGCACCCGCCTTCTGCAGCGCGAGGGCTGCGGCGAGCCCGCCGATGCCGGCGCCGACGACGATGGCTTCGGTCCTGGGGATCATGGGCTCGCGCCACTCCTTCGCGGCAGCCGGCGCCCCGGCCCGCCCGGCGCACCCACCCCGATCCTGCGGCCTCGCCGGCGCCCCGGCCGTCCGTATTGCTCCCTATTGCCGGGGCGGGCCCTTACTCGAGGCGCCGCGCGTCGCGTCCCTCGATCGAGGTCTTGCCGCGAACGATGGGCCCCTTCGGCGGCGCCGGGGGACTCGGGCCGTTCTGGAACCCGGCGGGCGAGACCTTGACGACACCGCGCACGGCCGGGCCCGGCGGGCCCTGGTAGAGGCTCAGGCGATTCGCCCAGCTGCCCTTCCAGAAGCGTGCGGCGAGGTCGGTGACGGCATCCATGTCGGGATAGAGCACCGAGGCGCCGCCGCCGTAGGTGCCCGACTGCCCGGCATTGCGCGGCGTGAACCAGATCGCGCCGCCGGCGCCTATCGTCACCTTCGGTATGTCGGTGCGCTCGGGCAGAGGGTAGTAGGTGAAGCGGTCGTCCTGCTGGCCGTACATGACGAGGTAGTTGTCGGTCGCGATCCAGATGTTGTCGTGCTCGTCGGCATCGACGGTGTAGGGGTTCGCATAGGGAATGCCGAGCCTGCGTTCGCGCACCGCGCCGCTGTCGGGATCGATGCGGTACAGCGCGCCGTTCTGCATGCCCTTGCTGCCCCAGGTCGCGACCCAGACGATGTTCCGGGAATCGACGCCGGGGCGGCGGATGTTGGTGGGCTGGTGCGGCGTCACCTCGTAGTGGCGGAACTTCTGCGTCGCCGGGTCGAACATGTCGACACCGCTGTCGTGGTAGCCGGCGAACCAGACGCGGTCGCGATGGTCGACGATGATGCCGTAGGGACGGCTGCGCGCGATCGGCACGTCCCACACCCGGATGGTGTCGGTGGCGCGGTCCCACTTGCCGAGCGCGCCGGTGGTCAGCAGCGACAGCCACAGGTTGCCCTGCGAGTCGAACACCTGCGTGTTGCTGCCGTGCGCGGGCTGGCCGTCGACCAGGTAGGAGTCGTGCCGGCCGGTGCGCGGGTCGAAGCGCCGCACGACCTCGCCCGAGTACCAGACGGTGCCGTCCATGTCGACCGCGAGGCCGTGGCCGCCGCCGTGGCCGAGGTGGTCGGTGCGCCGGCCGGTGCGCGGGTCGAGCTCGACCAGCCCGGGTGCGCCGCGGTCGGTCACCCACACGTTGCCGTTGCGGTCGAAATCGATCTGCTGGGTGAAACGCCCCGGAAGCTCCGGGGTGTTGGGGAAGATGTACTCGACGTACATCGCGCGGGCGAGCGCGCGTGGATCGAGCGGCGGGTCGCCGCCGTCTTCCTTGCGGACCACGCGCGGCGGGGCGTCCGCGGGGAAGTGCTTCGCGAGGTAATCGACCAGCAGGTCGCGGTCGGCCGGCGGCAGCAGCTTCGCGCCGAAGTACGAGGGCTTGCCCGCGACGCCGAACGCCGGGCTCTGGTGCATGCGATCGACGGTCGCCGCCCAGGCGTCGCGGTCCTTGGGCGTGCGCCCGGTCGGGTAGGTGCGCACGACGTTGTACGGGAACAGCTGCACCGTGTGGCAGCCGAAGCAGGTGCGCTCGAGTACCTCCCGGCCGGGGCCGGGCGGGTAGAGAGTGTCGTAGGGCTCGATCCTCGCGTCGGGGTAGACCATGCCACCGACGTAGTCGGCCTCGGCCGGCGCGGCCACGAGCGCGAGGTCCGCGCGTGCCGTGCGTCCCGCGGCGACGCTGACCGACGCAGGGCGCGACAGCGCGAGGCCGGGCTTGCGCACCGTGACCTCGTAGCGGCCGGGCAGCAGGCCCACGGCACGGTAGCGGCCGTCGACGACGAACACGACGTAGCGGACGTTGCGCTCGCGGTCGTGGGCGTAGATGCGCGCGCCGGTCGGGTCGGAGGTGGAGGTCACGGCGCCTTCGAGGCTGCCGGTGCCGGGCGGTGCCGCGAGCACCGGCGCAGGCCACGCGAGCCAGGATGCGGCGACGGCCGCCGCGAGGCAACGGACCAATGAAGCGAGGCGGCGGGACATGCGGAACCCTCGGACCGGGACGCGCGATTATGCGCCGTGCGCCCGGCGCGGCAGCGGCGCCGCCGAGATCGCGGGGCGTGCGTTTCTGCTGCCGAACCGGCGATCGCGCAAGCTGATTCCCGCCATCGTCCCTCGTGCTGACCCACCAGCACCGTGGCGGTTAGGATCGCTCGTCGACCCGGGGATACCATGTCCGCCGAAGCCTCCGACATCGCACCGCTCGCCGACGGCGCCCCGACGCGCCTCGATACTTCGCTGTGCATCGGCTGGGGCGTCGGCTCGCTGGGCATGTCGCTGATGTTCAGCGCGACCGGCGTGCTGATGCTGCGCTACCTCGTCGACTACGCCGGCATCGCCGCCGGCGTCGCCGGCCTGCTGATCGGGCTGTCGAAGTTCTACGACGCGCTGGTCGACCCGCTGGTCGGCATGGCGAGCGATCGTACCCACGGCCGCTGGGGGCGGCGCCGGCCCTACCTGCTGTGGGGCGGCCTGTTGTCGGCGGCGTCGTTCGCGATGATCTTCCAGCTCGACGGTGTCGAGCCGTCGCTGAAGGTCGCCGCGGCCCTGGCGGTGCTGCTGGCGAACGCCTCGGGCTATGCGCTCTTCAACGTGCCCTACCTGGCGATGCCGGGGGAGATGACCGACGACTACCACGAGCGAACGCGGCTGATGTCCTTCCGGGTCGCGGCGGTTGCGGCGGGCCAGCTGCTCGCCTCGTCGCTCGGCCCGCTGCTGATCGTGCGCCTCGGCGGCGGCGCGGTGGGCCACGAGCGGACGGCCTGGGTGCTCGCGGCGAGCATCGCACTCGCCTCCGTCGCCTGCTTCCTCGGCACCCGTGCGGCCCCGTCGCGACCCGTGCCGCACCGTGGCTTCGGGCTGCGCGAACAGGCGCGAGCGGCCTGGTCGAACCGGCCGTTCGTGCTGCTGCTCGGCGTCAAGCTCACCTACCTGCTGGGCCTGTCGCTCTTCATGGCGGTGCTGCCCTTCCTGTTCACCTGGGTGGTGCGGGTCTCGTACGAGTACCTCGGGCTGTACTTCCTGCTGCAGTCCTCGGTGATGCTGGTCTCGCAACCGCTGTGGGTGCGCTTCACGCGCGGGGTCGGCAAGAAGCGCGCCTACGTGGTGGGCAGCGTCGTCACCGCGCTGTCGCTCGGCTCCTGGTTGCTGGCCGGCGCCGGGGAACCGGCCTGGGCGATCATGTTGCGCGGCGCGGTCTATGGACTCGGCGGCGGCGGGCTGATGCTGATCGGGCAATCGATGCTGCCCGACGTGATGGCCCACGACGCTCGCCTGACGGGCACGCGGCGCGAGGGCCTGCTCGCCGGCGTCTATACCACCGTCGAGAAGCTGTCGTTCTCGGTCGGCCCGGCACTGGTGGGCGGCGTGCTCGAGGCCACCGGCTACGTCGCGGCCGCAGGCGGCGAGGCGACCCAGCCGGCTTCGGCGCTGCGGGCGATGTATGCCTGCATCGCCGTGCTGCCGGTGCTGTCGATCCTCGCTGGCTGCGTGCTGCTGCGCGGGTACCACCTCGACGAGCGCGCGCTCGGGCGCGGCTGAGACCGCTGCGCCAGCACCCGCCGCGCCATCGTCGTCGCGCGCGCCGCGCCGTGCCGCGTCAGGCCCGGGCGCGACGGAAGCCGGAGAAGTCGCGTCCCTGCGCGATCGCGCAGCCGATGCCGCGCGCCGGGTGGCCGAGGTGGCTCTTGTCCGACCAGCCGTAGTAGTAGAGGCGCATGTCGCGCCGCGTCACCACGAGCCTAGGGTTGGCCGTGCCGGCGCTGTCCCAGGCGCCGTGCCGCCCCACCTGGAACACCGGCTGGTCGTAGAGGCGGCGCCAGGAGAGCGCGTCGTCCGAGACTGCGACGCCGATCGAGCGGCGGGCGCCCGTCTCGGAGCGCCCGTCCTTGGCGGTGTAGACCATCAGCCAGCGCGGGCCGCCGCGCAGCGGGTTGCGCAGCACGTCGCGCGTGATCACGCCGCCGCCCTCGTGCGGCAGCGGGTCGTCCTGCCACTCGAGGTCGCCGGCGGGCGTCCAGGTCGCGAGGTCGGTCGAGGTGACGGCGCGGGTGCGGTACCAGCGACCTTCCCGGTCGACCGTGGTGTAATGGAGCACGAAGCGCTTGCCGTCGTGCAGGAAGTTCGGGAAGGCGGCGTAGACGTCGCCCTCGGGCACCTCGAGGATCGCGCCGCCGGTGGCGCGGCCGCGGATGCGCGTCCAGTTCACTCCGTCGCGGCTGCGCGCGAGCCCGATGCGCAGCACGTAGCCCTGGAAGCGGTACTCCGCATCGAGGCCCTCGCCCTGCGGCGTGTCGTAGTTGCCACCGTGGTAGCACATCAGCCACTCGTCGCCGTGGCGCATGACGTCGCCGGTGGCGAGGTGCAGCGAGTCGAAATCTTCGCGGCTCGTGGCGGGCGCGAGGATCGCGCCGCGGGCCGCCGGGCCTTCGACGCGGGTCCAGTGCACGCCGTCGTCGGACACGGCGGTCGCGAGGCTGCCGGACCCGAATGCCGGCGCGAGACCCGCCGGGAACGTCGCGTCGCGGCAGTAGTACCACATGCGCCACTTGCCGACGGCCTCGTCCCAGCGCACCACCGGGCCGCCGACGCGCGCGTCGTCGCAGCGCCCCGGCGGCCCGACCGGCAGCGACAGTCCTTCGGCGAACAGCCGCTCGTCGGCGGCGCTGCCGCGGGCGCTCGCCAGGGCCGGTGCGGCCGCCACGGCGGCGCCGAGCGTGCAGAGGAAGTCACGTCGCTGCATCGGGGGACATCTCCTTCAGGATACGGAACACCGCCGCCGTGTCCTGCGCGCCGAGGCCGGCACGGATCGCCGCGTCGTACAGCGGCAGGGTCGCGTCGAACAGCGGCGTCGCGGCGTCGTGCGCGCGGGCGAAGGCCTCGATCAGCGCGAGGTCCTTCTGCCAGACATCGAGCTTCATGGTCGCGGGCAGGTACTCGCCGCGCACCATCAGCGGGCCGCGCAGCGCCAGGATGCGCGAGGCGCCGGCGCCGCCACCGAGCAGGTCCAGCGCCTGTGCAGGGTCGAGGCCGGCGCGGGCGGCGAGGCCGAGTGCCTCGGCGGTGGCGACGTTGTGCACGGCGACCAGCAGGTTGGCGACCAGCTTGAGGCGCATGCCGTGGCCGAAGGCGCCGACGTGGTGGCGTGCCCGCGCGAAGCCGTCGATCACCGGCACGCAGCGCTGCCAGGCCGCGACGTCGCCGCTGCCGTAGACGGCCAGGTCGCGCCGCTCGGCCTGCGCGCCGGTGCCGCTGATCGGGGCGTCGAGCATCGCGATGCCGATGAGGGCGACGCGGTCGCGCGCCTGCAGCTTCGCCGGGATCGAAAGCGTGCTCAGCTCCACCCAGTCGAGCCGGGCCGAGCCCGTGGCCGGAGAGCCGGTCGCCGCGCGGCGTTCGCAGGCGTCGACCAGTGCGGCCGTGGTGGCGGCGAGCGCTGCGTCCGAAGGCAGGCTGCTGAGCAGGACGTCGGTGCGCGCGGCGAGTTCCGCGGTGGAGCCGCAGGCCACCACCCCCACGTCGGCCAGCGCCGCGCCGCGCGCGCCGTCCGGATCGAACCCGGCGACGGCGAATCCCGCGGCGGCGAGGTTGCGCGCGATCGCGCCGCCCATGATGCCGAGGCCGGCCACACCGACGCGGGGCCGGGGCAGGCCCGGCCCCGCAGGGGCCGGCACGGTGCCCGTCGCGCTCATCGCGCCGGCACCGCGGCGTTCAAGTCTGCACCGGGTCGACGACGAAGCGTGCGCGCAGCTGGTCGACAGCGCAGTCCGGCGTGGTCAGCACCCGCGATTGCAGCGCCGGGTCCATCGCGGTGCGTGCCCGCGCCATCGAGAACTGGCCGAGCACGATCACGTCCGCGTCGCCGAGCGCGGCCGCGGCCGCGGCGATCGCGCCGTCGTGGTCCGCGCCACGGCCGGCCTGCAGCGCCGCGAGCGCACCCGGCACGTGCACGCCGCGCACGTCGCAGGTGATCCCGCGCCGCGCCGCGAGGTCGCGCAGCTCGTCCGACAGGGCATCGAGCGACGGGCGGAACGTGACCAGCACGCCGACCCGCCGGCCTCGTGCGAGTGCCTTCTCGAACGCCCCGTCGTTCGGCTTGAGTACCGGGATCGGCTGCTCGCTCTGCACTGCCTCGATTGCCTGCCCGAAGGCCGAGCAGGTGAAGAGGATCGCGTCGGTGCGTCGTCCGCCGACCCGGGTCGCGGCCGCATAGCGCCCGAGGGCGAGGAAGCGTTCGATGACAGGGGTCGTCAGCCGGCCGTCCGCCTCCACCGCCGCCGACAGGGAATCGTCCATGACGTTGAAGGTCTCGGCCTCGGGCCACAGGCGCTCGAATGCGCCGAGGATCGGGTCGACGGAGTTGCGCAGTGCATGGATCAAGGCGATGCGCCGCTTCGGCGGCGGGGTCGTCAGGGCGTCCATGGCCGGCTATTTTGCCGGAATCACCGGCAACAGTAGCCAGCCCGGGTGCCCTGCACCGAAGTGCAGGGTGGTGCGCCCGCCGAACACGTCCGGCGGCCGGTCGCGCGGATCGTCGTGCAGGAAGGGCCCGCAGCCGCGCAACTCGTTCTTGAAGTTCGACAGCCGCGCGCCGGTCGCCCGGGCGTACTCGTAGTCGCGGCCGCGCACGCTGAGCCCCAGCCGGTAGCCCGCGGGCACGACCAGGCAGGTCGGCCAGATCTCCACGTCGAGCTCCACCGGCGTGCCGGGCGACAGCGGTTCCTGGCGCTCATGCGTGTGGTAGGGGCGCCAGGGGCGCGACAGCGTCGGGTCGAGCCGGCGGTGCGAGGCCCGCAGCCAGCCCTGGCCGATGGGCGTGTGCGGGTCGATCGCGCCCTGGAACGTGACCTCCGAGCCGTCCGGCGCGAATGCGCGCAACACCACGAAGAGGTCGGCGTCGGTCGTCGAGGAGGAGATCCAGAGCTTCACCGAGGAGGGGCCGGTGATCTCGGTGTCGCGCTCGAGCGGAGCGCTCAGGAAGGTGACGCCGTCGCCGAGCGCGTCGAAGGTCACGCTGGACGGACCCGCCGGGGCCGCGCCGGCCAGCGAACCATGCTCGCCCGCCGCCGGGGGTTCGAGGTGCAGCGTGGTCCAGACGGTGCGCGGGATAGGCCAGTCGTCCTCGGTGCGCTCCTCGAAGCGGTCGAGGTGCCGGACCTTCAGGCGCACCCGCGGCTCGTGGTTCCAGCCGTTGTCCACACCCTTCAGGAAATGGTCGAAGAAGCGCCGCTGGAGCGCGACGCCATAGGCCGTGTAGAACTCCGTCCAGTGCTCGAGGCCGTGTGCCTCGAGCCACTTCTGCCGCGACGCCGCGCGGTAGAAGCCCTCGAAGTTGCCGCGCAGGTGCAGGCCCTGGCCGCCCCAGTTCGCCGCCGTCAGCAGCGGCACGTCGACCTTCGACCAGTCGGGAGAGCGCTCGCGGTAGTAGGGGCCGTCGAGCGGCTGGCTGCGGATCTCCTCGCCGAAGTCGCAGCGGTTCCGCGCCAGCGTCGCCTCGTCGAGCGTCTCGGGGCCACAGACCAGGTCGCCCGTGACTGCGCTGCGCGGGCCGCGCGTGCCGAGGCCGTACTGCACGGTCTTCACCTGCATGTCGTACCAGTTCGCCCAGAAGGTGCTGAGGATGCCGCCGTGGTGGGTCATGTCGCGGTACCAGTCCGCCGCGCCCTCCCAGACGCAGATGGCCGCGAGGTGCCTCGGCTGGCGCGAGGCGACCTGCCATTGGTTGATGCCGAAGTACGAGACGCCGTTCAGGCCGACCTTGCCGTTGCTCCAGGGCTGCGTCGCCGCCCACTCGATGCAGAGCTCGAAGTCGCGCGTCTCGCGCGGCGAGAAGTGCTGCACGTACCCCGGCGAGCGCCCGCAGCCGCGCGAATCGACGCGCACGCAGGCGTAGCCGTGCGGGACCCACTTCTCCGGATCGACCACCTCCCAGTTCTGGTACTTGTTGCTCGAGCCGGCGGTGACGTCGGGATGCTCCCGCGCCATCCGCTGCCAGGCACTGGGGTAGCCGTCCTGGAACGCGAGTCCCTTCGCATAGGGGCCGTAGGTGAGCAGAGCGGGATGACGGCCGTCGTCGACCGGCCGGAAGACGTCGGCGCGCAGCACCACGCCGTCGTCCATCGTGACGGGCACGTCCCAGTCGATGCGCATGCCGTCGCGTATCTCGGTGGCCGGGGGCGGGGTCGCCGTCGTGCTCATGGGGTCGCCTTGCATGGTGTCGGTGTTCAGGCCTGGCGCGTCATCTTCTCCGCGAGGAAGCGCACGATCGCGACCGAGTCCTCCGCGCCGAGGCCGTTCGCGCTGGCCGCCGCGTAGGTGCCGAGCGCGGCCGCGGTCGCGGGCATCGGCACGCCCGAGGCGCTGCCGGTCTCGAGGATGTAGAGCAGGTCCTTCTGCATGCTCGCGAGGTCGAATGCCGGCGCCTGCGTGTCGCCGAGGATCGCCGGGCGCTTCAGTCCGAGCACCGCGAGCGCCGCGGAGCTGTCCTGCAGCGCGTCGAGCATCGCCGTGTACTCGAGTCCGCCGGCGCGCCCGAGGGCGAGCGCCTCGGCGAGTGCCTGCCAGTAGACGCCGAGTGGCAGGTTGACCACGAGCTTGAGCAGCGCGCCGTGGCCGACCGGGCCCGCGTGCACGATGCGGCGGCACAGGCGGTCCAGGAAGGGGCGGGCGCGGGCGAGGTCCGCCGGCCGCGCGCCGACCAGCGCGAGCAGCCTGCCGTCGCGCGCCGGGCCGACGGTGCCGGAAACCGGGGCATCCACCAGCGCCGCGCCGCGACCGCGCAGCGCGGCGTCGAGCCGTGCGATCGTGGCCGGCCGCAGCGTGCTCATCTCGACGAACAGCCGGCCCTCGAGGGGCGCCGAGAGGAAGCCGTGCCGGCCCTCGTAGACCTCGGCGGCGGCGTCGTCGTCGCGGATCATCGAGAACACGACGCCGGCGCTGCGCGCGACGTCCGCCGGGGTCGCCGCGAGCGTCGCGCCCGCGGCCACCACGGGCGCCGCACGATCGGCGCTGCGGTTCCACACCACCAGGTCCCGGCCGTCGCCGAGCAGCCGCGGCGCCATCGCCGCGCCCATGCGCCCGAGGCCCACGAAGCCGAGGCAGGTCATCGCGCCGGCGCCCGACGTGCCTGGGGGCGACGCCCGCTGCACCCGTTGCCGGCCGGTCGCGTCACTTCGGCGGCACGTAGGCGATGAGGTCGAGCAGGGTGTTGGCGCCGGGCACCACGAAAGGACCCCCGAGGCGGATCGTCGTCGAGGCGGGCTTGTCGTTCGGGAACCAGGACGCCCACTCGGCGATCGACTCGGCGAACCACTGGAAGTCGCTGTGGAAGCAGACGCGCCGGGTGATGTTCTCGACCGAGGTGCCGGCGGCGGCGCAGATCGCCGCGATGTTCTTCATCATGTAGCGCATCTGCGCCTGGCCCGGCGAGTTGTACCACGGGAACTCGGGGTTGCGGACCGACCCCGGCGCGAGCGCGCCACTCGAGTCGAACGCCATCTGCGTGCTGAAGAACAGGAACTTGCCGGCATGGATCGCCTGTGGCTCGTGGCCGAGGCCCCGGGGCGCATCCGCGGTTTCGATGGTGCGCCGCGTGGTCTTGGCGCCGTTCGCGAGCAGCGTTAGGGCGACCTCGACGCGGCTGCCCCGCGCGCCCATGCCCATGTACGGGATCACGACCCGCGCCGGTGGATCCTTGGGGAACCAGCGCCTCCAGGCGCGGTCCATCGCCGCGAAGTCGCGCGGGTGCCCGATGTAGACCTCGGCCTTGACGGCGTTCCCCAGCGAACTGCCTGCGGCGTCGGCCACCTTCGAAAGTTTCTCGAGCACGTAGTCGAGCTGCTTCTCGACCGGCGCGCCCCACCAGAAGTACGGGTTCGTCCACGCCTGTCTCGCGAGTTGCGAGGGCTCGCCGAGGTGGCTCGGTCGCAGCGCGCCGTCGCTCCAGTCGATGGGGCTCTCGGCGGAGAGGAACACCCAGTCGCCGCGCCGCGTCGCCGCGACGTGCTCGCCGCCGGCGGCCGGCACGCCGGGCGGCGCCCCGACCTCGACGTTCTGCCCGCCGTCGTCGATGCAGATCATGTCGACCTCGACCTGCGTGCCGCGGCACAGCAGTTCTCGCACCCCGAGTGCCGAGGAGGCGACCACGCGGTCGCCGAAGAACTCGCGCCGCGCGCGCAGGTAGTTCTCCATCTCGACGCCGGTCCAGTGGTCGCCGCGCGCGAAGTCCTCGGGCGTCGGCCGGTCCGACACCATCCATTGCCAGATGCGCACCATGTCCCGCTGCGGGTCGACGCCGGACCACTTCATCGTATTGAAGAGGTTGCGCAGCACGTACCGGCCCTGCAGCTCCAGCTCCTCGGCGAGGTAAGGGTTCGCAGCGACCGCCGCCTTGACCTCGGGCGCGAGCCCGGTCTTGAAGTCGCTGGCGATGGTGCCGGCGACGAACAGCCAGCCACCGGCGCGGATCGCCGGGCTGTAGGGCATCAGGGGCTTCGGGACGCCGGCTTCGAGCCCGGGCCAGATCGCTTCGTAGGCTTCGCCTTTTGCAGTCGGGGGCGCCATGTCGGAGGCTCCTTGCGCGGATGTAGGAGGACGGCCTGGAGGGCGTCCGATCTTAAGGGCCGTGGAACATCGCGCGAAACCCGGTTATTTTTATTCTCGCCATCAGCTTTCCTGATGAGGCCCCGGTGAAACTGCAGCAGGTCTCCACCTTCGTCGTCGTCTACCAGGAGCGGTCGTTCACCGCCGCCGCCGAGCGCATCCACGCGACCCAGTCGGGGTTGTCGATGCAGGTCAAGGAACTCGAGGACTCGCTCGGTTTGCAGCTGTTCGAGCGCTCCACCCGCGGCGTCGAGCCGACCGCGGCGGGGGAGCGTTTCTATGCGCACGCGCTGCGCGTGCTGCGCGAGATCGACGAGGCGCGCCAGGAGATGCGCGCGATGAAGGGCGAGGAGACCGGCAGCGTGACCGCCGGCCTGATGCCGACCTTCTCGCGCGCGGCGCTGTCGCCGGCGGTCGCGGAGTTCACCCGTGCCAACCCGTTCGCGCGCCTGAAGGTGCTCGAGGCCTACAGCGCCGTGCTGACCGACAGCGTGGCGCGCGAGGAACTCGACTTCGCGATCGTGCCGCCGGTCGCCGCCGACCCGCGCCTGCGCTCGAGCCACGTGGCGCGCGACCGGGAGCTGTTCGTGACCTCGACGCGCAGCGGGCGCCCGCACCTGGAGCCGGTGTCGATCGCCGCGGCCGGGCCGCTGCGCCTGATCCTGCCGACGCGCGGCAATGCGCGCCGCGCCCGGCTCGACGACTACCTCAAGTCGGTCGGCGCAGACGTCGTCGCCGTGCTCGAGATGGACGCGATGATGGGGACGCTCGAGCTCATCGCGAGCAGCGACTGGGTGTCGATCCTGCCGGCGACGCTGTGCTATCCCGACCTCGACGGCGTGCAGCGGCGGATCCACCCGATCGCCGACCCGCCGTTGTTCGTCGACTACGTGCTGATCACGCCGGCCTCGCGCACCGTCGGCAGCGCCGCCACGGCGTTCGCCGACGCGCTGGCGCAGCAGATCCGGCTGATCGGCGAGGCCTGGTCGCGACGGCTCGGGTGAGCACGGAGCCCGGGAGATGAGTGCCGGCGGCACCATCAGCGAATCTGATTCCCCTCATCGCTGATGATCGTTTCTGTGCGATCGGGGCGCCTCGCTACGATGCGTGGCAGCCCGGCGTGCCATGGAGAGCGCGATGCAGCTCGGATTCTTCACGATGCCGATCCACCCGCTGGAGAAGGACTGGCGGCAGACCCTGCGCGAGGACCGCGAGGCGTTCCTGCTCGCCGACGAGCTCGGCTTCACCGAGGGCTATTGCGGCGAGCACGCGACCGACGCGGCCGAGAACATCACCTCCTGCGCGATGTTCATCGCCTCGCTCGCCGGTGCCACCAAGCGGATCCGCCTCGGCACCGGCACCGTCAACATGCCGAACACGCACCCGGCGGCGGTCGCGGCCGAGATCGCGATGCTCGACCACCTGCTCGACGGCCGCTTCAACTTCGGCATCAGCCCTGGCGGGCTGCTGTCCGACGCCGAGGCCTTCGGCAACCTCGACAAGGATCGCACGGCGATGTTCGTCGAGGCGATCGACATGGTGCTCGCGATCTGGACCGGCTCGCCGCCCTATGACCTCAAGGGCAGGTTCTGGGAGGTCAGCACGCGCCGCACGCTGGTCGAGGAGATCGGCCAGGGCCTGCTGCCGAAGCCGCTGCAGCGCCCCTACCCGCCGGTGATGGTCACCGCGGTGGCGCCGTACTCCAAGGGCCTGGTCTCGGCGGCCGCACGTGGCTGGAAGCCGATCTCCGCGAATTTCCTGCTGCCGCAGTGGGTCGCGACGCACTGGCCGCAGTACGCCGAGGGCTGCCGCAGCGCGGGCCTGCCGGCGAACCCCGCCGACTGGCGGGTCGCCAAGAGCGTGTTCGTCGCCGACGACCTCGCCACCGCGCGCGATTATGCGACCGGCCCGCAGAGCCCCTACCGGCACTACTATCGCTCGATCGTCACCAAGATGAAGAAGAGCGGCCGCGCCGGCATCTTCAAGCGCGACCCGAAGGCCGACGACGACTCCGTGACCCTCGACGGCGTGCTCGACGAGCTCGTGATCTGGGGCACGCCCGACAAGGTGGCCGACGAGCTCGCGAGGTTCCGCGAGCAGGTCGGCCCGTTCGGCACGCTGCTCTACGCGGGCAAGGACTGGGTCGACCCGGCGCTCGCCAGGCGCTCGATGGTGCTGCTCGCCGAGAAGGTCCGGCCGGCCCTGCAGACCGAGGAGAAGGCCGCATGAACGCCACCAGCGACGCCCCGAAGCGCTGCGACACCCTGTTGCGCGGCATCGTCGCCACGATGGACCCGCAGCGCCGGGTGCTGCTCGACGGCTACGTCGCCGTCGCCGGCAGCCGCATCGTCGAGGTCGGGCGCTGGCGCGACTGCGCCTGGCAGGCCGGCGAGACGCTGGGCGGGCCCGGGCACCTGGTGATGCCGGGCCTGGTCAACGTGCACGCCCACCTCGTGCAGGGCTGCATCCGCGGCATGGCCGAGGGCACCACGTTCGAGGAACGGCTCTTCGGCTTCTATTACCCGATGACCGGGGCCTGCGACGAGCAGCGCTCCTACGACTCCGCGATGCCGCCCCTGCTCGACCTGGTGCGCAAGGGCGTGACCACGACCGCGGACGACCACTTCACGCACGTGCACAAGCGTTCGATCGACGGCGTGCTGCGCGCGGTGCGCGACACCGGCATGCGCTGCCGCATGGCCCGGCTGACGATCAACGACCCCAACGCGGTGCCAGAGCCGTTCCGCGAGGAGCTCGACCAGGGCCTGCGCGAGACCGAGCGCGTGATGCAGGAATGGGAGGACGAGCGCATCTCGGTGACCGCGTCCACCATCGGCATCACCTACTGCGAGCCGGAGCAGCTGAAGGCGCTGTGGCAGTGGACCGTCGAGCACGATCGGCAGTTCGACATCCATGCGCCCGCGATCTTCGACCAGAAGTACCTCGCGGCGCGCCGCGGCTGGACCGGCGGCTCGTTCGAGTGGCTGGCGGAGATGGGCATCCTCTCGCCGAACGTGATCTCCGCCCACGCGCAGAACATCCGCCCCGGGGAGGCCGCGCTGATCGCGCAGGCCGGCGCGCGCATCGCGCTGGTGCCGGACATGGAGCAGGTGCTCGGTCTGGTGAACTTCGACTCGCGCCAGTATCTCGAGAACGGCGTACCCTGCGGCCTCGGGCTCGATGGTCCGGTGGTCGCCTACGGCCACGACCTGTGGGCCTCGCTGCGCAGCTTCCTGACCTCGCAGCGCCTCGGCGACCAGCACCGGCGCCTGAAGGCCGAGGCGGGTGCGAAATGGACCGGCGACGAGATGCTGTTCGGCAGCGGCGAGTACGCGCTCGAGCTGGCGACCATCGGCGGTGCGAAGGCGCTGATGATGGACGACCGGATCGGCTCGCTCGAGGCCGGCAAGCAGGCCGACATCCTGCTGGTCGACCTGCGGGGCGAGACGCAGCTCTCGCCGCCGGCGGCGCTGTTCGCGAACCTGGTCTACGGCAACGGCCCGAGCCACGACGCCGTGCGACGCGTCCTGGTGGGTGGGCGCACCGTGGTGCGCGACGGCGAGCACGTCGCCATCGACCGCCGCGAGGCCGTGCGCCGCTCGGACGCGCTGCACGAGACGCTGCTCGACGAGGTCGACGCCCGCCGCTTCGTGCGCATGCGCAGCCGCTTCAGCTGGGTCGACGCCTGAGCGGCCGGCACCGCTCCGGCGGCCGATGAGCTCCCCGGGACGCTTCGCCGGCAGGCTCGCCGTGGTCGTCGGCGGGGCCTCCGGCATCGGTGCCGCCGCGGCGCGTGAGCTCGTGCGCGGCGGTGCGCAGGTGGTGGTCGCGGACCTCGATGCGACTCGCGCGGCCAGCCTCGCGCAGGAACTCGCGGGGGGCACGCCGGGCGCCGCGCATGCGGTCGCGGTGGACGTGCGCGAGCGCGGCTCGGTCGAGGCGCTGTTCTGCGGCCTGCCGCGACCTGCCGACATCGTCGTCACCAGTGCCGGGGGGGCGTCGCGCAGCGCGGCGTTCGACACGGACGAGGCCACCTTCGCCGCGGCGCTGCAGCTCAACGCGGGCGGTTTCTGGCGCTGCGCGCAGGTCGCCGCGCGCGCCGCCGTCGCGGCCGCGCGGCCGCTCGCGATCGTGCACGTCGCCTCCAGCCTGCACCGCGGGCCGGCGCCCGGGCTCGCGCACTTTGCCGCGGCCAAGGCCGCGAGCGTCACGCTGGTCCGCTGCCTCGCGCAGGAATGGGCGGCGCATGCGATCCGGGTCAATGCCGTCGTGCCGGGACCGGTCGAGACGCCGATGACGACGCCGGTCTGGGATGCCGCGCCGGGCCTGCGCGCTGCGATCCGCGCCTCGCTGCCACTCGGCCGCATCGGCGAGCCTGCGGACGTGGCGCGCGCGATCGCCTGGCTCGCCTCGGACGAGGCGGCCTGGATCACCGGCACGCTGTTGCCGGTCGATGGCGGCCTGGAGGTGGCGCGGTGACGCGCTGGCTCGTGGTCGGAGCCGGCGCCGTCGGACGGGCCCATGCGGCGGCGCTGCGCCACGTCGACGGTGCCGTACTCGCCGGGTTCGTCAGCCTCGACCCGATCGTCGATCCCGGCGTGCCGGTGTTCGCCGACCTGGCGGCGGCGCTCGCGGCGCTGCGCCCCGACGCGGTGGTGATCGCGACGCCCCACGACACGCATCGCGCGCTCGGCGCGGTCGCGCTCGCGGCCGGCTGCCCGACGCTGTTCGAGAAGCCGGTGGGCCTCGGAACCGGCGAGGCGCGGGCCCTCGCCGCGATGGCGCGCGAGCGCCGCGTGGCTGCGGGTGCCGTGCTGAACCAGCGCGCCTGCCGGCATCACGCCTGGATCGCGACGCTGGTGCGGGAGGGGCGGCTGCGCGTGTCGTCGGTGTCGTTCAACGGCGCACTGGCGCGCCTCGGCGGCTGGCATGCCGACCCACGGCGCGCGGGCGGTGGCCTGCTGCGCACCATCGGCATCCACTATGTCGACCTGTTGCGGTGGTGGCTGGGCGAGCCGCTGGAGGCCTGGGCCCTGTTCGCCGGCGAGCCGGCGGAAGACCGGCTGGTGGCAGGCCTGCGCTTCCCGGGTGGCGCGATCGCGGGCCTGCAGCTCGCGGCCACGGCGCCGCGCAGCCTCGGGCCCGTGCGCGCGGTCATCGAGGCGGACGGCGCGCGTCTCGAGCTCGACGGCCACGTGCTGGTGCGCGCCGACGGCGTGCCCGAGCCGCCCGCGCCCGAGGAGCCGCTGCCCGGCCTGACCTTCGGTCCCGGGCATCTGGCGGTGCTGCGCGAGGCGACGGCGGCGCTCGCCGCGGGGCGGCCGTTCCCGGTGACGCTCGACGACGTGCTGCCGACGCTGGCGCTGGTCGATCGGCTGTCGGCCGCCGCCGGGGCCGCGGAGCCTCCACCCGCGCCCGTCCCGTGAGCGCGCCCGGGACGGATGCGCGGGGACGCGCCCCGGGGGCTCAGGCCGCGTCGTGCGGCGCCAGCGGCCGGAGTTCGGCGACGGTGCCGTCGCGCAGCCCGCGCAGCGTGCCGAGCCATTCGGCGACGCCGGCGAGGTCGCCCGCGAGCGCGCGCTTCTCCGCGAGCGCCGCCGCCTGCGACAGCGCGCGGCCGCCGACGTTGGCCGCCGACGACTTCAGCGAGTGCATCGCGCGCCCGGCTGCGGCAGCGTCGCCGGCGCGCAGCCCCGCCTCGAGCAGCTCGAGCTGTCGCGTCGAGTCCTGGACGAACAGGCCCACGATTCGTGGCACCAGGCCACGCCGGCCGTCCGGGTCGAGCGCGGCGATCCCGGCCAGCGCGGACGGCTCGAACACCGGACACTCCGGGTCCGCGGTCGCGTCGCGCGTCGCGGTGCGGCGCGCGCCGGCGTCGAGCACTGGCACAGCCTGGATCACCCGCAGCAGCGCGTCGCGCAGACCAAGGGCATCGAACGGCTTGGCGAGGTGCTCGTCCATGCCCGCCCCGAGGCAGGCCTCGCGATCGCCCGGCAACGCGCTCGCGGTCAGCGCGATGATCGGCAGGCGTGGGGCGCCGCTCTCGCGCTCGCGTGCCCGCCACGCCGCCGCCGCCGCGAGCCCGTCCATCACGGGCATCTGGCAGTCCATCAACACTGCGTCGAAGCGCTGGCTCGACATCAGCGCGAGCGCCTCGGCGCCGTTGCCGGCCAAGGTGGCCTCGCAGCCGAGGCTCGCGAGCAGCCCGCCGGCGAGTTGCTGGTTGACCCGGTTGTCGTCGACCAGCAGCACGCGCACGCCTGCGAGCGCGTCCGCGCGCTGCATCGCGGCTGGCGCACCCTCGGATCCTGCGGTCCGCGCACGGACCTGCTCCTCGAGCGTCGCGCGCCGGCGGCGCAGATCGGCGTCGCGCGACTCGAGCCGCGCCAGCAGCGCCTCGCAGCCGTCGAGCAACGTGCCGATCTCGTCGTGGAGGCGGTCGAAGCAGTCCTTGGCCATTCGTCACGCGATCCGCAGCGGCCGGGGCGGGATCGTCCCGGGGCCCGTCGCTGCAGCCGCCTGCCGGTTTCCGGATGCTGCGCGGGGTCGCCGCGGATTATCACGGCGCCGCGCGCCCGGCTCGACGCGATGCATCACCCTGCCGGGCCGCGCGGGGATGCCGGGCCGTGCGTTCGTGACGCCGGTCTCGTTTCGCACGCCGCTGCGCCGTGCGGCCACCGCGCCGCGGCCACGGGGCAGCGCTGGTGCGGCTCACTCCTCGATGAGTTCGATCCGCTCGCCGGCCGGGCCGATCACCGTTGCGGTGCGGCGCCCGCCGTAGGCCAGCCCCGACTGGGGGCGCGGCGGTCGCAGGTAGTCGACCCGGAGCGCGTCGAGGTCGGCAACCCCGAAGCTGGTCATCGCCACCCCGGGCGGCAGTTCACCTGCGCGTGCCGGGCGCGCCGTGGCGCGTTCCGAGTAGCCGTCGAACTCGATCAGGTTGCCGTGCTGCGCGAGCCGCGCGGTCGCGATCGGCAGCGCACGCCCGGGCTCGTAGCCTTGTGCGGCCTCGAGCAGCTGCAGCGGTCGTGCGCGCACCGGCCCGGGCGCGAGCCCGAACGACGTGGCGTAGAAGTCGAGCAGCGCATGGATGTCGGGCCCGGCGAGCACCATGATGAACGGCCGCCCGATCTCGCCCCTCGGCGGTGGAAGGATGGAACGGCTGCGATCGCCCGTCTCGCTGGTGAGGTAGACGACCTCGCCCGCGGCGCCGCGCACCTGGAAGGCGACGATGCTGGGGTAGGCGCGCAGCGGCTCCGGCTCGCCGATCACGGTGAAGGGCGAGCGCCGCATGCGATCGCGCAGCGCCCGGGGGTCGTCCACGATCAGCTCGATCGCGTTCCAGCCGTGGGTGGCGAGCGGCCGGTAGCCGCGCACGGGGGGAGCCCGCACCGCCCGCAGGTAGACGTCCGGCCAGCCCGCGGCGCTCATCAGCACGTACGGCCGGCCGGCGGCGCGCGGCGCGCCCCAGCCGGCAGCGAGCTCGGGATCGACCCGCCCGCGTTCGCGCACGACGTAGCCGAACCACCGCGCGTAGCGTTGCTCGAACTGCCGCAGGTCGGGCGCGGCGACGGTCGCGATGCGGATGCGCGTCAGGCGCGGCGCGGCGCGCGTCCCGCCCTCGGGCGGCATCGAAGGATCCGCGGCGGGGGCCTGCGGCAGCGCGGCCGCGCTGCCGAGCGCGAGCACCGTGAGCAGCGCGAGCCCACGCGTCGCGCGCCGTGCGGCTGCAGGGAGGTTCATCGGGCAGCTCTTCGGCTCATGCGAGGCGCGGCATGCTACGCCTGCGCCGCGAGCGCCGGCAATCTCTTCCGTAGGTGAACGCCGCAGCTTGTCGGCCACGGGGCCTGCACTGCACACTGCGCGCCACGCGGTGCCCAGCGGCGCCGGACGAGGATCCCGTTGCATGACCGCAGAGACGCCCGCCGACGCCGTCAAGCTGCCGCGCCACACGCGCGGCAAGCGGCCACATTTCTTCGACGACCCGGCGATCGACCAGATGATGACCTTCCTGATCGAGCTGACGACCGAGGTGTCGGTGATGCGCGAGCGGCTCGACACGGTCGAGCGGTTGCTCGAGCGCGACGGCAAGGTCACGCGCGCGACCATCGAGTCCTACGCGCCCGACCCGGCGGTCGAGTCCGAGCGGGCGGCGTGGCGCGATGCCTACGTCAAGCGCGTGTTCCGGATGCACGCCGCGGAGTGAGCGGCGCGCTGCGCGGCGGCCTCGTCGCCGCGTCCCCCGGTATGATCACGGCAGGGGCCCGCGCGGCGTCCGTCGGGCCCGGACGCAAGACCAGGAGAGCTGCACGGTGTATGCGGATCTGAAGGGCAAGGTCGCGATCGTCACCGGCGCGGGCCGCAGGGAAGGGCTCGGCGCGGCGATCGTGCGCCGCCTGGCCGAGGAGGGCGCGCGCCTCGTCATCCACGACCTCGGGCGCACCAAGGGCGACATGGCGCCGCAGCACGGCGTCGGGCTGGTCGACGAGCTCGAGCAAGTGGCGCAAGAGGTGCGCGCGCTCGGCAGCGAGGCGACGACCTTCACCGGCGACATGCTGGTAGAGGCCGACGTCGAGGCGATGGTGGCGCACGCCGTGAAGGCGTTCGGCCGGCTCGACATCCTGGTGAACAACGCCGGCGTGGGCTACCTGTTCGGCCCGCTGCTCGAGATGACGCAGGAGCGCTGGGACACCACGCTCGGCGTGAACCTGCGCGGCAGCTTCTTCGCGATCAAGCACGCTGCGCGCCAGATGGTGAAGCAGGGCCCGCAGGGTGACTGGGGCGCCGGCCGCATCATCTCGATCGGCAGCCGCGCCTCGAAGTCCGGCTCGGCGTTCACCTCCGCCTACGTCGCCTCCAAGCACGGCCTCGTCGGCCTCACGCGCTCGGCGGCGGTCGAGCTCGGCCCGCACCGCATCAACGTCAACGCCGTCTGCCCGAACCACGTCACGACCGGGCTCGGGGCCTGGCAGAACGAGTTCATGGCGAAGGCCCGCGGCTACGCCTCGGTCGAGGAATACCTCGCCGCGATGCGCGGCCGCATCCCGCTCGGCCGCGTCGGCCTGGTCGACGACACCGCCAAGGCGGTCGCCTTCCTGTGCTCGACCGAGGCGATCTACATCACCGGCGAGGCGATGAACGTCTCGGGCGGCGAGGAGATGCACTGATGGGCGCGCAGCCGATGACCGACATCGAGGCCCTGTTCCGCCCGACGCACGACGAGCGGGCGCGCCAGCAGTTCGTCAGCACGCTGCGCAAGCATGCGATCGTCGACCTGCGCAACATGATGAAGCGCGACTGGGAGGGCCGGGTGGGCCCGGCGCTCGAGGCCCGCGGCGACGCCCCGGCGGACTGGCGCGGCATCGAGCGCGCGATGGAGAAGGAGGAGTCCTTCCGCTTCTACAGCGCGGTGCGCTACAACGCCCAGGAGATGAGCTTCCTGTCGGTCCAGGACACGGTCGAGCGCGCGCTGCCGGGCATGATCGACGTCGCGCGCGACGCGGCGGTGCGCAACCCCGCAGGTGGCTCGCTGCGCGTGCCGGAGCGCTTCGAGGTGCCGCGCTACGTCTCCTCGCTCGACGTGCACCTGATCCCGGGCTCGTTCGACGCCGAGTACACCCGCGACGACGTCGCGCAGGGCGCGGTGGTCGCCTTCGGCAGCAAGGTGTTCGCCGGCCAGCATCCGTTCCGCAGGAAGCCGGGCGCGGTGGCCGAGTCGGTCGGCAACTGGCTGCGGCTGAAGCACCCGGGGTTCCGCCCACGGCGCATCCTCGACCTCGCGACCACCAGCGGCAAGAACCTGTTCCCGTATGCCGGGGTGTTCCCCGGCGCCGAGCTGCACGGCGTCGACGTCGGTGCGCCGCTGCTGCGCTTCGGCCACGCCCAGGCCGAGGCCGCCGGGCTCGCGGTGCACTTCAGCCAGCAGGACGCCGAGTCGCTCGACTACCCGGACGGCCACTTCGACCTGATCGTCTCGAGCTTCTTCTTCCACGAGATCCCGCTGAAGTCGACCCGCAAGGTGCTGCGCGAGTGCTTCCGGCTGCTCGCGCCGGGCGGCATGATGGTGCACATGGAGCTGCCGAACGAGTCGGCCGTCAGCGCCTACGAGAACTTCTTCTGGAACTGGGACACGGCCTACAACGCCGAGCCCTTCTACTCGACCTACCGCGCGCAGGACCCGGTGGCACTGAGCGTCGAGGCGGGCTTCGACGCCGCGCAGGCCTTCGCGCATTTGATCCCCGACTGGCTCACCTTCGGCGAGGAGCGCTTCGCGCGCTTCGTCCGCGGCGAGCTGCCGGCGCCGGCACACGGCAGCGGCGGCTGGTTCGTGTTCGGCGCCGGCAAGGCGTGAGGGCGTCCGCACCGGCCCGCGCCGCCGTGGTCGGCGTGGCCCTGGCCTGCGTCGCCTGGGCGGGCGCGAGACCCGTCGCCCTCCTGGCGGCGGAGGCGACCGGCCCGGCCGGCTCCGCCTCCAGCGGCGCGCCGTTCGCAGAGCCGCAGTCCTGGGCGCCGCCCGCGCACGTCACGCCGGGCGCGGTTCCCGTCCCGCAGGGCGTGCGCGTGGTGCGCGGCTACGCCGACACGCCGCTCGGCCAGGTGCACTACCAGGACGTCGGCTCGGGCCCGGCGATCGTGCTGCTGCACCAGGTGCCCTGGTTCCACGTCTACTACACCCGCGCCCAGGCCGAGCTCGCCGCGCGCGGCTGGCGCACGATCGCGATCGACACGCCGGGCTACGGCCTCTCCGCGCGGCTCGCGCGCGAGCCGACGATCGCCGAGTACGCCACCGCGATCGATGCCGTGCTGCGCCGCCTGAGGCTGCGGCGTCCGCCGGTCGTGGGCCATCACACCGGCAGCACGATCGCCGTCGAGCTCGCGCGCTCGCGCCCCGGCCGGGTGAAGTGCGTGATGCTGCACGGCGTGCCGCTCTACACCGAGGCCGAGGCCAAGGCGCGGCTCGACGCGCCGCACTGGGACCAGCGTTACCGCACCGACGGCAGCCACCTCGCCGACCGCTGGGCCTACCTCGGCGGGCGCATCGCCGGCAGCACGGACTCCGTGCACTGGTCGACGCTGTCGATGTGGATCTCGGGCGAGACCGAGTGGTACGGCCACCATGCCGTGTTCAAGTACGACATGAGGTCCGCGCTCGGCGCGCTGCGCGTTCCGGTGGTGGTGTTCAACAACGACCTCGACCTGCTCGGCTACACCGTCGAGCGCGTACGCGCGCTGCGCCCGGACTTCACGATCCTGCCGCTGCAGAGCCGCAGCTCGAACATGCCGTTCGACGAGCCGGCGGCCTGGTCCGACGGCGTCGTCACGGGGCTGACGCAGACCTGCGGCATCCAGGCGCCGCGGTGAGCGGCGCCGCGCCAAGCAGCCTGCGCACGGTGGGCCGCCCCCCTGGTCAGTGGCCGGCGCCGCGGCGCGCGGCGCGGGCGGCCGGGTCGCGGCGCTCGATCATGGTCTTGATCACCAGGGTGACGAGCGCGAGCAGCGCCAGCAGCGAGGCGGTGGCGAACGCGCCGACCTGGTCGTACTCGTTGTAGAGGATCTCGATGTGCAGCGGCATGGTGTTCGTCATGCCGCGGATGTGGCCGGAGACCACCGAGACCGCGCCGAACTCGCCCATCGCGCGCGCGTTGCACAGCAGCACGCCATAGAGCAGGCCGAGGCGCACGTTCGGCAGGGTGACGTACAGGAAGGTCTGCCAGCCCGAGGCGCCGAGCGAGATGGCCGTCTCCTCGGCCTCGCGCCCCTGGGCCTGCATCAGCGGGATCAGTTCGCGCGCGACGAACGGGAAAGTGACGAAGACCGTCGCCAGCAGGATCCCGGGTATCGCGAAGACGACCTTGAGGTCGCGCGCCGCCAGCCAGTCGCCGAACCAGCCGTTGGCGCCGAACAGCAGCACGAAGACCAGGCCCGAGATCACGGGCGAGACCGCGAACGGCAGGTCGATCAGTGTGATCAGCGCGCCCTTGCCGCGGAAGTCGTACTTGGTGATCGCCCAGGCGGCGCAGACGCCGAACACCAGGTTCAGCGGCACCGCGATCGCGGCGACGGTCAGGGTCAGTGCGATGGCCGCGACGGCGTCCGGGTCCTGGATCGCCTGCAGGAAGGCGGCGAGGCCCTGCGAGAAGGCCATCGCGAACACCACCACGAGCGGCAGCACCAGGAACGCCCCGACATAGCCGAGCGCGACTGCCACCAGGCCGGCGCGCCCGAGCTGCCCCGGAACGCGCGCGGCCGCCGACTCCAGCCCGTCGCGCAACTGCGCCTCGGCCTCGGCGATCACCGAGCCGCCGGCCATCAGCGCGCCCCCTGGCGGCGCTGCGCCCAGAGTTGCAACGCGTTGATCCCGAGCATCATGCCGAACGACAGCAGCAGCATCACCACGGCGATCGCGGTCGCCTCCGCGTACTCGTACTGCTCGAGGCGCGTCATGATCATCAGCGGCGCGATCTCCGAGACCATCGGGATGTTGCCGGCGATGAAGATCACCGAGCCGTACTCGCCCACCGAGCGCGAGAACGCCAGCGCGCAGCCGGTGAGCAGCGCTGGCCAGAGGGTCGGGAACACGACCAGGCGGAAGCTGTCCCAGCCGGTGGCGCCGAGGCCGTGCGCGGCGTGCTCGAGCTCGCGGTCGAGCTCTGCGAGCACCGGCTGCAGCGTGCGCACGACGAACGGCAGGCCGATGAAGGCGAGCGCCACGACGATGCCGAGCGGCGTGAAGGCGACCTTGATGCCGAGCGGCTCGAGCCACGTCCCGAGCCAGCCAGTCGGAGCGTAGAGCGCCGTCAGGGCGATGCCGGCGACGGCGGTCGGCAGCGCGAACGGCAGGTCGACGAGCGCGTCGACCAGCTTGCGTCCCGGGAATTCGTGCCGCACCAGCACCCAGGCGACGATGAACCCGAACACCGCGTTGACGAGCGCCGCGACCAGCGAGGCGCCGAAGCTCAGCTGCAGCGAGGCGAGCACCCGCGGCGCGGTGACCACCTCCCAGAAGCGCAGGAGGCCGAGCTCGGTGCTGCGCAGGAAGGTGGCCGACAGCGGGATCAGCACCACCAGCGAGAGGTAGAGGACGGTGTAGCCGAGCGTCAGCCCGAAGCCCGGCAGCACCCTCCTCGCGGCGGCGCGGCTCATCGGCGGTAGATCCGGTCGAAGCTGCCGCCATCCGCGAAGTGGGCGGCGTTGGCCTTGTCCCAGCCACCGAAGGCCTGGTCGATCGTGACCATGGCGACCTCGGGATGCTCGGCGCGCGAGCGTGCCGCGACCTGCGGGTCGCGGACGCGGAAGTGGTGCTTGGCGGCGAGTTCCTGGCCCTGCTTCGAGTAGAGGAAGCGGAGGTAGGCCTCGGCCACGCGCCGCGTGCCCTTGCGGTCGACCACCTTGTCGACCACCGCGACCGAGGGTTCGGCGAGGATGCTGAGCGAGGGCATCACGATGTCGAACCGGCCCGCCCCGAGCGCACTGCGCGCCAGTAGGGCCTCGTTCTCCCATGCGAGCAGCACGTCGCCGATGCCGCGCTCGACGAAGGTCACCGAGGCGCCGCGGGCACCCGAGTCGAGCACCGGCACGTTGGCGAACAGCCGGCGAAGGTACGCCTCGGCGCTCGCCGGGGTGGCCTGCGGCTGGCGGATCGCCCAGGCCCAGGCGGCCAGGTAATTCCAGCGTGCGCCGCCCGAGGTCTTCGGGTTCGGCGTGATCACCTGCACGCCCGGCCGCACCAGGTCCGACCAGTCGCGGATGTTCTTGGGATTGCCCTTGCGCACCAGGAAGACGATGGTCGAGGTATAGGGCGCGCTGTTGTCCGGCAGGCGCGACTGCCAGTTCGCCGGCACGAGCCCGCCATTGCGGCGCAGCGCGTCGACGTCGTAGGCGAGCGCCAGCGTCACCACGTCGGCCGGCAGGCCGTCGATCACCGAGCGCGCCTGCTTGCCCGAGCCGCCGTGGCTCTGGCGCACGCGTACCTCGTCCCCCGTCGAGGCCTTCCAGTGCGCGGCGAACGCCCGGTTGAACTCCACGTAGAACTCGCGCGTCGGGTCGTAGGACGCGTTCAGCAGCTCGACGCGGGCAGCCCCGGCCGTCCCGGCGCCGAGCGTCGCGAGCAGCGCGGCCAGCAGCAGCGGCAGGTGGCGGCGCATCAGCCGTAGTCCCCCGCGAGCGCACTGGCGGGCGCGGCGCTCGCGGCCGGGCGCGCTGCGGCGAGCGCCAGCAGCAGCGGCAGGCGCGCGCCGGCCTGGAACAGCGGGCGCAGCGGCCCGGCGAGCAGGCCCGCGAGTTCCGCGGCGGTCGCCTCGGTGCCGAGCACCAGCAGCGGTGCGTCCTCGGCCGCGAGCAGGCCGACGATCCAGCCGTCGACGTCGCCGATGTGCACCTCGGTGCGCACGTCCAGGCCGTGCGCCGCCTGCAGTTCGGCGCGGGCATCGAGCAGTCGCCTGAAGGAGGCGGTGACCTCGGCACGCGGCGCGGTCGGCAGCTGCACCGTCACGTAGGTGGCCTCCACCGGCAGGTGGCGCATCACGCTCGCCAGCACGCCGAGGGTCGCGGGACGGGCGCCGTCGCTGGTACAGAGCAGCAGCGCGCGGCTCGGCAGCTGGGTTCCGGGCGGCAGCGCCAGCACCGCGCCGCCGTGGCCGAGGGCGCGCGCCAGTCGCAGCACGGCATCGGCATCGCCCGGCACCACGCGCAGTCCCGAGCCTGCCGAGGCCGGCGCGGGTGGCTCCCGTCCGGCGACGGCCAGCGTGCCGGCGGATGCGAGCGCGACCCCGTCGTCGTCCGCGTCGATCACGCGGGCCTTCATGCTGCCGACCAGCTGCTGCACCAGCGCGTCGCCGCGCAGCGCCTCGCGACGCGCCGCGTCGCTGGCGCACAGCACCACCCCGGAGATCGGCGTGGGCAGCACGTGGAAGCGTCGCAGCCCGAGCACCACGCGCTTGCCCGGCGCGAGCGGCAGCGTGGCCGACTCGGCCGCCGTGCGCAGCACCTCCACCCGCAGCGGCGCCTCGCCCGGGCCCTCGTGCCCGATCGCGGTGCGCAGGCCGCTGTCGGGCGCCGCCTGCACCACCAGCCGCTCGAAGCTGCCGGCGAAGCCGGACGAGTGGACGTGGCCGTGCGTGAATGCGCGGTGCGCCAGGCGCTCGGCCGACTCGGCGACCTCGACGTCCTCGGGCCGCACCACGGCGACGACTTCGTCGCGGTGGCCCGGCAGGGCAGCGAGGTACTCGAACGGCACCGCGAGCTCGTGGCCGAAGCGCAGGCCCTCGGCAGTGCGCTGCGCGAGCAGCAGGTTGGCGGCGCCGAGGAAGGTGGCGACGAAGCGCGTGGTCGGCTGGCGATACAGGCGCTGTGGCGTGCCGGTCTCGAGCAGTCGGCCCATGTGCATCACGCCGATGCGGTCGGCGAGCGTGAAGGCCTCTTCCTGGTCGTGGGTGACCAGGATCGTCGTGGTGCCCAGCCGACGCTGCACCTCGCGCACCGTGTCGCGCAGCTCGACGCGGATCTTGGCGTCGAGCGCGCCGAACGGCTCGTCGAGCACCAGCACCGCCGGCTCGTGGGCGAGGGCGCGCGCCACCGCGACGCGCTGCTGCTGGCCGCCGGAGAGCTGCGCGGGCTTGCGCTGGCCGAAGCCCTCTAGCGCGACCAGCTTCAGCAGCTCGGTGCTGCGCTTGCGGCGCGCGGCGGCCCGCACGCCGCGCACCCGCAGCGCGAACTCGATGTTCTCGGCCACGGTCATGTGGCGGAACAACGCATAGTGCTGGAACACGAAGCCGACGCCGCGCTCGCGCGCCGGCACGTGCGTGACGTCGCGGCCGCCGAGCAGGATGCGCCCGTGCTGGATGTCCGTGAGCCCGGCGAGCGCGCGCAGCAGCGTGCTCTTGCCACTGCCGCTCGGCCCCAGCAGCACGAAGAACTCGCCCGTGGCGATGTCGAGCGTGACGTCGTTGACGACCGGCCCGGCCTGGTAGCGCTTCGTGACCTGCTCGAACTTGATCGACATCCGGACCCCCGCGAGGCCCCGACCATGATAGGGGCGCCATGGTGACGTGCGGGTCACCGGGAGGTAACCCCCGGTGACAGAACAAAGAGTGCTAAGTAGATGCCGCTGGGATGACGGTCCCGGGACGCGGCTGCGTCAAGCCCGTATTAACGCCTGGCCGGGCGCCGTGCTCGAATCCCGCCATGGCTGGTTTTTCCCGTTCCGCCATGGACTTGCGCACGGCCCTCGCCGGCTGCGCCCTGCTGCTCGGAGCCGCCTGGAGCGGGGCCTGGTGGGACGAGGCGACGCACGCCGGCTGGTCGAGCTGGGTGTCGCTGTGCCGCAGCAGCGCGCCGGATCCCTGGCGCGCCGTCTGGAGCTACGCCGTGCTGCTGCCCGGCTCGGTCTGCGCGACCCTCGGCGCCGGTGTCGCGCTCCTGGGCGGAGCCGCGCTGGCGCGGAGCGAGCGCGTCGCGCGCGGCAGCCTGGCCGGCCACGGCGCCTGCGTGCTGGCGATGCCGGTGGCGATCTACGGCTGCGCGCTCGCCGCGGGCGCTGCCGCGACGCTACCGGTGCAGGCGGCGACGATGGCGATCGTCGACGTCGGCCTGGCGTCGGCGCTGATGCCCCTGCTGCTGGCGGTGCTGCGCCGGCCCGCCCGGCGCGACGCGTTGCGCTGAGCTTCGCGACGGCCCTTCCCGGCACGGTACCGCGGTCGGCGGCTGCCCTGCTTCGGCCGGATTCGGGCGCGTCGCGCCGCCCTCAGCCCGCCGGTCGCTGCGCCGGCGTGGCCGATACCGGCGGCGTGGGCTGGGCGGCCGGCACGCGCGGCGGCGCCGGCTTGCGCTCCTGCATGTAGACCGTGAAGCTCGAGTCGTTCGGCTGCCCCCAGGTGTCGTCCCCCGGCGCGCGCAGGAACTCGGGGAAGCGCTCCTTCGCCCGCGCGTAGAGCTTCGGCGGCAGCTTCTCTGCGGCGCCCAGCTTGTTGATGAAGGTGCGGTACAGGATGTGCCCGGGCGCCTGTCCCATCAGCATCCACGGCAGCCATGGCCCGACCCGCGTCCAGGTGCCGGTGCTCGGCACCGAGGTGAGCTTCGGATCGTCGAGGTCGGCGACGCGGCAGGTGCGCTGGAAGATCTCGCTGACCCGCGTCACCGGGCCCGAGGACTCGCGGGGCCAGTCGGCGACCTTCATCGGGTTCGGGAAGGCTGCGTGCAGCTCGAATACCTGGAAGGCCTGCCCCTCGACGAACGTCCACGGCGGGTTGAAGGGGCGCTCGACCATGTGGCCGTCGAAGTCCTGGCGCACCACCGGCGCGACCGTCGCATTGACGATGCGGTTGTGGATCGGGCTCACCTGGCACTTCTCGCTGGTCAGCGGGTTGGTCCACTCGTCGACGAACTCGTCGGTCTTCGGATCCTTGTAGAACGCCAGCTCGCGGTTGAACACACGGTAGGTGCCGTCCTTCTGGGGCGCGACCCGCATCACGCCGAAGCCCTCGACGCCGCACAGCATCTGCAGCGGCTTGTCGTCGATCACGGCGAAGATGTGGCCGCCGAACCAGCCGGTGGTCTCCTTCGACGGATCGACGTCGGCGGTGAGGCGCATGAAGGCGCGCAGGTTCTGCACCGGATCGGCGAAGTCGATCCCGGGGCGGCCCGGGCCAGCGGGTGCCGGGGCCGCGAGCGCGCCCGGCAGTCCGGCGAGCATCGCCGGCGCGGCCAGCGACGTGCCCGCGGCGGCCAGCAGGCTGCGGCGGCTGAGGAAGCTCGGGGAGAAGGGCGTGTCCATGGACGACTCCAACGGTGGGACGGAGCGGCCCTTATGCCGCAGGGCCGTCGTGCGCGGTCCCGCCGATCGGCGCCGCTATCCGCAAGGTGGCGTCGTCACGCGGCGGCAGGCGGCGGGCGTCAGCCCGCAGGCCCGAGCACCCGCGAGGCGCGCACCGGCTCAGTCCCCGCCGGTGCCGGGCAGCAGCGCCCACGGCCCAGAGAGTGGGGCGAGCCGCAGACAGGACGCGACGACGACAGGCTTCATCGAGTCTCGGGACTCCGGCCGGGAACCCTGGGCCCCGCGCGACGGGTCGCAGTACCGGTGGCCTGAGGTTGGCGGGGTCGCCTGCCGCCCGTCACGCCGTCTCGGTAACTGCGCATGGGCGAGCCCGCGGCGGATCGTACGATCGAGACAGGGCGCCGCGGAGCGCACGAGGTGAGGCCATGAACACTCGATTCACGCGCGACCGCGGGTGGCTGTCCGCCGTCGCCGCCACCCTGGTCCTCACGATCGGCCTCGTTCCAGTCTCGCTCCCTGCGGCCGCAGACGGGCCGCGCCCGGCGGCGGCGCCAGCCGACCGGGCCGCGGCTCCGGGCGCCGTGCGCGCCACGGCGCGGAACGAACTGCGCGACGCGATGCTGGCCACGCCGGATCCGAGGCGTGGCGAGGAGCTCTATGCGCCCTGCGGCGCCTGCCACGGTGCTGCAGGTCTCGGGGTCGCCGACGGCTCGGTGCCGGCGATCGCCGGGCAGCACTTCACCGTGGTCGCGAAGCAGCTGGTGGACTTCCGCCACGGCCGGCGCTGGGACATCCAGATGGAGCACGCCTCGCGCATGGCGCACCTCGCCGGCGGCCAGGACATCGCCGACGTCGCGGCGTTCGTCGCGACGCTGCCACGCGGCTTCGGCTCTGGCCACGGGGACGGCTCGAGCCTCGGCACCGGTGCGGCCACCTACTTCGAGCGCTGCGAGCGCTGCCACGGCCCGCTCGGCGAGGGCGATGGCGAGCGCGGCATCCCGCGGCTCGCCGGCCAGCACTATGCCTACCTGTACCGGCAGTTCTTCGACGCGGTCGAGCAGCGCCGCCCGAACATGGGCGCGCTGCACCTCGGCCTGATGAAGCCGCTGGAGCGCGCGCAGATCGTCGGCATCTCGGATTACCTGTCGCGTACCGGCCTCGAGCTGACGCGGGAGCGGCCCTGAGGCCGCGGCCGGTCCTCAGGCCGCCGGATCGGCGCGCCGGCCCCGCTCGAGCAGCTCGCGCAGCAGCGGGTTCGGGAAGCGGCGGCTGGTGGTGATGGCGTAGAAGTCCTCGGTGACCTGCGGCAGGCGGTGCCGCTCGACCAGCGCGCCGCTGCGCAGCTCGTCCTGCACCACGACGAGCGGCACCAGCGACAGCGCATCGCTCTCGCGCGCGATCAGGCGCAGCATCGCCATGTCGTCGACCTCGGCGAGGATCGTCGGCACCACGCCGGCTTCCTCGAGCAGCCGGTCGAACTCGGCGCGCATGCCGCTCTGCAGGCTGGGGAGCACCACGGGCTGGGTGCGCAGGTCTTCGGGGAAGCGCAGCGGCCGCCGGCCGCGGACGCGCCGCCCCACCAGGCCCACCGGCTGGCGATCGAGCAGCTGGCTGTGCAGGCGGCTCTCGGCATCGCGCGGCAACGGCACGCTCGAGAGCACTGCATCCAGCGCGTGCGCGCCGAGCTGCGCGAGCAGCTCGCGCAGCGTGCCCGAGCGCAGCACCAGGTCGACGTCGGCACGGCCCAGCAGCGGACGGAACAGCTCGAGCTGCCAGTTGCGCGACAGGGTCGCGACCGCACCGATGCGCAGCACCGCGCGGCTGCCGACGGCGCGCCCGCGCAGCGCTCCCACCAGCTCGTCGCCGGTGCGGAAGATCGCCTGCGCATGCTCGAGCGCGATGCGCCCGGCCTCGGTCAGGGTGAGCTGGCGGTTCTCGCGCACGAACAGCGGGTGCCCGAGGCGCTCCTCGAGCTTGCGCAGCTGCGTAGAGAGCGCCGACTGCGAGACGTGCAGGCGCTTCGCGGCGCGCGTCAGGCTGCGCTCGCGCGCGATCGCATAGAAATAGTGGAGGTGATGGTAGTTGAGTTCGGCCACGACAGGCTTCTACTCCTGGCGCCGCGCGACGGCAACGGGCGCGACGCGCCGGCAGGCAGCTGTCCGTCCACGCTCCGGACGGCGGGTCGCGGGATAGGGGCGGCACATCTATCGGCTTGATATATCGGTCCGGTATATCCGGCGGGGGGTCGCCATGGACGTGAAGACGGTCTGCCTCGGCCTGCTGACCTTCGGCGAGGCGAGCGGCTACGACATCAAGAAGCACCTCGAGGCGGGCTTCGAGCACTTCTTCTCGACCGGCTTCGGCTCGATCTACCCGGCCCTCGCGGCGCTCGCCGAGGAGGGGTTCGCGACCGTCATCGCCGCGAACCCGGGCGGGCGTCCCGAGCGCAAGGTGTACCGGATCACCGCGGCCGGCGAGAAGGCCCTGCGGCACGCGCTGTCCACCTGCGAGCCGGCGCACAAGCTGCGCTCGGAGCTGCTGGCGCTGCTGTACTTCGCGCACCTGGTGCCGCCCGAGCGGATCGGCGCCGTGCTCGACGCACAGCTGGCGCAGATGCGTGACGCGCTGGCACGGATGAAGCGCACCGGCTGCCCCGGCGAGCACGAGTGGCCAGGCAGCGTGCGCTTCGTGCAGGGGTTCGGCATCGCGCTGCACGAGGCCGCCGTGCGCTACATGGCCGCGAATCGCCAGCTGCTCGTGCCGCCGGCGCCGCGCGTGCCCGCGCCGCGACGCCCGCGGCCGGCGGCGGGCGCGACGGCGGAATCCGTCCGCAAGCCATCGAAGCCGGCGCGCGAGCGCGCCGTCAAGCACCGCCGGAGGGCCGCATGAACGCCCCTGGATCTGCCCTGTCCCGCCTCGCGCGCCGCCCCTGGCTGCTCGCCGCCGTGCTGCTGGCGCTGCTCGCCGCCTGGCTGCTCTCCGGCCTGCTGGTGCCGCACCCCCGCGAGGTCGACCAGCCGGCGCCGGCCGCGCGGGTGGCGCCGCCGACCCCGGTGCAGGTGGCGCGCCTCGTGGCCGAGCCGATCGAGCGCACCGTGACCCTCTCGGGCCGCACCGCACCGGCGCGCACCGTCGAGCTGAAGGCCGAGACCAGCGGCCGCGTGGTCGCCGTCGGTGCGGCGCGCGGTTCGCGCGTCGAGTCCCGCGCACTGCTCCTGCGGCTCGACGCCGGGGACCGGGTCGCGCGCCTCGCCCAGGCGCGTGCCGAGTTGCGGCAGCGCGAGCTCGAGTACGACGGGCAGACCCGCCTCAAGCCCCAGGGCTACATCTCGGACGCGCGCCTCGCCGAGTCACTCGCGCAGCTCGAGAAGGCCCGCGCCGAGGTCAAGCGCGCCGAGCTCGACGTCGAGCGGATGCAGCTGCGCGCGCCGTTCGCCGGCGCGCTGCAGGATCGGCTGGTCGAGGTTGGCGACTACGTCTCGCCGGGCACCCCGGTCGCCACCTTCGTCGACGACCGGCGGCTCGCCGTCGCCGGCAGCGTCGCGGAGGGCCAGGCGTCGCTGGTCCGCGCCGGCCTCGCGGGCACCGCGCACCTCGCCTCCGGGCAGGTCGTGCCCGGGCGGCTGCGCTACGTCGCGCCGGTCGCCGACGAGGCGACGCGCACGTTCGCCGTGGAGCTCGAGATCCCGAATCCCCGGGGCGAGCTGCCGGTTGGCGTGACCGCGGACATCGAGCTGCCGGTCGGCCGCGTGTCCGCGCACCGCCTCTCGCCGGCGCTGCTGACCCTCGACGACGCCGGCGTGGTCGGCGTGAAGATCCAGGCGGCCGGCGACCGGGTGAAGTTCGTGCCTGCGACGGTGGTGCGCACCGCGCCCGACGGCGTCTGGATCACCGGCCTGCCGGACCCCGCGCCGGTGATCGTCGGCGGCCAGGGCTTCGTGCGCGACGGCGACCGCGTCGCCGTGACGCTCGCGCCCGCGGAGGCCTCGCCCGCGGTGGCCTCGAGCGCCGTGCCAGAGGCGCGGCCGTGAGCGCCCCGGACGTGCTGCGCGGCTCCGGCTCCGCGGCGCCCGGGGTCGTGGTCGACAGCTTCATCGACAAGGCGATGCGCCAGAACCGCGCGGTGCTGCTGTCGCTGCTGGCGCTGCTCGTGGCGGGCGTCGCCGTCTACCTGCGGATGCCCAAGGAGTTCTATCCCGACGTCGAGGTGCCGCTGGTCAACGTGCGCCTGGTGCATTTCGGCATCTCGCCCGAGGACTCGGAGCGCCTGCTGGTGCGCCCGGTCGAGCAGGAGCTGCGCACCCTGGAAGGTGTCAAGTCGCTGAACTCCCTCGCCTACCAGGACGGCGCGAACCTCGTCGTCGAGTTCGACGCCGGCCGCGACACCGACGCCTCGCTCGCCGAGGTGCGGGCGCGTGTCGACATGGCGAAGTCCAAGCTGCCGGCGGACAGCGAGGAACCGGTGGTCGTCGCCTCGACGATGGCCGAGCAGCAGCCGATCCTGGTGCTGAACGTCAAGGGCACCGCGCCCGAGCGCACGCTGACGCAGCTCGCACGCCGCCTGCGCGACCGCATCGAGGCCGTGCCAGGGGTGCTGCGGGTGAACCTGACCGGTGCGCGCGAGGAACTGCTCGAGATCACGATCGACCCGCGCTCGATCGAGAGCTATGGCCTCTCGCAGGCCGAGGTCCTGCAGCTCGTCCAGCGCAACAACCGGATCGTCGCCGCCGGCTCCCTGCAGGCTGCCCAGGGCAGCTTCCCGGTGAAGATCCCCGGCGTGATCGAGGATGCGACCGACCTGCTGAACCTGCCGGTCAAGGCGATCGGCGACCGGCTGGTGCGCCTCTCGGACGTCGCCACGGTCCGGCGCACCTTCAAGGATGCCGAGACCTTCTCGCGGATCAACGGCGAGCAGGCGATCGCGCTCGAGGTGGTGCAGCGCGGCAACTCGAACGTGCTGCAGACCGCGCTGACGGTCAAGGACGTGATCGCCGAGGCGCAGCGCGACTTCCCCGCGGGCGCCGGAGTGGTGATCTCCACCGACCGCTCGAACGAGATCCTCGACCAGTCGAACGAGCTGCAGAGCCACATCCTCTCGGCCGTGCTGCTGGTCGTGATCCTGATCGTCGCGACGCTCGGCGTGCGCAACGCCGCGCTGGTCGCGGTGTCGATCCCGGGCTCCTTCCTCGCCGGCATCCTGGTGCTGGCGATGCTCGGCATGACGATGAACATGGTGACCATGTTCGCGCTGATCATCTCGGTCGGCATCGTCGTCGACGGCGCGATCATCGTGGTCGAGTTCGCGGACCGGAAGATGGCCGAGGGCCTCGCGCCGCGCGCCGCCTACGCGATCGCCGCGCGCCGCATGTTCTGGCCGGTGGTGTGCTCGATCGGCGCCACGCTCGTGGCGTTCGTGCCGCTGGCGTTCTGGCCGGGCTCGATCGGCAAGATGATGATGTACATGCCGGTGACGCTGGTCGCCGTGCTGGCCGCGTCGATCGTGATGGCGCTGCTGTACGTGCCGGTCATGGGCGCGGCCTTCGGCGGCAGTGGGGGTGGCACGCACGACGCAGGCGAGCGCCACAACCTCGCGATCGCGGAGACCGGCGACCTCGAGCAGCTGACCGGACTCACCGGGCGCTACTACCGGTTCCTGAAATGGGCGCTGCGCCATCCCGGGCGCGTCGCCGCGTCCGTCTGCGGGCTGCTGCTCGGGATCTTCGTGCTGTTCGGACTGTTCAACCCCGGCGTCGACATGATGCCGCGCACCGACCCCACCTACATCTCGGTCGACGTCCGCGCCCGCGGCGACCTTTCCTCGCTCGAGAAGGACGCGCTGGTGCGCGCCGCGGAGGCACGGCTGGCCGGCATGGCCGACGTCAAGTACCACTACGCCAAGACCGGCGCAGGCGGCGGCGGCACGGCGATGGGCCAGACCGACCAGGTCGGCACCATCCAGCTGATCCTGGTCAACTGGCGCGATCGCCGCAGCAGCGTCGACGCCCTGATGGAGGAGGCGCGGCGGCGCCTCGTCGGCCTGCCCGGCGCCATCGCCGACGTGCGCCGCAGCGAGGGCATGTCCGGCGGCGGCAAGCGACCGATCGACATCCTGGTGGCCGCGCAGTCGGTCGACCAGCTGCTGCCCGCCGTGGAGAGGCTGCGCGCCGCGCTCGATGCGGTGCCGGGCGTGATCAACGCCCGCGACAACCGCTCGCTGCCGGGCATCGAGTGGCGGCTCGAGGTCAACCGCGCGCTGGCCGCGCGCTTCGGCGCCGACGTCACGACCATCGGCAGCGCGGTCCAGCTGGTCACCAACGGTGTCAAGGTGGGCGAGTTCCGCCCCGACGACGCCGACGACGAGATAGACATCCGCGTGCGCCTGCCCTATGGGCAGCGCACGCTCGAGCAGCTGGACGCGATGCGGGTGATGACCAACCAGGGCATGGTGCCGATCAGCACCTTCGTCACGCGCAGCGCCCACCAGAAGATCTCGACCATCAGCAAGACCGACACGCGCCCGACCATGCGCATCGAGGCCGACCTCGCGCCGGGCGCCCTCGCCGACCAGGTGACGCGGGAGGTGCGCACCCGGCTGCCGGCGCTCGGCCTGGATCCCGGGGTGTCGGTCGCCTTCGAGGGGACCGCCAAGGACCAGAGCGAGTCCTCGGTCTTCCTGTCGATCGCGCTGCTGGTCGCGATGGCGATGATCGCGATCATCCTGGTGCTGGAGTTCAACAGCATCTCGCAGACCTTCCTGATCCTCACGGCGATCGTCTTCGCCGCAGGCGGCGTGCTGCTGGGCTACCTCGTCACCCGCAATCCCTTCGGCCTGGTGATGGGTGGCCTCGGGATCATCACGCTGACCGGCATCGTGGTGAACAACAACATCGTGCTCATCGACACGTACAACGCGCTGCGCGCGGCGGGCGTGGCGCCCTACGAGGCGGTGATCCGCACCTGCATCCAGCGCGCGCGACCGGTGCTGCTGACCAAGGTCACGATCATCCTGGCGCTGTTGCCGATGGTGTTCGAGGTCAACGTCGACCTCGTGCATCGCGACATCACGGTCGGCGGCAACTCCGGCGCGTTCTGGTCGCAGCTCGCGACCGCGGTGGTCGCCGGCGCGGCGTTCGCGACCCTGCTGACGCTGCTGTTCACGCCCGCGTTGCTGCTGCTGCAGGCCGGGGCCGGGGAGCGCTGGCGCCGCTGGCGCGGCGCACGCGCCGGCGCTCCCGCGGGCACCGCCGCAGCGCCGGGCTGAGCACCCGGGATCGCCGCTGTGCGCGCCGCAGCCGCGTGCCTCAGCGCGCGGCGGCGTCCAGTCGATGCAGGGGCACGGCCTTCGCGGGCGGCGGCCGCGACGCCGACGCCCGCACGCTCTCGATCACCTTGTCGGCGAGGAATGCCGCCACCGCGGGGTCGCCGTTCGGCGGTTGCCAGAGGTCCCAGGTGCCGCGGTACTGGCGCTGCACCGGCCCGCGCGCGCTGGGGCGCCCGAGCGCAGGGTCGTAGCCGAGATGTCCGTGGTCCGAGACGTCGTACGCCAGGGAGGGATCGAGGTCGTCGCGCGGCCGGTCGGCCGGCGTCAGGCGCGGCGGCGGGTAGGGCCGGCCGTCCTCGCAGCCGCCCATCGTGAAGCAGCAGGGCTCGCGCCCGGTGCCGCTGCGCGCCGGGCAGTCGGTCTCGACCCAGATCCCCCAGTAGTCCGCGAACGGGTGACCGGCCTCGGGCCAGGTCTCGCGGTCCAGCGCGTCGATCCGCGCCCAGCTGCGCCAGCCGATCTCCTTGGCCACCTGGTTCGGCACCTCGACGAGGTTCAACACCGAGTCGACCATGATCTGCGGGAAGGCGACCACGATGTGCTCGACGCCCTGGTCCTTCAGTCGCTCCAGCGCCTGCCAGTAGAGCAGGCCCGAGTCGCCGCGCGGCAGCTGGTCGGTCTCGTAGAGATAGGCCTCGCCGAGGTTCTCGCCGCGCATCTCACGGGTGCGTTCGAGCTGCGAGGACGCCGGCGTGCGCTTCGGCAGCGCCGGGTTGACCTCGCGCCGGCCGAACCAGGCCTCGACGACGTTGCGCGGGTCGAGCCCGGGATGGCGCGCGAGCAGCATCCGGCGGATGTTCGCGTTGAACACCAGCGTGTCGTCGATCTTCGGGTCGAACCAGCGGTTGCCCTCCCGCGTCGCGTGGTTCACGAGCAGCACGCCGGTCTTCGTGACCGGCACGCGCCGCGAGAAGCGCCGCTCGATGCCGGTGACCTGCAGCGCCGCGAGCCGCGGGTCGTCCGAGACCGGGTTCGGGCGTCCTGCGAGCGGCACGGCGACGTCGCGCGCCGGCTCGCCGAGCGACAGCGTCCAGCCGGCAGGTTCCGCCGGATAGGACGCCGTCATGAGATCGGCCGGGTCGTTGACCCAGTGCACCGCGACCTTCGCGCCCCGGCGCGCGTTGTGGCGGTCGACGACCTGGCGCGCGAGGTTCACGACGTCCCAGCTCTTGAAGAACCGTACGCCGGAGGTCGTGAGGTCGACCATGTGGATCTCCTCGACGCCCGCGGCCAGCAGCCGCTCGATCGTCCCGTCTACGTCGTAGCGGCGGGGATCACACTCCTTCCACGAGGCATCGCAGAAGGTGACCGGCGAGCCTCCGGGCACGCGTGGCTCGTGGATCAGCCGCGGATAGGCGTGGTGCCGCGGGTCGGGCGCGATCCACGAGGCGTGGTCGACGACGAAGTCGACGCCGAGCTCGCGCTCCCGTGCCTCGAGCCGCGCGGCGAGCTGGCGGGCGACCTCGAGCGAGTGGCCCTCCGCGGGGTCGCGACCGCCGATGCGGCCATAGGAGAACGCGTACTTGGCGAGTTCCTTGGGTGCGTTGCCGGCCGCGAGGATCGCCGGCCATTGCTCGGGGTTCCAGATCACCCGCCGGTAAACCGGGCTGTTGGGGTCGTAGACGAAGATCTGCAGCGTCGCTTCCCAACTGCTGCGCGGGCCGGCCTCGGCCGAACCACCGTGGAACACGTAGACCACGCCGATCCGCCGCGGCGCGTCGCGCGTCGTCGCGCGCCCCTGCAACGGCAAGGACGGTGCGGTGGCGGTCGCCGGCGTCGAAGCCTGCGGCGGCGATCGGACGACCCTCGACCCGGCGCCGCTCGCCGCGCAGGCCGCCAACGACAGCGCCAGCGCCACGGCGGCGAGCGCCGCCAGGCCCGGCCCCGCGCTGCGCGACCGCGCGCCGGCGCTGCGCGCGCGCGCCAGCTGGGGCCGCACCGTCATCCCGGGGAACCTGCTCGGCATCGGCTATCCTCCCTGGCCGCGGACCGACGCTAGCGCGAGCGGCCGTCGCGCCGCGATCCCGCATCGCGCGCGCTGTCCGATGCGTGGAGGATCCGTTGAGCGAGCACCGATTGTTCTTCGCCTTCTGGCCCGACGAGGCCACCCGCGCCGCGCTCGAGGCCGCACGCGCCGGACTGTTCCCGCTGAGCGGCCGGCCGGTCGAGCCGGCCAACCTGCACGTCACCGTGGCCTTCCTCGGCGGCGTGGAGGCCTCGCGCCTCGAGCGCCTCGCCGCGCTCGCCGGTCCGGTCGCGCCGTTCACGATCGCCTTCGACCGGCTCGAGCTGTGGCGCAAGCCGAAGGTGCTGACCGCGACCTCGAGCCAGCCGGCGCCGCGCGCCGCGGCGATCGTCGATGGCCTCTGGCAGCGCCTCGACCGCCTCGGGTTCGCGCGCGACCCGCGGCCGTTCGTGCCGCACGTCACGCTGGCGCGCGACGTGCGCTCGGTGCGGCCGGGCCTGCGCTGGACGACGGTCGCGTGGACCGTCGACCGGGTGTGCCTGGTGGAGTCCACCGTCGCCGAGGCGGGCGTCCGCTACCTGCCGCTCGCCTGAGGGTCCGAGGGGCCGCCGGCCTTCCACCAGTCGAAGCGCCGGGTCGCGAGCATCAGGGTCGCGAGTGTCGTGAACACGGTCAGGGCCCCGAGCAGCAGCGCATGATCCTCGGAGGCGAGGATCGCGTAGAGCAGGGCGTAGGCTGCGGCGAGCGCCGCCGACATCGCGAGCGCGACCCGCCGGCTCGCCGCGACGCCGGCGACGTAGACACCGACCAGCCCGACCAGTGCCGTCGCCGCGATCGCATAGGCGATCGCGAACCCCAGGTGCTCCGAGAGCGCGAGCAGCAGCAGGAAGAACACCGCGAGCGCGAGCCCGACCAGCAGGTACTGCATCGGATGCAGCCGCACGCCACGCGTCGCATGCTCCCAGGCGAACAGCGCGAGGAAGGTCACGGCGACGAACAGCACGCCGTGGCGCACGGCGCGATAGTTCAGGGCATACAGGTCCAGCGGCTGGAACAGGGCGACGCCCGAGGCCCCCGCACGCAGCCCCTCGATGCCGATCGGCTCGCCACGCCAGGCCTCGGGCAGCGTCCAGCGCAGGCGGGTGGAAGACCAGTTCGCCGCGAAGCCGGTGGCGCCCACCTCCCGGCGGGCGGGCGACTCCGCGCCGGAGAAGTCCGGATGCGGCCAGTCGCCCCGCAGCGCGATCGTGCTCGCCGCCGCGAGCGGCACCACGTCGAGCGCCTCGCTGCCCGAGAGCACCACCACGACCTCGAACGTCAGTTCGCGCTCGCGCTGCCCCTCGACGAGCGGTGCCGGGCCGGCGAGGGCACGACCCTGCAGGAACTCGTCACCCACGGTCGCGAGCGCCGCTTCGTCGAGCATGAAGCGCTCGATGCGGCGGATCGACCCGAGCGCGGCCAGGGGTACCACCAGCCGCGCCTGCGACCAGACGAGCCGCTCGTGCGCGCCTGCGAGTGCGCCGCTCGCCGCCGCGACGGCGCCGAATCGACCGCGCAACCGCAAGGTTGCCTCGTAGGTCGGTATCCGGTAGAGGCCCCTGCTGAGCAGGGCGGTGCGCAGCATGCCATCGACGTCCAGTTCCGCGGCCCGCAGGTAGACGGGGGGCGCATCCTCCCAGGCATCGGCAGCGGGCGGCGCGGGCACCGTCGCATCGCCTGGGCCTGCGACCGTCGCCCCGCTCTCCCGCGGCCGCAAGCGCTGCACCGGCACGCGCAGGACCGGCCCGCCGATCCACTGGCGTTCGCCGACGCTCGCGGCGATCCGCGTCCGCGCCGCGTCGCGCATCGCCTCGCGCTCGCTGACCAGGCCTGCGACCTGGCCGAGCGGCCACAACAGCAACAGGGTCAGGAGGCCGATCAGCCCGCCCTTGACCATCACCGACTGCGATCCTGGAAACCGTGCCATCCCGACTTGCCCCACGTGCCGTGCCCTGGACGGCATACAGCCTCGGGCCGCCCGGTGCGGCAGCGGTGACGGAAATCGGGCGAAACCTGGCGCTGCCGAGACCGGGTGTTGCGTGGCATCCAACGCGGCATCGCGCCGGCAGGTTCATGGGCTGATACAGCGGTTCGCTCGCACGGGCGCACGAGACTCGCACGATCGCGGCGCCGGGTCGGGTTGGTCCATCGAATCAGGAGCTTGGAGCCGATCGAGGGTGCTTCACCCGGCCACCATAATCGTTGCTCATGCCATTCATCAGCATCTGTGTTTTCCGTTGGGCGCGCGGTGGCGCACGATGCGCCGATCCAACATCCGGTCGGTGCGGCCGGGTCGCGTCGCGTTCTCCAGGGGGATTCAGCTCATGACGATCCATCACACGCCGCCGCGCATGCTGGTCGCCGCGGCGGTCGCTGCCGCGCTCTCGGGCCATGCGGTGGCACAGGCGCAGCTCGAGGAAGTCACCGTCACGGCGCGCAAGACCACCGAGAACCTGCAGGACGTGCCACTGACGATCACGGCCTTCTCGGCCGACACGATCGAGCGTGCCAACATCAGGAACGCCGAGGACGTGGTCCGGTACACCCCTGGCCTCAACTTCGACAAGGGTTTCGCGCCGCAGGACACGCGCATCAGCATCCGTGGCCTGCCGGTCGTGCGCGGCAAGCCGCCGGTCGGCGTGCTGCTCGACGGCATCGACATCTCCTCGGAGTCGATCTCGACCGCCGGCGGCTCGATGCTCGTCAACGTCAAGCTCGTGGAGCTGCAGCAGATCGAGGTGGTCAAGGGCCCGCAGAGCGCGCTCTACGGCCGCTCGGCGTTCGGCGGTGCCGTGGTCTACACCTCCAAGCGGCCCAACCTCGAGCAGGTCGAGGGCAATGCCTCGCTCGAGGTCGCGAGCTACGAGTCCTACGACGCGCGCGCTGCGATCAGCATCCCGCTGGTGCAGGACAGGCTGTCCGTGCGCATCAACGCGGTCTACAGCGAGTTCGATGGCTTCTACCGCAACACGACCACCGGCAACCGGATCGGCGGCGACGAGTTCGTCGGCGCCTCGGTGGCGCTGCGCTTCAAGCCGACCGACTCGGCCGACTTCACGCTGCGGGCGTCGTACAGTGAGGACCAGATCGAGTCGCGGCCGTCGTACTACTACGGCACCGCCAATGGCCGCACGACCCTGCTGCCGGTGCCCGCCAACGCCGTCGGCCTGCGACTCGGCCTGCCGCCGGGCGGCGCGCCGCTGCCGGCCACCTGGCGCTTCCCGGCCACCGGGGAGATCACCACCGCCGGGAATTCGATCCGTCTCAGCGTCGACCCCCTGACCGGCCGCGACTTCGAGGCCGGCGAGCTCAAGCCCTTCGTGCTGAGCCTGGTGGGCGACGTCGACCTCGGCTTCGCGAAGCTCTCGAACTGGACCGGCTACACCAGCGCCGAGAGCTTCGGTCGCGCCGATGCGGACTTCTTCGCCGCACCGACCGGCAGCGTCACGGTGCCGTCCGCGGGCACCGCGGAGACCGGTCCGGTCATCTTCATCACCGACATCGCGGTGAAGGCGCGGCAGTTCAGCCAGGACCTGCGCCTCGCGCAGGACGAGGGCCGCCTGCGCTGGGCGATCGGCGCGCTGTACTGGCAGGAGCGCTACGACAGCGACAACGCCTCGCTGTCCTCGGCACAGTCCGCGCCGCGCCCGGCCGGCTTCTCCGCCGCCCGCGCCTACCAGGTGCTCGGCCAGGCGCCGGCCGCGCGCAGCGTCCGCGACACCGACCACCGCTCGATCTATGGCACCGTCGGGTTCGACTTCACCGACCGCATCGAGGGCAGCGTCGAGGCACGTTACGCCAAGGAGAGCGTGGACTCGGTGTTCGGCGCCGCCCTGAACCTGGTCGCGACGCCCGCCGCACCGACACCGTCGTATGCCTTCGGTGTCGTGCCGCTGAATCCCACGCCGTCGTACGAGACCAGCATGTTCACGCCGCGCGCGATGCTGAAGTACAAGTTCGAGGACGATGCCAACGTCTACGTGTCGTTCGCGCGCGGCAAGAAGCCAGGCGGCTACCTGAACGTCGGCGTGGTCGCCGACACCCGGCTCGCCCGCTACAACCCGGAGCTGATCGACACCGGCGAGATCGGCTTCAAGTCGAGCTGGCTCGACAACCGGCTGCGCGTCAACGGCGCCTACTTCAAGTCGTACAACAAGGACCGCCTGAACCAGGTGCTGATCCCCGATGCCGCCAGCCCGCAGGGGGTCGTGACCCAGGCGGTCAACATCGGCGAGGTGGAGATCGACGGCATCGAGTTCGACTTCACCGCCGCGCTCACCGACGGCCTCACCGCGAGCCTCGCCTACACCTGGCTGGACGCGCGCTACACCGAGTCGGACGCGCCGCAGACCACGGCCTTCGCGGTCGCCGGCCCCGGCAACTGCACGGTCGGCGCGGTCGGTCCGCAGGTCGTCTGCATCACCAACACCAACGGCAACCAGCTCGACTTCGCGGCCGAGCACTCGATCGCCGCTTCGCTCGGCTACACCCGCGAGCTCGGCGGCGACTGGACCCTGGTCTCGGCGATCGACGCGCAGTACCGCAGCAAGCGCTACCTCGACCCGAACAACCTGTTCATCCTGCCGGACTACGTCAACGTGGACCTGCGCGTCTCGGCCGAGACCGAGAAGTACGGGGTGACGCTGTTCGTCAACAACGCGACCGACGTCGACACCGTCCAGTCGGGACAGACCAGCGGCGACAACTACGCGCTGGTGCCGCCGCAGCTGGCCTATACCGCGTATGCGCCGGACCGGCGGCAGTACGGCGTGCGCTTCACCGTCAAGTTCTAGCGCGACAAATGTTGTGCGGTGACAACAGCGGCGCGTGGATGTCTCGGCTACTGAGACCGTTCCGGGCAACCTGGCCGGCGCGCAGTCGACGGTCGGCGGCGCTGCCCGAGCTGTTCCGGGCCCGCGCGGACGCCGCGGACGCGCGGCGTTTCGGCACGCGAATCAATGCGTTGAGGCGCCACCTCAGCGCGGTCCAGTCATCAGCTGAATGCATGGCAGCCGTATCCGAACGCATGGCCAACGGGCTTCGCTTTGCTCAGGATCAGGCGGGGAAGGTACTTTCCTGCTGACGTTTCCGGGACACACGTGGCCAGCGCGTGCGTTCCTGCACGAAGGTGGCAGTGCGAGTTGCTGCACTGGTGCCTGCACGAGCTTTCCTGCACAAGTTTTCCTGTACACAGGGGGATTCCACTCATGACCATGCCCATCCATCGTCCGGCTCGCGTGCTCGTCGCCGCCGCCGTCGCCGCCGCGATCTCCGGCACCGCGCTCGCGCAGGCGCAGCTCGAGGAGGTCACGGTCACCGCACGCAAGCGCACCGAGTCGCTGCAGGAAGTGCCGATCACCGTCACGGCGTTCTCCGAGGAGACGATCGTGGCGCAGGGCATCCGCAACGTGCAGGACGTCGCCAAGTTCACCCCCGGCCTGTCGTGGGACAAGGGCTTCGCGCCCCAGGACACGCGTCCCAACATCCGCGGCCTGCCGACCACCCGCGGCCGCCCGCCGATCGGCATCCTGCTCGACGGCATCGACATCTCCTCCGAGTCGATCGCGACCGCCGGCGGCTCGATGCTGATGAACCTGAAGCTGGTCGACGTCGAGCGCATCGAGGTCGTCAAGGGCCCGCAGAGCGCGCTCTACGGCCGCGTCGCCTTCGGCGGCGCCATCAACTACGTCTCGAAGCGGCCCAACCTCGACGAGGTCGAGGGCAACCTGCTGGCCGACGTCGCGACCGACTCGCTCTACGAGGTCCGCGGCGCCTTCAACGTGCCGCTGCTCGGCGGCAAGGCGGCGCTTCGCATCAACGGCCTCTACAGCGACTTCGACGGTTTCTTCAGGAACGAGATCTCGGGCGAGAACGTCGGTGGCTGGAACACGCGCGGCATCGCCGCGGCCCTGCGCTTCGCGCCGACCGAAGGCATCGACTTCACGCTGCGCATGTCCTACTCGGACGACGAGGCGGAGCCGCGCGCGTCCTACTACGTCGGCCAGGCGGTTCCGGGGAGGAACCAGCCGCTGGCTTCGCCGGCCAATGCCGTGGGCGTGCGCGTCGGTGCACCTCCGGGCGCCACGACCGGCGGTAGCGTCGTGCCGGCCACGATTCCCTATCCTCTGCTCGGCGAGGTGCGCAACTACGATCGCGTCCTGCTCAGCGTCGATCCGCTGACCGGCCGCGACTACGCGGGCGGCGACCTCGAATCCTTCATCACGAGCCTCGTCGGCGAGATCGACCTCGGCTTCGCGACCCTGACCTCGTACACCGGCTACACCCGCGCCAACGCCCTCAGCGTTTCGGATGCCGACTTCTTCGCCGCGCCGGCGACGGCCGTCACGCGCCCGACGCCCGGTACGGCGGAGCCGCTGCCGGCGCTCAGCATCACCGACGTCTATTCGGAAGCCCGTCAGTTCAGCCAGGAGTTCCGCCTCGGCACCCTCGACACCGACGATCGCCTGCGCTGGGCCGTCGGCGCCCTGTACTGGCGCGAGGACTACGATGCCATCAACTCCTCGATCTTCATCAGCGGCTTCGTGCGCAACCCGCCGCTGGCGCCGGCAGGCTGGTCCGCGGCCCGTGAGCTGCAGCTCCGTGGCCGGATCCCGGGTGACCTGAACTTCCGCAACACCCGCCACAAGTCCGGCTACGGCATGCTCGACTTCCGCTTCAACGACCAGTGGAGCGCCTCGGCCGAGTGGCGCTACAGCGAGGAGGACTTCGACTACCTCTTCGGCCGCCCGATCGCGCTGAACATCGTCCCGGCCACTGGCGCCCTGGTCCCGTGGCCCGGATACACCGGCGCAACCTTCCGGCCGTCGGCCTCGTCCTCGTTCAATGCGCCGCGCTTCACGGTCAACTACAAGGCCAACGAGGACCTGCTGTTCTACGGCAGCGTTTCCAAGGGCGTGAAGCCCGCGGGCTTCCTGAACGTCGGCGTGGTGCTGGACGCGAACGACGCGCGCTACGAGCCCGAGACCCTGTGGAACTACGAGGTCGGTGCCAAGACCTCGTGGCTCGACGACCGGCTGCGCCTGAACGCCGCCTACTTCCACATGGTCTACGAGGATCGCATCACCCAGCTGCTGGTGCCGGACCCGGGCAACCCGCTCAACCCGCAGGGCACCCGCAACGTGGTCCGCAACATCGGCGAAGCCAAGGTCGATGGCGTCGAGCTCGAGCTGACCGCCGTCCTCACCGAGGGCTTGACGCTGTCGGCGGCCTACACCTACCTCGATCCGCGGTTCACGGATTCCGAGGTGCCGAACACGGCGCCGCTCAACATCGCCGGGTCGGGCAACTGCCGCGTCGGCACGGTCGGTCCGACCCAGGTGTGCTTCACCAACACCAACGGCAGGCAGCTCGAACAGAGCGCGAGGCATGCCCTCGTCGCGACGCTCGACTATCGTCGCCCGCTGGCCAATGACTGGACGCTGAACAGCCAGCTCGCCGCGCAGTACCGCAGCAAGCGCTTCACCTCGCCGGACAACCTCACCTGGATGCCGGCGTGGACCAACGTCGACGCGCAGGTCGGGTTCGAGAACGAGAGCTTCGGCGTGACGCTCTACGTCACCAACCTGCTCGACTTCGACAAGCCGGTCTCGGCGCAGACCTACGGTGACCCGTTCATCGCCTCGCCGGTCGCGCCGCCGGTGCTCGCCTACACGACCTTCCCGGCCGACCCGCGGCAGTTCGGCGTGCGCGCGACGTTCCGGTTCTGATCGCCGCCTCGTGAACCTCGGCCCCGTCGTCGTGCCGCATCGCGGCGTGGCGGCGGGGCCGATCCGCTTCTGGAGCCCGTGAGGCCCGCATGACCGAGTTCGGCATCGTGATGGAGGCCTCGCCGGGCTATACGGCGCGGCTGGCGCGCGAGGTCGAAGCGCTCGGCTTCGACCTGCTGCTCTGCCCCGACACCCAGAACCTCAGTCCCGATCCGCTCGGCCAGCTGTCGCTGGCGGCGCACGCGACCTCGCGCCTGCGGCTCGGTACCGGCGTCACCAATCCCGTGACCCGCGACGTCGCGGTCACGGCCACGGCGTTCGCGACGCTGCAGGCGGAGGCGGGGGGGCGCGCGGTCTGCGGCATCGGCCGCGGTGATTCCTCGGCGGCGCACGCCGGGCTGCGCAACGGCACCACCGCACAGTTGCGCAGCTTCGTCGAGCGGATGAAGGCCTACCTGCGCGGCGAGACGATCGACCGCAACGGCACCGCCTCGAAGCTGCGCTGGCTCGATTCGGTGGACGTCGCGCCGGTGCCGATCGACGTCGCCTGCACGGGGCCGAAGACCATCGAGATGGCGGTCGACGTCGCGGACCGCGTGAGTTTCGCGGTCGGCAGCGCGCCCGAGCGCCTCGAGTGGGCGCTGGGCGTGGCGCGGGCGCGGCTCGCGGCGACGGGCCGCCCGCGCGACAGCCTGCGGATCGGTGCCTACGTCAACCTCGTCTGCGATCCCGACGAGCAGCGCGCGATCCACCTCGGGCGGATGATCTCGGGCATGGTGGCCCACTTCGCCGGCATGAAGGACGCGCCGCTCGACCACCTGCCGCCGCGGCTGCGCCAGGTCGCCGAGGTGATGCAGAGCGGCTACGACATGAAGCGCCACGCGCAGGATTCGGGCTCGCACCTGCAGGCCGTGCCCGACGACTTCGTCGAGTGGTTCTCGATCTGCGGGCCGCCCGACAAGTGCCGGGCGCGGCTGCGCGAGCTGGTCGACCTCGGGCTCGACCACGTCTACCAGCTCGGCGGCTCGCCGGTGGCGCACCCGCATGGGGCGCGACAGGAAGCCATGGTCCGCCAGGCCGTCCTGTTCGCGACCGACGTGATGCCCTACTTCCGCTAAGGAAAAAGGGGACCGAAAAAGGGGACAGATTTATTTTTGAAAAAATAGGGACAGATTTGTTTTCTTCCGTTCTGCGGACTGTCGGTCCGCAGAACGGAAGAAAACAAATCTGTCCCTATTTTTTCAAAAATAAATCTGTCCCCTTTTTCGGCTTTTTCGGTCCCCTGTTTCTTAGCGGCGGGCGGCGAGCAGTTCGGCGATCTGCACGGCGTTGAGCGCCGCGCCCTTGCGCAGGTTGTCGTTCGATACGAACAGCACCAGCCCATGCGGCACGGTCGGGTCGCGACGGATGCGGCCGACGTAGCTCGGATCGCGGCCGGCCGCGGCCAGCGGCGTCGGCACGTCGACGAGCTCGACGCCCGGCGCCTCGCGCAGCAGCGCCTTGGCGCGCTCGACGCCGATCGGGCGCGCGAACTCCGCGTTGATCGACAGCGAGTGCCCGGTGTAGACCGGCACGCGCACGCAGGTACCCGCGACCTTGAGGTCCGGGATCTCGAGGATCTTGCGGCTCTCGTTCAGCAGCTTCAGCTCCTCGTCGGTCCAGCCCTCGTCCCCCGAGTAAGCCCCCGCGTAGGGCAGCACGTTGAACGCGATCGGCGCTGCGAACTTCCTCGGCGCCGGGAACTCCAGCGCGTCGCCGCGCGCCGCGAGCGCCGCGGACCCCGCCGCCGTCGCCTTGACCTGGGTCTCGAGGTCGGCGACCCCGGCGACGCCGCCGCCGGACACGGCCTGGTAGGTCGAGGCCACGAGGCGCACGAGGCCCGCTTCGCGATGCAGCGGCTTCAGCACCGGCATCGCCGCCATGGTGGTGCAGTTCGGGTTCGCGACGATGCCCTTGGGGATCGCGTCGAGCGCGTGCGGGTTGACCTCGCTGACCACCAGGGGCACCTGCGGATCCATGCGCCAGGCCGAGGAGTTGTCGACCACGATCGCGCCCGCCGCGGCCACCTTCTCCGCGAGCGCGCGCGAGGTCGATGCGCCGGCGGAGAACAGCACGATGTCGAGGCCCCGGTAGTCGGCGACGGCGGCGTCCTCGACCGCCACCGGCTGGCCGCGCCACGGCAGCGTCGAGCCCGCCGAACGCGCCGAGGCGAAGTAACGGACCCTCGCCGCCTCGAAGCCGCGCTGCTCCAGGATCTCCCTCATCGCGGTGCCGACCAGGCCCGTCGCGCCCACCACACCGATGCTGACCTTGCCCATGACCCGTATGTCCCCTGGATGTCCCGATCCGTCTGTCGACCCACCCGCGCGCCGGCGGCGCCCAGGCGCGGAAAACAAAGGGCCCCGACGTCGCCGGCGGGGCCCTGAGATTCTGCTCTGCGGGCCGGAACTCTACCGGCGCCTGCCCGGACTTGCCAAGCATGGCTCCTGCCCCCGGCGCCGGTCGCCGCGGCGGGCGGGGTCCATGCCTGTAGAGCGGACACCGGGGGGTCGGGGGGGGGGAAAGGGGCCCGGGGCCTGCGGGAAAGAGGCCGGCGCGGGCTAGAATCCGGCTCCCAACGGAGGAGGTCCATCCATGCGCAAAGCCCTGATCGCCACCTGCCTGGCGCTCGCCCTGCCGGTCGCGCTGCCCGTCGCGGCCCAGTCCAGGCCGGATGCGGCGCTCGTTGCCGCCGTCGCGAGCCCTGCCCGCAGCCCGCAGTTCTCCGCGCGCGACGCTGCGCGCAAGCCGGCCGAGGTGCTGGCCTTCGCCGGGCTCCAGCCGAACATGACGGTCGTCGAGATCGGGCCGTCCGGCGGCTACTGGACCGAGATCCTCGCGCCCTATCTCGCCGGCAAGGGGACCTACTACACGGCCATCGCGCCGCGCGCGATGAGCGAGCGTGCCGCCACCGCCGCCGACAACTGGGCGAAGAAGCTGGAGTCGAACAAGGCGAGCTGGGGCGACGTCAAGGTCAGCGACTTCGGCAAGGGCGCGATGAGCATTGCCCCGGTGGGCTCGGCCGACGCCGTCCTGACCTTCCGCAACGTCCACAACTGGATGGCCCAGGGCTACGCCGAGGAGGCCTTCAAGGCCTTCTACGATGCGCTGAAGCCGGGCGGCGTGCTGGTCGTCGAGGAACATCGCGCCCCGACCGACAAGCCGCAGGATCCGAAGGCCGCGAGCGGCTACGTGCGCGAGGACTACACCAAGGACCTCGCCAAGGCCGCCGGCTTCGAGTTCGTCGGGTCATCCGAGATCCTCGCGAACCCCCGCGACACCAAGAACTGGGAGAAGGGTGTCTGGACGCTGCCCCCGACGCTCGCCCTCGGCGAGCAGGATCGCGCCAAGTACGTGGCGATCGGCGAGGCCGACAACTTCCTGCTGAAGTTCCGCAAGCCGAAGAAGTGACCTCGTTTCGCGCGTCGCGGACGCGTGACGGCGGGCCGGGCGGCGCGAGCCGCCCGGCCCGCTGCGTTTCCGGTGCTGCGGATCTCCCGCGCCGACCCCCATCGCGGCGCAACTCGCCCGCCGTCGACCCGCCCGGCCTGTGGTGCCTGACCGGAAGCGCGCGTCCAGTCGATCCTTGACTTCGTTTTTTCCGTTGCATGGAACATCATCGGATCGGGAACGCCGATGTTTCCGGGATGTCTGAACGACCACTCCGGAACAGGATCCGCCATGATCACGAACGACTCCGCAACCCGTTCCTCCCTCGCCCGGAGCGCGACGCTCGCGCTCGTCTCAGCGGCGCTGGTCGCCTGTGCGAGCCCGCCGCGGGTCTCGTCCACGCGCTTCACCGCGGCCTTCCCGCCGCGCTCCGCCGACGCGCCCGTGCGCCTCTACCAAACCAGCCGGCCCGACTGCGCCTACGAGGAGATCGGCAGCGTGAAGGTGAAGGGTCGCGACTTCGAGCGCGCCGACCTGCTCGCCGATGCGATGCGCGCCCGTGTCCGCGAGCTCGGTGGCGATGCGATCGTCAACTTCACCAAGGGCGAGGTCGTCGTCGGCTCGCGTGGCACGGCGATGGGTGGCCCGATGATCGGCGATCCCTGGATGGGCGGGCCGTGGATCGGCGGCTTCCCGCCGGCCGTGATGACCGACGTGCGCAACGACACGAAGCTGGTGATGACGGGGACCGTGATCCGCTTCACCGGCGACTGCCCGGCCTCACGCTAGCCCGCCGGCCCGCCCGCGTGCACGCCGCTGGGGCGTGCGCTCAGAAGGGCTTGAGTGCCCCGAGCGCCCCGATCGTGAAGAGGATCACCCACAGCCCGACCAGCACCCAGGTCGCGCGGACGATCGTCATCTGGAAGATCGCGTTCTCCTCGGGGCCTGCCGTGTCGGCGGCGATCGCCGGCAAGGCGCGCTCGTAGGCCATGCGGATGTAGTAGCGCACCCCGAGCCCGCAGGCGATCGCCGGTGCGATGAGGAAGACCTTGAGCGCGAGCCACTTCGAGGCGAACGGCCAGCCGGTCGCGAGCGAGACCGCGCCCGAGATGCCGAAGGCGGCGATCAGGACGTAGCGCACGCGCCAGTCCCAGGCGGCGAGCTTCGGACCGAGCGGCGTCTTGCGCTTCAGGTGGGTGGCCCACATCAGCCAGAACCACGCGATCGACAGCACCCAGACCAGCGCGAGCCACGGGCCCGTCAACGGCGAGAGGCCCATCCAGGCCGCGAGCGACAGGCCGAGCGGCACCGACATGATCATCGCGTTGCGCACGTGCTGGTCGACGTCCAGCACGAAGTCCCACAGGTCCATGCGTTGCCTGCCGGTGAGCCAGGTGGCGCGCCCGCAGTAGTGCGAGAGGGCATTGATCACCAGTTCGCTGCCGAGCCAGTAGCCCATCACGAGCACGTGCGCCCAGAGCACCAGGGAGTAGGTCATCGAGCAGGCGGTCCTTTCAGCGGGGTGGGGCGATGCCGGGCCGGATCAGCGTGCCGATCGAGGGCGGCGCAGGAGGGGGTGGGGCATCGCGGGCGAAACATGCCATGCGGCTGGCGGAGGGTGAAACAACTAAAGGTTACCGGCCAGGGGGTGGAGGGTATCCTCGCCGGGTCATGCAGATGCAGCAGCTCCGGTACTTCCTCGCGGTGGTCGAGCAAGGCGGCTTCACGCGCGCCGCGCAGCAGCTCGGTCGCACCCAGCAGGCCGTCAGCAAGGCGCTGCGGCTGCTGGAGCAGGACCTCGGCGTACGACTGCTCGATCGCGAGGCGGGAGGTCCCCGGCCGACGGCCTTCGGCCTGATGCTGCTCGAGTTCGCGCGCCGCGTGACGCGCGACGAGGGCGAGTTCCGTGCGCGCCTGCAGCAGGTGCGCAGCGCCTCGCGCGGCGAGGTGCGGATCGGCGCGAGCGTCACGGTCGCCGGCTCGCTGGTGACGCCGGCCGCCGAGCAGCTGCTGGCCGCGCACCGCGGCATCGCCGTCAGCGTGGTCGATGGCATCCAGCAGACACTGGTGCCGGCGGTGGGCCGTGGCGAACTCGACCTCGCGGTGTTCATCCGTACGCTCGACGAGCCCGTGGATGGCGCACTGACGGTGGAGACGCTGTCGCAGCAGGACTACCGGATCGTGGCCGGCGCGCACCACCCGCTCGCGACGGCGGGCACCCCGCCCGCCGTGGAGCAGCTCGCGGCTGCCGCCTGGGTGCTCGGGACGAACAGCGGCGACGTCGAGCTCGCCTGGCGCGAGACCTTCGACTCGGCGGGTCTCCCGCCGCCGCAACCCGAGCTGGTCACCAGCTCCGTCGAGTTCTGCCGCGAGGTGCTGCGCCGCGGCCGCCACCTCAGCGTGCTCCCGACCGGCCTGATCACCGCCGAGCTCGCCTCTGGCCGCCTCGCCACCCTCGCGGCGCCGCCCTACGGCTGGCAACGGCCGGTGAACCTCGTCTACCGCGCCGGCGCAGTCCGCGAGCCCGCGGTGCTCGCCGCCATCCGTGCGCTGCACGAGGTCGCCGAGACGGGCTCGCGCGCCGCGCCGGACATGACCGCGGCCGCCGGGGATCGGGCACGTGGCTGAGTCGCGCGGCGCGGCGCGGCGCACGCCGGGCGCCCGCAGCGACGTGCTGGTGATCGGCGGCGGTGCCGCCGGGCTCGCCGCCGCCGCGCGGCTCGGCGCCGCCGGGTGCTCGGTGCGGCTGCTCGAGGCACGCGAGCGCGCCGGCGGGCGCATCCATACGCTGTCGCTGCCGGGCATGCCGCTGCCGGTCGAGCTCGGCGCCGAGTTCATCCATGGTCGTCCCGCGAGCACGCTCGGCTGGCTGCGTCGCGCGGGCAGCGTCGACGTCGATACGGACGGCGCGCGCTTCAGCCTCCGCGAGGGGCGACTCGAGCCGGGCGAAGACCTGTTCGCCGAGCTGCGCCGTGGGCTCGCCGCGGCGCGTCCGCGCCTGCGGCATCGCGACCTCTCGTTCGACGCGCTGCTCGAGGCCTTGCCCCGGCGCGTGCTGTCGCGTCGGGCGCGCGGTTTCGCGCAGATGCTGCTCGAGGGCTTCGACGCCGCCGATCCGGCCGATGCCAGCGCACGCGCCGCGCTGGCGGAGTGGAGCGGGGGCGCGGCCGCGGATGCCCCGACCTCGCGTCCCTGGGGCGGCTACGGTGTGCTGGTCGACGCCCTGCTCGCCGCGCTCGACCCGCGCCGCGTCGAGCTGCGGCTCGGAGCCGTGGTGCACCGCATCGCGTGGCGACGCGGCGCGGTGCGTGCCGAAGGCGCCTGCGCGGGGCGGGCGTTCGCGTTCGAGGCACGGGCCGCGATCGTCACGCTGCCGCTCGGCGTGCTGCAGCAGAGCCTGGCCGTCGGCGATGGGCTCGCCGGCCCGCCCGCACGGCCGGCGCGCGGAGCGACCGCGGCCACGACCGGCGACGGGCTGGTGCGTTTCGACCCGCTCCCGCGGCGCCTGCTCGCGCCATTGCAACGCCTCGGTCCGGGACCGGTGATCAAGGTCGTGCTGGCGTTCCGCGAGCCGTTCTGGGAGGCACTCGATGCCGGACGGTACGCGCAGGCTGCCTTCTTCCATGCCCCGGGTGCGCACTTCCCGACGTTCTGGACGGCGCTGCCGGCGCGCGCACCGCTGGTCGTCGCCTGGTGCGCCGGCCCGGCTGCCGTGCGCCTGCGCGGCCTGCCGCGGGAAGCGCTGCTCGAGGCCGCGCTCGGGTCGTTCCAGTCGTTGTGGGGACGGCGGGTCGACGCGCGCTCGCTGCTGCAGGCCGGTGCGGTGCACGACTGGGCCGCCGACCCGTTCGCGCGCGGCGCCTACAGCTACGTGCGCGTCGACGGCGACCGGGCCCGCCGCGAGCTCGCCCGGCCGCTCGCCGCGACGCTCTGGTTCGCTGGCGAGGCCTGCGAACCGGGCGAGGATGCAGGCACGGTCGCCGGTGCACTGCAGAGCGGGACGGCGGCGGCGAGCAGCCTGCTGCGCGCGGCGTAGCGATGCGACCGACCGGCCGGCCGGCCGCGCGCGCCGCCGCTTCGCTATCATCGGCCGCTTCCCGATGCCGGAGCACCGCCTTGCTGCTCAACAAGCCCCGCGCCTACGAACTCATGGATCGCCACGGGCTCGACGCGCTCGTCGCCCAGCTCTCGATCAACACGTTCTACCTCTCCGGCTACTGGGGTTCGCTCAACTGGCCGGGCCATTTCGACGGCGCCTACTTCGCCGTGTTGCCGCGCCGCGAGGATGCGCCCGCGGCGCTGGTGATCCCGAGCTTCGAGATCCGCCGCCTCGCAAGCGAGGGCGGCACCTGGATGCCGAACGTGTTCTCCTACTCCTCGCCCGGGGAGGGCGTGACCCTCGACGACGACACGCCCGCAGGCATCGACTACGAGGGTTGGCCGGTGCGTCCCGGCGTGCCCCTGAGCCCGCGCGAGCAGGACTGGGTCGCGATCACGCGGCGGCTGCGCGCGCAGATGTCCGCCGACGCGGTCTGGGCGCTGGTGCGGGCGCTGCGCGCCGCGGGCCTGGAGGGCGCGCGGCTCGGTTGCGACGATGAGCGCACGGGCTCCTGGCTCGCCGGCCGCGGCCTCGACGCTCGCTGCCAGTACCGCCGCGACGTCTTCAACCTGGTGCGCCTGGTGAAGACCCCGCGCGAGGTGGAACTGCTGCGCAAGGCGGCCCAGGTGAACGAGCAGGCCCTGCTCGTCGCCGGCCACGGGCTGCGCGAAGGGGCGAGCTGGGACGAGGTCGAGGACGTCTACATGGCCGAGCTCGCGAAGCAGGGCGGCCGCGGTGTCTACCTGCTGTGCGGCGCGGCCGGCCTGCCGGCGGTGCGCGCGCGGCGCGGCGAGCCGATCATGTTCGACGGGCTCGCGCGTCATTCGAACTACCACGGCGACTTCGGCCGCTGCTTCGTGATCGGCGAGCCCTCGGCCGAGCAGGTCCGCCGCCATCGCGGCCTCACCCGGGGCTGGGAGGCCGCGCACGCGATCCTGCGGCCGGGCACGCGCTACTCGGACATCGTGCGCGAGGTCACCGCCGCGATCCGTGGCGCCGGTTTCCCCGAGTACCGCGGCTGCGTCGTGCACAGCCTCGGCCTCGAGCACACCGACGACCCGAAGCCCGTCGCCGCCCAGCCGGGACTCAAGCCCGACGCCGTGCTCGAGCCCGGCATGGTGGTCAACGTCGACATGCCGTTCACCGAGATCGGCTGGGGCTCGGTGCACATCGAGGACACGGTGGTGATCACGCCGCAGGGCTGCGATCCGCTGACCAGCCTCGACCTGCGGCTGCAGGTCGTGCCGTGAGCGTGCCGGCCGCGCAGTCCGGCGCCGCACCGACGCGCGCGGGGCCGCGGGTGCCGGTGCGCCGCGCCTATGCCGACGGGCGCTTCGGCCAGGTCCACTACCGCATCGCGGGGCCATCGGCCGAGGCGACCGGCGACGGTGGGCAGCGCCGGCCCTTGCTCTGCCTGCACATGAGCCCGAACTCGGGACGGATCTACCAACGCTTCCTCGCCGCGATGGGCACCGACCGCATCGCGATCGCGCCGGACACGCCCGGCTTCGGCGAGTCCGATCCACCGTCGGCGGCACCGTCGATCGAGGACTACGCCGCCGCGATGGGCGACCTGGTCGACGCGCTCGGCGTCGGCGAGTTCGACGTGATGGGTTACCACACCGGTTCCGAGACCAGCGTCGCGCTGGCGCTGGCACGACCGCGGCAGGTGCGGCGGATCGTCATGGTGTCGGCGCCGATCTTCACCGCGGAGGAGCTGGTGGAGTTCCGCCGTCACTACCGGGGCGTGGCACTCGATCCGGAAGGCTCGCACCTGGTGCGCAAGTGGAAGGGCCAGCTCCACTGGGCGATGCCGGGCAAAACGATCGACATGGTCGCCGAGGACTTCGTCGACTGCGTGCGCAACCCCGCGATCTCCTGGTGGGGCCACTACGCCGCGTTCGCCTACGACGTGGCGGCGAACCTGCCCAGGGTCGACCAGCCGGTGCTGGTGCTGAACCCCGACGACGACCTGCACGCCCACACGCTGCGCGCCGAGGGCCTGCTGCGCAACGGCCACATGGTGCACCTTGCGGGCTGGGGCCACGGCTTCCTCGACGTGCACACCGATGCGGCGCGCGCGATCGTCACGGAATTCCTGGACGGGCCGGCGCCCTGAACGGCGAATGCGCCGGCCGCGCGGCGTCAGCCCGATGCGGCGCTCACCGGCATTCGAACGCGCCGATGACTGCCGGGCGCGACGCGAGCAGCTCGCGCCGCAGCGGCTCCCAGTCCGCGCCTTGCCCGGCGTGCGCATCGAGGAACGCGAGCGACAGGCGACGGACCTGCGCCATCGCATCGACGTTCGGCGTCTTCTCCTCGGTGCGGTTCGTGCCGAGCGTGCCGCCGAGGTAGTGCTTCACGCCGGCGAGCGCCGCCATGCACTGGCCGGCGCGGCTGCGGTCGTAGTAGTCGGCGTGCGCCCGCCAGTCGTCGTTGAAGCCCGGGATCACGTCCTCCATGCCGACGATCGACAGCGCCGGGCGTGCATCGGCCTTCCACGCGACGTTGCGGAAGCCGGGCGCCGCGCCGGGAGGGGCCAGCATCAGCCCTGCCAGCACGCGGGGGTCGGAGAGGTCGACGCCCTCGTCGGGCATCGCCGCGCCGATCAACGCGGCAGTGGTGTGGCCGCCGAAGGAATGGCCCGCGGCGAGCACGCGCCGGCGGTCGATCCGACCGCGCAGCATCGGCGCCTGGCGCTCGATCTCGTCGAGCCGGTCGAGCGCGAGGCGCATGTCGAGCACGCGCGTGCGCCAGGCTTGCTTGATGCGCGCGTCGTCGCGCGCCAGCCCGAGCGACAGCGACTCGATGTGCGTCGGCTGGATCACGACGTAGCCGTTCGCGGCCCAGAACTCGGCCAGGGGGAGGTAGTCGTCCTTCGAGTACTGCGCACCGTGCGAGAACAGCACCACCGGCAGGCGCTTCCCGTCGCGCGGCGCGGTGACCCGCAGCAACAGCTGCTTGCCGCCTGCCGCGCCCTCGAGCACCACCGGGTTCACCGTCACGATCGGCGTCGGGGCACCTGGGCCTTCTGCCGCGGCGCCCCTGGCAGGGCCGATGGCCGGCAGCAGGCTCGCCAGCGAGAGCAGGACCGCGGGCAGGGAACGACGGGCAGTGGACATGGCAATACCTCGGGTACTGGAGCGCGATCATAGGCAGTTCCCCGCGATCCGTCGTCGCGTGCGGTGAAACCGCCGAGGTCGGCCCGGCCGCCGCGAGGGACGCTCAGGCCGCCGAGGCCGTGCCCGGCGCGGCGCCGAGTTCGCGGCCGACCGCGGCGAGCAGTTCGAAGGACCGCAGCCGGGCGTCGAAGTCGAACACGCTGCCGACCACCATCAGCTCGTCGGCGCGCGTGCGCGCGAGCAAGCGTGCGAGCCCGGCGCGCACCGTGGCCGGCGAGCCCACCACCGACACGGCGAGCATCCGCGACGCGAGCTGCTTCTCGGCCGGCGTCCAGAACGCCTCGATGTCGTCGACCGGCGGCCGCTGCAGCCCGCGCTGGCCGCGGTGCAGCAGCGCATAGGACTGCTGCGCCGAAGTGAAGAGCCGGCGGGCCTCGGCATCGGTGTCGGCGACGACCACGTTGACGCCGATCATCGCATGGGGGCGCGGATGCCTGGCCGACGGCCGGTAGCGCTCGCGGTAGACCCGCAGTGCATCGTCGAGCGCGTCCGGCGCGAAGTGCGAGGCGAACGCATAGGGCAGCCCGAGTGCCGCGGCCAGCTGCGCACCGTACAGGCTCGAGCCGAGGATCCACAGGGGCACGTCGAGTCCCGCGCCGGGTACGGCCTGGACGCGCTGGCCGGGCTGCACCGGCCCGAACAACGCCTGCAGCTCCTGGACGTCGTCGGGGAAGTACTCGGCCATCCGTGGGTCGCGCCGCAGCGCCTGCACCGTGACGCCATCGGTGCCCGGGGCACGCCCGAGGCCGAGGTCGATGCGCCCGGGATAGAGCGACTCGAGCGTGCCGAACTGCTCGGCGATCACCAGCGGTGAATGGTTCGGCAGCATGATGCCGCCGGCGCCGAGGCGGATGCTGCGTGTCCCGGCGGCGAGGTAGCCGATCACCACCGCCGTCGCCGCGCTGGCGATGCCGGGCATGTTGTGATGCTCGGCGACCCAGAAGCGCGTGTAGCCCAGGCGCTCGGCCGCCTGCGCCAGCCTGAGGCTGCGCTGCAGCGCCTCGCGCGGCGTGCCCCCTTCGGGCACCGGGACCAGGTCGAGGATCGAGAGTGCGGGCATGGCCGGATGCTAGCGCAGGCGGCGCGGCGGTGGCTGCCAGGGGCGATCAGGCACCGGACGGCGACCTGCCGAACTCGCAGTAGTCCTCCTTCTCGACCAGCTCGTAGGTGAACAGGAACTTCGCCATGCCCGTGAGCACCGCCATCGTCATCCCGAGCTCCAGCACCTGGGCGTCGTCGAAGTGCGCGCGCAGCTCCCGGTAGAGCACGCCATCGAGCCGGCCACCCGGCTGGGTCAGCGCCATCTGCCCGGCGAGCCGCAGCACCGCCCGCTCGTCCGGCGCCCAGAGAGGCGACTCGGGATCGTCGATGGCGCGTACCTGCGCCTCGCTGAGGCCGGCGGCGAGCGCGTCCAGCCGGTTGCCCTTGTTGCAGAACGCGCAGCCGTGCACCGTCGAGAGCCGCAGCCGCACCAGCTCCTTGATGCGCACCGGCACGCGGCCACCGTAGAAGATGCGCTGGTAGAACTCGCCGTACCATTCGAACAGCTCCGGCGCGAGGCCGAGCACCTGCACGAAGGTGGCATCGCCGCGGATCGCGAGCGCGCGGTCGAAGGCGCCCTGCATCGGGGCGGGGAGGGCATCGCGCCCGAGGCGCGGCAGCGGCGGCTGGGGCTTCATCGCGCGAGACTAGCACTGCGCCGGGGCGGCGCGTCGCCGCGCGCCCCGTGGAGAAAAGGCCGGAAGCCTCGCGACTCCCGGCCTCTTCGGCCAGTCACCCGGCACTGGCGGGCCCGCCTGCGGCGGGCCCGGCGGGCCTCAGAACGTGTAGCGGATGCGTGCGCCCCAGGTCCCCGGCCGGTCCAGGAACTGGAACGGGCCGAGCGCCGACATCGGGTAGGCCTTGTTGGCGCAGTTGCGGCAGTCGATCGCCAGCAGCAGCCCCGGCGCGTTCTCGAAGCGGAACGCGACCTGGGCGTTGATGTGGCCCTGGGGACCGGACCAGGTGCCGTTGGTGCTCTGCGGGCTGCCGGTGGTGCCGATCGCGTATTCGTCGCTGTAGTTCCAGCCGACGGTCGGCGAGACGGTGGCGGGGCCGACGTCGAAGTCGTAGGTCGCGTTCAGGCTGATCGTGAAGTCGGGTGCACGCACCGGCGTGGCGATGTTGCCGAACTGGTCGACGAAGTTGGCGTTGCACGCCGGCGCGCCCTGGAACACCGCGTTCGGGTTGGCGCGGCAGGCGGCGGCCTGCGCGAGCACGTTCGGCGTCACGTTGGTGTACTCGGCGTTCTGGAGGCCGAGGCCGGCGACCAGAGTGAACGCATCGGTCGGCGCCCACTCCGCGTCCACCTCGAGGCCGACGTTGCGCATGTCGGCGGGGTTCGTGGTCGTCGAGAGCTGGAAGCCGTCGATGTCGATGCGCGCCGGGATCTGGATCGCGTCGGTCATCGAGTAGAAGGCCGTGACGTTCATGCGCAGCGTGTTGTCGAACAGCGTCGAGCGCAGCCCCGCCTCGTAGGCCGTCACCTTCTCAGGGTCGAAGGGGATGAAGGCGCGGTTGTCGACCGCGCGTGCCGGCCAGCCGCCGGACTTGAAGCCGCGGGTCGCCGAGACGAACAGGCTCACGTCGTCGGTGGCGTCGAAGTTCAGCGCCACGCGCGGCGTCCACACCTGCTCGTCGAGCTCGAGCGGGATGCCGGCCGCGGCGATCGCTGCCGTGTTGAGGTTGACGCCCAGTGCGCCCGGGTTGCGCTGCATCGCGAAGTCCTTCTTCTCGTCGGTGTAGCGGATGCCGAGGGTCGCGGTCCAGCGGTCGGCGAACTCGTAGTCGCCCTGGGCGTAGAACGCATAGGTGTCGAGGCCGTTCGTCATGGTGCGGTCGGCCGCGACCGAGAAGACGTTCGCCGGCAGGATGGTGTTCGCATTGGCGAAGTCGGTGACGTTGTCCTCGGTCATCCAGAAGATGCCGGCGACCCAGGTCAGGGTGTCGCCCAGGCTGCTGCCGTTGAGCTTGAACTCCTGCGAGATCTGCTCGTGGTTGCCGATGTTGGCGAGCGGCGTGAAGCCGCGGGTCGTGGTCACGCGCGGCAGCTCGCCGCCCGAGTCGACCAGGAACTCGTGGTTGGTGTCACGATAGCCGGTGATCGAGGAGAGGCTCAGCGCATCGCTGATGTCCCATTTCGCGTTCAGCGTGAAGGCGCGGGTGGTTGCTTCGTTGCCGGGCGCGAGCGCGGCCTTCGGGCCGGTGAAGGTGCCGATCAGCGCGCCCTGCAGCAGGCGGTTGTTGATCACGCGCTGCTCGTCGTTGGCCACGACGTTCAGGAAGTTGGTGTTGCGATCGTCGATGTACTCGGCGACCAGGTCGATGGTCAGGGCGTCGGTCGGCAGGAACCGCAGGTCGACGCGCCCGCCGGTGGCGTCGCGGTCGTTGTAGCTGATGCCGGTCGAGAGCTGCGTCGCGAAGCCGTCGTCCTTCTGCCGGTAGGCGGAGAACTTCGTCAGGACGCGGTCGGACATCGGCACGTCGACCGACGCGCGGAACTGCTGCAGGCCGAAGCTGCCGGTGCCGGCCTCGACGAAGGCCCGCTTCTCGGTGCCGGGCTTGCGCATCACGAGGTTGATCGCACCGCCGGTGGTGTTGCGGCCGAAGAGCGTGCCCTGCGGCCCGCGCAGCACCTCGATCCGCTCCACGTCGAACATGCCGAAGTTGTTCTGGTTCTGGCGCGAGATGTAGACCTCGTCGACGTAGGTGCCGACCGGCACGTCGAAGGTCGCGATCGACTCGGCATTGCCGATGCCGCGGATGTAGAGCGAGGTGGAGGTACCGACGCCGACGTTCGCGTTGCCGGTGAGGTTCGGCACGTTGCGCACCAGGTCGTAGGTGTCGACGATGTTGCGGCTCGTCAGCTGGTCCTGGCCGAAGGCGCTGATCGAGATCGGCACGTCCTGCAGGCTCTGTTCGCGGCGCTGCGCCGTGACGGTGACTTCATCGAGGCCACCCGACGAGTCGTCCTGCGCCGAGGCGGTGCCCGCGATCGCAGCGGCGACCGCCGCGGCCAGCAGTGTTCGGGACTGATACTTGTTCACTCGCTCTTCTCCCAGATGGTCATGGATCGCCGCCGCGCGGGCGGTCTCACTCTTCGACGATTTCGAGCAGCTCGCCGGCCGCCCCGCGCGCCGTGGCCGAGCGACGGCCGCCGTAGGCGAGGCCGTCGTGGACGGCCGGCGGAGCGATGAACGGCAGCTGCAGCGCATCGAGGCTGCGCACCGCGACGGTGGTGATCGCGATGCCCGGCGGCAGGTCGCCCGGCGCCCGCGGGCGCGGCGTGGCGGGCGGCGTGTAGCCATCCAGTTCGAACAGGTTGCCCTGCTGGGCGAGCCGCAGCGTCGCGAGCGGCGTGCCGTGCTCCACCGGCAGACCCTGGGCGCGCTGCACCACGCCGATCGGCGAGGGGCGCACCGGGGAACTCGCGAGGCCGAACCAGGTGGAGTACCAGTCGATCATCGCCTGGATGTCCGGGCCCGCCAGAACCATGATGAACACGCGCCCGATGGGCCCGCGGGGCGGGGGCAACGGCGAGCGGCTGCGGTCACCGGTCTCCGCGGTGAGGTACAGCACCTCGCCCGAGCGACCCTCGACCTGGAACGCGCGGATGCTCGGGTAGCCCTTGAGGTTCGCGGGCTCGCCGATCACCCGGAAAGGGCTGCCGCGGAAGCGCGCGCGGGTGGCGTCGGCATCCTCGACGACGATCTCGATGCTGTTCCAGCCGTGCGTGGTCAGGGGGCGGTAGCCCGGCACGGCGGGTGCGCCGACGGCGCGGACGAAGACGTCCGGGTGGGTGTCCGAGCTCAGCAGGATGTAGGGGCGGCCGGCGGCACGCGGTGCGTCCCAGCTCGCAGCCAGCGCGCCGGACACCTTGCCGCGCTCGCGCACCCGATAGCCGAGCCAGCGCGTGTAGTCGGCCTCGACCTTGCGCAGGTCGGGCGCGGCGATCGTCGCGATGCGAAATCGCTGCAGAAGTGGCTCGGCCCGTGAGACGACCGCGCCGACCACCAGCGTCGCCACCACGCTGCAGCACGCCAGCCGTGCCGTCCAGGCCCGGGCAGGAGTACGGCGCTGCGGAAAAACCCGGTGCGGAACGGCAGGCAGTGACGCGACGGGCAGCATTGTCCGGACATGCTATCAGTATAATGTTTCCCCATACAACGACGGGGGGAGCAGGCCTGATGATGTCCAGTCGTGGCGTGGATGAGACACCCTGGCCGAAGCCCCGCTACGCCTGGTTCGTGGTGGCGCTGCTGGTGCTCGCCTACGCCATCGGCGTGGTCGACCGGATCGTGATCGGCCTGCTGACCCAGCCGATCAAGGCCGACCTGCGCCTGAGCGACACCGAGCTCGGCGTGATCCAGGGCTTCGCCTTCAGCCTGTTCTATGCGCTGTTCGCACTACCGGTCGGACTGCTGGTCGACCGCTGGAAGCGGGTGCCGGTGCTGTGGATCGGGGTGCTGCTCTGGAGCCTCGCCACCGTCGCCTGCGGCTTCGCGACCTCGTTCGGGATGCTGTTCCTGGCGCGGGTGTTCGTCGGCGCCGGCGAGTCGACCACGACCCCGGCCTCGTCCTCGGTGATCGCCGACTACTTCCCGCCGGCGCAGCGCGCCAAGGCCTATGGCGTGTTCGCGATGGGCGGCTCGCTCGGCATCGGCATCGCCTACCTGCTCGGCAGCATCGCGATCCAGGTCGCCGAGGGCATCAAGGACTGGGCGCCGGCACTGTTCGGCGGGTTCCGCGTCTGGCAGATCGTGTTCCTGGTGGTCGGTGCGCCCGGGATGCTGCTCGCCGTCGCCATGGCGGTCTCGATCCGCGAACCGCTGCGCCGCGGCGGCGCTGCGACCACCGGCAAGGTCTCGTTGCTGCCCCTGTGGCGCGAGATGCGCACCAACCGCCTCGCGCTGGTGACGGTCATGCTCGGCACGATCATGAACGTGATGATCGTCAACGCCCAGCTCGCCTGGTTCCCCACGCTGTTCTTCCGCGTGCACGGCTGGACCCCCGCGCAGGTCGGCAACGCCCTGGCGCTGGTCGGCGTGCCCTTCGGCCTCTTCAGCGCGATCACCGCCGGCTGGGTGCTCTCCTGGCTCGCCCGGCGCGGTCGCGACGATGGTCCGCTGCTGGTGATGGGGCTGCAGTGCGTCGCATGGACCGTGTTCGGCACCGCCAAGTGCCTCGCCCCGACGCCGCAGCTCGCGCTGCTCGGCCACGTGCTGACCTCGCTGTTCGCGACCTGGGCCGTGACCTCGGCGCTCACGGCGCTGAACCAGGTCACCCCGAACCGGCTGCGCGGCCAGGTGGTCGCCGTCTACACCCTGCTCACGGCCTTCGTCGGCGTCGCGCTCGGCTCGGTTGCCGTCGGCGTCCTGAACGACCATGTCTTCACCGACCCCGAGGGCGTCGCCCCCAGCCTCGCGCTCGTCTGCTTCACCGGCGGCCTCGTCGGCATCGCGCTGCTCACCTATGGACGCGGCGCCTATCTCACGGCGGTGACGCGTGGACGGGCTTTCGCTTCCTGAGACGCGGTGGCTCTTCGGCGTCACCTGGGACGTCGGTGGAAGGGACCGGCGCGGGTCGGTGGCGCAGCCGGGGCCGTGGGGG
>JALORN010000089.1 GCA_025458905.1 Steroidobacteraceae bacterium
GTCCGGAGCGCTTCCACGCACTGCTGGAGGCCTGCGAATGCGATGCGCGCGGCCGCCTCGGGCTCGAGGCGCGCGACTATCCGCAGCGCGCCTACCTCGAGGCCGCGCGTGCGGCGGCGGCGGCCGCGGTGCTCGCGCCCGCGGAGCGCGCGGGGCTGCCGGGCGCCGGGATCGGCGCGGCGCTGCGCCGCCGCCGGCTCGCGGCGCTGGGCGAGCTCAGAGCGAGTCGCGCAGGTCCCGGAGCCTGAAGCCCGCGGGCACCGCATCCGCCCCGACGCCGCGCGTCAGCAGCATCAGCTTCACCGACTCGCCCATCTCCCCCGGCAGCAGCAGCTGGCGCGCGCCGTGCGCGAGCCGCGCGCGAGCTCTCTCGTCGGCACCCTGCATCGCGGCGGCGAGGCGCGCCTCGACGCCTCCGCCGAGCAGCACCGCCGCCTGGGTGGCGAAGCCCGCGACCTCGAGCCCGGCCGCTTGGGCCGCTTCCGCGACGGCGGTGAAGTCGACCCAGGTGCTGAGGTCGGTCAGCCCCGGGTAGAGGAAGGGATCGTCGTGTGCGCGGTGCCGGTAGTGCGCGCGCAGGCTGCCGGCGCCGCGCTGCGGGTGATAGTAGTGCGCACGCGGCAGGCCATAGTCCGCCAGCAGCAGCGCGCCGCGGCCGAGCGTCGCGCCGAGCGCGCCGATCCACGAGCCGATCGACGGCTGGAACTCGCCGACGTAGCCCTCCGGCAGGGCCTCGCGCAGCACCGGCGGCAGGCAGCGTGCGAGCGTCGCGACGAACGCGTCGTCGCCCGCGCGCGAGCCGTCGACCCGCCGTGCGTGCCAGGCGAACGCGGCGGCGCCGGCGGCCGGCGCCGCACCCGGTATCGCGTCGGCGGCCGTGGGCACGACGCCGAGCCGCCACGGCTCGCCCCCGCGCATCACGAACCGTTCGCAGGGCAGCGCGTCCAGCACCTCGTTGCCGAACACGACGCCATCGAAGCGCGGCGGCAGCGTGTCGAGCCAGCGGGCGCGGGCCGCCGTCGCGCCGGCGAGCTCGCGCACCCGCGCCGGCTGGCGCGCGCGCAGGTCGGCGCCGACCTCCAGCAGCAGGTATTCCTCGGGCGCGGCGCCCGCGGCCTCCAGCTCGCGCAGCACCGTGCCGGCGAAGCGGCCGGTACCGGGTCCGAGCTCCAGCACGCGGCGTGCGCCGGCGGCGGCGAACAACGGCGGCAAGGCGTCGGCGAGCACCTGGGCGAACAGGTCGGAGATCTCGGGCGCGGTGACGAAGTCGCCCGCCGGGCCGAACTTCGCGGCACCGGCGCTGTAGTAGCCGAGGCCCGGCGCGTACAGCGCCAGCGACATGTACTGCGCGAAGTCGAGCCAGCCGCCGGCTGCCGCGATGCGCTCGCGCAGCAGCGCCTCGACCCGCGCCAGGTGCGCGAGCGCCGCGCCCTCCGGCGCCGGCAGCGCCAGCGGCGCCGTCCCGATTGAGGTGCGGTGCCCGCGCGTCATAAGCTCGGTGCCCCATGGACACCCCAGGTTCGCTCGCCGGCCGCGTGGTGCTGGTCACCGGTGGCGCCCAGCGCGTCGGCGCCGAGATCGTCCGTACCCTGCACGCCGCCGGCGCGCGGGTGGCGATCCACTACAACCGCTCCGCGGCGCAGGCCGAGGCGCTCGCCGCGCATCTGAACGCCGCCCGTGCGGCCAGCGCGCTGACGCTGTGCGCCGACCTGCTCGAGGTCGCGCGGCTGCACGAGCTGGTCGAGTCGACCACGCGCGCCTTCGGACGGCTGGACGTACTGGTCAACAACGCCTCCACCTTCTACCCGACGCCGCTCGGCGAGATCACCGAGGCGCACTGGAACGACCTGCTGGGCTCGAACCTCAAGGCACCGCTGTTCCTGTCGCAGGCTGCCGCGTCGGCGCTGCGCCTCTCGCGCGGCCTGATCCTCAACATCGTCGACATCCACGGCATGCGGCCGCTGCGCCGCTACCCGGTTTACGGCATCGCCAAGGCCGGCCTGATCATGCTGACCAAGTCGCTGGCACGGGAGCTCGGGCCGCACGTGCGCGTCAACGCGATCGCGCCCGGGCCGGTGATGTGGCCCGCCGACGGCGCCGCCGACACCGAGCTGCAGAAGAAGATCGTCGAGCGCACGCTGCTGAAGCGCACCGGCTCGGCCCAGGACATCGCGCGCACCGCCCTGTTCTTCGCCGCCGACGCGCCCTATGTCACGGGCCAGGTGCTGGCCGTAGACGGCGGCCGCAGCGTCGGCTGGTGACGCGCGCCGCGGCCGGCGGCGCGCGGCCGGCCGCCTCACGTGGCCGGCGCGCCGGGGTCGAACGGCACGACCGTCATCGGATGCGCCGCGCGGTCGAAGCGCTGCCAGAGCTCGCCAAAGGTCGCGCCGAGGGTCGGGTGGCGCAGCCCCGGGGCGAGGTCCGCCATCGGCCCGAGCATGTAGGGCCGCTTCACGAGGTCGGGGCGCGGCAGCACCAGGCCCGGCTGCTCGCAGCGCAGGTCGCCGTACAGCAGGATGTCGAGGTCCATGCTGCGCGGGGCCCACTTCGGCGCGTCGCGCGTGCGGCCGCAGAGCCCCTCGATCCGCTGCAGCTCGGCGATCACCTCGTGCACGCCGAGGCAGGTGTCGAAACCCGCGACCCAGTTGACGAAATCCTCGCCCTCGAAGCCCACGGCGACGTTGCGGTAGGCGGGCGAGAAATCGACCGCTGCGAACGCCCGCCGCAGCTCGCGCGCGGCGAGTGCGAGGTTGTGCCCGGGGTCGACGTTGCTGCCCGCGGCGACGTAGACGCGGACCGGCGCCGCGGCGCCCTCGCCCGCGGGCGCGTTCATGCGTGCGCCCGTCGCGCAGCCTCGAGGTCGGCCTGGGTGCGCAGGATCTGCACGCCGACGTCGCGCGAGCCGCGGATCGCGCCCGGCTTGTTCACCGACAGTCGGATCCAGGCGATACCGAACTCCTCGAGCACCAGCATCGCGACGCGATGGGCCAGGGTCTCGACCAGCTTGAACTCCGAGGCGCCGACGAACTCGATCATCCGCTTGGCGACGCGCTTGTAGTCGAGCGTCGCGTCGACCTCGTCGGTCGCCGCGGCGCGCGCGCAGTCGACCGGCAACTCGAAGTCGATCACCACTTTCTGGCGGATCCGCCGCTCCCACTCGATGAAGCCGATCAGGCACTCGATCTCGAGGCCGCGGAGGAAGATCATGTCGCCGTGCGTGAGGTCGTCTGCGGAACTCGTCATGGATGCCTTTCTTCCGGTGTCGGGCGCCCGAGCGAGGCCAGGGGCCACTGGGCGCGGGCGCGGATCGCGAGGTCGTCGTGCTCGCCGGCGGCGAGCCTGGCGAGCCCGGCGACGGCGATCATCGCCGCGTTGTCGGTGCAGAATTCGAGGCGCGGATAGTACACGCGGGCCCCCCGCCGCTGCGCGGCCGCGTCGAGCGCGGCCCGCAGGGCGCGGTTGGCGCCGACGCCGCCGGCGACCACCAGCGAGCCGTGGCCGGTCTGCTCCAGCGCCCGCATCGACTTGACCACCAGGGTCTCGACGATCGCCGACTGGACCTCGAGCGCGATGTCCGCGGCGACCGCCGGGTCGAGTGGCCGGGGGCCGCCACCGCGCCGCGAGGGGTCGTTCGGCTCGCCCGCAGCCGGGGCCGCCGGCACGCCCTGCGCCTCGCGCACCGCGTGCAGCACCGCGGTCTTGAGCCCGGAGAAGCTGAACTCCAGCCCGGCACTGCGCTCGAGCATCGGCCGCGGGAAGTGATGGCGCCCGGGCCGTCCCGAACCGGACAGCCGCGCGAGGTGCGGTCCCCCGGGATAGGGCAGGCCCAGCAGCTTCGCGCTCTTGTCGAAAGCCTCGCCGGCGGCGTCGTCCCGGGTCTCGCCGAGCAGCCGGTACTCGCCGATGCCGCCGGCTTCGACCAGCATCGTGTGGCCGCCGGAGACCAGCAGCGCGACGTGCGGGAACGGCGGCGGGTCCGGCTCGAGCAGGGGCGCCAGCAGGTGCCCCTCGAGGTGGTGCACGCCGAGCGCCGGCACGCCCCAGGCATAGGCCAGCGAGCGCGCCAGCGCGGCGCCCGTCAGCAGCGCCCCGATCAGCCCGGGGCCGGCGGTGTAGGCCACCCCGTCGAGTTGCGCAGGGGTGGTGGCCGCGGCCGCGAGCGCGCGCTCCACCAGCGGCAGCAGGCGCTGGACGTGGTCGCGCGAGGCGAGCTCGGGCACGACGCCCCCGTGGACCTGGTGCAGGTCCACCTGCGAGTAGAGTTCGTGCGCGAGCAGTCCGCGCTCCCGGTCGAGCACCGCCGCGGCACTCTCGTCGCAGGAGGATTCGATCGCCAGGATGCGCACGCCGTCGTCCCCGCTTTTGCCTTTTGCCGGGCGGATCATTAGAATCCCCGCCCTCGCCCCGTCAGGGCTAGTGAACAAGCTCAATTAAATCAACAGCTTGAGGTTTCGATGCCGAGCGTTCGTGTTCGCGAGAACGAGTATTTCGACGCTGCCCTGCGGCGCTTCAAGCGCGCCTGCGAGAAGGCGGGGGTGTTGACCGAGCTCCGTCGCCGGGAATTCTACGAGAAGCCCACGCAGGAACGGAAACGCAAGAAGGCGGCCGCGGTCAAGCGCCACATCAAGCGCAACTCGCGCTCGTTCGCGCGTCCGCGCTGACGCGCGGCGACGGTCGGCGGGACCTGCGCCGCCGCGCCCCCGCGTGCGGGTTCGTTTCCGGCCGCGAGTTCCGCGCCCTCACGCCCTGCGTGACGGCCGTTCCTTCCGCCATTCCGGTATCGTCTCTCCCTTACGTCCCAGGTAGTCACTCATGTCACTGCGCGACAAGATCACCGAGGACATGAAGACCGCGATGCGCTCCGCCGACAAGGAGCGCCTCGGCCACATCCGCATGCTGCAGGCCGCGATCAAGCAGCGCGAGGTCGACGAGCGGATCGTGCTCGAAGACGCGCAGGTGCTCGCCGTGGTCGAGAAGATGGTCAAGCAGCGCCGCGAGGCGATCGCGCAGTTCGAGGCCGGCGGCCGCGCCGACCTCGTCGCCAAGGAGAACGCGGAGATCGCGACGCTCCAGGCCTACCTGCCCGCGCAACTCACCGACGCCGAGATCGACGCCCTGGTCGCCGAGGCCATCGCGCAGACCGGCGCGGCGTCCATCAAGGACATGGGCAAGGTCATGGGCGTCGTGAAGGGCAAGGCCGCGGGTCGCGTCGACATGGGCGTGGTAGGCGGCCGCATCAAGGCCCGCCTCGGCGGCTGACCACGCCGCGCGCCGATGGCCGGGCGCATCCCCCAGGGCTTCATCGATGACCTGGTCGCGCGCAGCGACATCGTCGAGCTGATCGGCTCGCGCGTCCCGCTCAAGAAGTCGGGCCGCGAATACAAGGCCTGCTGCCCGTTCCACAACGAGAAGTCGCCGTCGTTCTGGGTGAGCCCGGACAAGCAGTTCTACCACTGCTTCGGCTGCGGCGCGCACGGCACCGTGCTCGGCTTCCTGATGAACCACGACCGCCTGAGCTTCCCCGAGGCGGTCGAGGAGCTCGCCTCGCGCGCCGGCGTCGAGATCCCGCGCGAAGCCGGCCGCCCCGACGACCCGAAGGCGCCGGGCGAGGCGTTGTACGCGATGCTGGCGCGCGTCGCGGCACACTGGGCGCAGGCGCTGAAGGCCGACCGCCGCGCCACCGAGTACGCGACCGTGAAGCGCGGCCTCGAGCCGGCGACGCTCGAGCGCTTCCTGGTCGGCTATGCCGCGAACTCGTGGAACGACGTGCTGCGGCGCTTCGGCGTCGACGAGCCTAGCCGCCGCTCGCTGGCCGAGACCGGCCTCGTCATCGAGCGCGAGGCCGCGCAGCAGCGCGAGGGCGACCGGCACTACGACCGCTTCCGCGACCGCCTGATGTTCCCGATCCGCGATGCGCGCGGCCGGGTGATCGCCTTCGGCGGCCGCGTGCTCGACCAGGGCGAGCCGAAGTACCTCAACTCGCCCGAGACCGCGCTGTTCCACAAGGGCCGCGAGCTCTATGGCCTCTACGAGGTGCGCCAGTCGCGCGCGCCGCTCAAGCGGCTGATGGTGGTCGAGGGCTACATGGACGTGGTGCGCCTGCACCAGGCCGGCATCACCTACGCGGTGGCGACGCTCGGCACCGCGACCACGCCCGAGCACCTGAAGCGCGTGTTCCGCCTGGTCGGCGAGGTGGTGTTCGCGTTCGACGGTGATCGCGCCGGACGCGCCGCGGCCTGGCGCGCGCTGCAGAACGCGCTGCCCGAGGCGCGCGAGGGCCGCGAGATCCGCTTTTTGTTCCTGCCCGAGGGCCACGACCCGGACACGCTGGTGGGCGAGGAAGGCCGCGAGGCCTTCGAGGCGCGGCTCGACGCGGCGCTGCCGCTGTCCGAGTACCTCGTGCAGGAGCTCGCCTCGCAGGTCGAGCTGGCGCACGCCGACGGGCGCGCGCGCTTCGCGGAAGCTGCGCGGCCGCTGCTCGCACGCGTGCCGCAGGGGGTCTACCGCGAGTTGCTGCTCGGCCGCATCGCCGAGGCGATCCGGCTGAGCCCCGATCGGCTGCGCGAGCTGTGGGCGGCGGCGGAACCGCGCGGTGCGGCGCGCGCGGGCGGGGCCGGTGGTGGCGCGGCGGCCTATGGGAGCAGCGGCGGCGCGGGCCGGGCCGGTGGCCCGGTACCCGGCGCGGCAACCGGTTTCCCGGGCGGAGGCGGCATTCGGGTGTCGCGCCCGGCGGCGGCCGGCCGTGGCAGCCTGCTGCGCCAGGCTGCGCTGATGCTGGTGCACCACCCGAGGACCGCACCGCTGTTGTCGCCGGCACGCGTCGAGGCCCTGGAGCGCCTGGAGGAGCCCGGTGCGGACCTGCTGCGGCGGCTGCTCGAGGACCTGCGGGAACACCCCTGTGCCTCGACCGGTCAACTGCTCGAGCGCTGGCGCGACCGTCCCGAGGCCGAGCGCTTCGGGCGCCTCGCCGCCACCGAGTCCTTGATTCCAGACGAAAAGGCCGCATTGCGTGAACTCGAGAACGCGATCGACCGGATGGCTGCGGAGACGCGGTTGCGGCGCGTCGACGCGCTGCTCGCGCAGGAGCGCGACCGCGGCTTGTCGCCCGAAGAAAGGGCCGAGCTTCAGCAACTTATGGCATCCCGCCAGCCGCCGTCGGCGCCCCGCCCGAGGCGCTGAAGGATGGCGGGCATGCGCCGGGCTCAGTATGATTGCCAGTTCACTCACACCCCCCCGTTTCCCCCGCCGGCTCCATGCGCGGGGCGGGATGCGCTGCACGCCGGAAGTCCTCAACCATGACACGTAAGTCCAAGCCACAGGCCTCCGCCAGCAAGAAGTCCAGTGCCGCGGCCAAGCCGCCGGCGCGTGCCGCCGCGCCGGCGCGCAAGCCTTCGCACGCGGTCCGCTCGGCCGAGAAGCCGGTCGCCCGCAAGGCGGCGGCGCCCGCCGCGGCGAAGAAGCCCGCACCGGCGCCGGCCCAGCCGAAGAAGGCCGCCGCCGCCAGCGCGCCCGCGGCGCGCAAGACCGCGCCCGCCCCGGCACCCGCGAAGCCGGCCGCGCCGGCCGCCAAGGCGCCGGCCGAGGCCGCGCCCAAGGCCGCTCCGGCAGTGGCCAAGGCGGCCGCACCTGCGGCGGCGCCCAAGGCCAGCGCAGCGGCGGCGCCCGCGCCCGCCGGGAAGGGCGGCAAGGACGCGGCCGCCAAGGACACGGCCGAGAAGCCGCTGACCGAGAAGCAGCTGAAGGCCGCCGCCCGCGAGGCCGCTGCCGAGGGCAGGAAGCCGATCGCGCTGCCCGCCCGCTCGCTGACGGCGATGCCCGAGGACCGCCAGTCGCAGCTCAAGCAGCTGATCGCGCTCGGCAAGGAGCAGAGCTACCTCACCTACTCGCAGGTCAACGACTACCTGCCGTCGGAGATCGTCGATCCCGAGCAGATCGAAGAGATCGTCAACACGATCAACGACATGGGGATCCCGGTCTACGAGAAGGCCCCGGACAGCGAGTCGCTGCTCGCGGCCGAGCCGAGCGCCCCGTCCGACGAGGAGGCGATCGAGGAGGCCGCCGCCGCGCTGGCCGCGCTCGACGCCGAGCTCGGCCGCACCACCGACCCGGTGCGCATGTACATGCGCGAGATGGGCACCGTGGAGCTCCTGACGCGCGAAGGCGAGATCCGCATCGCCAAGCGCATCGAGGAAGGCCTCGACTCGGTGCGCTCGCAGATCTCGATGTATCCGCCGACCTACGACTTCCTCCTGAAGGCTTACGAGCCGGTCAAGGCGGGCCAGGGCCGCCTCGCCGACATCATCGTCGGCTTCATCGACCCGAACGCGCCCGACGTGATCGCGCAGCCGCAGAACCCGACCAAGGTCGACGTCGCGGCGGCGCCGCCCGCGGGCGACGACGAGGAGTCGGAGGAAGGCGGCGAGGATGGCGAGGAAGCCGTCGACACCGGCCCGGATCCGGAGGAGGCGGCGCGCCGCTTCGCCTCGATCCAGAAGCTCTACCAGCAGTTGCTCGGCCTGCTCGAGAAGACCACGCACGAGGACCCGAAGGTCCAGAAGCTGCGCCGCAAGCTCGCCGACGAGTTCATGGAGCTGAAGCTCGCGCCGCGCATGTTCGACGCGCTGATCGGCAACCTGCGCACCCACATCAACGCGATCCGCCAGCTCGAGAAGGAGATCATGGTGATCGCGGTGCGCGACGCGGGCATGCCGCGCAAGGACTTCATCACCACCTTCCCGAAGAACGAGACCAACACCAAGTGGGTCTCGAAGCACGTCAAGGCGGCCAAGAAGTACTCCCCTGCCCTCGCGAAGTTCGAGGAGGAGATCGAGCGCCGCCAGCAGCAGCTGGTCGAGCTCGAGAAGGTGCATCACCTCACGATCACCGAGATCAAGGACATCAACCGCGAGGTCTCGATCGGCGAGGCGAAGGCGCGGCGCGCCAAGAAAGAGATGGTCGAGGCGAACCTGCGCCTCGTGATCTCGATCGCCAAGAAGTACAC
>JALORN010000090.1 GCA_025458905.1 Steroidobacteraceae bacterium
CTCAACCGCGTGCTCGCCGAGAAGTCGCGCTCGATGGGCTTCCGGATCGAGCCGACCTCGCTCGAGATCAAGGGCCTCTGCAACGACTGCGCGTCGGCGTCGGCGGGCGCGGGTGGGATGGAGGAGCGCAGCGCCACACCGGCGGCCACGCCCTGAGCGGGACGGTTCGCATGGCCGGCCTCGAGCTGAAGGTCCCGCCGCCCCTGGTGGCGCTCGGCTGCGCGCTCGTGATGAAGGGCATCGCGCTGCTGGTGGCGGGCGACGATGCGCGAGGCGACTGGCCGGTGCTGCGATTCGTCGCAGTGGCACTGGTGCTCGCGGGACTCACCATCGACGTCGTCGGCGTATGGTCGTTCCGCCGCGCGCGCACCACGGTGAATCCGCTGAAGCCCGCGAACTCGAGCGCACTGGTCACCTCGGGGATCTACGGGCTGACCCGCAACCCGATGTACCTCGGCATGGCGATGCTGCTGGCCGGCTGGGCGGCCTGGCTCGGCACGACCTGGGCACTGGCCGGCGTAGCGGCCTTCATCGCCTGGATCACCCGCTTCCAGATCGTGCCGGAGGAACGGGCGCTGGCGCGCCTGTTCGGCACGGAGTACGACGCCTACCGCGCCCGCGTGAGTCGCTGGATCTGAGGCGCCTCCCACCGCCCACGGGTTCCATGCCTGGGGCCCGGTGTCACGCGGCTGCAACCCTGAATCCCCATGCTCGACGGTCGGTTCGCTGCCCAGCGAACGACATGAATTTGCCATAACGCCGAGCCACAGAGGATCACCATGAAGGGAATCTGGACCTGGAGCACCGCGATGATCGCAGCCGTGGCGTCGGTGCCGTCGTGGGCCGAGCCACCTGCCATCTCGTTCACCGATCTCGCCTGGCGGTACACCCATACCAGCACCGCGACCCAGGTACCCGCCCAGACTTCGGAGATCCCGGCCTACGACGAGCAGACGCGCACTCTCTGGGTCGCCGGCGTGGGCGGGATCGACGTGCTGGACGCAGCCACCGGCACGTTCGTCGAGCACATCGACACGCGTGCGCTGGGTGGCACCAACAGCGTTGCGATCAGCAACGGCCTGGCGGCGATCGCCGTGGAGTCGACCACCCGCACCGCTCCCGGCCAGGTGCTGTTCTATGACACGCGGACGCGCAGGCCGGTCGATGCGAATGCCGCCGTCACGGTCGGCTCGCTGCCGGACATGGTGACCTTCACGCCGGACGGCAAGACGCTGCTGGTCGCCAACGAGGGCACGCCCTCGGTCTACGGACCGCGGCTCCCGGGCGGCCCGCCGGTGCGATTCGGGCCGGCGATCGGCGACCCGCCGGGCAGCGTCAGCATCATCGACGTCGAGACGCGCACACTGGTGAAGACGGTGCCGCTCGACGGCACGCCCATCGTCGGCGCGAACGTGCGACGAGACACCGGCATGGACTTCGAGCCGGAGTCGATCGCGGTCGATCGTACCGGCCGCCGCGCCTACGTCACGCTGCAGGAAGCCAACGCGATGGCGATCCTCGATCTCAGGACGCGTGCGTTCACGCAGATCGTCGGGCTGGGGTCCAAGGACTTCGCCGCCCCTGGAAACCAGCTCGACCCTCTGGACAACGGCACGGTGCAGTTCGTCTCTGCCCCGGTCCGCGGCCTCTACATGCCGGACACGATCGCGAGCTACTCGTGGCGCGGACGGACACTGCTGGTCATGGCCAACGAGGGCGACTTCCGCGAAGACGATGGCGATCGTGCAGCGGCCGGCAACGCGCCGCTCAGTGCCGCCACCCCGCTCAATCGGCTGCGGGTCTCGACCACCGACTCGACGCCGGGCAACCTGTTCACCGCCGGTGGGCGTTCGTTCTCGATCCGCGACGAGAACGGCACACTGATCTACGACAGCGGTGACCTGCTCGACAAGGAAGCGAATGCGCGCGGCATCTACAACGACGCGCGCAGCCGGGACAAGGGCGTCGAGCCCGAGGGAGTCGCGCTGCTCGAGGCCAACGGCCGCACGTTCGCCCTGATCGGCCTGGAGCGCACCCGCAAGACGAGCGCCGTCGCGCCAGACGTGGTGCAGCGCGGTGCCGTCGCGGTGTTCGACATCACCAATCCGTTCGCCGTACGGTTCCTCGACATGATCGTCACCGTCGGCGACGAGGAGCCCGAGGGGCTCGCCGTGTTCAAGCTGCGCGGCGAGTGGTTCCTCGCGATCTGCAACGAGCTGACGCGCACCACGACGGTGTACCGGTTGCTCGCTCGCGGCAAGGATCGCGAGGACGGGATCCGCTAGGACGGCGGGCCGCGTCAGCGGGCCACGAGCAGCACACCGGCGAACAGCAGCGCGGCCCCGAGCAGCTTGGTGAGCGTCACCGGCTGCTGCGGGAAGCCGAGCACGCCGAAGTGGTCGACCAGCAGCGAGGCGATCATCTGCCCTGCGACGGATCTGCCCTGCGACGGTCAGCGCCAGGACGAGCAGCGCGCCGACGCGCGGGCCGGCGATCGTCACGACGGCGACGTAGAACGCGCCGATCAGGCCGGCGAACCAGGCCCAGGCGGGCACGGCGGCGAACTGCTCGCGGGTCGGCAGCGACGTGCGCGTCGCGAGCAGGAACAGCAGCATGCCGATCGCGCCGACGCTGAAGTTGACCAGCACCGCGCCGAGCGGGTTGCCGCCGATCGAGCGGCCGAGCAGCGCGTTCATCCCGGTCTGCAGCACGAGCGCCGCACCGGCGACGAAGGCCAGCAGGTAGAGGACGGTGTTCATCGGCAACCTCGGATGGAAGCAGTCGGGGGGCGCGGGGAAGACACGGGGCCGCGTGCCGCGGCGCAGCCGCACATGATGGCGTGAACGCCACGGAAAGTCCTGCCGGCGAGCCTGTCGGGGAGGTCCGCTATGATCTTCCTGGCCCACGGGACGATGCACTCCGCTCGCGTCCCGGCCGTGGCCGGGAGGACTCGATGGACGTGACACCCATGGGCGTGCCGACGCGCGAGCAGTTGATCCACACGCTCTACGAGGCGGCGGAGCTCGAGCACAACCTGATGTGCACCTACCTGTACGCGGCGTTCAGCCTCAAGGACGGCGCGGACGAGGGGCTCGACGCGACCGAGGCGGACGCGGTCGCGCGCTGGCGCCGCACGATCCTGGACGTGGCGATCGACGAGATGAGCCACCTGGTCGCGGTCTGGAACATCACGGCCGCGGTCGGCGGCACGCCGCGCTTCGGACGCGCGAACTTCCCGCTGGCGCCGGGCTACCTGCCGGCGGGCGTGGTGGTGAAGCTCGCGCCGTTCTCGGCCGACGTGCTGCAGCACTTCATCCACCTCGAGCGCCCGGAGGCTTCCGACGAGCCGGACGGGGCCGGCTTCGAGCAGGTGCCGTTCCTGCGCGAGGTGGCCGCGCGCCGCCTCACGCCGATGCCGATCGACTATGCGACCGTCGGTCAGTTCTACGCCGCGTTGCAGGCGAACCTGCGGCAGATGGCGGCGGCGCTCGGCGAGTCGCAGCTGTTCTGCGGCGATCCGGCGCTGCAGGTCGGCCCCGCCGAGGTCACGCTGAACGGGGCGCGGCTCGTCAAGTGCTCGAAGAGCGCCCTCGAGGCCTGTGCGACGATCGTCGTCGAGGGTGAGGGCGCAGCGGCGGCGGCGCCGAACTCGCACTTCGCGCGGTTCGTGGCGATCCGTGAGGAGTACCGCAGGCTGCTCGGCCGCAACCCGGCGTTCGAACCCGCGCATCCGGCGGCCGTCAATCCGGTGCTGCGGCGTCCGCCGGGCATCGAGGGCCGGGTGTGGATCGAGGATGCGACGGCCGCGCGGATCGTCGATGCGGCCAACGCCAGCTACCAGACGATGCTGCGGCTGCTGGCGCATGCCTACGTCCTGCCCTCGCCGCGCGCCGACAAGGCCGGGGCGGTGGACCTCGGCATCGGGCTGATGAAGGCCATGGTGCTGCTCGCCGAGTCGGCAGTGCGGCATCCGGCGGGGCCTTCGAATCCCGGCTGCCGCGCGGGCATGTCGTTCACGGCGCTGCGCGATTCGGCCCCGCTCGGCGCAGGCGGCAGCGCGCGGCGTTTCTTCCGCGAGCGCTGCGACGAGCTCGCCGCACACGTGCGCGGGCTCGCGGCGCTCGACGACCGGCTCGCACGGGCCGCGGCGCTGCTCGAGGGGCTGGCAGCCGACGCGCGCCGGCTCGAGGATACGGCCGACGCGCGCGAGGCGGCCGGATCGGGCACCGGCGATGCGGCAGTTACGCCGGTCGCGCCGGCCGCGGCGGCGGCGGCGGCGCCTCCGGCTGCCCTTGCTGCTGTTCCCGCTGCCGCGGTGGCCGCGGCCGCAACCGCGGCCGACGACGTCATGCTCGCCGGCGCCGAAGTGGTCGAGGGAACCCAGTTGCAGATCAGCTTCAACGGCCGGCTCTGCATCCATTCGCGCTTCTGCGTGACCGGCGCACCGTCGGTGTTCCTGGCGAACGTGCAGGGGCCCTGGATCCATCCGGATGCGATGCCCGCCGAGGAACTGATGGCGATCGCGCGCGAGTGTCCGTCGGGCGCGATCCGCTACCGTCGCAAGGACGGCGGGCCCGAGGAACATGCGCCGCCGGTCAACCTGGTGGCGATCCGCGAGGCAGGGCCTTATGGGGTCCGCGGCGAGCTGCGGCTGCGCGGCCAGCCGATCGGGTTCCGCGCGACGCTGTGCCGCTGCGGCGCCTCCAGGCACAAGCCGTTCTGCGACGGCTCGCACCACGAGGCGCATTTCGACGCGAGCGGCGAGCCGCCGACCGGCACGGACACCGCGATGCTGGCGGTGCGCGACGGGCCGCTGGAGATCGCGCCGCAGGCCGACGGCCCGCTCGCGGTCCGCGGCAACCTGGAGATCGTCTCGGGGACGGGCCGGATGGTGGCGCGCCTGCAGGCGACGCGGCTGTGTCGCTGTGGGCAATCCGCGTCGAAGCCGTTCTGCGACGGCAGCCACGTGCGGGCCGGCTTTCGCGCGGCGCCCTGAGGCGGTGCCGCGCGTGGCCTCAGCGTGCGGCGGCGCGCCGCTCGAGCCAGCGACGACCGACGGGCGTCGCGAGCAACGCGAACACGATGCGCCAGAACGCGCGCCTGGCGAGCGGCACGGGCCGGGGCGGGATGATCTTCGCGGCGCGGACGGACACGTCTTCGTGCACGAACAGGCGTGCGGGCGCGACCAGGAAGCGGCCTTGCGCGCTGTCGATCCGCCAGCCGCCCGCGGACTGCTCCGGCACGACGCGCACGGCCTCGAGCCGCTGCGGCAGGCGCGGCGAAGGCAGGCTGCCGACGAAGTCGAGCAACAGGATGCGCTCCTCGGCTGCCGCAGCGCCGCGCGGCGCGCTCGCGACCAGGCGGGTGCGTGGTGGACCGCCGCCAGGGTGCGAGACCTCGCACGTGGCCGCATCGAAGCTGAACCCGGAATCTGGATCGCGGTCGATGAGGGTATGCGCCACGCCACGAGAATAGCGGTGGGCCGCGTGGTCGCGCTAGGCTAGGGCCGTGAACGGCATACCGCTGCACACGCAGCGCCTCGTCGAACGGCTGCTGCAGAACTATTGCGACCGCATCTGCCCGCCGAGCGCCCGCCATGCAGTGCTGCTCGGGTTCAGCGTCGGCTGGGACCGCGCGACGGTCCACGAGCTGCAGCGGCTGTTCGGCATCCCGGGCACCGGGCGGCCGATCGAGCTCGCGCAGTTCCGCTACCGCGCGGCCGGCAACGAGTGGCGGCTCTACCATGTCGACGACCGCGGCCGCTGGCGGCGCTATCCGCGGCGCGCGCCGGCGCACAGTTTCGTCGAGCTGCTGCGCGAATTCGACGCGGACCCCGCCGGGCTCTTCTGGGGGCGCATCAACGGCAAGAGCCTGCGCTGGTGCAGCCCGCGGGGGCGCTGCGCCGACTGTGACCTGCGCTACTGTCAGGTGCTCGGCGTCGCGGACCCGGCGGGGAACAGCCTCGAGAGCACCGCGGCCGTGCGGCGCTTGACGTCGGCATCGACGTAGCGCGAGATCGTCAGCAGCGCCCAGGCGAGCACACCGAGGTCGTCCGAGTAGCCGGCGAGCGGCAGCAGGTCGGGGATCGCGTCGATCGGCAGCACGAAGTACGCCAGGGCGCCGTAGATGGTGGTGCGAGCCCAGGCCGGCACGTCGGGCCGGCGGCTGGCGAACCACAGCCACAGCACTTTCTCCACGACCTCGCGGCCGGCGGCACGGCCGAAGCGCGCGAGCTTGTCGCGCAGCGACTCCTCGGAGAAGCGGCGCGCCTGGTCGGCGGCATCGAAGCCGCCGGGCAGCACGGCGCGTGGCACGGGAAGCCTGCTCATCGTGGACTCCGCGACCCAGCGAGCCGCCATCTTCGCATGCGCGGCGCCGGGGTTCACCCGGACCGTCCTGCCTCCGGCGCCTCGTCCACCCCCGCCATGGCCCGCGTGGCCGGTGCGGCGGTCTCGCAGGCGAACAGGGCGACGGCCTCGGCGTCGCCCGGCATCAGCACGTCGCGCTCATAGTGGAAGCCGAGCTTGTGCAGCAGGCGCAGCGAGCCGTCGTTGTGCGGCGAGGCGATCGCCAGTACCCGCTCGAGGCCGACCACGCGGCGCGCGTGCGCCATCACGGCGGCCGCCGCCTCGTGGGCGTAGCCGCGCGACCACCAGGCCGGCAGGAAGGCGAAGCCGATGTCGGGCGCAGGCAAGCCCTCGCGCGAGACGAGGCCGCAAAGGCCGATCGGCTGCGACGGCGGGCCGGGCAGCTCGACCAGCCACAGGCCGAAGCCGTGCTGCGCATAGCTGTCGAGCATGCCGCGCTGGATGTAGCGGCGCGCATCGTCGAGGTCGCGCACGCCACGGTCGCCGATGTAGCGCAGGAAGGTCGGGTCGTTCAGCAGCCGCAGCACGAACGGCGCATCGTCGAACACCAGCTCGCGCAGCGTGAGGCGAGGCGTCGCGATCACCGCCGCGGGTCGGGTCATCGCCGCGGGACGCGAGACCGCCGCAGGACGCAAAGCCGTCGCCGCGGCGCGCGCACCGGTCGGCAGGCGCCAGCCGCAGCGCCGCAGCAGCACGCCGAGGACGTCAGGCATCGTGCCCGGACGTCACGTGCGGGTGCGCCGCGCCAGCCGGCGATCGCGGGAGAGCAACACGCATCCTGGGTTCCCTCGGCGCAGGCAGGAAGTCGGATGGTGCGGGCGGGGGGCGCGTCCCGCTGTCGGGCGGAGTACGACGTGGCAGGGTCGACGTGGCCGATGCCGCGTGTCGGAAGCGTCCGGCTTGTGGCCGGCGCCGGGGTCATGGATCGCGGTGGACCGTGTCCGGCGAGAAGGCCGGCAGGCAGACCGCGACGTACTCGGCGCCGTCGGGCCCGGGCGTGCTGTAGCGCACCCACTCGCCGCGGCGCGCGATCACGGCCTGGCCGGCGGCGACGTCGAGCACGACGGGCGTGCCGTCGGGGCCGCGCGACTCGACGCGCAGGCTGCCTCGCAACACCACGGTGTATTCGTCGAACTCGGGGACCTGCCCCGGCTCGAGCCAGCCCGCGGGGCTCTGCATGCGGGCGATGCTGACGGCTTTGCCGGTGCGCGCAGCCTCGCCCGGGGTGTTGACGCGCCCGACGTACTCCTCGATCCGCTTGGGCCGGGTGCCGACGGCGGGCACCACGGTGGGTTGTGCGATCAGCTCGGCCACAGGGTCTTCTCGAGGTACACCACGTCGGGCAGGGGATTCGGATAGTACGGCGGGATCTCGCGAAACCCCAGCGAGCGGTAGAGGGCGAGCGCCGGCGTCATCGAGGCGAGCGTGTCGAGGCGGATGCGGCCGTAGCCGAGCTGGCGGGCGCGCTCGACGATCGCCTCGGCGAGGCGGCGGCCGAGGCCGGCACGGCGCCACGCTGGACGGACCCACAGCCGCTTCATCTCTGCGTTGCGCGCAGCGGGATCGCCGAGCGGCCGCAGGGCCACGCAGCCGGCGACGAGGTCGGCCGAGACACGGTCCGGTTCGCGCGGATCGCAGGCGCCGGAGGTGGCGAGCGCCCCGGCGGCCGCGACCAGGATCGCGCCGCCGGGCGGCGCGTACTTGCCGGGCAGCGTCGCGAGCTCGGTCGCGAAGTCCTGGAAGGCGAGGTCGTGGCCGAGGTCGCGTGCGTACTCCTCGAACAGCTCGCGGATGCGCGCGAGCGTCGCCGGCGAGTCGTCGGCCTCGACGATGCGCAGCGGCAGCGCGGACACGGCTGGCCCTCAGCGCTCGGCAAGGTCCACGGTGAGGATGGACTCGACGCCGTCGCGCAGCCGCCGCGCGGCGACCTTGTCGCCGGGGGCGTAGCGCTTCAGGGCTGCGGCGAAGCCGCCGAGGTCGGCGACCGGGCGGTCGTCGAGCGCGAGCAGCACGTCGCCGGCGGCGAAGCCGGCGCGCGCCGCCGGCGAGCCCGGCACCACGGACTCGGCACGCACGCCGGCGCCCTGGTGCGCATAGTCCGGCACGAGGCCGAAGGACACGCGACGCGGGTTGCCGTCGCCGCGGCCGTCCGCGCGCCCGGCCGCGCCGGCCGCGCCGGCAGGCGTGCCGCCTGGCGCCGCCGCACCGCCGGACAGGGCCGAGGCGTCGATGGTCGCGGTCAGTGGCCCTGGCCGCTGCGCGAGGTAGTCGACCGCCTCGCGCGCCACGGTCGCCACCTTCACGAGGCCGGTGACGTCGACCTTGTCGGCGGTGTCGCCGGGGCGGTGGTAATCGAGATGCGCGCCGGTGAAGAGCTGCACGCCCGGGATGCCGCGCTCGATGAAGCTCTGCTGGTCGGAGGACTGCGAGGCGCCGGGCACGTTGCGCGTCGCGATGCCGGTGGAGAACGTGATGCCGCGGAACACGTGCTGCCACTCGCTGGCGGTGCCGGTGGCGAGCGCCTGCACCGGGCCGTCGCCGAGCCGGCCGACGGTGTCGAGGTTCAGCACCGAGCGGATGCCCGCGAGCGGCAGGGGCACCGGGTTTGCGACGTAGTGCCTGGAGCCCTGCAGGCCCGCCTCCTCGCCGGCGAAGGCGACGAACACCACGGTGCGCGGTGGCGCGCCGGCGTTGGCGAGCGTGCGGGCGAGCTCGAGCAGCACCGCGACGCCGCTGGCGTTGTCGTCGGCGCCGGGATGCACCTGGCCGACCTCGGCGACGCGCACGCCGGGCCCGCTGCGGCCGAGGTGGTCGTAGTGCGCCGAGACGACCACGGCCTCGCCAGCAAACTGCGGGTTCGAGCCGCGCAGCACGGCGATCACGTTGCGCGCCTTCACCGGTCGCTGCGCACCGGCCGGCGTGAACTCGAACTCCTGGAAGTAGTCGTCGAGGTTCGCGCCGATCATCGTCGCCTGCGGCGCACCGGGCGGCGTCGAGCTGCGCGCCGGCGGCAGGCCCGCGGCACGGAACGCCTCGGCGACGTAGCGCGAGCTCGCCTCGAGCCCGGCGGTGCCGAGCCCGCGGCCGTCGCGCGCGGGGTCGGCGAGCCACTGCACGTGCGCGGCCATCGCCGCCCCGTCGAACACCGCGGGCAGGCGCGCCAGCGGCGCGCGCGCCGGGTACTTCGCCGCGGGCAGCTCGGTCGCGCGCTGCGCCGCCGGCCGCAACTCGACGTGCAGCGGCGAGTCGGCCGCGAGCCACTCGCCCTTGACGTCGTTCGCGGGCTCGGTGCCGGCAAAGCCGAGGTAGGAATACTTGCCGTAGTGCGGGAGCTTGCGCGCGAGGCCGGGCGCGGCCTCGAGCGGGTCGACGAGCACCCAGGCCACCGCCTTGGCCGCATTGGCGGGATGGCGGCGCACGATCACCGCGGAATGGCCCGCATACGGGATGCGGCCGCTGCCGGCGCGGATCGCGTCCGTGCCCACCTCGAACGCGGTCGCCGGATCGCTGGCGAAGAGCCTCGCCGCGAGCGCGTTGTCGCGCCCGAACACCCAGACGGGCCGGTCCTGCGGCAGCGGCGCGCGGTCGGCGTCGCTGCGCACGTCGAACTTCTGCGCGCCGCCACCGCCCCAGAACTCCAGCATCCCGCGGTAGGCCGCGAGCACCGCCGGCGGGGCCTTCGACGGCAGTACCGCCACCACCTCGGGTTCGCCGAACATCTGCCCGAGCGACGGCGCGGTCTCGCGCGCATCGAGCAGGCGGAACAGGTCGAACTCCGGGTCGACCTCGAGCGACAGCGGCGCGCCGCCGCGGACCGCGAACTCGAAGCGCGTGTCGCGACCCGTCGCCCGGACCGTGAAGACCTCGGTGCCGGCGGCGGTGCGCACCGCGAACGGCACGTCGAGCGCGAACGGCTCGGCCTTCTGCACCTGGCGCAGCACGCCGCGCACGACGTGCGTCGCACCCGCTCGGCCGGCAGCGCCGGCGGAATCCGCGGAGCCCGGCGAGGCGATCGCTCCGGCGGTCGGCGTGCCCGCACCCGCCGCGGCCACTACGACCTCCGCGACCCGCAGGTCCGGCGCACCGGCGCGCGTCACCCACTGGCGGAAGAACGGCGCGAGGTCGACGTCGGCGGCCGCGCCGTGCGCACGTGCGAGGTCGTCGAAGCCCGCGCGCTTGCCGCGCTGCTCGCGATAGAAGCGCTGCAGCCCGCGCACGTAGGCCGCGTCGCCGAGCTGGCGGCGCGCCATGTGGAAGGTCATCAACGCCTTGCCGTAGCCGACCGCCTCGGTCGCCGGGCTGTGGCGCGAGCGGAACTCGGACAGCGGGAAGTCGCGTCCGTCCTTGACGAAGTCGCGGTACTTCTTGAGCGTGTCGCGGCGGTACTCGGCGCCCTGCCCCTGCTGTTCCTTGTAGAGGTGGTCGGCGAGGTAGGCGGTGAGGCCCTCGCACCAGTTGCCGCTGGCGTAGTCGACGAACACGCCGTTGCCCCACCAGTTGTGCAGGATCTCGTGCGGGTAGGACGAGGTGAGGATGAACGGGAAGCGAATGATCTGCGGCCCGAGCAGGGTGAAGCTCGGCATGCCGTAGCCGGTCTCCCAGAAGTTCTCGACCAGCGCGAACTTGTCGTAGGGGTAGGTGCCGATCAGCGCACGGTACATCTCGAGGTTGCGCGCGGTCGCCTCGAGGTATCTCGCGGCGAGCGCATCGTCCGGCTTGCGCAGGTAGACCTCGGCGGTCACCGCGCCGGCGGCACGCGCATAGCGCCGCAGCGGGCCGCCGACGATGTGCAGCTCGTCGAGCGGCGTGTCGGAGCGCCAGCGCGCGATGCCCTGCGCGTCGCGCGCGCTGCCGCGGCCGGGGCTCACGAGCTGCCAGCCCTCGGGCGACTT
>JALORN010000042.1 GCA_025458905.1 Steroidobacteraceae bacterium
TCCGCTCTCGGAACGCGCGAAAAATAAATCGGTCTGCTTTTTCCAAAAATAAATCTGTCCCCTTTTTCCCTTTTTCCCTTTTTCCGTCCCCTTTTTCTCCTACTCGAGCAGCGCGGTTTCCTGGGCGCCGGGCAGGGTGTCGATGCCGCCGGAGCCGGCGCCGCCGGTGCGCTCCTCGACGTAGCGCAGGCGGTGGGTGCCGAGCTCGATGATGTCGCCGTCGATCAGCACGTGGCGGCGGATCTTCTTCTGGTTGAGGAAGATGCCGTTGGTGCTGTTGAGGTCCTCGATCACCGACAGGTCGGCGGTCGACACCACCTGGCAGTGGTGACGGCTGACGAAGCGACTGTCGATCTGCAGGTCGTTGTCGGCGGTGCGGCCGATCACCATCCGCCCGACCTTGAGCGGCACCTCCGCGACGTCGCCCGTCTCGGTCGAGACGACGATCCGGCCGACCGTGGGTGCGGCCTTGCGCGGCGCCGGCGCGGCGCCGGCGACCACGCGACGCGGGCCGGCGTCCTCGTCCTCGGTCTCCTCGACACCCTCGCGCAGGTGCAGCGCGGCGCTGTTCGGCCGCTGGCTGAACTCCACCCACTGCAGCTCGGCGATCGCCGCGTCGACGTCCTCGAGCGTGACGACGTCGCGGTCGGCGCTGAACGCCGCCATCATCGCGGTGTCGCACAGGGTGTTGATGAGGCGCGGCGTGCCACCGGTATAGCGGTATATCTTGTCGAACGTATCGGGCTGGAAGATCTCGCGACCCTCCGCGCCGGCGACCTCCAGACGGTGGCGCACGTAGCCCTCCATGTCCTCGCGCGTCAAGGCGCTGAGGTGGAAGCGCAACCGCACGCGCTGCACCAGCTGCACCAGTTCCGGCGCGTCGAGCTTCTGGTTCAGCTCCGGCTGCCCGGCGAGGATGATCCGCAGCACCTTGTCCTTGGTCGTCTCGACCCCGGACAGCATGCGCACTTCCTCCAGCACCTTCGGCGACAGGTTCTGCGCCTCGTCGACGATCACCAGCACCTTGCGGTTGCTGGCGTACTGCTCGATCAGGAACTGGTTCAGCGTCGCGAGGATCTCCGCCTTCTTCATCTTGAAGGGCTGGAAACCGAACTGCACCAGCAGCGTCTGCAGGAACTCGAGCGCCGAGACCTGCGTCTGGTTGATCTGCGCCACCACCACGTCCTGGTCGAGCTCCTTCAGGAACGTCTCGATCAGCGTGGTCTTCCCCGAGCCGATCTCGCCGGTGATCACCACGAAGCCGTCGGTGAACCAGATCGTCGACTCCATGTACGCCTTGGCGCGCGCATGGTTCTTCGAGAGGTAGAGGAATTCCGGGTCGGGGCTGAGCCGGAACGGCAGCTCACGGAGCTTGAAGAGATCGAGATACATGAGAGCGACCATTGTCCCCGCGGGGTCACAAGCCCCGCCATGATGCGGTGCTCACAGGTGTATCTTCAAGACATTACGTCAAATTATTGAATGTACGGCACATTCTGGTCCTCGGTGGTGCCGCCGCCGCGCCGCGCCGCGCCGCCGATCACCGGGCAACGCCCGGGGTGGCGGGGGGAGCCCGCCGAGGCGTTTCGGGAAGGGATGCAGGCGCCGCCTCCCGGGCGGCACGCCGCGACGAAGCGCGAGCGCAGCGTCGCCTCAGGCGCCGCGGTCGACCAGTCGCAGCAGGCGGCGCAGCCGCCGCTCGCGCGCCGCCGGGTTCGCGGCGACCAACGTGCAGTGGCCGAGCTTGCGCCCCGGGCGCGGCGCCTTGGCATAGTCGTGCAGGTGCAGGCCCGGGATCGCGAGCAGCGCCTCGCGGCCGGGCATCGTGCCGATCAGGTTGACCATGGCGGCGTGGCCGCGAGCAGCCGTGCTGCCGAGCGGGAGCCCGAGGATCGCCCGCAGGTGGTTCTCGAACTGGCTGGTCTCGGCGCCCTCGATCGTCCAGTGCCCCGAATTGTGCACGCGCGGTGCAGTTTCGTTCGCGACCAGCCGGCCGCGGCGCACGAAGAACTCGATGTTGAGGATGCCCGCGTAGTCGAAGTGCCCGAGCATCCGTCGCAGGTGGCCCGCGGCGCGCCGCTGCAGCGCTGCGGTGCCGTGCGGTGAGCGCGTGACGCGCAGGATGCCGTCGCGGTGCACGTTGCCGTTCAGCGGGTAGATCGCCACCTCGCCGCGCGTGCTGCGCGCGCCGATGATCGAGACCTCGAAGTCGAACGGCACGAACTCTTCGTAGATGGCGGGCTGCCCACCCATCGTCGCGAGCGCGGCGTCGAGGTCGTCGAGCCGGCGCAGCACCGACTGGCCCTTGCCGTCGTAGCCCATGCGGCGCGTCTTGAGCACGCCCGGCAGCCCGATGCGCTTCACCGCGCGCAGCAGCGAGGCACGCGAGTCGACCGCCGCGTAGCGCGTGGTCGGGATGCCGAGGCGGTCGAACAGCCGCTTCTCGGAGAGCCGGTCCTGCGAGGCGGCGAGCGCGGCGAGCGGCGGCGCGATCCGGGTGCGCCTGCCGAGCGCGGCCAGGCTCTCGACCGAGACGTTCTCCCAGTCGAAGGTGATGACCTCGGAGCGCCGCGCGAGCTCGCGCAGCAGGCGGCGGTCGGTGAACTCGCCGCGCAGCGACGGGGCCACCTTGGCGCCCGGCGTGTCGTCCGTGCGGTCGAGGAACAGGAAGTCCTGGCCGAGGGGATATCCCGCGAGCGCCAGCATCCGCCCGAGCTGGCCTGCGCCGACGATGCCGACCGTCATGGCGCGGCGACGCGCGGGTCCGGGTGCTCGAGCACGGCCTCGGTCTGGCGGCGCCGGAAGTCCTTGAGCGCCGCGTCGAGCGTCGCGTCCTGCAGCGCGAGGATCGCCGCCGCGGTGAGCGCGGCATTGGTGGCGCCCGCGACGCCGATCGCGAACGTCGCGACCGGCACGCCGGCCGGCATCTGCACGATCGACAGCAGCGAGTCGAGGCCGTTGAGCGCCTTCGACTGCACCGGCACGCCGAGCACCGGCAGCGTGGTCTTGGCGGCGACCATGCCGGGCAGGTGGGCCGCGCCGCCCGCGCCCGCGATGATGCAGCGCAGGCCGCGCCCAGCGGCGGCGCCCGCGTACTCGAACAGCAGGTCCGGAGTGCGGTGTGCCGAGACCACGCGCACCTCGTGCGGAATGCCGAGCTTCTCGAGCGTCTCGGCCGCCGGGCGCAGCGTTTCCCAGTCGGAGCGCGAGCCCATGATCAGGCCGACGAGCGGGTTCATCGCGGCATTCTTCATCGCGGCATTCTAGGGGAACTCGGGTGGCGGCGCAGCCGAGCGGCCCATCAGGCCCCGCCGCTGCCGGGCGCGGCCGGTGCCGCACCGCCGGCCGCCTCGAACTGCCGGCGCAGCTCGCGGAACAGCGCGCGCGCCGTGCTCGCGCGTTCGGCGTCGCCGCTCGCGCCACGCGCGCGCGCCAGCAGCGCGCCGATGCGGTCGCGATCGAGGCCCGGCTGCGCGGCGCACAGCGCGTCGAGCGCGGGCTCGCCCTCGGTCACCAGCCGCGTGCGCCAGCCCTCGAGGCGGCGGAACAGTTCCGCCTGCCGCGCACCGACGCCCTCGCGCGCCGCGAGCGCGGCCTCGATCGGCGTGGTGTCGATCTCGCGCATGAGCTTGCCGATGTACTGCCGTTGGCGCGCGAGCCCGCCGCGCGCGGTGATGCGGCGCGCGAGGCGGATCGCGTCGAGCAGCCGCTCGGGCAGGGGCAACGCGGCGAGCTCGGACTCGCGCAGGCCGACCAGCCGCTCGCCGAGGTCCTGCGCCGCATGCGCGGCGCGCTTGCGGGCGCTCTTGCTCGGAGGCTCGGCAGCCGGGTCGAAGTCGTCACGGTCGTGGTGGTGGTCGCGGTCGCGGATCATCTGTGGCCCCGGGCTCGCGCCGGCCCATCCCGGGCCGTGGGGCAGGGGCCGCGCTGCTACAATTCTGCCTGAGCGGCGCAGCATGCGCCCGGGACCTTCGCATGTCACAACCCGTCGATGCCAGCCGCATCCCCGAACTTCAATCCGTCGTCGCGCTCGCGCTCGAGGAAGCGCGCCGCCGCGGCGCGACCCAGGCCGAGGCCGACGCGAGCCTGCAGAAGGGCCTGAACGCCACGGTGCGCCTCGGCGAGGTCGAGACGGTGGAGTACCAGCGCGACCGCGGCCTCGGCATCACGGTCTACTTCGGCACGCGCAAGGGTTCGGCGAGCACCGGCGACCTGGCGCCCGCGGCGATCCGCGACACCGTCGCCAAGGCCTGCACGATCGCGCGCTACACCGCCGAGGACGCCTGCGCGGGCCTCGCCGATCCCGAGCACCTCGCCACCGAGTTTCCCGACCTCGAGCTCGACTTCGACTGGCCGATCGAGCCCGACGAGGCGGTCGCGCTCGCGCAGCGCTGCGAGGCCGCGGGCCGCGAGGTCGACGCACGCCTCGAGAATTCCGAGGGCGCCACGGTCTCGACCAGCCGCGGGGTGCGGGTCTACGGCAACAGCCACGGCTTCCTCGCCGGCCAGTCGAGCTCGAGCCACACGCTCAGCTGCGTGCTGATCGCGCAGGCCGGCGACGACATGCAGCGCGACTACTGGTACACGACCGCCCGCGACCCGCGCGAACTCGAGCAGGCGGCCAAGGTCGGTCGCGTCGCCGGCGAGCGCGCGATCGCAAGGCTCGGCGCGCGCCGCCTGCCGACGCAGAAGGCGCCCGTGCTGTTCGCGCCCGAGGTGGCGCGCGGCCTCGTCGGCCACTTCGTCGCCGCGATCCGCGGTGGCGCGCAGTACCGCAAGTCCACGTTCCTGCTGGGCGCCGCGGGCCAGCAGGTGTTCCCCGCGTTCGTGCAGATGCACGAGCGGCCGTTCCTCCGGAAGGGCCTCGCGAGCGGCGCGTGGGACAGCGAGGGCGTGCGCACCCGCGACCGCGAGCTGGTGCGCGACGGCGTCGTCGACGGATACCTGCTCGGCAGCTACTCGGCGCGCAAGCTCGGGCTGGTCACCACCGGCAACGCGGGCGGCCTGCACAACCTCCTCGTCGACCCGAGCGCTGGCGCGCCCGATGCCGCGGCGCTGATGCGGCAGATGCGGCGGGGCCTGCTGGTCACCGAGCTGATGGGGCAGGGCGTCAACGGCGTCACCGGCGACTACTCGCGCGGCGCCACCGGCTTCTGGGTCGAGGACGGCGCGATCGCCTTCCCGGTGCAGGAAGTCACGATCGCGGGCAACCTCAAGGACATGTACCGCAACGTCGTCGCGATCGGCGCAGACCTCGACCTGCGGGGCGGGATCCGCATGGGATCGCTGCTGCTGGAGCAGATGACGATCGCTGGCGAATGAGACACCCGTCCCACCCACCGGTCGCCTCGCGGCAGCGACGCGAGCTGCTGCATCGCCTGGCCGGCGGGGTCGTGCTGGCGGCCGTCCCGGGGACCCGGGCCGTCGCCGCGGCGCCACCACGCGCGGGCGCACCTGTCGACGCCGTGTCCTCCGTAGCTTCAGCGCCGTCGCCGTTGCCGCCGGCGCAGCGGCCGGACTGGGCGCAAGACCCGGTGCGCACCTACGTGCGCGTCGTCTGCGACCTCGCGGGCGCCGACACCTGGAAGTGGTTCACGGGCCGGCTGCACGCGGCGCTGCCCGACGGCGCCATCGTGCCACTGCTGGGCTTCGATTCGGTGATCCGGCGCAAGCTCGCCGCATTCGATCCCAGCTCGGCCACGATCACCTTCAGCGAGGCCACGGTGTTCCGCGACCTCGCCAGCGGCGAGATCCTCGACGAGTGGCGCAACCCCCTCAACGGCCGCATCGTGCGCCCATTGCACTACCCAGAGGGCCCGAACCCGCTGACCTCCAGGGCGGCGGACTTCGTGCCCGGTGGCGGTTTTTCGCCCTGGGTGACGTCCGCGGGCACGGCGCGCTTCACCCGCGAGTCACGCACCGACTCGCCGCATCCGCTGGACCCGGCCGTGTGGAGGCTCGAATCGAGCGGCCCGCGCTTCCGTGCGCTGACCCTGCGCAGCTACACGGTGGCGCTCGCCGACTTCGCCGACCCGGCGCGCACCGCGCTGCCGGCGGACTATTCGCTGACCGTGCTGAGCGGCTGGTTCCCGTGGATGCTGCTCGGGCCGCTCCCGGGCCAGATGCTGTGGCAGGCCGAGGGTCGCAAGGTCGACGCGCCGGAGCAGATCCCGACCGACCTGCGCGCCCGGATCCTCGCGAGGTTCCCCGGGCTGTTCGCGTCGGTCGTGCCCTGGAAGGGGCCGATGAGCTTCATGCGTTGGCACATGGAGCAGCGCCAGCCCGAGCGCTGACGCCGCGGGACGCGGCCGGCGCCACGGCCAACGCCGGCTCAGGCGGGCGCTTCGATCAGGTCGCGCAGCGTGCGCTCGCCGCAGCGCTCGCGCCAGGCACGCTCCAGCGAGGCGCGCAGCGCGTCCACCTCCGGCACCGCGAGTCCGCGCGCCGTCGCATGGCCGCTGCGCTGGTTGCGCGCGACCTCGAGGATGTCGCGCAGGCGGATGTGGCCGATGTCGCGCGCCGGCACCAGCTGTTCCCGGTCGTTGGCGGTCAGCATCCCGGCGCGCTCCAGCGCCGACACCACCTGCGAGATCGCGATGCCCGGCATGCCGAGCTCGCGCGCCAGGTCGTTGACCCGCCAGCGCACCTCGCCCCGGGTGTGCGCCGAGCCGACCAGGAACATCACCTTCAGCGCCAGCTCCTCGAGCTCGACGCTGGAGAGCCGCAGCTCGGTGAGCCCGAGGCGCAGGTAGGAGGGGTTCTGGACGTAGAACGACAGCTGCACGCCGACCAGCAGGATCAGCCAGCCGAGGTAGGTCCACAGCAGGGCGGCGACGATGATGGCGAAGCCGGCGTACACCACCGTGAGGCGCGTGGTGTACACGACCAGCTCGGTGAACACCTTGCCGGTCGCTGCCCAGAGCACGCCGGCGGCGAGCCCGCCAGCCAGTGCCGGCAAGGCCCGGACGCTGGTGTTGGGCACGAACATGTAGAGGCCGGTGAAGATCGCCGTCACCATCGCATAGGGCGCGATGGCGAGACCGAGCGCCATCAGCCGGTCCAGCAGGGGCAGCGCGGCGAGCGTCTGCACGGCCGCGCTCTGGATCGCCGAGTGGGCTAGGCCGAGGAACACCACGAGCAGGAGCGGTCCGAGGACCAGCAGCGACAGGTACTCGGCGATGCGCCGGCCGAAGCTGCGCGGCTGCTCGACGCGCCACAGGAAGTTGAAGCTGTCCTCGACCTTCTGGATCGTGCCGATCAGCGTCCACAGCAGCAGCGCCAGGCCGACCGAGCCGACGATCCCGCTCGAGACGCTGTCGGCGAACTCCATGACGCGGGCCGTGAGCGCGGTGGCGCTGCGCCCGACCGGGCGGAAGAACTCGAGCACCACCGGCTCGAGTTCGCGGTGCGCGCCGAACACCTTCAGCACCGCGAAGCTGAACGCGAGCAGCGGCACCAGCGACAGCAGCGTGGCGTAGACGAGGCCCATCGCGCGCAGGTTGACCTGGCCTCGCGACAGGTCGCGCAGCACGGCGTACGGGTAGCGCAGCAGGCGCAGGGTCACCGCGAGCGGGGTGGCGCCGACTGCGCGCGCGCCCCAGAGCAAGTGGTCGAGCAGTCGCCAGAGCGGTTCGAGCATGCCGTGCCACTTTACCCGGACCCGGCCCGTCGGTCGTCGCCACCCGGCCCGAAGCCGGCCTGACACCCCGCGCGTCCTCGGCTAGGATCGCGCCGGCACGACCCGGGCTGCGAACGCGCCTGCCGCCCGGACCTGACCTGTGCTGCCGGAGTCCGCTTGCCCGCCCGTCATCCCGAACGCATCGTCTGCCTGACCGAGGAGACCACCGAGACCCTCTACCTGCTCGGCGAGGAGCGGCGGATCGTCGGCATCTCGGGTTTCACCGTGCGACCGCCCCGGGCGCGCCGCGAGAAGCCGCGGGTGTCGGCGTTCACCTCGGCGAAGCTCGGGCGCATCGTCGAGCTGCGCCCCGACCTGGTGCTCGGCTTCTCGGACCTGCAGGCCGACATCGCGGCTGACCTGGTGCGCGCCGGGATCGAGGTGCACGTGTTCAACCATCGCAGCGTCGCCGGGATCCTGCGCACCATCACCGTGATCGGTGGGATGGTCGGGTGCGAGGCGCGCGCTGCCGCGCTGGTGGCGCGGCTGGAGGATCACCTCGACGAGGTCGGCACCGCGGCCGCGGCGCTGCCGCGCCGGCCGCGGGTCTACTTCGAGGAGTGGGACGAGCCACAGATCTCGGCAATCGAGTGGGTCTCGGAACTCGTCGGCATCGCGGGCGGCGACGACTGTTTCCCCGAGCTGGCGAGCCGGTCGCTCGGCCGCGACCGCATCGTCGCCGATCCGCTGGAGGTGCCGCGACGCGCGCCCGACCTGGTCTTCGGCTCCTGGTGCGGCAGGAAGTTCCGCCCAGAGCGCGTCGCAGCACGCCCCGGCTGGTCCGCGGTGCCGGCGGTGCGCGACGGCGAGCTGCACGAGATCAAGTCGGCGATCATCCTGCAGCCCGGGCCTGCCGCGCTCACCGATGGCCTCGATGCGCTGCACGCGGTGATCCGCCGCTGGGCGCTGGAACACGCATGAACGACACGACCGCCGGCCCGTCGATGCGCCCTCCCGGTGCGGCCGTCCCCGAGCGCGTGCTGCCGCTCGAGGGGGTCCGCAACTTCCGCGACCTCGGCGGCTACGAGACGCTCGACGGCCGGCGCGTGCGCTGGCGCCGGATCTTCCGGTCCGCCTCGCTCGGCTCGCTGACGCCCCGCGACCATGCGCAGCTCGAGGGCCTGGGACTGCGCGTGGTCTTCGACCTGCGCGCCACCGACGAACGCGCCCAGGAGCCGGTCCGCTGGAGCAGCGGTCGAGGCCCGCGCCTGCTCGACCACGACTACGTGCTCGACCTGAGCGCGCTCAGCCAGGTACTGCCGCGACCCGACGCCGACGTCGCGGCCGCCCGCGGCGCGTTCATCCGGCTCTACGAAGGCCTGCCGGCGCACTTCGCGGCTGCCTACCGTGCCCTGTTCGCTGCGCTGCTGCGCCACGAGGCACCGCTCGCCTTCAACTGCTCGGCCGGCAAGGATCGAACCGGCGTCGGCGCCGCGCTGCTGCTCGCGGCGCTCGGCGTGCCGCGCGACACCCTCGTCGCCGACTACCTGCTCTCGAACGAACACTATCGCCCCGGTCCCGAGGCCGCCGCGGCAATGAGTCGGCGCCACGGCGAATGGCTGCGTGCGCTCCGGCCAGAGATGCTGCAGGTCATGCTGAGCGTCGACGCGTCCTACCTCGAGGCCGCCTTCGCCGCGATCGAGCGCCAGCACGGCAGCGTCGATCACTACCTCGAATCCGCGCTGGGAATCGACCGCCGCGCCCGCGACGCGCTGCGCCAGCTCTACACCGAGCCCTGAAGACCGCAAAAACAGGGACGGATCTATTTTCCGATCTATTTTCCTATCGGTCTCTCTGGTCTTGCGTATGCGGGATCAGAGCCCCGGCAACGCGGGGCCGGTGAGCCGCGCGAGGGCCTCGCGGTACTTCTCGCTGGTCTTCTGGACGATCTGCGGCGGCAGCGCCGGGCCCGGCGCCTTCTTGTCCCAGTCGAGGGTCTCGAGGTAGTCGCGCACGAACTGCTTGTCGAACGAGGGCGGGCTGATGCCGACGCGATAGGTGTCGGCGGGCCAGAAGCGCGAGGAATCGGGCGTGACGACCTCGTCGATCAGGTGCAGGCGGCCGGCGTCATCGACGCCGAACTCGAACTTGGTGTCGGCGACGATGATGCCGCGCGCCAGAGCGTGCGCCGCCGCAAACCCGTAGAGCGCCAGCGCGGTGTCGCGCACCTGCGCGGCGAGATCGGCGCCGACCAGTCGCACGACGTCGTCGAAGGCGATGTTCTCGTCGTGCTCGCCGGCCGCGGCCTTCGAGGCCGGCGTGAACAGCGGTTGCGGCAGTTTCTCGGCGAGTCGCAGGCCCGTCGGCAGCGCGATGCCGCAGAGCGCGCCGCTGCGCTGGTAGTCCTTCCATCCCGAGCCGATCAGGTAGCCGCGCACCACGGCCTCGAGCGGCAGGGCCTTCAGGCGGCGCACGATGACCGCGCGCCCCTCGAGCAGGCCGCGCTCGTCCGGGTCGAGGGGCAGCGCGTCGAGAGAGCGGCCCGTGAGCTGGTTCGGCACGATGTGCCCGGTGCGGGCGAACCAGAAGTTCGAGATCTCGGTGAGCACCCGGCCCTTGTGCGGGATCGGGTCCGGCAGCACCACGTCGAAGGCCGAGAGCCGGTCGGTGGTGACGATCAGCATCGTCGCGGCGTCGATCTCGTAGATGTCACGGACCTTGCCGGCGTGGATCGGGCGCAGGTGGCGCAGTGCGGTGCGGTGCACGGTGGCCGCGGCGCCCGGCGCGGGCGCGTGCTGCGGGGGGAGGTTCTGCAAGGGAGACGGACCCTACGATCGGCCGGGGGGCGGGATTGCTAGTATTGCAGGATGAAGTGGAGCGGAAAACTCGTCGGCGGCGCCCTCGGTCTCGCGTTCGGGCCGGTCGGCGTCGCGCTCGGTGTGCTCGCCGGCCACCTCTACGACGAGAAGAGTGGCGGCAGCGGCGGCCGACCGGCGCGGGATGCCCGTGACGACGCGGCCCCGGCCGGCGATGCCGGCGCCGGCCAGGGCGCGCGCCGCAGCGCCGCGTCCGGCGAGCCGGGCGCACGCCGGCGTCGCGGCAGCGCCGCCGACCGCGACCCGGAAGTGGCCGCGTACCAGGACTCGCGCCCGCACCGCAATCCCGCGCAGGTCGCGGCGCGCTTCTTCCGCACCACGTTCGAGGTGATGGGCCACGTCGCCAAGGCCGACGGTCGCGTTTCCGAGCAGGAGATCCAGGCCGCGCGCGCGGTCATGGACGAGTTCGGCCTCGACGCGGCGCAGGTCGCCGCAGCGATCGGCCACTTCTCCACCGGCAAGCAGCCGGGCTACGACCTCGGCGGCGCGATCATGGGCCTGCGCCGCGCCTGCGCCGGTCGTCCCGACCTGCTGGGCACTTTCCTCGAGATCCAGATGCGGGCCGCGATCGCCGGCACCGACCTGCGCGGCCCGGTGCGGCCGCTGATGCTGAAGATCGCCGCGATGCTCGGCGTCGGCGGCCTCGAGTTCGCGCACGTCGAGGCGGTGCTGCGGCTGCGCCATGGCTGGGCGGGTTCGCGCCGCTCGCAGGCCGGCGGCGAGGGCCGCGAGACGCTGTCGAAGCTGCGCCTGGAACAGGCCTACGAGGTGCTGGAGGTGGCCGCGAGCGCGAGCGACGAGGAAGTCACGCGCGCCTACCGGCGCCAGTTGTCGCGTCACCACCCTGATAAGCTGAAGGCGAACGGCCTTCCCGAGTCGATGCTGGAGCACGCCAAGCGCCGCACCCAGCAGGTCATCGAAGCCTGGGAGCTGGTCCGCGAGAAGCGAGGACTCCAATGAACACCGGTCCTGCGTCCCCCTGGATCGCGCCGTCGATCCTGTCGGCCGACTTCGCGCGCCTCGGCGCCGAGGTCGACGCGGTGCTCGGCGCCGGCGCGGACCTCGTGCACTTCGACGTGATGGACAACCACTACGTGCCGAACCTCACGATCGGCCCGCTGGTCTGCGAGGCGCTGCGCCGCCACGGTGTGCAGGCCCCGATCGACGTGCACCTGATGGTCCGGCCGGTCGACCGGATCGTGCCGGACTTCGCGAAGGCCGGCGCCACCTACATCACCTTCCATCCCGAGGCGAGCGAGCACGTCGACCGCACCATCGGCCTGATCCGCGAGCACGGCTGCCGCCCGGGACTGGTGTTCAACCCGGCGACGCCGCTCGACTGGCTCGACTACACGATCGACGCGCTGGACATGATCCTGCTGATGTCGGTGAACCCGGGCTTCGGCGGGCAGGCCTTCATCCCCGGCGTGCTGCCGAAGATCGCGCAGGCGCGCGCGCGCATCGCCGCCAGCGGCCGTGCCATCCGGCTCGAAGTCGACGGCGGCATCAAGCCCGACAACATCGGCGCGGTCGCGGCCGCGGGCGCCGACACCTTCGTCGCCGGCTCGGCGATCTTCGGCAGCGGGGACTACGCAGCGACGATCGCGCGGATGCGCCGCGAGATCGAGGGCGTGCGCTGCGGCTGAGTCCGGCGCCGCGCTGGCGCGCCCGCGCCCGCGCCCGCGCCCGCGGCCTCGGCGACTTCGCGGGACGGCGACTGCCCCCCAAACGACGCGCGCCGCGGCAGGCCGCGGCGCGCTCGATGATCGGGCGGGTGCCGGCGAGGCGGCACCGCGCGGCTCATTCGTCGTCGTCGTCGTCCCAGTCGTCGTCCTCGTCGTCGTCCATCGGGGCGGTGGCCGCCGCCGCGGCCTTGCCGCCGCCGGCCGCCGCGGTCTTCACCGGGACGATCACGGGACGGGTCTTCATCTTGGGGCGCGCGTTGTAGACGACGATCGTCTTGCCGGTCGCGCGCAGCAGGCCCTGCTCCTCGAGAACCTTCAGCACGCGGCCGGCCATCTCGCGCGAGCAGCCGACCAGGCGCGACAGCTCCTGGCGCGAGACCTTGATCTGCATGCCCTCGGGATGGGTCATCGCATCGGGCTCGCCGCAGAGGTCCATGATCGCGTGCGCGACCCGGCCCGTGACGTCGACGAACGCGAGGTCGCCGAGCTTGCGGTTGGTGCGGTCGAGGCGGGTAGCGAGCTGCGTGGCGAGCTCGAAGATCAGGCCCGGGCTCTCGGCCGCGATCTGGCGGAAGCGCGGGTAGGTCATCTCGGCGAGCTCGCACTGGCCGCGGGTGCGCACCCAGGCGGTGCGGGTCGGCTGCTCGTAGAACAGGCCCATCTCGCCGAAGAACTGCCCCTTGTTGAGGTAGGCGAGGACCATCTCGTTGCCTTCCTCGTCCTCGATCATCACTTCGACCGAGCCGGAGATGATGTAGTACAGGACGTCCGGAAGGTCGCCCGCATGGATCACCACGGTCTTGGAAGGCACCGTGCGGATGCGGCAGTAGCTCAGGAAGCGATTGATCGCCGGGATGTCGCTGAGCGGCTTAACGTTGTCGTCCACCACAAGTCCCCCGAAACAGGCGTATTACATACCGTGGGGGCTTTTTATACATAAGCACGCAGGGGTGCAAGCCGCTTTTGCTTCAGACCCAATAACTTGTGAAGGTCATCACACGTGCCGTGCGCTGCATGAGGCTGCGCACAGGTCCTGGCAGATCCATTCCCCCGGCGGACATCGCCTGCGCGCCGTGCTCGATCTCGTCGGCACGCATCTGTTCGAGGATCGCGCGGCTGCGCAGGTCCTGCGGCGGCAGCCGCTCGAGGTGGGAATCGATGTGGCCCTCGACCTGGCGCTCGGTCTCGGCGACGAAGCCGAGGCTCACGCGGTCGCCGAGCGCCGCAGCGAACGCGCCGATGGCGAACGAGCCCGCGTACCAGAGCGGGCTCAGCAGGCTCGGGCGCGAGTCGAGTTCGCGCAGCCGGTCCTGGCACCACGCAAGGTGATCCGCTTCCTCGCGGGCCGCGCGCAGCAGCAGCTCGCGCGTCTGCGGATTGCGCGCCAGCGCAGCCTGGCCGTGGTAGAGGGCCTGCGCCGCGACCTCGCCTGCATGGTTGACGCGCATCAGCGCCGCGGCCTCGCGCTGCTCGCGTTCGTCGAGTGTCGGCAGGGTACGCGCGAGGGCGCGGGGCGGGGTGGCCTGCGACGCAGGCGCGGCGTCGGCGGAGTCGGCGGCGGCGGCCGGCGCCCCGGGCAGGCCCTCGGGGATCGGGCGGGCAGCCCGCGCCGGGGCGAACACCGAGCGCAGCGCCCGGTCCACGGTGACGATCAGGGGGTCGAGCAGTCGTTCCGGTTCCATCGACACATTATAAAGGCGCCGCCCGGGCCTTCCCGGCCGCCCTCTCCCGGTCCACGAAGTTCAATATAATCAGAGACTTGAAGAGAGACGGCTGGCGCCGTCGCCGGCGCTTCGCGGGCGTTTTGCAAACCCCCGGTGGCTTCAGTAAACTCTCGCGCCTTTTTACGACGACCTGCGCCGCGCCCCGGAGAGGGTGGACGACGCGGCCGCAGACCCGAGGTCGGAGACCCAACATGCCCGCTGCACTCGCCACGACCACCACGTTCGCCAAGCCCGAAGCCGTCCGCGGCGACTGGTACCTGATCGACGCCGCCGGCCAGACGCTCGGCCGCCTCGCCTCGAACATCGCGCTGCGCCTGAAGGGCAAGCACAAGGCCGACTACAGCCCGCACGTCGACATGGGCGACCACATCGTCGTGGTCAACGCCGAGAAGATCCGCGTCACGGGCCGCAAGCTCAGCGACAAGGTCTACTACCACCACACCGGCGCGATCGGCGGCATCAAGTCGATCCACCTCGACAAGCTGCTGAAGGAGCACCCGGAGCGCGCGATCGAGTTCGCGGTCAAGGGCATGCTGCCGAAGACCATCCTCGGCCGCCGCATGTTCCGCAAGCTGCACGTGTTCGCGGGCGACAAGCACCCGCATGCCGCCCAGCAGCCGAAGCCGCTGGCGTTCTGAGCGACCCTTTCCCTCACCGTCTTCACACCGAGTCAGCACTGATGCCCGTCACGAACTACGGCACCGGCCGCCGCAAGACCGCCACGGCCCGCGTCTTCCTCAAGCCCGGCACCGGCAAGATCACCGTCAACGAGCGCTCGCTCGACGAGTTCTTCGGCCGGGAGACTGGCCGGATGATCGTCCGCCAGCCCCTCGAGCTGACGCAGCTCGTCAACCGCTTCGACGTCGAGGCGACCGTCTCGGGCGGCGGCATCACCGGGCAGGCCGGTGCGATCCGCCACGGCATCACCCGCGCGCTGATCGAGTTCGACGAGACCCTGCGTCGCCCGCTGCGCGTCGCCGGCTTCGTCACCCGCGACGCCCGCGAGGTCGAGCGCAAGAAGGTCGGTCACCGCAAGGCGCGCCGCGGTCCGCAGTACTCGAAGCGCTGATACCATCCGGGCTTCGTTGGGCCGTTCTTCTTCATTGGGGGATCGTCTAGCGGTAGGACAACGGACTCTGACTCCGTTTACCTAGGTTCGAATCCTAGTCCCCCAGCCAACACCCCGAGGCCCGCGCGAGCGGGCCTCGGCTTTTGTGCGGCGCGCATTCCGCCGCGGCCCGCCGCGCCCGTTCAGCCGCGCAGGACGATCTTCTCGGTGCCGCCGGGCCGCCCGACCAGGATGACGTCGGCCGGTCGCTGGGCGAACAGGCCCACCGTCACGACGCCGGCGACCTGGTTCAGCTCGCACTCCATCGACACCGGATCGACGATCGAGAGGCCGTGCACGTCGAGGATCGCATTGCCGTTGTCGGTGATGCAGGCCTCGCGCCACACGGGCTGGCCGCCGCGTCGCGCGATCTCGCGCGCGACGTAGGAACGCGCCATCGGGACCACCTCCACCGGCAGGGGAAAGCGGCCGAGCACGTCGACCAGCTTGGTCTCGTCGACGATGCAGACGAAGCGGCGCGAGGCGGCGGCGACCACCTTCTCGCGCGTCAGCGCGCCGCCACCACCCTTGATCAGATACCCATGGCGGGTCGATTCGTCGGCACCATCGACGTAGACCTCGAGCTCGCCGGTCGCGTTGAGGTCCATCACCTCGATGCCGGCAGCCCGCAGGCGCGCAGTCGATGCCTCGGAGCTGGAGACGGCGCCGCGGATGCGGTCGCGACGCGTGGCGAGCGCATCGATGAAGAAGTTCACGGTCGAGCCCGTGCCGACGCCGACGATCGAGTCGTCGCGGATCCATTCGAGGGCGGCCTGTGCCGCGGCCTGCTTCGCGGTGTTCTGGGAACTGCTCATGGTCGAGTGGCCGGTGGAGCGGAGAGCGTGAGTGGAACCACTGCATTCGCAGGGTCCGGAAAGGAAGAAGCCCGCTTTCGCGGGCTTCTTCAGAAGGGCGGCGAGGGGGCCGTCAGGCCTCTCCTCGCCGCGTAAGGATCGATGATCCTTACTTCTTCTTGGCGGCTTTCTTCTTCGCCTTCTTCTTGGCCTTGGCCATGTTGCATCTCCAGTTACGGGTTAGTCCGAGGGCGAGTATATACACGGTAATGTAAAAAACAAGCAACCCACTCGTCGAATGATGATAGGCATCACAGTCGCGCGTCGCGCTTCACTCGCATCACGCATCGACCGATCACGCGAGCGTGAGGATGAAGTTCCAGTGAGCCTCGGACACCGGCATCACCGAGAGGCGATTACCGGCCCGCAGCAGCAGCAGCCCGTCGAGTTCGCGCCGCGCATGCGCGCGTAGCGTTTCGAGCTTGATTTCCCGGGCGAAACGCTTCTCCAGCGCGACGTCGACCATGTACCAGCGCGGCTCCTCGCGCCGGCTGTCGGGGTCGTAGTGGTCGTGACTCGGGTCGAACTGCGTATGGTCCGGGTAGCCCTCCCGGGTCACCTTCGCGATGCCGACGATGCCCGGCACGTCGCAGCTCGAGTGATACAGGAAGACCCGGTCACCCTTCGCGATCTCGTCGCGGAGCATGTTCCGCGCCTGGTAGTTGCGGACGCCGTCCCAGTGAGTCGTGCGCTTCGGCGCGCGCTCGAGGTCGTCTATGGAGAACGTCGAGGGCTCGGTCTTCATCAGCCAGTGCTTCATCGGGGGTGCTTCCGGAAGTGGATCGGGCCGCGCTCGGTCAGCAGCGCGTCGAGTCGGATGTCGTGCGCGAGCGGCGGGACGTGACCCACGCACTGCGTCGAATGGGCGATGCCGACCAGCCGTGGCCCCTGCCAGCGGCGGCGGAGCCGGCGCCAGGCCAGGGCGCGATCGTAGAACCCGCCGCCCATGCCGAGCCGGGTGCCGGCCTCGTCGACCGCGACCAGAGGTACGAGCACGACCTGCAGCCAGCGCGCGCCGACGCGACTGCACGTCACGGGCTCGGGGATGCCATAGGCATTGCGTCGCAGCGCGCCGCCGGCGGGCGCGAAGCTCATCCGTGCGCGGCGCACCGAGTCGATGCGCGGCAGCCAGACGGAAGCGCCGCGTCGCAGCGCCACGGCCAGGCAGGCCGACACGTCGATCTCGCCCGGCATCGCGAGATACCCGGCGAGGCGCAGTCCGGGACGCAGCCATCCGCTCGCCGCGAGATGGGCGGCGATCGCGAGCGCCGCATGTCGGCGGACGGTGGGCGAGAGCGCCCGCCGGCGGTCGCGGGCTTCGCGGCGCAGCGCGGCGCGCGCCACCTGCGCCGCGATCGCGGCATCGCTCGGCGTGCCGTCGTCCGGGGCGTCGCTCATGGGGGGGCGAGTCTCGCGCCGGGCCGGGGCTGGCAGGGGCCTAGGGACTTCGGGGTCGGCGCGGAACGGGTGCGCAGGCAGGACTCGGCCGACGCGGGGAAGGAGGCGCGGGGCCGGAAGCGCGGCGGCTCGTGGACCGAGCCGCCGGCAGGGGAAGAAAGGCGCCACCCGCCTGTGCCGGTGTGGACCGTTGCTCTCGACACAGAGCAACAAGTGGGGCGAGCTGCGCCAGGTAAGGCTTTCCGCTCGGGGCGGACTTGCACAGTGCTGACAGCAAGCTCTGGTGCCCCTGGGCGTTCCAACTTAGGGTCGAGAGGTATACCCGATCCGCTTTCGAACACCGCAGGCGACGCGAGGAACACTCTACACCAGCGCGCGCGGGATCACGAGCGGAGCGGAGCGCGAAAATCTTGCGCGAATGCGCAGTTTCCGTGGCCGGAGGCCGCGAGCCTGCGGCGTCAGAGCTCGAGCTGCTGGCCGCGGGCCAGGGCCCCGTCGATGCGCTCGCGCATCGCACGCAGGCGGGTACCGAGCTCCTCGTCGACCCGCTTCTCGCGGTTCTGCACCTTGAGCAGCTCGTTGGCGAGGTTCAGGGCCGCGATGACGGCGATGCGGTCGAGGCCGACCACCTTGCCGCTGTCGCGGATCTCCTTCATCTTGGCATTGAGGAACTCGGCCGAGTCGAGCAGGTCGGAGCGCTCCTCGTGCGGGCAGGCGACGAAGTACTCCTTCTCGAGGATGCGCACGCTGACGCGCGCGACGTCGCGTTCCTTGTCGCTCACGTGCCGTGCTCCAGCATCTTGAGGCGGCCGATCATCGCCTCGACGCGGGTGCGCACCTGCTCGTTCTTCTGCAGGAGGCTCGCGCGTTCGGTGGCCAGGCTTTCCTGACGGTGCCGCAGGGCGCGGTTCTCCTCCTTGAGGTCGTCGAGGCGGGCGAGCAGGTCGTCGACCTGCTTCTCGAGCCGGCGAAGCTCGGCTTCCAGCGCATTCTTGGTGGCATCCGTCATGCGAAAAATATAGTTCCCCGGTCTCGGGGGGGTCAATCGAAAACGCGCCCCTGAGGCATAATGAGTACATGGCAGAGGCCCATTACCCCGAAATCGAGCGCCTGCTGGCCGATTCCCGGGCCCTCACCGACGTCCCCGAGGCCCACGGCACCCTGGCCGGGGCCCTGTGCGCCGCCTCGGACTATCGTTTCGAGGACTGGCTGCGCGAGATCTACGCCGAGGGCCGCGCCTCCCACGAGGTCCGCGAACGACTCGAGGCGCTGTTCGAGGACACCCGGCGCGCGCTCAGCGCCGGCCAGATGCAGTTCGACGTGATGCTGCCCGGCGACGAGGTGCCGATCGCCGATCGCGCCTCGGCACTCGGCCAGTGGTGCCAGGGCTTCCTGTACGGCCTCGGCACCAGCCCCATTCCCGATGCCGACTCGCTGCCCGACGAGGTCGCCGAGATCGTCCGCGACCTCACCTCGATCACCCAGGTGGCGGTCGACGCCCGCGAGACCGACGAGGCGAACGAGCAGGCCTACATGGAGCTGGTCGAGTTCGTGCGCGTCGGGGCGCAGCTGCTGTTCGACGAACTCGCCCGCTTCCGCGGCCCATCGATCGATCCCGCCGCGCCGTCTCCGGGCGGGGCGGCGCTGCACTGACCATTGGCCATCGCTGCAGCCCGGCCGCGCCCGTGAACCCGCCCACGGCTACCCGCAACGCCCCGATGCCCCGAGCTTCCCGCATGCGCAAGCCCGCCCCGCGCCGCGTCGCGCCGTCCGCGATGCCGCGCGTCAAGCCGATCTCACGCGACGAGTTCGACCGCCGGCGGCGGCAGCTGATGAAGACGATGGGCCGCGACTCGATCGCGATCCTGCCGGCGGCGCCGGTGCGGATGCGCAACAACGACGTCGAGTACGCCTACCGCCAGGACAGCGACTTCCACTACCTCACCGGCTTCCCGGAACCGGAGGCGGTCGCGGTGTTCGTGCCCGGCCGCGAGCAGGGTGAATACCTGCTGTTCGTCCGCGAGCGCGACCCGGCGCGCGAGACCTGGGACGGGCGGCGTGCCGGCCCCGAGGGCGCGACGCGCGACCATGGCGCCGACGATGCCTTCCCGGTGAACGACGTCGACGAGATCCTGCCCGGGCTGATGGAGAACCGCGCCAAGGTGTTCTACACCGTCGGCGCGAACCGCGAGTTCGACCAGCGCGTGGTCGGCTGGGTCAACTCGCTGCGGGCGCAGGCGAAGCACGGGCGGCACCCGCCGCACGAGATCGTGGCGCTCGAGCACGTGCTGCACGACATGCGGCTCTTCAAGAGCAAGGCCGAGGTGGAGCTGATGCGCGAGTCGGCGCGGATCGCCGCGCGGGCGCACGTGCGCGCGATGCGCTTCACGCGGCCCGGCCTCAACGAATACCAGGTGATGGCGGAGATCACCCACGAGTTCTCTCGCGCCCGGGCCGACACCTCCTACCAGCCGATCGTCGGCGGCGGCGCCAACGGTTGCATCCTCCACTATCGCGAGAACGACTGCGAGCTGAAGGACGGCGACCTGCTGCTGGTCGATGCCGGCTGCGAGTTCGAGAAGTACGCCTCGGACATCACCCGCACCTTCCCGGTCAACGGGCGCTTCAGCCCCGAGCAGCGCGCGCTCTACGACATCGTGCTCGAGGCGAACCTCGCGGCGATCGCCAAGGTGAAGCCCGGCAACCACTGGAACGAGCCGCACGAGGCGGCGGTGCAGGTGCTGACGGCCGGCCTCGTGCGGCTCGGGTTGCTGAAGGGGCGGGTGCCCGCGCTGGTGAAGTCGGGTGCCTATCGCAAGTTCTACATGCACCGCACGGGCCACTGGCTCGGCATGGACGTGCACGACGTCGGCGACTACAAGCTCGGCGACCAGTGGCGAGTGCTCGAGCCCGGCATGGTGCTGACGATCGAGCCGGGGCTGTACATCGCCCCCGGCACCAAGGGGGTGCCGCGGCGCTTCCAGGGCATCGGCATACGGGTCGAGGACGACGTGCTGGTGACCAAGGACGGCCGCAGCGTGCTGAGCTCCGGCGTGCCTAAGGACCCGGACGAGATCCAGGCCCTCATGGCGGCTGCGTGAGGCCGCGGCCGTGACCGGGACGACCACGGCGGCCGAGGTCGACGTCGCGATCGTCGGCGGCGGCCTGGTCGGTGCGAGCCTCGCGGTCGCGCTCGGGCCGCTCGGCCTGCGCGTCGCGCTGGTCGAGGGGGTGGCGCCGGAGGCGGCGAGCCAGCCGAGCTTCGACGACCGTACCACCGCGCTCGGCAACGGGACGCGGCGCGTCTTCGAGTCGCTCGGGCTGTGGGCGACGCTCGCGCCCCAGGCCGCGCCGATCCGCCGCATCCACGTGTCCGACGCCGGTCGCTTCGGCTTCGCGCGGCTCGAGGCCGCGGAGCACGGCATCGAGGCCTTCGGCTACGTGATCACCAACCGGGTGATCGGCGCGGCGCTGCGCGAGCGCCTGGCGACGCTGCCGCAACTCGAGCTGCGCATGCCGGCGCGGGTCGCGGCGGTCGAGACCTCGGGCGACGCCTCGATGCTCGCCGTCGAGCCCGGCCGGGCCCTGCGCGCGCGACTGGTGGTCGCAGCCGACGGCGCCCACTCGCTGGTGCGGTCGGCGAGCGGCCTCGGGGCGCGGGTCGAGGACTATGGGCAGGTCGCGCTGGTCGCGCACGTGCGCGCGGCGCAGCCCGGCGACGGCACGGCCTACGAGCGCTTCACCCCGGACGGGCCGATCGCCGTGCTGCCGCTGCACGATGGCGCACTCGGCGTCGTCTGGACGCTCGCCCCGGCGGAAGCCGACAGGGTGATGGCGCTCGACGATCGCAGCTACCTCGCCGCGCTGCAACAGGCAGTCAGCTGGCGTGCGGGACGCTTCCTGCAGGTCGGGCGCCGCAACGCCTACCCGCTGCGACTGACGCGGGCTCTGGAGACGGTCGCGCCGCGCACCGTGCTGGTCGGCAATGCGGCGCAGGGCCTGCACCCGGTGGCGGGACAGGGCTTCAACCTCGGCCTGCGCGACGCGGCGACGCTCGCCGACGTCCTCGCCGAGCACCTCGGCCGCGGCGCGCGCGATTGCGGCGCGCCGGAGGTGCTGCAGGAGTTCGCGGCGCGCCGGCGATCCGACCGCGACGGCGTCACGCGCTTCACCGACGGGCTGGTGAAGCTGTTCGGCGACGGGCGCCCCGGCTTCGGCGTCGCGCGCGACCTCGGCCTGCTGTTGTTCGACCTGTCGCCGACCGCGAAGGCCGCGTTGTCGCGGATCAGCTGGGGCTTCGCGGGGCGCGCGCCTCGCCTCGCGCGCGGCATCGGTCTCGGCTCGTGAGCGCGGCCCCCACCCACGATGTCGTGATCGTCGGCGGCGGTCCGGTCGGCGCCACGCTCGGCGCACTGCTGGCGCGCCAGGCCGGCGCGCGTGCGGCCGCGCGCGTGATGGTGCTCGAGCGCCACGTGCCGCCGCCGCCCGACCCGGTGGCGCCCCGGGGGCTGCGCGTGTCGGCCCTGTCGCGCGGCAGTGAGCGGGTGCTGGCTGCGGCGGGCGCCTGGGCCGGGATCGCGGCACTGTGCCGCAGTCCCTACGAGCGCATGCACGTCTGGCCCGAGGGGGCGACGCCGCGCGGCGCCGGCTCGCTGACCTTCGACGCCGCGGAACTGTCTGAGCCCGACCTCGGCTGCATCGTCGAGAACGCGGTGCTGCAGCGCGCCGCGCTCGACGCCTTCACCGCGGCCGGCGGGACGCTGCTGCGCGGCGAGCTCGCGGGCCTGGCGCTCGATGCGGCCGCGGCGCGCGTTGCGACGGACCAGGGCGAGTTCACGGCGCGGCTCGTGGTCGGTGCCGACGGTGCCCGCTCCGCGGCGCGCGGTTTCGCGGGCCTCGCGGCCGAGGTCCAGGACTACGGTCAGGTCGCGGTGGTCGCGGTGGTGCGCCCCGGGCAGCCGCACGAGCGCACCGCCTGGCAGCGCTTCCTCGGCGCGGGCACGCTCGCACTGCTGCCGCTCGCCGACGGCAACCTGTCGATCGTCTGGTCGCTGCCCGAGGCCGAGGCCCGCGCGCACCTGGCCTGTGGGCCCGAGGAGTTCTCGCGCCGGGTCACCGCCGCGAGCGACGGCGTGCTCGGCGAGCTCGTGCTGGCGGGCGAGCGCGCCGGATTCCCGCTGCGGCGTCTCGAGGCCCCGCGGTACGCGACCGAGCGCTTCGTGCTGGTCGGCGACGCGGCCCACATGGTCCATCCGTTGGCGGGGCAGGGCGTGAACCTCGGCTTCATGGACGCGGCGGCGCTCGCCGAGGTGCTGCAGCGCGCCCACGCCGAGGGCGAGGACCCGGGGGCGCTGCGCGTGCTGCGCGCCTATGAGCGGTGGCGCAAGGGCGACAACCAGCTGACCAGCGCGGCGATGGACGGCATCAACCGCTTCCTGTCCTTCGGCCGCGACCGCGTGGGCCGCCTCGTGCAGCGCGGCATGGGCTGGGTCGACCGCAGCGCGCCCGCCAAGCGCCTGCTGATCGAGCGCGCCATGGGTCTCGCGGGCGACGTGCCGCAGGCTGCCCGGCGTCGCGCCGGCTGAGGGTGGACCGCGCGCCGGCCGCCTGCCGGGGCCTCAGCGGTCGATGCGGTCGATCTTGGCGGCGCAGATGAAGTCGTTCTCCGACAGCCCGCTGATGGCATGCGTGCTGTAGCGCACGCGGCAGTAGTCGTAGCCGACCTCGAGGTCCGGGTGGTGGTCCTCGATGCTGGCGACGTGCGCCACCGCGTTGACGAAGCTCATGGTGCGGTAGAAGTCCTTGAAGCCGAACGCGCGCTCGATGCGCCGCGCGTCCGGCGCGAGCGTCCAGCCGTGGGCGAGCTGTGGCATCAGGGCCTCGCACTCGGCCCGCGACAGCGCGGGCACGCCGCCCTCGCAGGGCACGCACTTCTTCTCGGTCAGCTGGGTCATCGCAACCTCCTTGTCACCGGGCATCGCGCCGTGGGTAGTGCCGCGCGACGTACTTCTCGACCAGATCCTGGAACTCCTCGGCGATCCGTTCGCCCTTGAGGGTGACGGTCTTCTCGCCGTCCTCGTAGACGGGCGCCACCGGGCGCTCGCCGGTGCCGGGCAGGCTGATGCCGATGTTGGCGTGCTTGCTCTCGCCGGGCCCGTTGACCACGCAGCCCATCACTGCGACGTTCATCTCCTCGACGCCGACGTAGGCCTTGCGCCACTCCGGCATGCGCTGGCGGATGTGGCCCTGGATCGACTGCGCGAGCTCCTGGAAATAGGTGCTGGTCGTGCGGCCGCAGCCGGGGCAGGCGATCACCATCGGCATGAACGAGCGCAGCCCCATGGTCTGCAGGATCTCCTGCGCGACGATCACCTCGAGGGTGCGGTCGCCGCCCGGCTCGGGGGTCAGCGAGACGCGGATGGTGTCGCCGATGCCGGCCTGCAGCAGCACGCCGATGCCGGCGGTCGAGGCGACGATGCCCTTGCTGCCCATGCCGGCCTCGGTGAGGCCGACGTGCAGCGGATAGTCGCAGCGGGCCGCGAGCTCCGAGTAGATCGCGATCAGGTCCTGCACGCCGCTGACCTTGGCCGAGAGCACGATGGCATCGTGGGGCTGGCCGAGCTCCTCGGCGCGCGCCGCGCTCTGCAGGCAGGACTCGACCACCGCGGCGCGCATGATCTCGTTGGCGCTGCGCGGCTGGGGCGAGGCGCTGTTCTCGTCCATCATCCGCGTCAGGAGGTCGGAATCCAGGCTGCCCCAGTTGACCCCGATGCGCACCGGCTTGCGGTAGCGGCATGCGGCCTCGATCATCTCGGCGAACTGCGGGTCACGCTTGGATCCGCGGCCGACGTTGCCCGGGTTGATGCGGTACTTGGCGAGCGCTTCCGCGCAGCCGGGCTGGGCTTTCAGCAGCTTGTGGCCGTTGAAGTGGAAGTCGCCGATCAGCGGCACGGTACAGCCCGACTGGTCGAGCCGCTCGCGGATCCGCGGCACCGCGGCCGCCGCCTCGTCGGTGTTGACCGTGATCCGCACCAGCTCCGAGCCGGCGCGCGCCAGTTCCCGCACCTGCCGCACCGTGGCCTCGATGTCCGCCGTGTCGGTGTTGGTCATCGACTGCACGACGATCGGCGCATCGCCGCCGACGCGCACGCCACCGACCACCGCCGCGACGCTCTTCCTGCGTTGCCTCATGCCTCGCTCCATCCTTGCCTGCGGACCGCTGCCGCGACCGGCGCCCTGCGTCGGCGCCCCGTCGCCGGATTCTACGGCAGCGCCGCGGCCGTCGGCCCGCGGACCCTCAGGGCAGGCGGGTCGACTGCCAGGCGACCATCCGCCAGCCCGACGGGGTCGGCTCGTAGACGTCGGTGAAGCCGAGACGGAACCCTGCCGGCTGCCCCTGGGACTCCACCTGCACGCCGAGCCGGCCCTGGACCACCATCGCCGTGCCGACCACCTTCGGCTCGAGTTCCAGCACCTCGATCGCACGGTAGCGCAGGCGACCGGATCCGAGCGCCTCGAGGAACTGTGGCTTGGTCTCGCAGCGGCCGTCGGAGTGACAGTGGCGCAGGCGCTCGGCCAGCACCTCGTCGAGCGCTGCCCGGTCGAGCGCGACCATCGCCGCGAAGCGGCGGCGCTCGAGGGCCTCGATCTCCGCCACCCGGCGCGTGATCACCGCGGTCGGCAGGTCGCCGGCGCGCGCCGCAGCGCCGGACGTCCCGCCGCGCGAGTCGCTTGCATCGCCGCGCCAGGCGCAGCCGGCCACCACGAGCAGCGCGGCCACTCCGAGCGGCGCGGCCAGCACCAGGGCACCGACCTGCGGCATCACGGCCGCCCCTGTACCGCCCCGGCTGGGGCCGCGCGACCCTCGGCCAGGTTCCCGATCTATGTCCGACGCCATGTCCCTGACCCTCCGCGACGTTCGCCACGAGCTGCCGTGCAGCGGCACGATTGCCCGCCGTGCCGCTGCGGATTTCCCGCGACGCGCGGCGAGACCGGCTGCTATGATGCCCCGGTTCGCGTAACCAGACCTCGCCGGAGAGTTCTGTCGCGTTCCGGGACGACGCCGTCGCCGGGACCCGAGAGACGCCGAAGGCGCAAGTTCCGCCCGGAAACGCTCAGGCAGCAGAACGGCAGGTCGCAGGCGAACTCTGGAGAGTGGCGTCCCGCGGGGTCTCGGCCCCGTTGCAGGCGCCCACCGAAGGGGAGCGGTCCGGCCGAGCCGGGCCCGATCTCTCAGGTCGCAGGGACAGAGGGGCGGCGGGAACGAGGTCTGCACGGGCCTCGTCCCCGCCGCCCTTTTCGTGTTGCGCACCGCCGCGGTCGCGGTGCGGGTCGGAAGTCCTTCGATGATCCAGGAACGGGAGCCACCGGGCATGGGCAGACGCACACCTCTCCACGACCTGCACGTCGCGCTGGGCGCGCGCATGGTCGATTTCGGCGGCTGGGATATGCCGGTCCACTACGGCTCGCAGATCGAGGAGCACCATGCGGTGCGACGCGGCGCGGGCCTGTTCGACGTCTCGCACATGTGCGTCGTCGACCTGCTCGGCGAGGGCGTGCGTGCGTTCCTGAGGCGGCTGCTCGCCAACGACGTCGCCCGGCTCAAGATGCCCGGCAAGGCCCTCTACAGCTGCATGCTGAACGAGCGCGGCGGCGTGATCGACGACCTGATCGTCTACTTCCGGGCCGAGGACGCGTTCCGGCTGGTCGTCAACGCGGGCACGCGCGACAAGGACCTCGCCTGGATCCGCGGCCAGGCCCGTGCGGCCGGCGCGCGTCTCGAGGTGCTCGAGCGCAGCGACCTCGCGATGATCGCGGTGCAGGGCCCGAAGGCGCGCGAGCTGCTGGCGGCACAGCTCCCGATGGCCGAGCGCGCGGCGACGCTGGCGCTGGAGCCGTTCTTCGCGCGCGACGTGGCGCGCGACCCGGGCGGTGCCGCGGCGCTGGCCGGCGTGGGCGCGGACGCGGGCGTGGCCGACGCCACGCGTCAAGACGGCTGGTACGTCGCGCGCACCGGCTACACCGGCGAGGACGGCTTCGAGGTGATCCTCCCGGCGGGCCAGGCCGCCGGGCTCTGGCGCGCGCTGAACGCCGCCGGTGCGGCGTCCTGCGGGCTCGGCGCGCGCGACACGCTGCGCCTCGAGGCCGGCATGAACCTCTACGGCAACGACATGGACGAGTCCCGCCACCCGCTCGAGTCGGGTCTCGCCTGGACGGTCGCCTTCGATCCGCCGGAGCGCGACTTCGTCGGCCGCGCGCCGCTCGACGCGGCGCGCGCCGCCGGCGCCGGCGCGAAGCTCGTCGGCCTGCTGCTGGAGGATCGCGGCGTGCTGCGCGGTCACCAGCGGGTGGTCGTGCCCGGCGTCGGCGAGGGCGAGGTCACGAGCGGCACCTTCTCGCCGACGCTCGAGCGCTCGATCGGCTTCGCGCGCGTGCCGCGCGCCACCGGGGGCGAGGTGCAGGTGGACATTCGCGGCAAGCTGCTGCGCGCGCGCGTGGTGAAGCTGCCGTTCGTGCGCCAGGGACGCATCCTGGTCGACCTCTGACGCTTTCCCGACGCGCGCCGCGGCGCCGTCACGAATTCCGTTTCCCAGGACAACGAGGGTCCCATGAGCAACGTTCCCGCCGACCTGCGCTACACCGCGTCCCACGAATGGGTCCGCAGCCTGCCCGACGGCACCGTCGAGATCGGCATCACCGACCACGCGCAGCACGCGCTCGGCGACCTGGTGTTCGTCGACGTGCCCGAGGCCGGGCGCCAGGTGAAGGCCGGGGAGGCCTGCGCCGTGGTCGAGTCGGTCAAGGCCGCCTCCGACGTCTACACCCCGGTCGCCGGCACGGTGACCGGCGGCAACGCCGAGCTCGCCAGCTCGCCCGAGCTGATCAACCAGGACCCGTACGGCAAGGGCTGGATGGTCCGCCTGACGCCCGCCGACCCGGCCGCGATCGGCGCGCTGCTCGACGCCGCGGCTTACCAGGCCACGCTGGCCGCTTCCGGAGGCTGACACCATGCCGTTCATCCCGCACACCGACAAGGACGTCCGCGAGATGCTGGCCGCGATCGGCGCGCCGAGCATCGAGGCGCTGTTCGACGAGATCCCGGCGAGCCTGCGGGTACAGGGCCTCGAGGGCATCCCGCCGGGGCTCTCCGAGATGGAGATCGGCCGGCTCATGAGCGAGCGCGCCCGCCAGGACGGCCGGCCGCTCGCCTTCCTCGGCGCCGGCGCCTACGAGCACCACATCCCGGCGGCCGTCTGGGCGATCACCACCCGCGGCGAGTTCTACAGCGCCTACACGCCGTACCAGGCCGAGGCCAGCCAGGGCACGCTACAGGTCATCTACGAATACCAGTCGATGATGGCCAGCCTCACCGGCATGCAGGTCTCCAACGCCTCGCTGTACGACGGCGGCTCGGCGGTCGCCGAGGCGGCGCTGATGGCGGTGCGCGCGCACCGCCGCTCCAAGAGCCAGCGGATCCTCGTGCCGACGACGGTGCACCCGAACTACCGCAAGGTCGCGGTCTCGACCGCCGGCAACCAGGGACTGCGCTTCGAGGCAGTGCCCTACGAGCGCGCCAGCGGCCGCATCGACGCCGCGGCCCTCGCGAGGCTTGCCGGCGAGGACCTGACGGCGATCGTGATCCAGCAGCCGAACTTCTTCGGCGTGCTCGAGGAGGTCGACGCGCTGACCGACTGGGCGCATGCCCAGGGCCTGTTCGTCATCGCCGTGGTCAACCCCACCTCGCTCGCGATCCTGAAGCCTCCCGGGCAGTGGGGCGCGAAGGGCGCCGACATCGTCGTCGGCGATGGCCAGCCGCTCGGGGTGCCGCTGTCCTCGGGCGGCCCGTACTTCGGGTTCATGACCACCCGGATGGACTACGTGCGCGCGATGCCGGGCCGGATCGTCGGCCGCACGGTCGACCTCGAGGGTCGGCCCGGCTTCACGCTGACGCTGCAGGCCCGCGAGCAGCACATCCGCCGCGGCAAGGCGACCTCGAACATCTGCACCAACCAGGGGCTGTTGATGACCGCGGCGACGATCTACATGTCGCTGCTGGGTCCGGCGGGCCTCGCGCGGGTGGCCGAGGCCTCGCACGAGCGCACGCAGCAGCTCGCGGCGGCGGCGGCGCGCGTCAAGGGCGTCCGGGTGGCGTTCGAGGGCCCGCGCTTCCACGAGGTGGTGCTGCTGCTCGACCGTCCGGCGCGCGAGGTGCTCGCGGCCATGGAGGCCGCCGGCATCCTCGGCGGCCTCGACCTCGCGGGCGACTATCCCGAGCTCGGGCCGGCGATCCTCGCCTGTGCGACCGAGACCAAGACCCCCGCCGACGTCGAACGCTGGGCCGCCGCGCTCGGCGAGGCGATCAAGAAGACCGCGCGCGCCGCCTGAGGCGCCTGCAGGAGACTCCCATGCCCCACCGTTCCGAAAAGATCGTCTTCGAGTTCTCGCGCGCGGGCCGCGGCGCCGCTGCGCAGTGGCCGGCCGCGCCGGCGCAGCCGGCCGCCGACATCCCGTCGAGCCTGCGCCGCAGCGACAAGCCGCTGCTGCCGGAGATCAGCGAGCTCGAGGCCGTGCGCCACTTCACGCGCCTCTCGCAGCTGAACTTCTCGATCGACACGCACTTCTACCCGCTCGGGTCGTGCACGATGAAGTACAACCCGAAGGCCTGCAACCAGTACGCGATGCTGCCGGAGTTCCTCGGCCGCCACCCGCTCGCGCCCGAGACCTCGGGGCAGGGCTTCCTCGCCTGCATGTACGAGCTGCAGGAGATGCTGAAGGAGGTCACCGGCATGCGCGGCGTGTCGCTGAACCCCATGGCCGGCGCGCACGGCGAGTTCGCCGGCGTGGCGATGATCCGTGCCTACCACCGTGCGCGCGGCGACCTCGCGCGCAACGAGATCATCGTGCCGGAGGCCGCGCACGGCACGAACCCGGCGACGGCGACGATGTGCGGCTGCGTGGTGCGCGAGATCCCGGTCGATGCCGAGGGCGACGTCGACCTCGATGCGCTGCGCGCTGCCGTCGGCCCGAACACCGCCGGCATCATGCTGACCAACCCGTCCACGCTCGGCGTG
>JALORN010000009.1 GCA_025458905.1 Steroidobacteraceae bacterium
CCAGTCGCTGCACACCACGCTGTTCGGGCCGAACGGCGTGCCGATCGAGGTGCAGATCCGCACCGAGGACATGCACCGCATCGCCGAGTCGGGCATCGCCGCGCACTGGAAGTACAAGTCCGGCGGCACCGACCAGCGCACCGAGCAGGACCGTGCGCGCGAGTGGCTGACCAACCTGATCGCGATGCAGGAAGGCGGCAACACCGAGGAGTTCCTCGAGAGCGTCAAGGTGGACCTGTTCCCCGACAAGGTCTACGTGTTCACGCCCAAGGGACAGATCCTGCGCCTGCCGCGTGGCGCCACCGTGGTCGACTTCGCCTATGCGGTGCACACCGACGTCGGCAACCGCTGCGTCGCGGCCAAGGTGGACCGGCGGCTCTCGCCGCTGCGCACCGTGCTGCGCAACGGCCAGACGGTCGAGATCGTCACCGCCAAGGGCGCGATGCCGAACCCTTCGTGGGTGAACTTCGTCGTCACCGCCAAGGCGCGCTCGGCGATCCGCCAGTACCTGAAGGGCCTGCGGCGTTCCGAGGCGATCGAGCTCGGCCAGCGGCTCGTCAACCAGGCGCTGGCGGAGTTCAAGCTGTCGCTCACCGACATCGACGGCTCGGTCATGTCTGCTGCGCTCGGCGAGCTCGGCATGCAGGACCGGGACGAGCTGTTCGAGAAGATCGGCCTCGGCGAGCGCCTCGCGCCGCTGGTCGCGCGGCGCCTGGTGCCGGCGGCCCCGGGCACCGCAGCGGCGGGCGCGGCCGCGGGCGCGGACGGCGAGGACGAGGGCGTGGCGGCACCGGCGCCGCTCGCGGTGGCGGGCACCGAGGGCCTGCTGGTCACCTACGCGCGCTGCTGCTTCCCGATCCCGGGCGACCCGATCCTCGCCTTCCTCTCCGCCGGCCGCGGCATCGTCGTGCACCGCGAGACCTGCGCCAACGTCGACGACTACCGCAAGCACCCGGAGAACTGGATCTCGGTCACCTGGGAAGCGAACCCCAACCGCATGTTCGGGTCCGAGCTGCGGATCGAGGTGCAGAACCGCATGGGCGTGCTGGCGGCGGTGGCCGCGGCGATCGCCGGCACCGAGACCAACATCGACCACGTCGAGCTCGAGGAGCGCGACGCCGAAACCTCGGTGCTGGTGTTCGAGGTGAAGGTGCGCGACCGGCGCCACCTCGCGCGCATCCTGCGGGTGATCCGGCGGATGCCGGAGGTGCTGGCGGTGAAGCGCACCATCGCGACCCGCAAGGGCGAGGACTGAGCACGGGACGAAGGCCGACCGACCGGCCGGCCGGACGGACACGCAGGCGGGCGAGGACAGCGTAGATGGCGAAGCAGACGATCCACACCGACGATGCGCCGAAGGCGATCGGCATCTACTCGCAGGCGGTGCGCGCCGGCGACACCGTCTACATTTCGGGGCAGATCCCGCTCGACCCGGCGAGCGGCGAGCTCGTGGCGGGCGACATCGAGGCGGAGATCCGCCGCGCCTTCGACAACCTCGCGGCGATCGCCCGCGCCGCCGGCGGCTCGCTCGCCGACGCGGTCAAGGTGACGGTGTTCCTCACCGACCTCGCGCACTTCGCGAAGGTCAACGAGGTCATGGCGCAGTACGTGCCGCAGCCCTGGCCGGCGCGCGCCGCGGTCGGCGTCTCGCAGCTGCCGAAGGGCGCGCGGGTCGAGGTCGAGTGCATCCTGCACCTCGCACGCTGACGCCCGGCTCGCTCGAGCAGCAGCCGGTCACGGCCCTCAAGGGCGTCGGCGAGGCGCTGGCCGCGCGCCTCGCGGTGCTCGGCGTGCACCAGGTGCAGGACCTGCTGTTCGTGCTGCCGTCGCGCTACGAGGACCGCACGCGCGTGGTGCCGATCGGCACGCTGCAGGCCGGCGCGCGCGTGGTCGTCGAGGGCGAGGTGCAGCTCACCGAGGTGGTCTACCGGCGGCGGCGGCAGATGCTCTGCCGGATCGCCGACGGCTCGGGCTTCCTGACACTACGCTTCTTCTATTTCACCGGCGCACAGCAGCAGGGCCTTGCCCGCGGCACGCGGATCCGCTGCTTCGGCGAGGCGCGGCGCGGGCCGCTCGGCATGGAGATGGTCCACCCGGAGTACCGGCGCGTTTTCGATGCGCCAGCCGGGCCCATGGAGGACCGGCTGACACCGATCTATCCCACCACCGAGGGCGTGCAGCAGGGCCGGCTGCGGGCACTGGTCGGCCAGGCGCTGCGCGAACTCGGCACCGCGGGCGTGCACGAGTGGCTGCCGCCGGAGATCCTGCAGACCCTGGATTTGCCGAGCTTGCGCGAGGCGCTGGAGTACGTGCACCGGCCGCCGGTCGATGCCGAGCTCGAGGAGCTCGAGGCGGGCGCGCACCCGACGCAGCGCCGTCTCGCCTTCGAGGAGCTGCTGACCCACCACCTGGTGCTGCGACTGATCCGCCAGCAGGTGCAGACCGATCCCGCCTGGCCGCTGACCGACCCCAGGCGGCTCGCCGAGGCGTTCGTCGCCGCGCTGCCGTTCGCGCTCACCGACGCCCAGCGGCGCGCCTTCGACGAGGTCGACGCCGACCTTCGGCTCGACCGGCCGATGGTGCGGCTGGTACAGGGCGACGTCGGCTGCGGCAAGACCGTGGTCGCGGCCGCGGCCGCGGCGCGCGCGGTCGGCAGCGGGCGCCAGGCGGCGCTGATGGCGCCGACCGAGCTGCTCGCCGACCAGCACTTCCGCAACCTCGACGGCTGGTTCCGGCCACTCGGCGTCACCGTCGGCCTGCTCACCGGCTCGCAGCCGGCGCGCACCCGGCGCAGCGCGCTCGAGGCGGCAGCCTCGGGCGAGCTGCAGGTGGTGGTCGGCACCCACGCACTGTTCCAGGAAGGCGTCGCGTTCCGCGACCTCGCGCTGGTGATCGTCGACGAGCAGCACCGCTTCGGCGTGCAGCAGCGGATGCAGCTCGCCGACAAGGGGCGCAGCGAGGGGCGACACCCGCACCAGCTGATCATGACCGCGACGCCGATCCCGCGGACGCTGGCGATGACCGCCTATGCCGACCTCGACGTCTCGGTGATCGACCAGCTGCCCCCGGGCCGCACGCCGGTGCGCACGGTCGTCGCGCCCGAGACGCGCCGTGACGAGATCGTGCAGCGGATCGCTGCGGCGGTGGGGGCGGGCCGGCAGGCCTACTGGGTCTGCCCGCTGATCGAGGAGAGCGAGGAGCTGCGCTACCAGGCCGCCGAGGAGACCGCGCAGGTGCTCGCCGAGGCGCTGCCCGAGGTGCGCGTCGGCCTGGTGCACGGCCGCATGCCGCCGAAGAAGAAGGACGAGGCGATGCTGGCGTTCAAGGCCGGCACGATCCAGTTGCTGGTCGCGACCACGGTGATCGAGGTCGGCGTCGACGTGCCGAATGCCACGGTGATGGTCATCGAGAACGCCGAGCGGATGGGCCTCGCGCAGCTGCACCAGCTGCGCGGGCGCATCGGGCGCGGCTCGCACGAAAGTACCTGTGTCCTGCTGTATCGTCATCCGCTCGGGCAATTGTCGCGCGCACGCCTCAATGCGATCCGCGACAGCACCGATGGTTTCGAAATCGCGCAGCGGGACCTGGAATTGCGGGGACCCGGGGAACTGCTCGGCACCCGACAGACGGGGCTCGCAAAGATGCGGGTCGCCGACCTGTCGCGCGACTCGGGGCTGCTGCCGCGGGTGCACCAGGCCGCGGAACTGATGCTGGCGCGCTACCCGGATAGAATCGCGCCGCTGGCTGCCAGATGGATCGGAGCCGACGAGCGATATGGACGGGTCGGATGACGGAAAGCTGTGGCTGCCCGGCCATGCGCTCAACTGCTACGAGGGCAACCCGGCGCTGCGCGACTGGCTGCTGACGCCGGGGCTGCTGACGCAGCGGATCAAGGAGTCGGCTGGCGCAGGCTACCGCATGACCTTGGTCGCGGCCCGCGACGAGGGCGCGGCCGGCCACGTCCGCGAGATCGAGATGGGCTGCGACGACGACCTCTGGATGTTCGCGCAGACGCGCGTGCCACGCCCGACCCTCGCGGCGCACCCCTGGCTCGCGACGCTCGGCACGACCACGCTCGGCGAGGCGCTGCAGGCGCATGGTCGCGTGACCCGCTCCGACTTCGACTTCGCGAAGCTCCATGACGACTCGCCGGTAATCGCCCGCGCGCTCGAGCGCGCGCCGGGGACGCCGCCGCCGCTGTGGGTGCGGCGCTCGACGTTCCGCGTCGATGGCCTGCCGCTGCTGCTGCAGGAGGTGTTCCTGCCGCGGATCGGGGCCGCCACCGGATGAATGCCGCGCCGGACGCAGGCGGCAGCGAGGCGATCGAGGCGCTGCCGCGGCCGCCCGACGCACCGCCCTTCGTCCGGCCGACGCCGCTGCAGCTCGCGCTGCGACCCTGGCGACGCCGGCTGCGTGAATACCTGCTGCTGACGCGGATGCACCGGCCGATCGGCACGCTGCTGCTGCTCTGGCCCGTGCTGTGGGCGGTGTGGATCGCCAGCGCCGGTGCCCCCGACTTCGGGGTGCTCGCGGTGTTCGTGCTCGGCACCTTCCTGACGCGCTCTGCCGGCTGCGTGATCAACGACTTCGCCGATCGCGACTTCGACCCGCACGTGCGCCGCACCCGCGAGCGGCCGCTCGCGGCACGGCGCGTCTCGCCGTACGAGGCGATCGGGCTGTTCGTGGTGCTGATGCTGCTGGCGTTCCTGCTGGTGCTGCAGCTCGACGCACTGACGATCCGCATGTCGCTGGTCGGCGCGGTGCTGGCCGCGACCTATCCGTTCTTCAAGCGCTTCTTCCCGGCGCCGCAGCTCTACCTCGGCATCGCCTTCGGCTGGGGCGTGCCGATGGCGTTCGCGGCCCAGCTCGGCGAGGTGCCGCGCGTCGGCTGGCTGGTCTTCCTGGTGACGGTGACCTGGGCCGGCGTCTACGACACGCTGTATGCGATGGTCGACCGCGACGACGACCGCCTGATCGGCATCCGCTCCACCGCCCTGCTGTTCGGCGACATGGACCGGGTCGCGATCGGCGCGATGCAGGTGATCATGCTCTGGGGGCTGGTGCTGGTCGGGCAGGGCATGGGCTTCGGCCGGCCGTACTGGGCCGGGCTCGCCGTCGCAGCCCTGCTGTTCGCCTGGCAGCAGTGGCTCGCGCGCGGGCGCGAGCGCGACGCCTGCTTCGAGGCCTTCCTGAACAACAACTACGTGGGTTTCGTGGTGTTCGTCGGCATCGCGGCGGACTACGCGCTCAGACGATAGATCGGGCTCGCAAAGAAACACGCGGACGGCGATCGCTCGCCGCCCGCGTGGCGTTTCCCCTAGCTTTTTCTGGACTCGTGTCCCGATCGCGGCGGCCCCTGCGGGGCGACCTCGCGTGGAGAGAAAGCAGGAACCGGGCCAGTCTCGGCGATCCCTTGTGGATCAGTAACTTGGCGGCCGGCGCGGGGCTCGCGGCCGTTCCGGGGGCCCGAAATCGTAAAGAGTCTCGACGGTTGCGGGCCGAAGCTGCGGGTCCGTGTCGACACCAGGCCCGTCGGACGTCCTATGTCCAAGGGATCCGCGTGGATCCGTGAGGCGGCTCTCAGGGATCACCCGGCGAGCAGGGTTCGGGCGTAAGGAAACCCGACGCCGGGCGGGCGACGGCCCAGCAGGACACCCGGCGAAGGCCCTCCGCAACCTGCAGCGCCTCGACCGCGGCGGCCATCGTCGCGCCGGTGGTCAGCACGTCGTCGACCAGCGCGACGTGGGACGGGAGGCGCGGGCGGCCGCCGCCGCAAGGGGCGCCCGCGAGCTCGAAGGCCCCGTGCAGGTTGGCGCGGCGCGCGGCGGCGGCGAGCGAGGTCTGCGGCGGCGTCGAGCGCCGGCGCGAGAGCAGCTGCGGTGCGCAAGGCCGGCCGAGCCATAGCCCCGCCGCGCGCGCGATCCGTGCTGCCTGGTTGAAGCCGCGCTCGTGCAGCCGGTCGGCATGCAGGGGCACGGGCACCAGCAGGTCCGGCACCTCGCCGCGACAGGCGGCGGCGCCGGCCAGCAGGGCTCCAAACACCTGCGCCGGGGCGAGATCACCGTGGAACTTCAGGGCTCGCAGCGCGGCGTCGGTCGGGGGTGCGTAAAGGAACGGAACGAGGGCACTTTCCAGCTCAATGCCCCAATTCTCGAGCTCCATTGTTTCGCCGGTGGTACCGAATCGGGGTCGATCACCGGCTTCGACGAGGGGCGGCAGGGCCTCGAGGCAGTCGCTGCACAGGTCGATCCTGCCGAGGTCGCCGGCCTGGCCGCAGAACAGGCAACGCGGCGGCATGAGCCGCATCGAGAGACCGAACCGGCGAGGGAGTTGCGCGCTGCGCGCGCGCAGCCAGGCAGCGAGCGCGGGGACTGTGGGGGCGACGAGCCTGCGGGCGGCCGCGACACCGTGCACCCCGGCGCCGCACACGTTGCCGGTGATTGTCGACCCTGCCGAGCCTGCGAGGTTGACAGCATGGGGAGGGGCCTCGACCATGCCGCACAGCCTGCCGCGGCCTGCCCCGGCGCGCTCGCTCCGAACCCCACGCAATCGCCCGGATATCCGCATGAACGCCACCCTCGCCCCGGCCGCCCTCCGCTCCTCCCCGCCTGCGGTCACGGCACCGGCCGGGCGGCTCGGCGAGATCCGCCACGACTGGACGACGGGCGAGGTCGAGGCGCTGTTCGCGCTGCCGTTCTCCGACCTGCTGTTCCATGCACAGCGCGTGCACCGGATGCACCACGCGCCGAACACGGTGCAGATGAGCACCCTGCTGTCGATCAAGACCGGGGCCTGCCCGGAGGATTGCGCCTACTGCCCGCAGAGCGTCCGCTGGGACACCGGGCTCGAGCGCGAGCGGCTGCTGGCGGTCGCCGAGGTGCGCGAGCGCGCCGCGGCGGCCAAGGCCGCGGGCGCGACCCGCTTCTGCATGGGCGCCGCCTGGCGCTCGCCGAAGCCGCGCGACATCGAGATCGTCGCCGGCATGATCCGCGAGGTGCGCGCGCTCGGCCTGGAGTCCTGCGCGACGCTCGGCATGCTGACCCCGGCGCAGGCGCGGGAGCTGAAGGAAGCGGGTCTCGACTACTACAACCACAACATCGACACCTCGCCCGAGTTCTACGAGAAGATCATCACGACACGCGACTTCCAGGACCGGCTCGACACCCTCGAAGCGGTGCGCGAGGCGGGCCTGAAGACCTGCTGCGGCGGCATCATCGGCATGGGCGAGACGGTCCGCGACCGCGCGCGGATGCTGCAGACCCTGGCCAACCTGCCGCAGCACCCCGAGAGCGTGCCGATCAACCAGCTGGTCGCCGTGCCGGGCACGCCGCTCGCCGACGCGGCCAAGGTCGACCCGTTCGACTTCGTGCGCACCATCGCCGTGGCGCGCCTGACGATGCCGGCCGCGGCGGTGCGCCTCTCGGCGGGCCGCGAGCAGATGTCCGACGAGCTGCAGGCGCTCGCCTTCCTCGCCGGCGCGAACTCCATCTTCTATGGCGAGAAGCTGCTGACCACCGGCAACCCCGACGTCGAGCGCGACCGTGCGCTGCTGCGCCGCCTCGGCATCAACGGCCAGGACGTGGTGCTGGAGCGTGAGGAGTCGGCCGGCGAGGCCTGCGGCCACGGACACGACGGCGCCGCGCAGGCCTGCCAGGGACACGACGCCGGTGCGGCGCGCGCCTGAGGCGCTCGACGCCGCGCTGCAGGCACTCGAGGCGCAGCGCCTGCGGCGACGGCGCGTGGTCGCCGCGCCGCTGCCGCGCGACGCCGCGGCCTCGCCCGGCGCGCAGTCGTCACCGGTGCTGGTGCTCGACGGCCGGCGCGTCCTGAACTTCTGCAGCAACGACTACCTCGGCCTCGCGACCCACCCGGCGCTCGCCGCGGCGATGGCTGCCGGCGCGCACGCGCAGGGGGCGGGCGCCGGCGCCTCGCACCTGGTCAGCGGCCACGGTCCCGAGCACGAGGCGCTGGAGCGCGAGCTCGCCGAGTTCACCGGGCGCGAGCGGGCGCTGCTGTTCTCGACCGGCTACATGGCGAACCTCGGGGTCGCGGTCGCGCTCGCCGACCGCGACGACCTGGTGCTCGGCGACCGGCTGAACCACGCCTCGCTGCTCGATGCGGCGCTGCTCGCGCGCACGCGGCGCGCGCTGCGCTACCCGCACGGCGACGCCGCGGCGGCGCGCCGCGCGCTCGAGGCGCATGCCGCCGCGGCGCCGCGCGCGGGGGCGCTGCTGCTGACCGACGGCGTGTTCAGCATGGACGGCGACCTCGCGCCGCTGCCGGCGCTCGCCGCGGCGGCGCGCGAGCACGGCGCCTGGCTGGTCGTCGACGATGCCCACGGCCTCGGCGTGCTCGGCGCGACCGGGCGCGGCAGCCTCGAGCACTTCGGCCTCGACGCCGCGGCCGTGCCGGTGCTGGTCGGCACGCTCGGCAAGGCCTTCGGCAGCTTCGGGGCGTTCGTCGCGGGCGATGCGCCGCTGGTCGACTGGCTGGTGCAGCGGGCGCGCACCTACGTCTACACCACCGCGCTGCCGCAGCCGGTCGCCGCTGCGACGCGCGCGGCGCTGCGGCTGGTCGCAGGCGAGGCGTGGCGGCGCGAGAAGCTCGGCGCGCTGGTGCAGCGCTTCCGCGACGCGGCACGGGCCCGCGGGCTGCCGCTGATGGACTCGACGACGCCGATCCAGCCGGTGATGTTCGGCGACTCCGCGGCGGCGCTCGATGCCAGCGCGCGGCTGCGCGACGCGGGCTTCTGGGTCGGCGCGATCCGGCCGCCGACGGTGCCGGCCGGCAGCGCGCGGCTGCGCGTCACGCTGAGCGCGAGCCATCGCGAGGCGGACGTCGACGCGCTGGTCGTGGCGCTGGCCGAGGCGCGCGAAGGGCTGGCGGCATGAGCGGACCTGCGGCCGCGGGCGGTGCGGCGCGCACGCCGGATCCGGCCACACGCGAGGCGGACGCCCCGCCGGATGCGCCGCTGCATGCGGAGCGCCGCGGCGACGCCGCGCGCACGCTGGTGCTGCTGCACGGCTGGGCGCTGAACCTGCGCGTGTTCGACGCGCTCTCCGCGACGCTGGCGCGCGACTTCACGGTGCTCGCCCTCGACCTGCCCGGCCACGGCCGCAGCATCGAGCCCGCGTCCCTGGCCCGCGACGGCTGGACGCTGGAGCGGCTCGCGGCGCTCGTGGCCCCGCAAGTGCCGCACGGCGCGCTGGTGCTCGGCTGGTCGCTCGGCGGCCAGCTCGCGCTGCAGCTCGCACACGCCGTGCCGGAGCGGGTCGCGGCACTGGTGCTCGTGTCCACCACGCCACGTTTCGTCGCGGGCGACGGCTGGGCACACGGCGTGGCCCCGTCGGTGCTCGCGCATTTCGCGAAGCACCTCGGCACCGACTACCGCGCCACCGTGCACGACTTCCTCGAGCTGCAGGTGCGCGGCAGCCGCGACGCCGCCGCCGCGCTCGCGACGCTGCAGGCCGCGCTGTTCGCGCAGGGCGAGGCCTCGCCCGCGGTGCTCGCACGCTCGCTCGAGGTGCTGCGGCACTCGGACCTGCGCGCGGCGCTGCCGGCGATCGACGTGCCGGCGCTGGTGATCGGCGGCCAGTACGACCGCGTGACGCCGCCGGGCGCGGCGCGCGCGCTGGCCGCGGCGCTGCCGCACGCTCGCCACCACGAGCTCGCGCGCTGCGGCCACGCGCCGTTCCTGACGCACGAGGCCGAGTTCGGCGCGCTGCTGCACGGCTTCGCGGCATCGCTGCCCGCGCCGCGCGCGGCGGCAGCCACGGCGACGGGGCCGCGCCGATGAGCGAGGACGAGGGCTTCACGCTCGACCGCCGGGCCGTCGCCCGCGCCTTCGGCCGCGCCGGCCCGCGCTACGACGCGGCCGCACGGCTGCAGGCCGAGGTGCGTGCCGAGCTGCTCGGACGCCTCGGTCACTTCGAGCTCGCTCCTCAGGTGATCGTCGACGCTGGCGCCGGCACCGCCGCGGCGAGCGTCGAGCTCGCGCGCCGCTTCCCGCAGGCGACGGTGGTGGCACTCGACCTCGCCCACGGCATGCTGGTGCAGGCCGCAGGCCGGCTCGGGCTCGGTGCGCGCCTCACCGGCGGGCGCCTCGGCCGCCGCTTCGAGCGCGTCTGCGGCGACGTGCACCGGCTGCCGCTCGCCGCGGGCTGCGCGCAGCTCGCCTTCAGCAACCTGATGCTGCAGTGGGCCGACGACCTGGACCTCGCGCTGCGCGAGCTGCACCGCGTGCTCGCGCCCGGCGCGCTGCTGACCTTCAGCACCTTCGGGCCGGACACGCTGCGCGAGCTGCGCGAGGCGTGGCTCGCCGTCGACGAGGTGCCGCACGTCAATCCGTTCGTCGACATGCACGACCTCGGCTCGGCGCTGGCGCGTGCCGGTTTCGCCGAGCCGGTGCTCGACGTCGACCGCCACCGGCTCGACTACGCGGACCCGCTGGCGCTGATGCGCGAGCTGCAGCAGGTCGGCGCGCGCAACGCGCTCGCCGGGCGTGCGCGCGGCCTGACGGGCCCCCGCCGGCTCGCGGCGATGCAACGGGCCTACCGCGACCAGCATGCGCGCCCGGACGGGCGCATCGTCGCGACCTGGGAAGTGATCTACGCCACCAGCTTCCGCGGCGAGGATCCGCGCGCGCGCGCCACGCCCGGGGACGGCGCGCCGCAGGAGTTCGCGATCGACGTCGCACGCATCCGCCGCCGGCCGCGCGGCCCTGGAGCCGCCTGATGGAAGACCGAGCTTCCTCCGCCGCAACACGGTGCGCCGACCCGGTGACGCCGCGCGGCATCTTCGTCGCCGGCACCGACACCGGCGTCGGCAAGACCTTCGTCAGCACCGGGCTCGTGGCCGCGGCCGCGCGCGACGGGCGCCGGGTCGCCGTGATGAAGCCCGTGGCCGCCGGCGCCGAGCCGACCCCGGACGGGTTGCGCAACGACGATGCCCTGGCCCTGGTCGCAGCCGCCCGCTGCTACGCGCCCTATGCCGACGTCAATCCCGTCTGCCTGCCGCTGCCCGCCTCGCCGCACATCGCCGCGGCCGAGGCCGGGGTGCGGATCGAGCTGCCGCCGCTGCGAGCCGCCGCGGCGCGCCTCGCCGCCGGCGCGGACTGGCTGCTGGTCGAGGGCGCCGGCGGCTGGCGGGCGCCGATCGGTGCGCGCGAGACCATGGCGGACGTCGCCTGCGCGCTCGGCCTGCCGGTGCTGCTGGTCGTCGGCCTGCGCCTCGGCTGCCTGAACCATGCACAGCTGACGCAGGCCGCGATCCTCGCCGATGGCCTGCCGTTCGCCGGCTGGATCGGCAACCAGGTGGACCCCGGGATGGCACGCGTCGCGGAGAACGTGGCCTGGCTCACGCAGGCCCTCGGCGAACCCTTCGCCGTGCTGCCCTGGGGCACCTCCGACGGGCGCGCGGCCGAGGTGTTCCGCGAGGCGTTCGCGACCGCATCGCGGCGCCTGGCACAACTTTAATCGCGCCCCGTCGATTCAATCGTAAGTTGTTGAGTTGCGGCAAAAAAGGCGCGGGTGGATAATTTCGCTTACTGCAGCGCATACCGCCTGCCCCGCCTCATGGTCACGACGACTGCCGACCGCATCGAGATCTCCCCGAACTGCTCGCTGACGACCCGCGGCGCCTGGGTGTTCTTCGCCAGCCTCTGCGTCACCTCGTTCTCGCTGGCGGGCTTCGTCGCGCTGCAGGGCTACTGGCCCGTGCTGCCGTTCGCGGGGCTCGAGATGGCGCTGGTCGGATGGGCGCTGAAGACGAGCATGCAACGACGCCACCATCGCCAGACGATCACCGTGACCGAGGATTCGGTCGAGATCGAGGAGCGCCTGCCGGAGCGGCAGGGTCGCGTCGTGTTTCCGCGCCACTGGGCGCAAGTTAGAATCCGCGCCGGCCATTCGCCCCTGCACCCGAGCCGACTCACGATCGAGTCCCACGGTCGCCGCTGCGAGGTCGGGAGTTTCCTTAACGAGCAGGAGAGGACAGGTCTCGCGAAGCGGCTCAGGCGCCTGATCGGGCGCATCGACGAGTCGCCGCCGCTGCCGTCCGGCACCCCGACGCCGGGTCCCTCCCACGGTCACGATCGATAACGAAGCCCACGTCCCGCAGCACCGTCCCGGGTGCCCGGGCCTGCCCCAAGGTCCAAACGCAATGATCAGCACCGCCCGCAAGACCCTTCCCGCACTGGCCCCCGCCGCGCTCGCGCTCGCCTCGGCATTCGCCGGGGCACCGGCCCGCGCCGAGTGGAACCTCCTCAACATGCCGGTCGGGGTCACGGAGCTCTCGAAACAGATCTACTCGCTGCACATGACCATCTTCTGGTGGTGCGTCGCGATCGGCGTCGCGGTGTTCGGCGTGATGATCTACTCGCTGGTCAAGTTCCGTAAGTCGACCGGCGCGGTCCCCGACACCTCGATCACCCACAGCACGCGCGTCGAGATCGTCTGGACCGTCGTGCCGGTGCTGATCCTCGTGGTGATGGCGATCCCCGCCGCGCGCACGCTGATCAACATCGAGGACATGCGCAACACCGAGATGACCGTCAAGGTCACCGGTTACCAGTGGCGCTGGCAGTACGAGTACCTCGACGAAGGCGTCTCGTTCTTCTCGGTGCTCGACCGCCAGCACGACGAGATCCGCCAGCTGAGCTCCGGGCTCGACCCGAAGAGCGTCCCCGACTACCTGCTGAACGTCGACAACCCGCTGGTCGTCCCGGTCGACACCAAGGTCCGCCTGCTGCTGACCGCGCAGGACGTGATCCACGCCTGGTGGGTGCCTGACTTCGGCATGAAGAAGGACGCGATCCCGGGCTTCGTCAACGAGCTGTGGTTCAAGGTCGACGCCGACAAGGTCGGCACCTACCGCGGCCAGTGCGCGGAGCTCTGCGGCCGCGACCATGCCTTCATGCCGGTGGTGGTCAAGGTGCTGAGCAAGGAGGACTACAAGGCCTGGCTCGCGCAGCAGAAGGCCGCCGCCCAGCCACCCGCCGAGGGCGCCGCGCCCGCTGCCGATGCACCGGCGCAGGCCAGCGCGCCCGCCGCCCCGGCGGTGATCCCGGCCGCCGCTGCGACGGCCCCGGCCACGAAGCCGGTCGCCAGCGCCGCCGCGACCCCGGTCGCCGCGCGCGGCTGAGCCGCGCGGCGCGCACCACCCGACAGCATTCATCGAGAGCAGAACGACCATGGCCAACACGATCCACGCCGACCACGCCCACGACCACGATCACGACCACAAGCCGCACGGCCTGAAGCGCTGGCTGTTCGCGACCAACCACAAGGACATCGGCACGATGTACCTGGTGTTCGCGCTCGTCATGTTCTTCATGGGCGGTGCGATGGCGCTGGTGATCCGCGCCGAGCTGTTCCAGCCCGGCCTGCAGTTCGTCGATCCGCAGTTCTTCAACTCGATGACCACGGTGCACGCGCTGCTGATGATCTTCGGCGGCGTGATGCCGGCCTGGACGGGCCTCGCCAACTGGATGATCCCGATGCAGGTCGGCGCGCCCGACATGGCGCTGCCGCGGCTCAACAACTTCAGCTTCTGGATCCTGCCGTTCGCGTTCACGCTGCTGCTGCTCACCTTCGTCGTCCCCGGCGGCGCGCCCGCCGGCGGCTGGACGCTCTACCCGCCACTGGTGCTGCAGATGGGCGACGGCTTCCCGCTGATGATCTTCGCGATCCACCTGATGGGTGCCTCGTCGATCCTCGGCGCCATCAACGTGATCGTGACGATCATGAACATGCGCGCCCCCGGCATGGGCCTGCTGAACATGCCGCTCTTCTGCTGGACCTGGCTGATCACCGCCTACCTGCTGATCGCGGTGATGCCGGTGCTCGCGGGCGCGGTGACCATGCTGCTCACCGACCACTTCTTCGGCACCAGCTTCTTCAGCGCCGCCGGCGGCGGCGACCCGGTGATGTTCCAGCACATCTTCTGGTTCTTCGGGCACCCGGAGGTCTACATCCTGATCCTGCCGGCGTTCGGCATCGTCTCGGAGATCATCCCGGCGTTCTCGCGCAAGCCGCTGTTCGGCTACGAGACGATGGTGTACGCGTCGGCCTCGATCGCGTTCCTGTCGTTCATCGTCTGGGCGCACCACATGTTCACGGTGGGCATGCCGCTCGCCGGCCAGCTGTTCTTCATGCTCTCGACGATGCTGATCGCCGTGCCGACCGGCGTGAAGGTCTTCAACTGGTGCGCGACCATGTGGAAGGGCTCGATCACCTTCGAGACCCCGATGCTGTTCGCGATCGCGTTCCTGTTCCTGTTCACGATCGGCGGCTTCTCGGGCCTGATGCTCGCGGTGGTGCCGGCCGACTTCCAGTACCACGACACCTACTTCGTCGTGGCCCACTTCCACTACGTGCTGGTGCCGGGCGCGGTGTTCGCGATCATGGCGGGCGTCTACTACTGGCTGCCGAAGTGGACCGGCCGCATGTACGACGAGAAGCTCGGCAAGGCCCACTTCTGGTGCTCGACCATCGGCGTGAACGTGCTGTTCTTCCCGCAGCACTTCCTCGGCCTCGCCGGCATGCCGCGTCGCATCCCGGACTACTCGACCCAGTTCGCCGACTGGAACATGGTGTCGTCGGTCGGCGCCTTCATCTTCGGCTTCTCGCAGCTGCTGTTCGTCGCGGTCGTCTGGAAGGCGGCGCGCTCCGGCGCGCCCGCCCCGCAGCGTCCGTGGGAAGGCGCGCACGGCCTCGAGTGGGAGCTGCCGACCCCGGCGCCCTACCACAGCTGGGAAACCCCGCCGCCGCCGAGCGTGATCGCGCGCGGCGCCGAGCACTGAGGCGCCGCCGGGCGCCCGCGGCAAGGCCATGGCAGAACGCATGGGCAGCGAAGGGACGGCCGCCGGCCAGGATGATCGCGACCGCGCACGCCGCGTGCGCCGCAACGCGATCGTCCTCGGCCTGGTCGCGCTCGCCTTCTACGTGGGCTTCATCCTGATGGCCGTCACCGGGGTGCGCGGGTGAGCGACCTGCGCCGCGAGAACCGCAGCCTGACGCTGAAGCTCGCCGGCTTCGCCGCCGGCGCGTTCGCGTTCGGGTTCGCGCTCGTGCCGCTGTACGACGTGCTCTGCGAGGTCACGGGCTACGGCAACCAGAAGCTGCTGCTCGAGCGGCGGGACGGCGCGGGCGCCGCACCGGTGGCCGCGACCGGCGCGAGCGCCGAGGACCGTACGATCACCGTCGAGTTCGTCACCGAGCTGCCGAGCGTCGGCAGCTGGGACTTCCGCCCGGTCGTGCGCTCCATGCAGGTGACGCCCGGTCGGCTCTACGAGGCGGACTTCGTCGCGCACAACCTGACCGGCCGCGACACCGTCGCGCAGGCGATCCCGAACGTCGCGCCCGGCACCGCCACGGCCTATTTCCGCAAGACCGAGTGCTTCTGCTTCACGCCCCAGAAATTCGCCCGCGACGAGCAACGCTCGATGCCGGTGCGCTTCGTCGTCGACCCGGCGCTGCCGAAGCACCTCGACCGCATCACCCTTTCCTACGTGTTCTACGACGACTCGACGCGCGTCGGCGCGCTGGACCCCTCCGCGCGCTGAGCCGATCCGCACGCTGAATTCTTCCAGGCGCGTCCGCGCGCCGCACTGACCCAGGGACCGAGAACAGCATGGCCACCACGACCGCCCACGCCCACCACGACGACACGCCGCAGACCACCGGCGGCAAGTACTACGTGCCGCACGAGAGCCCGTGGCCGATCTACGGCTCGGTGACCCTCTTCATCATGATGCTCGGCGTCTGCGGCTGGCTGAACGACTGGTACGGCCCGTGGATCTTCGCGCTCGGCCTCGCGATGCTGTTCGGCCTGTTCGCCGGCTGGTTCGGCACCGTGATCGGCGAGAACCAGAAGGGCATGTACGACATGCAGGTCGACAAGTCCTTCCGCATGGGCATGATGTGGTTCATCTTCTCCGAGGTGATGTTCTTCGCCGCCTTCTTCGGCGCGCTGTTCTACGCCCGCCAGTTCTCGATCCCCTGGCTCGGCGGCGACGGCGTGAAGGTGTTCAACAAGCTGGTCCTCTGGCAGGACTTCGAGAACGCCTGGCCGAGCAACGGCCCCGCCAAGCTCAGCCCGCGCGACGACGGCACGTTCGAGACCATCCCGGCCTTCGGCCTGCCGGCGATCAACACCGCGATCCTGCTGACCTCGGGCATCACGATCACGATTGCCCACCACGCGCTGCGCGAGGGCAACCGCAAGATCCTGAACATCTTCCTCGCCCTGACCTTCCTGCTCGGCTTCCTGTTCGTCGGGCTGCAGGCCGAGGAGTACATCCATGCCTACACCGAGCTCGGCCTGAAGCTCTCCACCGGCATCTACGGCTCGACGTTCTTCATGCTGACCGGCTTCCACGGCTTCCACGTCACGATCGGCGCGATCATGCTGCTCGTGATCTGGCTGCGCACGATGAGCGGCCACTTCACCCCGCAGCGCCACTTCGCGTTCGAGGCGGTCGCCTGGTACTGGCACTTCGTCGACGTGGTCTGGCTCGGGTTGTTCGTGTTCGTCTACTGGGTCTGACCGGGACGCCGGACGCTGGCGGCGACGGGACCTCGGTCCTGCGGGTGCGGTCGAAGGACTCGCGCGGCACGACCGAGCGCGAGCCGCCGGCGCTCGAGGCCCACGGACTCGTCGTCACCGCAACGGCGGGCTGCCTGCTCGCCGACGTCTCACTCGAGCTGCGCAGCGGCGACATCGTCGGCCTGATCGGCCCATCGGGCTGCGGCAAGTCGACCTTGGCCCGAACCCTGTCGGGGCACCTGCCGGCGGGCCTCGCGCTCGCCGGCGGCACCTGCCGGCGATCGGGGACTGTGGCCCTGTTGCCGCAGGAGCCCTCGCTCTACCTGAATCCCTACCGGCGCATCGGCGCCCAGATACTCGACCGCGTGCCAGCCGGGCAGGGGGCGCGCTCGCAGGCCGACGAGGTGCTCCAACTCCTCGGGCTGGACCGTGCGGTCGATGGCCGCTCGCTGCTCGAGGCCTATCCCCACCAGGTCAGCAGCGGGCAACGGCAGCGCGTCGCGTGGGCGCAGGCGCTGGTGCGCCAGCCCACCGTTCTGCTCGCCGATGAACCCACGTCGGCCCTCGACGGCCCGCTGCAGCGAGAGATCGTGCAGAGCGTGCTCCGGTGGATCGCGCGACGTTCGATCGCGACGCTGTGGATCGGCCACGACGTCGCGCTGGTCGCGACGCTGGCCACGCGGATCCTCGTGATGGACCGCGGCCGGATAGTGGAACAGGGATCGACCCGGGCCCTGCTGCGCGGGCCGCGACACGCGACCACGCGGCGCCTGCTGGAAGCCGCCGCGTGACGGCGCCACGGCTCGTGCTGCGCGGCCTCGGGCAGCGCCATGCCGGCCGGCAGGTGCTGCGCGACGTCGACATGGTGATCGAGCCCGGGGAGACCGTCGGCATCACCGGGCCGTCGGGCGCGGGCAAGTCGACGCTGGCGCGGCTGCTGACCCTGCACGAGTCGCCGAGTGACGGCCGGCTGGAGGTCGATGGCGAGGACTGCGCCACGTGGAACCGCGCGCGCCTGCGCGAGCGGAGACGCCTGCTGCAGCTCGTTCCGCCGGATCCCGGCCTGTCGTTCGCCGCGCGCTGGCCGCTGTGGCGCGTGGTGGCCGAGGGACTGCTGATCGACGGCTGCTCGCACGCACGCGCCCGGGCCGCCGCGCTCGAGGTCCTGCGCAAGGTCGGGATCGAGGGGGACGGATCGCTGTCGCCGCTGCAGCTGAGCGGGGGCGAGCGCCGCCGCGCCGCGATCGCCCGCGCGCTGCTCGCGCAGTCGCGCCTGCTGGTGTTCGACGAGTCGTTCGCAGGACTGGATCCGCCGCGCCAGGACGAGATCGTCGACTTGTTGCGCGAGCTGCAGGCCCAGCATGGCCTGACCCTCGTCACGATCACCCACGAGCTGCGCCTGCTGCGCCGGATCGGCGGCCGCGTCCTGATCCTCGACGCGGGGATCGCCGTCGAGGACGGCCCCGCGGAACGCGTGCTCACGCTGCCGGCGAGCGCGGCGGGTGGGCGACTCTGCGCGGCCGAGTACCGCCTCGAGGTGCCGGCGTGAAGGCGTGGCTCGCGCCCGTCGGCAGCGTGCTCACGACCTGGCTCGGCGCCGTCCTCGTGACGTTCATGCTGGTCGAGGCCGCTCCCGGTGACTTCCTCTCGGAGGCCCAGTGGCACGCCGCGCTGGCACCCGACACCGTATCGCTGCTGCGCGAACGCTACGGCCTGGACCAGCCATGGCCCGAGCGCGCCTGGCGCTGGATGCGCGGCCTCGTGAGCGGGGACTGGGGGCATTCGCTGTCGCGCGACCTGCCCGTATGGCCGCTGCTGCGCGAGCGCGCGATGCAGACGTTGCAGCTCGCGCTCGTGGCGCAGCTGATCGCCTGGTCGGCCGCCCTGGCGCTGGGATTCGTCGCGCTCGATCGACCGCGGGGCGCGCTGGCGCACGCGACTCGTGCGGTCGCGGTGCTGCTGCTGTGCATCCCCGAGGTGGTGCTGGCGCTGGTGGCGGTTCTGCTCCTGACGTCGATCGACGGCGGCACGGCGCCGTTCTGGCCAGCCCTGCTCGCGCTGTCGGTGGCGACCTTCCCAGGCACGTGGCTGCAAGTGACGACGGCACTGGCAGAGGCACAGCGCCTGCCATTCGTCGAGGCGGCCGCGACACAGGGCGTGCGGCGAGGCACCTGGCTGCTGGGATACCTGCTGCCGGCGATGGCACCGGCGCTGCTCGGCTACGCGAGCGTCTCGTTCGGCAACCTGCTGGGCGTCTCGCTGCTGGTCGAGTGCGTCACCGCCTATCCGGGACTCGGGCCGTTGCTGGTCGACGCGGTGCTGGCGCGCGACCTGCACGTCGTCGCGGGCGCGGTGCTGCTGTCGACGCTCCTCTGGAGCAGCGGCACGCTGCTGGCCGATCTCGTGCAGCGCGCGGTGGATCCGCGCCAGCGGCTCACCCGATGAGTGCCGCCGTGACCTGGCGCCGCGTCGCGTTGCTCGTGCTGGTCGCGACGTTCGTCCTCGCGCCGGCCCTCAGCCCGCACGATCCCGCCGAGCAGTTCCGCGACCACGCCTCGCGGCCACCGAGCTGCGGATCACCGTGCTTCCCGCTCGGGACCGACGAGCTCGGGCGGGACGTGCTGTCGCGGACGCTGCACGGTGGCCAGCTCTCGCTGTCCGCCGGCGTCGGCGCTGCATCGCTCGCGGTGCTGCTGGGGGGGCTGCTCGGCGCGCTCGCGGGCGCGGCCCGCCGCTGGCTCGACCTCGCCCTGTCGCGCGTGGTCGACCTGCTGCTCGCGCTGCCCTGGATCTACCTGTTGATCGGCGTGCGCGCCGCGTTGCCGTTGTCCGTCCCGTCGGACCGGGCGTACCTGCTGACGATGGCACTGCTCGGCGTGCTCGGGATCGGCGCACCGTTCCGGCAGGCGCGTCAGGCCGTGCGGGCGGCACGCGCCAGCGAGCCGGTCCACGCCGCCCGCGGCCTCGGCGCCAGCGAGCGCTACCTGCTGACGCAGCATCTGCTGCCCGCGGCGGTCCCGGGGCTCGCCGCGCTCTGGCTGATGCTCGTCCCGGGCTTCGTGCTGGCCGAGGTGGCACTGTCCTTCCTCGGCCTGGGCATTGGAGAACCGGCGGTGAGCTGGGGTACGGTACTGGCCCAACTCAGGGATTACCCGGTCCTGGTGTCGCAATGGTGGATGTTCGCTCCGGTACTCGCGCTGGTGGCCTTCTTGGCGCTGCTGCCGGTCCGCGGGTGGAGCCACGACCCGGGCTGGCTCGCGCGCCGCGCGCGGCTTCCGGCCACGGACCGTGGCACGCACGCGGCGCCCGCGTCGTGAAGTCGCCACGCTGGCGCGGCTGGCAAGTCGCGGGGCTCGCGCTGCTGGCCTGCGTCGCCAGCGACTTCGCGATCGGGGCCGTTGCCGGGTCCGCGGCAGCGAGTGGCCCGACGGGCCGTTTCGGGGGCACGCTGGTCGTGTCGCAACGCGCCGAGCCGCGGACGTTCAATCCGTTCACGGCGCTCGACGTACCCAGCCGCGATGCGATCCGGCTGCTGATGGCGGACCTGGTGAGCATCGATCGCAGCGACCTGGGCACCGTACCCGCGCTGGCCGAGTCGTGGACCATCGATCCGGACCGGCGCACGCTGGACGTGGTATTGCGCCCGGGGCTGCGCTTCTCGGACGGCTCGCCGCTGACCACCGACGACGTGGTGTTCTCGCTCGAGGCGCATCTCGATCCTCGCGTCGGTTCGCCGCAGCGCGAGTCGCTGGCGGTCGGCGGCCGGCCGCCCCGGATCGTCCGCCTGGACGAACGACGCCTCCGCATCGAGCTCGCTGCGACGTACGCGCCGGGGGAGCGGCTGCTCGACTCGATCTTCGTGGTACCCCGTCGCCTACTCGAACCCAGGCTCCGGGACGGCAGCCTCGGCACCGCCTGGGGTCCGGGCACCCCGGTCGGCGAGTTGGTCGGTGCCGGCCCCTACCGCTTGCAGGCCTACGAACCGGGCAAGCGACTGGTGTACGAGCGCAACCCACATTACTGGAAGCGGGACGAAGGGGGTCGCCGGCTGCCGTTCCTCGACCGGATCGAGATCCGCTTCTTCGGCGATGCCGAGTCCGAGGCGCTGCAACTGCGCGCCGGCCAGATCGACCTGCTGGCGCGCCTGCCCGCGAAGACGTTCTCGGCATTGCAGCAACGGCTGCCCGCTTCACGCTATCGGTTCCAGGACGCCGGGCCGGGACTCGACTATCACTTCCTGGTCTTCAACCTCGGCAGCGGCGCGACCGATGCGACGCAGCGACGACGCCAAGGCTGGTTCCGGGACCCGCGGTTCCGGCGCGCCGTGTCGCAGGCGGCCGACCGCGACGCCATCGTACGGCTGGTCTACGACGGGCGGGCGGCGCCGATCTGGCAACCGGTCAGCCCTGCCAACCGACCATGGTTCGACGCGAGCCTGCCGCGCCCGTCGCATTCCATCGTGGCGGCCCGCCAGGATCTCGCCGCGGCCGGGTTCCGGGTGGGCGCCGAGGGCGCGCTGGTCGATCGCGACGGGGTCGCGGTCACGTTCACGCTGCTCGCCAACTCGGCGAACCCGCAGCACCTGAAGATCGCGGCGATACTGACGCAGGACCTGCGCAGTCTCGGCATCGGCGTCCAGGTCGTGCCGCTGGAGTTCCGCAGCCTGCTCGATCGGGTGCTGAGCCGGCGCGACCACGATGCCGCGCTGATGGCCCTGGCGCCGGGCGACTCGGACCCGGCGTCGGAGATGAACGTCTGGCTGTCGAGCGGCCGATCCCACGTCTGGGACCCGCAGCCGGCGCAGAACCCCGACTGGCAGCTGGAGATCGACGCGCTGATGCGCTCGCAACTCGTGACGACCGACCCACGGCAGAGGCGCCGCGCCTACCAGCGCGTGCAGCAGGTCGCGCAGCGCGAGATGCCGCTGGTCTGCCTCGTCAGCCCGCACATGCTGACGGTGGTGCGCCGCGGGTTGCGCAACTTCCGCCCCGGTCTGCTGCCCCCGTTCGCGCTGGCCGACGCGGACGTCCTCTCGTGGGACGAGAACGGCACACGATGAGCCCCGGAAGCCGGCCGGACGCGAGCTGGGCCGACGAGCGCCTGGTCCAGGGCTGCCTGCAGGGCGACGAGCGGGCGTGGGCGGCCTTGATCGGCAAGTACAAGCGGCTGATCTACTCGATACCGTTCCGCTACGGGGCGACGCCGGCAGACGCTGCGGACATCTTCCAGTCGGTCTGCAGCGAGCTGCTCGCCGAGTTGCCACGGATCCGCGATGCACGCTCGTTGCGTTCGTGGCTGACGACCGTCACGGCCCGTCGCGCCCTGCGCTGGAAGCAGTCACGCCTGCGACGCCGCGAGGATACGCTCGACACGACGGATGCCGGCGAGGACGCCGGGTTCCTCGCCGCCCCCGACGAATTCGCCGAACTGGAGCGCTCGCAGGCCGTCACCGAGGCCGTGGCGCGTCTCGGCGATCGCTGCCGACTCCTGGTCCAGCGGTTGTTCTTCGACGATCCGCCGCTGCCCTATGAAGAGCTGGCGCGCGAACTCGGCCTCGCCACCGGCTCGATCGGCTTCACGCGCGCACGCTGCCTCGAGAAGCTGCGGGCGTTGCTGGAGGAGGAGGGAGGGCCGTGACCGATGCCACGGCAGACTGGCTGGATGCGGTCCGCACCGGAGGCCCGCGCGGCCTGCCCGCGCATTCGCCATTCGCCGATGCGCACCGCGAGGTGGAGGCCTTGTGCGAGGCCGCCACGGACGCGCTGCGCACGGATCGCGAAGCGGCTGCACGCCTCGTCGACGCGGCGCGGTCGCTCGCGACGCGCGTCGGGGACGCCCGGCTGCGCGCCCTGGCGACGCGCAGCGAAGCGATGCTGCTGTGGGCGTCGAACCGCTACCAGGCGGCACTCGAGCGATACGAGGCGGCGCTCGTGGATTTCGAGTTCTGCGGCGACGAGCTCGAGGGCGCCCGCACGCGCAGCAACGCACTGCAGACGCTGATATACCTGTCGCGCTACGACGAGGCGCTGCGCTGGGCGGAGTCCGCGCGCGAGGTCTTCGTGCGCCGGAACGAGCCGCTGCGCCTGGCGCGGCTGGACGGCAACCGCGCCAACCTGCACTACCGGCAGGACCGGCTGGAGGAGGCGATCGCGCTCTACGAGGACGTCGAGCGACGCTTCGCGGAACTCGGCCAGCCGCGGGACATCGCGGCGGTGCTGCGCAACAAGGCGGTGTGCCAGCTCGGCCTGGGCCAGTTCGATGCGGCCCTGGAGACACACCGCGCGGCGCGCGCCTTCTGCGAGGCGCACGGCATGGCGGGTCTCGCAGCCGAGTGCGACTACACGATCGCGAACCTGCACTACCAGCGCGGCGACTACCTGCTGGCGCGCTCGCTGTACCGTGACGCACGCCGCGCGGCCGCCCGACTCGGCGACGAGTACCACGTCGCGCTCTGCGACCTCGACGAAGCCGAGCTGCTGCTCGACCTGAACCTCGCCGAGGAAGCCGCGGCGAGTGCCCGTCGTGCCGTACGCGTGTTCCGCCGCCTCGGGCTCGGGGTCGAGGCCACCAAGGCACGCGTGTTCTCGGCCCTCGCCGACGCCGCCCGGGGTGCGACTCGCGGCGCGTTGCGGACTCTGACGAGGGCACGACGCCATTTCCGCGAGGAAGGCAACGCCCTGTGGCCGCCGCTGCTCGACCTGTACCGCGCCCTGCTGCTGGAGAAGTCGGGCGAATGGGAGGCGGCACGGCGTCGCTGCCAGGCGGCGCTCGACGGCCTGTCGGCGAACTTTCTGCCGGGCAAGTCGGTCCACGGGCACCTGCTGCTGGCACGCCTCGCCCTGCGCGCCGGCGACACCGGGCTCGCCGCCCGCCACCTCGCCGGCGCAGAGCGCGTGTTGCCGCAGACGCAGTCACCCGCCATGCAGGGCCACGCGTACTACGTGAACGGCATGCTGTGCGAGTCGCGCGGCGACGTGGACGGAGCCCTGCGCAGCTACGGGCTGGCACAGCGCGAGTTCGAGTCGCTGCGCGACCGCTTGCGCACCGACGACCTGCGCCTCGCCTTCCTGGACGACAAGGTCGACGTCTATGCCGCGCAGTTCGAGCTGCGGCTCGGGCGCGGCGAGCTCGCCGCGGCGTTCGCCGTGGTCGAGCGTGCGAAGTCGCAGAGCCTGCTCGCGACCATCGCCGCGCCGCGGCCCGCTCGGGTGCGCGACGGTAGCGAGCCGGGCCGCGAGCGACTCGAGTACCTGTACCGGGTGCTGGACCAGGTCGAGCTGAGCGCCGACCAACAGGAGCGCCAGCGCGCGCCGAGCCTGCGACGACAGGTGCGCGAAGCGGAGGCGGCGCTGCGTACCGCCCGCCTGGGCGAGGACGGTGCAGGCGTGGAGACAGTGGGGTGCAGCCTGGAGGAGGCCCGCGCGGTTCTGCCGCCCGACACCAGCCTGCTGCAGTTCTACGGCGCGCGCGGTCGCTACCATGGCTTCGTCGTGGGTCCGCGGGGCGCCTGCTGCGTGCCGCTCGCCGCGATCGAGGACGTCGGCCGGCAGCAGCGCTACCTGGGCTTCCAGCTCGAGCGGGCGCGCGCAGGCACGGCCGAGGTGCAGCGGGTGGCGCTGGAGTCTCTGCTCGCCAACCTGCAGGATCTGTACGAGGCCCTGGTCGCGCCGCTGCGCGCACACCTCGATACGCGACGCTGCATCGTGCTGCCGCACGGATCGCTGCACTCGCTGCCTTTCCATGCCCTGCGCGACGGCGACCGCTTCCTCGGCGACGTGCACACCCTGTCGGTGGCGCCGAGCGCCGCCGTGCTGCGCCGCGTGCTGCAGGCCCCGCCGCGTGCGCCGCGGCCCGCCGCGGTCTTCGGCGTGCCGGATGCCCACGCACCGCAGATCGCCGAGGAATGCCGGCGCGTCGCCGTGCTGCTCGGCGACGCCCACGCGTGGCTCGGCGAGGCGGCGACCCGGCGGCAACTCGAGCACGTCGGCGCGGCCGGCGCATCCATCCTGCACGTCGCGAGCCATGGCCGGTTCCGCCGCGACAACCCGTGGTTCTCCGCCCTGAAGCTCGGTGACGGATACCTCACGCTGCACGACCTGCACGAGTTGCGGCTGGACGTCGGGCTCGCCGTGCTGAGCGGCTGCAGCACCGGCGCCGGGATCTCCTCGGGCGGCGACGAGACCGTGGGCCTGGCGCGCGGGCTGCTGCAAGCCGGAGTGCGGACCACCGTTCTGTCGTTGTGGGACGTGGACGACGCGAGCACGCTGTCCTGGATGGAGGCGTTCTATCGCCGACTCGGAGCCGGCGATCCCGTCGAGACGGCTGCGCAGTCGGCGCGCGTCGCGGTCCGCGAGCGGCTCGCGCATCCGTTCCACTGGGCTGCCTTCATCGTCCATGGCCGGCCAGGCTTCGTCCACCCCGCGGTCGTCGATGGCTGAGGTGTATTTCCCGGCCCCTCGCCAGCCCCTCCAACCAGGAAGCGAGCATCGGAACCCATGAGCCAGCGACCCGAGTTCCAGGACTGGATCGACTACGTGCGCGGCGTCGCGTCGCCGGAACGGGCTGCGCGGATGGCCGCCGACCTGGCCGCGGGCTCCGCCGACGCGCTGCGCCTGCATGCCCTCGCGACGTCCCTGCAGCAGGGCCTGCGCTGGTCGCTCCAGACCGAGGTGCCCGGCGAGGTGCTGCGTCGGGCCGAGGCACTGTTCGCGACGACCCGTCCTGCGGCCCCGCCCTCGCTCGGCACGCGGCTCGCGACGCTGGTGCTGGACACCCTCGCGACGCCACAGCTCGCCGGAGCCCGTGCGGGCGCCTCAGCGGTGCGCCACACCACCCACCGTGCCGGGGACTACGAGGTCGGCCTGCGATTCGAACGCCTGCCCGGTGCCGAGCGGGTCTCGGTCGTCGGGCAGGTGTTGCCCGTCGGCGCAGGCAGGCCGGCGCCGCGGGCCTTCCCGGTCACGGCGCTGCGTCGCGACCAGGTGGTCACGCGCGCAGTCGGCACCGATCGTGGCGAGTTCCAGCTCGAGTTGCCGCCCAGGGGCGCGAGCCGCCTGGTACTCGATCTGGGTGGCGCTGAGACCCTGATCGAGATCGACCTCGAGGCGTTGGACAAGCGAGCGGCGAGGGGAAAGACTGCGCGCGGCGAAGGACCCGCCCCACGGACCGACGAATCGAGGGATTGACCATGTTCCGACCCACCATGCTCGCGATCCTGCTGCTCGTCGGGGCGGCAGCCCTCCCGGCGCGCGCCGACGATGCCGACGAGTTCATGCTGCGGCCGGTGCCCGGCAAGCTGCAGGTGCTGGTGGGGCGCTACGGACTCGAGGTCCTCGAGTCCTTCCCGCAGCAGAACCTCTACCTCGTCCGGCCGGCGAACGACGACTTCCCCGACCGCGCCGGCGGCGACGACGACGTCGAGGGCGTCGAGCGGAACGATCCGCAGTTCACGCCCGAGATCCCGTCGGGCTCGATGAATCCGAGCCCGGAGTCGCTGCAGGCGCTGCTCTCGGACCGGCGCATGGTCAGTTTCTATGGCGACCGCGTGTGGATCGGGTTCGCGCGCCAGCCGGCGACGCGCCTGGTCGGCCTGCTCGGCGCGCGCACGCGCGGGACGACCGGCGCGGGCGTCGTCGCCGTGATCGATTCGGGCGTGGACGTCGCACACCCGGCGCTGCGCGGGGCGCTGGTCGAAGGCTATGACTTCACGCGCGACGTGCTGGGCGTGCCGCACGAGATGAACGACGTCGACGTGGAAACCGCACGCCGCCTGTCGCTCAGCGGTTCCACGACCGCCTTCCTCGACAGCTCGACGAGGCCCGTGCCGCTCAACCAGTACGCCGTCGCCGGCCTGAGCGGTTCGACCACGGCCTTCCTCGACGCGGGCAAGCTGCCGCAGGGCTTCGGCCACGGGACGATGGTCGCCTCGCTGGTGCGGCTCGCGGCACCGACGGCCCGTATCATGCCGCTGAAGGCGTTCGATGCGGACGGCCGTTCCAACACCTTCGACATCCTGCGTGCCATCTACCACGCCGCCGACCGGCGCGTGCAGGTCGTCAACATGAGCTTCAGCATGCAGCAGTCCTCGCCGGAACTCGAGCGCGCGATCCGCTACGCGGCGGATCGCGGCGTGGCGCTGGTGTCCGCCGTCGGCAACGACGGCAACGAGATCGACGTGTACCCGGCGTCGCTCGCCGCGGTGATCGGCGTCGCCTCGACGTCGCTGGAAGATCGACGCAGCCCGTTCACGAACTACGGCAGCCCGCTGGTGAGCCTCGCTGCGCCTGGCGAGGGGGTGGTGGCGGCCTATCCGGGCGGCAATTACGCCACTGTCTGGGGTACCTCGTTCAGCGCACCGCTGGTTGCGGGCGCGCTCACGCTGCTGGTGCAGCGTGATCCGGAGCAAGACGTCGTCGAGCTGGAGTCGGCGCTGCTCGATGCTGCCCGGCCGCTGTCCGAGGGTGGCCTCGGCGCCGGCCGCCTGCGCATCGCCGGCTGGTAGCCGCCGCGGCACGCCGTCGCCGCGTCGAGGCAGTCGACGGACGCAGGTCCCTGTTTTTCGTCCGCCCGCCATTTTTCGGCGGTCGGCGGTGCCCTTCATGTCGTGACGCGGCGATTCCCGCTGCGTCGTTCTTCGTACATGGAGGTAGCCGATGCGTCATTTCGTTCTTCTCGTGCTCGCCGCGTTCGCCGCGGACGCGCATGCCCAGACCCTCGTCGAGCAGGCCGGCGGCCGGCTCACCCTCACGACGCCGAACGCCGATCAGTCGGTGAAGGTGGTCGTCGGGCCCGCGCCGGGGGTCGCCAGCGTCTCGGGCTTCCCCGGCATCGCCGACGGCACGACCTACTCGGGCCTCACCGGCGTGACCGTCAACACCGGCGCCGGCAACGACCTGGTCGAATTCGACGTCGAGACCTTCGAGAGCTTCAGCGTGCAGGCGAACACCGCCGGCGGGAGCTCCGAGCGCAAGATCAAGTGGAAGATCCGCCCCGGTACGGGAACGGTCGCCGCCAACGTCGACGTCACGGGCGCCGCCGCCGGGTCGCAGGTTTCGCTGGTCGAGGTCGACTCCGAGGCCAACAGCGCGGCCGTGACGCTGCGCACCGGGCTCGGCAGCGAGGTCGCCGCCAAGGTGCAGTCCTCGAATCCGACCGAGTCGCTGCGGGTGGTGTTCGACGCGCCGGCCCCGAAGTCGACGCTCGAAGTGGCCTCGTCGGCCAACGCGCTGGAGGTCGACGTGCGCGGCGGCACGACCATCGCCGCGAACGAGCTGAAGTACACGATCGCGCAGTCGCGGCCAGCGACAGTGGCCCTGAACTGGTCGATCGCCACCAGCGCGCTCGCCGACGTCGTCGAGGCCAACGTCGCCGCACCGGGCAGCACGGTCACGCAGCGCGGCAGCGTCGTGACACGCGCGGGCGACGACCTGGCCAAGTTCGAGACCGAGGGCTTCGGCACCGTGACCGGCCTCGCCCTGAACGGCGGGCTCGGCAACGACCAGCTGCTGCAGGTCGTCAAGGGCCGGTTCCAGGGCTCGCAGACGCTGCAGACCGTCATGCGGGGCGCCGAAGGCGACGACCAGCTGACGCTCACCACCGACACCGGCATCTTCGGCACCGGCCTGCCGAACGACCGCTTCCCGATCGTCGACTGCGGCGCCGGCTTCGACCAGTTCAACGCCTTCGGCCAGATCATCGGCTGCGAGGCACGCTTCTAGTCCGTCGGCTCTGCTCCCTCCAGCCGGGTTGCACGGACGATCGCAGGCGCGGACCATGGTGTCCGCGCCTGCCTTCTCTCGTCGCGGGCGGTCCTGATGCTTCGCGGGCACGATGCGCCGGCACCGCCGAAGCGCGTGCTCGTCACGGGCGCCGGCCATGGTGGCGGTCGTGCGGCGCTCGGAGCGCTGCGTTGCCGGGGCTACGAGGTGATCGCCTGCGACACCGAGTGCCTCGAGGCCGAGAGCCCCTGGTTCGCCCGCATCCCGACACCGTCCGAGCCTGGCTTCCTGTCGACCCTCACGCGCGTCGCGCAGGAGCGCGAGGCGAGCTGGCTGCTGCCCACGCTTCCCGGGGAACTGCCGCGGATCGCGGGGCACGCTGCCACGCTGCGCCGTCTCGGCATCGCGGTGCACGTACCGCCGCCGCGGACCGTGGCGATCTGCGGTGACGCGTGGCAGACGACGATGTGGCTCGCCGCACACGGCATCGCCGTTCCGCGGAGCACCTTGGCCGATCCGGCGGAGCACGCTGCCCTCGGCTTGCGGTCACCCGTGGTGGCTCGACGCCGGATCGCCCCGGACGACGACCCCGCGCCTGCGCTGCTCGACGACGTGCTGTGGCAGGAATCCTTGAGCGGAGAGGCGTTTCGCGTCCTGCTGGTGATGGACCCGCAACGACCGTCGCTCGCGCTGTACTGCCGCGCCCTCGCCGGGGTGACCGCGCAGCACGGCCGCGCGCTGTCGGCCGCGACCGCCTACGTCGCACCGCGCCCCGAGGTGACCACACTGGCGATCAAGGCCTGCAGCGCGCTCGGCGTGACGGGCCCCGCGACCGTCGACGTCCGTTGCGATGCGACGGGCCAGCCCCACGTCACGCGAGTCCACGCTCACGTCGGCCCCGTCTTCGGACTGCTGCCCGGGATCTTCGACAGGCTCGTTGCGCTCCACCTGGCCGGGGTCCTCGGATGAGGCATCCCGCTGTCCGCCGGACTGCGCGCACGCAGCCCGGCGAGATCCTGCCACGTCGCAGTCGGCAGCGGCCTACAGCCGCGCGGGATTGGCTCGACTGCCTCGCCACCGGCAAGATCGTCACACTCGACGGCCATCAGGTCTCGCACACGAACGGAGGGAGACGAGCATGGCCACGAAGACCAAGCGAAAGAACCCAGGCGCGCGCGCGCAGGCGCGCGCCCGCAGTACGTCAACCACGAGCCGCGGCGGCAGGGGCGGACGCGCGGCGGCCGGTCGCGCCGGGAGCGGGCGCGGCAGCAAGAGCAGCCGCGGCACGCGCGGGCGCGGGCGCGCCGCGACGGGCGCGACGACGCGCGGGAGTGCGGCCAGTCGCGGCCGCGGTCGCGCCCGGGCCGGCGCGGCGATGCGCCAGCAGGATGCCATCGGCCTGCTGAAGGCCGAGCACGAGCAGGTCGACCAACTGTTCGAGCAGTTCGAGCGTGCGGCGCAGGGCCGCGGTGCCAACGGCGCGCAGCGCAAGACCGAGCTCGCCAGCGAGATCAGCCGCCAGCTGCAGATCCATGCGGCGATCGAGGAGGAAATCTTCTACCCGGTCGCGGCCGGGGCGATCCGCGACGAGGACCTGATCCCCGAGGCGACGGTCGAGCACCAGTCGGCGAAGGACCTGATCGCGAAGATCGAGCGCATGAGCCCGGACGACGAGCTCTACGACGCCACCGTGATGGTGCTCGGCGAGTACGTGCGCCACCACGTCAAGGAGGAGCAGAACGAGCTCTTCCCGCAGGTGAAGCGCAGCGGCCTCGACCTGCGCGCCCTCGGCGAGCAGCTGCGCGAGCGGCGGGCGCAGCTGGAAACGACCGTCTAGCACGCGGCATCCGGTTGCGGCGGGTCCGGATCAGGATCCGCCGGGCGGTGCCAGGCGGGGCAAGCGCGCGGGATGCGGATGTTCCCGCGCGCTGCCGGCAAGAGTGCCCGTCGGCGCCGGGTCGGCTCCCGGGAAGCCGGGCTGCGCGGAAGCTAAGGCTGGACGCCGTGCGGCGACACCAGCCCCATCGCCCACGCGCCCATCAGCAGCACGAACAGCGCCACCGACAGGCCGACGCGCACCGTCAGGGCGCGGACCATCTTGCGCGAATCCCCCTTGCCGCTGGCGAGGTGGAACAGGGCGCTCCCGAGGCTCGCGACGATCCCGACCAGCACGCAGACGACGAGGATCTTGAACAGTTCCATGGGCGGCTCGCGGCAGGATCACGGCGACGGGGGTGGGCCGGGAACGGTATCATAGGCCGGTGCCGATCCGGGTCGCCGTAGGACAGCGAGTGTTCGCGCCCTCATGGCTGATGACGGGCCTGACGGTGCTGCTGTGCGCGCTGTTCGTCGCGCTCGGCCGCTGGCAGTGGGGCCGCTACGAGGCGAAGCGCGAGCTCTGGGCGCAGTTCGAGCGGGGCGCAGGCCAGCGGGTCGAGCTCGGCTCGCGCGCCACCACCGGGCTGCCGCGTTATGCCCGCGTGCGCGTCGAGGGCCGCTGGCTGCCGCAGCGCCAGTTCCTGCTCGAGAACCGCTCGTACGAGGGCCGGCCCGGCTACGAGGTGCTGACGCCGTTCGTGCTGCCCGACGGACGGCTGCTGGTCGTCAACCGCGGCTGGGTGCCCTTTGGCGGCTATCGCGACCGCCTGCCCGACGTGGCCGGCGCGTTTGCCGGCCTCGACGCCGCGCAACCGGTGGCGATCGCCGGGCGGCTCGACGAGCTGCCGAGCGCGGGGCTCGCCGCCGGGCGCGCGGCACCGGCGCTCGAGGGCGGCTGGCCGCGGCTGACGTCGTTCCCGACGGCGGCGCAGCTCGCCGCTTCGCTCGGCGCGCAGCTCGCGGCCGATGACGGGGTGCCCCCCGGTGCCAGCGACCGCGAGCTCGCCGGCGCCGGTACGACGACCGATGCGGCGCGCGGCGGGCCGCGGCTGGAGCGGCGCGTGCTGCTGCTCGATCCCGCCGAGCCGCGGGGCTACGTGCGGGCCTGGAAGCCCGGCGGGCGCGGGCCGGAGCAGAACTGGTCGTACGCGATCCAGTGGTGGAGCTTCGCGGTGGTGCTGGCGGGCCTGTACCTGGGGCTCAACCTGCGGCGCGCGCCGCCGGCGTGACGGTCGCAGGTGCGGCGCCGGGCAGGTGCCGCGCGACGCAGGATGCGAGAGGACAGGCAATGACGACGCAGACGGTGCAAGGCTTCGACAAGGCGGCGCAGGCGCGCGGGCGGCGGACGCTGCTCGGGCTCGCGGCGCTGTTCTTCGTGCCGCTCGCGATCTCGTTCTGGCTCTACTACGCCGGCGGCTGGCGCCCCTCCGGCACCACCAACAAGGGCGAGCTGATCGTGCCGGCGCGGCCGCTCGAGCGCGTGCCGTTCACGCTGCCCGACGGCACCACCTCGGCACGCGCCGACCTGCTCGAGCGCAAGTGGACGCTGCTCTACATCGGTGCCGGCCCCTGCAGCGAGGACTGCCGCCAGGCGCTGTGGACGATGCGCCAGACGCGCCAGCTGCTGGCCGCCGACATGGACCGCGTGCAGCGCGTGTTCATCGCGCGCGCCGACTGCTGCGACCTGGACTACCTGTCGAAGGAACACGCCGGCCTCGAGGTGGTGCGCGCCGACGACCCCACGACGCGCGACTTCTTCGCGCAGTTCCCGGCGAAGGACCCGAGCCACAGCATCTACGTCGTCGACCCGCTGGGGAACCTCATGATGCGCTTCGACGCGCGCGAGAACCCCAAGGGCCTGCTGTCCGACATGAAGAAGCTGCTGAAGCTCTCGCACATCGGCTGACGACCCGCGCAACCTCCGACAGATCGACGCACGCCATGAACGCCACCACCGAGACCCTCGCCCCCGCCGCACTGCCCGTCGCCGCGATCGTGCGCCGGCTGGCGCTGCTGGGCGTCGCCCTGTGCCTCACGGTCGTCGTGCTCGGCGCCTGGGTACGCCTCACCGACGCCGGCCTCGGCTGCCCCGACTGGCCCGGCTGCTACGGCCACGTCACGCCCGCCGGTGCGATGCAGAACCCGGGCCAGATCGAGTCCTACTCGCCCGGCTGGGCCTTCGACTCGGGCAAGGCCTGGCGCGAGATGATCCACCGCTACGCCGCGACCACGCTCGGCTTCGTCATCGTGCTGATCACCGCGCTCGCGATCGCCTACCGCCGGCAGAAGGCGGTCAGCCTGCCGTTTGCGCTGGCGCTGCTCGCCACGGTGCTGGTGCAGGGCATGCTCGGCGCATTCACGGTCTGGTGGCTGGTGAAGCCGCTGGTGGTCGTGCTGCACCTGATCGGCGGCCTCACGACGCTGTCGCTGCTGTTCTGGCTGTGGCTCGACATGCGTCGCCGCAGCGGCGTCGTGCAAGCAGTGCCAGGCTCGACCGCGACGCCGACGCTCGACGGTGCGCGCCGCGCCGCCGTGGTCGCGACCGTGGTCGTCGGCCTGCAGATCGCGCTGGGCGGCTGGACCAGCAGCAACTACGCGGCGATCTCCTGCCCGGACTTCCCGACCTGCCAGGCGCAGTGGATCCCCGAGGGCATGGACTATGCCGACGCCTTCGTGCTGTGGCGTGGCCTCGACATCAACTACACCGGCGGCGTGCTCGAGCACCCGGCGCGCGTCGCGATCCACTTCACGCACCGCGTCGGCGCCATCGTCGCGACGCTGGCGGTGCTGCTGGCGGCGATCCTCGCGCTGCGCGCGGCGCCGACCGCGCTGGTGCGCAACGGCGCGCTCTGGGCACTCGGCGGCCTAGGGCTGCAGCTGCTGGTCGGCATCTTCATGGTGCTCGAGACCTTCCCGCTGGTGCTCGCCACCGGCCACAACGGCGGCGCGGCGCTGCTGCTGCTCGCGATGCTGGTGCTGAACCGCCGCCTGAGGGAGGCCTGAGGCCGTGGCCTCGACGCCCGCCGGGGCCGTCGCCGCGCCCCGCGCGACCTGGCGGCACTACTACGAGCTGACCAAGCCGAAGGTGGTGCTGCTGATCGTCTTCACCTCGATCGTCGGCACCCTGCTCGCGACGCCGGGGCTGCCGCCGCTCGATGCGCTCGTCTGGGGCAACCTCGGCGTCGCGCTCGCGGCGAGCTGCGCGGCGGCGATCAACCACGTGCTCGACCAGAAGATCGACGAGAAGATGGCGCGCACGCGCAACCGGCCGCTGCCGACCGGCACGGTCAACACCGCGCAGGCGCTCGGCTTCGCCGCGGCGCTCGGGCTGCTGTCGATGGCGTTGCTGTGGTGGCTGGTCAACCCGCTGACCGCGGTGCTGACCTTCCTCTCGCTGATCGGCTACGCGGTGGTCTACACCGTGTGGCTGAAGCGCGCGACCTCGCAGAACATCGTGATCGGCGGCGCCGCGGGGGCCGCGCCGCCGGTGCTCGGCTGGGCGGCGGTCACCAATTCGATCGACCCGAATGCGCTGCTGCTGTTCCTGATCATCTTCATCTGGACGCCGCCGCACTTCTGGGCGCTGGCGATCGCGCGCCGCGACGACTATGCCCGTGCCGAGATCCCGATGCTGCCGGTGACCCACGGCATCCCGTACACGCGCCTGCAGGTGCTGCTCTACACGGTGCTGCTGGTGCTGGTGACCTTCATGCCGTTCCTGACCGGCATGAGTGGGCTGATCTACCTCGGCACGACGCTGGTGCTGAACGGCATCTTCCTCTACTACGCGCTGGCGATGAAGTTCACCGGCCGCACCGACCTGCCGATGAAGGTGTTCAAGTTCTCGGTGCAGTACCTGATGTACCTGTTCGCGGCGCTGCTGGTCGACCACTACGTGCCGACGACGCAGCTGCTGTTCCAGTAGCCTCGAGGCAGGGGCGTGAGCGCAGGCGGCGCTCAGGCGAAGACGGCCGCCCAGTCCACCGGGCAATCCGGCAGGGCCGCGGGCGCGACCCGCTCACCGACCGCAGCGCGACGCACCGAGGCATAGCCGTCCTTCCCCGGCTGGCGACGGATCTCGAGCGCGCGGCCGGAGACGTCCAGCAGCCAGTACTCCGCGATGCCGCTGCGCGCGTACAGGCCGCCCTTGCGACCCCGGTCATAGGCGAGGGAGCCGTCGGCGACCTCGATGGCGAGCCAGATGTCCGCAGGTTGCGGGAGCTTCTCGCGGAACCGATGGGCGTGGGGCGGGAGCACCACGAAGTCCGGCTGCGGTGCCGTGAAGCGGGACAGCACCACGGGGCTCTGGCACCAGACGATCGCGCGCTCGCGCGGTATCGCATCGATCAGCAGGCGATTCAGTTCGCCAACCGCGGAACAATGCGGCGGGTTTGGAGGTGGCATTTCGAGGATCTCGCCCTCGATGAGCTCGACCCTGACGGGATTGCCCCATTCGTCTGCATCGAAGACGCCGGCCTCGGCCATGCGCAGGTAGCGCCGCACGTCGATCTTCAGCGGACTGGGCTGCACCATGGTGCTCATCGGCGACAGGGTCGCGCGATCCTCCGGCATCGGCCATCCCGATATTTGGCCGGTTCGACCGGGAATGCAATCCGCCGGCGACGCGGGCTGTCCGGGCCGGGCGCCGCGCTCAGCGACGGAACAGCCGGTCCGCGACGAACGGGTTGCTGCGCCGCTCCTCGCCGAAGGTCGAGGTCGGGCCGTGCCCCGGCAGGAAGGTGACGTCGTCGCCGAGCGGAAAGAGGCGCTCGCGGATCGAGGCGATCAGCTGCGCGTGGTCGCCGCGCGGGAAGTCGGTGCGGCCGATCGAGCCTGCGAACAGCACGTCGCCGACGAAGGCGAAGCGGCTAGGCGCGTGGAAGAACACCACGTGGCCGGGCGTGTGGCCGGGGCAGTGACGCACCGCGAGCGTCAGCTCGCCGACCTGCACCTCGTCGCCGTCGCCCAGCCAGCGATCCGGCTCGAAGGCCTCGCCGACGCCGAAGCCGAACATCTTCGCCTGCTGCGGCAGCTGCTCGATCCAGAAGCGGTCGCCCTCGTGCGGCCCGACCACCGGCACGCCGCTGCGGCGCACGAGCTCGGCGGTCGCGGCCGCGTGGTCGAGGTGCGCATGGGTCAGCAGGATGCGCTCGAGCTCGAGACCCTCCTGCTCGAGCACCGGCAGCACGCGCTCGAGGTCGCCGCCCGGGTCGACGATCGCCGCGCGGCGCGTGCGCTCGCACCACAGCACGGAGCAGTTCTGCTGGAACAGGGTGACGGGGACGACGGCGACCTGCATGGCGGGCGGCATTATGCCCGAGCGCGGCGCCGGTCCCGGCAGGGCGCCGCCGGGAGCCCGCCGGATGTGCCCGTGCCGGGGCGCGCCGCGCCGAAACCCGACGGACTCGCTTCCCCGGGCGGTGGCGGCCGACTAATGTGCGACGCTGCCGCGCGACCCGACCGATGCCCACCGACCACGACCCGAGCCCGCTCGCCCGCCTGCCCCCCTGGGCCACGCCGCTGGTCTATGGCGCGCTGCACTTCGCTGCGGTCGCGATCGGCCTCGAGCTGCAGGTCTCGCGCCCGAGCGTCGCGGCCTTCTGGCCCGCCTCGGGCCTCGGGCTCGCCGCGCTGCTGCTGCTGCCGCGTCGTCACTGGGCCGGCGTGCTGCTCGCCGGCGTGCTCGCCGACCTTGCCGCCAACGCCGTGCTGCGGCCCGAGCTCGCCGGCGAGGGGCGCGGCCTGCAGGTGGCGCTGGCCGGGGCCGCCGAGGCGCTCGCCGGCGCCTGGCTGGTGCAGCGCGTGCTGCGTGGCGGCGTCGACTTCGCCGACGTGCACCGCACGTTCGCGTTCGTGGGCCTCGTGGTCGCCACCACCCTCGGCAGCGCCGCACTGGTCGCGCTTCCCTTCTCGGGCCCGCGCTTCGCGGGCGACTTCGTCGAGAACCTGCAGGCGGTCTGGATCGCGAACGCCCTCGGCACGGTGATCGTCGCGCCCTTGCTGCTGACCTTCGGCCGGCACGGCCTGGCGTCGGCAGGACGCGCCAGCGGCCTGCCGGAGCCCGAGCCGCACGCGACGCTGGCGGCGTTCGCTCTGCTGCTCGCGCTGCTGGTCGCGGTGTTCATGCGGCCGGCCGCCGAGCCGCGCCTGCCGATCGACGTACCCTACGTGGTCTATCCGGCGCTCCTCTGGATCGTCGCGATCGGCGGCACGCGGCGCGTCACCGCGGCGATCCTGCTGACCGTGGTGTTCCAGACGGTCGCGACGCTGAACGGCCTGGGGCCTTTCGGCCGTGCGGGCGGCCCGGCGTTCGCCCGCGCCTACGAAGTGCAGACCTTCCTCGGCCTCGTGGTGCTGCCGGTGCTGCTGGTCAGCGCCGCGGTGCTGCAGCTGCGACGCGCCGCACGCTCGCTGGCCGACGCCGAGCAGCGCTACCGCGCATTCGTCGCCCTCAGCTCCGAGGTGATCTTCCGCATCGAGCTCGAGCCACCGGTGCCGGTGTCGCTGGCGCCGCTCGAGCAGGCACGCCTGATCCGCGAGCGCGCGGTGATCGCCGAGTGCAACGCCGCGTTCCTCGCCGCGCAGGGCCTCGCGCCCGACAAGCCGGGCATCGTCGGCTCGCCGCTGCGCGAGCACCCCACCTGGTCGGACCTGTGGCTCGGGCGCGCCGCGCAGTGGGTCGAGAGCGGCTACCGGCTCGCGGGCGTCGAGCACCGGCTGCCGGGACGCGACACGCTGCTGCTCGCGAGCCTCGCCGGCGTCGTCGAGGACGGCAGGCTGGTGCGCTGCTGGGGCGTGGCGCAGGACGTCACCCGGATCCGCGACACCGAGGATGCCGTGCGCCGGCAGGCGACGCAGCTGCGCCGCCTCGCCGGCGAGCTGATGACGGGCGAGGAGCGGGTGCGCCGCCGGATCGCCGCGGAACTGCACGACGGCCCGGCGCAGATGCTGGTCGCCGCGCACCTCGAGCTCGGCATGCTCGAGCGCGCGGGCGCCGACGGCACGCGCGACCTCTCGGGCCTGCGGCAGGCGGTCGAGGGGGCCACCGCCGGCGTGCGCGGAATCATGGCCGAGCTGTCGCCGGTGGGGCTGTCGGAGCCGCGGATCGGCGCCGGCATCGGCGAGCTCGCCCGCTACTTCGGCCGCACCCAAGGGATCACCGTCGAGACCGGCGACGACGGCCAGCCGAAGCCGCTCGACCCGGACTCGCGGATCCTGCTCTACCAGTGCGTGCGCGAGCTGATGCGCAACGCCGTCAAGCACGGCCAGACCGTCTGGCTCGGCGTGCGCACGCGGGTGGAGGACGGCCAGATCGTCGTCGAGGTCGAGGATCGCGGCGCAGGCTTCGAGCCGGGCACGCTGGAGGCACTGCCCGCGCAGCGCGGCGGCTTCGGCCTCTTCAGCGTGCGCGAACGCGTCGGCATGCTGCACGGCTCGATGCGGATCCGCTCGTCGCCGGGATCGGGCACACTCGTGACCCTGACCCTGCCGATGCAGCGGGAGGCCGCGTGATCGTCGAGCGTCTCTGGCCCGGCAACGCCTATCGGAACTTCCACTACCTGCTCGCCTGCGGCGAGACCGGCGAGGCGCTGGCCGTCGACCCGCTCGACTGGCAGCTCTGCCTGCGCACGGCGCAGGCGCGCGGCTGGACGATCACGCAGATCCTGAATACCCACGAACACCACGACCACACGGGTGGCAACGAGGGCCTGCGTGCCGCGACCGGCGCCAAGCTGCTGGCACACGCCGGCGCCGCGGGCCGCATCCCGGGCATCGACCGCGGGCTCGTGCGCGGCGACACGATACGGATCGGCCGCAGCGCCGAGCTCGAGTGCCTCGACACCCCGGGCCACACCCTGGCACACGTCTGTCTGTTCGCGCATGCGCCCAGGCCGGCGCTGTTCTGCGGCGACACGCTGTTCAATGCGGGCGCCGGCAACTGCCACAACGGCGGCTCGCCCGAGCAGCTCTACGAGACCTTCGTCGGCCAGCTCGCGCGCCTGCCGCCGGAGACGCTGGTCCATCCGGGCCACGAATACCTCGGCCGCAACCTCGCCTTCACCCTCGACCGCGAGCCCGGCAACGCCGACGCCGCACGGATGGCGCGCGACACCGCCGCGCTCGACCCGGCGGCCGCGCCGGTGACCACGCTCGCCGACGAGCTGCGGATCAACACCTTCTTCCGCCTCGGCAGCCCCGGTGTCGTCGCCGGCCTGCGCGAGCGCTACCCGGAGCTGCCGGCCGATCCCGACCCGAAGACCGTGTTCCTGAAGCTGCGCGAGCTGCGCAACCACTGGTGATCGCGACGGCGGCGGCGCACCGCGCGACGCAGGACGCCCTCGCCCGGGCTCGCGCGCCCGGCTTGCGTTGACTGGCTCGCGCAGCGCCCCACGGTCGAGGCGCCGTCCGACAAGCGCGGCACGCGACTGCCCGTAACCTCGTTGCGACCGACCCGTCGATCGTCCGCGAGGCCCCGCCGTGCTGTCCCCAGGCGACCAGGCGTTCGTCCGCCGTCTGCTCTTCGCGATCGCGATCCTGGCCGTCGTGCTGGTGGCCTGGCGCGTCGCCCAGGTCCTGCTGCTGGTGTTCGCATCGGTACTGGTGGCGATCCTGCTGCAGGCGCTGGCCGCGCCGGTCGCACGCGCCGCCGGCGTGCCGGCGCGGTTCGCGCTCGCGCTGGCCGTCGCCGGCGTGGTCGCACTGGTCGCCGGGTCGATGTGGCTGTTCGGGTCGGAGGTCGCCGGCCAGCTGCGCGCCCTGCGCGATGCGCTGCCGGGCGCCTTCGACGAGCTGGAGAGACGCCTCGGCGAGCTCGGGCTGGCCGAGCAGTTGCGCGACGGCATGTCGGAGGCGATGCCCGGCACCTCGAGCCTGGTGTCGGGCCTGCGCCAGGCGCTGTCCTCGGTGGGCAACGCGGTGGCCGGCACCGTGCTGGTGTTCGTCGGCGGCGTCTACCTCGCTGCGCAGCCGGACCTCTATCGCAAGGGCCTGCTGAAGCTCGTGCCGGCACCGCGCCGCGCGCTGCTCGAGCGCTCGCTCGACGAGACTTCGCACGCGCTGCGCCTGTGGCTGCTCGGGCAGCTGGTCAGCATGGTCGCGATCGGCCTGCTGACGGGCGTCGGCCTCGCACTGATCGGCATTCCCTCGGCGCTCGCGCTCGGCCTGCTGGCGGGCCTCGCCGAGTTCGTGCCGGTCGTCGGCTCGCTGGTCTCGGCCGTGCCCGGGCTCTTGATCGCGCTCTCCCAGGGCAACGACGCGGCGCTGCTGACGCTCGCGCTGTACGTCGGCGTGCAGCAGCTGGAGGGCAACGTGCTCACGCCACTGGTGCAGCAGCGCGTCGCCAACCTGCCGGCGGCCTTGCTGCTGTTCGCGGTGGTCGCGGCCGGGATCCTGTTCGGCGCGCTCGGCGTGCTGCTCGCGGCGCCGCTGACCGTCGCGCTCTACGTGCTGGTGAAGCGCCTCTACGTGCGCGAGGCGCTCGGCACGCAGACGCCGATCCCGGGCGAGAAGGGCGGCGGGAAGGACGACGAAGCGACGGCCTAGCGTCGCTCGAGCAGGTCGATGCGCAGCCCTGCGGGGCTGGTCAGCGTCGCCAGCCGCGACTCGCCGAAGATCGTCGCGACGACGCCGTGGTCGAGCGGTGCTGCGCGCATCCGCGGCGCGCCGGGCGCGCCGGCGCGAGCGAGGATCGCGCCGACGTCCGGCACGAAGTACGTCACCGACAGCAGGCCGCGCGCCGGCGGCCGCGCGCGCGGGTAGAGGTCGGTGCCCGGCGCGCGCTCGTACTGCACGATCTCGATGCGCCCGTAGTCGTAGGCGGGGTCGCCGAAGATGCGGATGTCGAGGCCCGCACCCTGGGGCAGGCCGACGGTCTTCTCGACCTCGGGCCCGGCGAAGCGGTTGTACGAAGTCTCCTTCAGGCCCAGCACGTCCTCGAAGAACGCCTTCTCCAGCCGGTTGTCCGGCGAAATCGCGACGATCTGCGGCATCACGCCATAGCCCTTGTCGCTCACCGGCTCGGGATGCCCCTCCTGCTCGAGGAACACCATGTTCACGGCGTCGGGGCCGGGCAGGTGCACTTCGTGCACCGTGACCTTCTCGGTGACGAACTTGCCGATCGGCGAGCGGAACTTGTAGCCGGCGGCCAGCAGCTCGGCGTGGCGCGCCGGCAGGTCGCGGACGGCGATGTCGACGCTCTTGGGCACGAGGTCGGTCGGCGCGGCGTTCTCGCGCACCGCCGGGCCGGGCAGCCGGAAGCGCACCAGGTGCACGCCGCCCTGCTCCATCCCCGGGGTGCGCAGCAGCGCCTGGTCGATGATGTCGCCGGCGCCGAGGCCCCAGGCCTTCGCGAGGCCGGGATCGGTGCCCTGGCGGCGCGCCACCAGCTCCATGCCGAAGCGCTCCTGCCAGAGCGCGAGGGCCTGGTCGAGGTCGGCGACGCTGATCACCGCGTAGGTGAACGCCAGCGGATTGGCGGCGAGTGGCGGCACGAGCGGGATCTCCTGGCGCGACGGCGCGGCAGCGGCGGCGCGCGCCGCCGCACCCCCGCCGCCGGCGCGGGGCGCGGCCGGCGCAGGGGCGCCGGCGCCGGCGCCGGGCGTGCGCGCCGCGGCAGGCGCGGGAGTGGATGCGGGACCGCCCGCGCAGGCCGCGAGCCACAGGCTGCAGGCCGCGGCCAGCAGCGTCGAGCGATGCACGTGCGTCATGCGGGCAGTATCGGCCAAAGGCCCGCGCACGGCAAAATGCGCCATGAACCTGTCGTCCTACACGCGTGGCTTCCTGCTGATCACGGTCGCGGCGCTCGGCTACGCGCTCTACCGCATGCTGTCGCCGCTCGCCGGGCCGATCGCCTGGGCGGTCACCCTGGCGTTCCTGCTCGCGCCGCTGCAGCGGGCGCTGTCGCAGCGCCTCGGCGGCCGCGCGGGCGCGGCGGCGGGCCTGATCACCGCGCTGACGCCGGTCGTGCTGCTGCTGCCGCTGACCTCGCTCGGGGTGATGTTCGTCCGCCAGGTCAACGCGCTCGTCGAGCGGTTGCGCACCCTGCCGCCGTTGCTGTCCGGCTCGCCGCTGCAGCAGCTCGAGACGCTGCCGCTGGTCGGGCCGGGCGCGCGCTGGCTGCGCGAGAACCTGTCGATCGGCAGCGACGAGCTGATGGCCTCGGCCAGCAACGCCGTGCAGGGTGCGCTGAAGGGCCTGGCCTCCGCCGGCAGCGGCGTCGTGCTCGGCGCGGTCGGCACGGTGTTCGGCTTCTTCGTGATGCTGTTCATCCTGTTCTTCCTGCTGCGCGACGGGCGGCAGATGCGCGCGGCCGCGATCCGCCTGGTGCCGATCGAGGCCGGCCGGCGCGACGAGATCCTCGCGCTGGTGGCCAACACCACGCGGGCCGTGGTCTACGGCACGGGGCTCACCGCGCTCGCGCAAGGCGCGCTGGTCGGCCTCGGCTTCGCGATGGCGCAGCTGCCCTCGCCGATCGTGTTCGGCGTGCTGGCCGCGATCTGTGCACTGCTGCCCGCCGGCGGCGCGGCGATCGTCTGGGTGCCGGGCGCGCTGTGGCTGCTCGCGACCGGCGAGTGGGGCTGGGGCGTGTTCATGCTGGTCTGGGGCGCGCTCGTCTCGGTCTCCGACAACCTGATCCGGCCGATCGCGATCCGCAGCCATGCCGAGGTCTCGACGCTCGCGGTGTTCGTCGGCGTGGTCGGCGGCGTGGCTGCGTTCGGCACCATCGGCGTGATCCTCGGCCCGGTGCTGCTGACGCTGGTGGTCTCGCTGCTTGGCTACGTCGACGCGACGCAGGTGCCCGAGGCCGCGGCGCAGGCGAGCGAGGCGCCGGCGCCGGCCACCGTCGTGGTGACGACGTCGCGGACCGGCGACGTCGGTGCGGAACCGCCGCCCGGCACGCGCTGATAGAATTCGCCGCCCCCGCGACCCGCCTCCCGCCGCCGACCGCACCGGAACCGCCCGCGCCCGATGGACCTCTCGCCGATCCTCTCGCCGCTGAACGATGCACAGCGCGAAGCCGTCACCGCACCCATCGGCCCGGTGCTGGTGCTCGCCGGCGCCGGCAGCGGCAAGACGCGCGTGCTCACGCACCGCGTGGCCTGGCTGGTGCAGGCCGAGGGTGCCTCGCCGCACAGCATCCTCGCGGTCACCTTCACCAACAAGGCCGCGGGCGAGATGCGCGCGCGCATCGAGGCGCTGCTCGGCATCCCGGGCGCGGCGCTGTGGATCGGCACCTTCCACGGCATCGCGCACCGCCTGCTGCGCCTGCACTGGCGCGAGGCCGGCCTGCCGCAGTCCTTCCAGATCCTCGACGGCGACGACCAGCTGCGCATCATCAAGAAGCTGCTGAAGGCGCAGGGCCTCGACGACGCGCGCTGGGTGCCGCGCGAGATCCAGTACTTCATCAACAGCAACAAGGACGAGGGCCAGCGCCCGTCCTCGATGAAGGACGGCAACGACCCGACGCGCCGCCAGCTGATCCGCCTCTACGCCGACTACGAGGACGCCTGCAAGCGCGCCGGCGTGGTCGACTTCGCGGAGCTGCTGCTGCGCGCCTTCGAGCTGTGGCGCGACCACCCGGAACTCGTCGCGCACTACCGCCGCCGCTTCCGCCACGTGCTGGTAGACGAGTTCCAGGACACCAACGCGATCCAGTACCACTGGCTGAAGCTGCTGGTCGGTGCCGAGGGCGCTCCGTTCGCGGTCGGCGACGACGACCAGTCGATCTACCGCTGGCGCGGCGCGCGGGTCGAGAACCTGCAGCAGTTCCGCCGCGACTTCCCGAAGGCGCTGCTGTGCCGCCTGGAGCAGAACTACCGCTCCACCGGCACCATCCTCAATGCCGCCAACGCGCTGATCTCCCACAACAGCGGCCGCCTCGGCAAGAACCTCTGGACCAGCGGCGCGCAGGGCGAGCCGATCCGCGTCTACGCCGCGTTCAACGAACGCGACGAGGCCGAGTTCGTGCTGCAGCGGATCAAGGAGTGGGTCGGGCACGGCGGCCGGCGCCGCGACATCGCGATCCTCTACCGCTCCAACGCCCAGTCGCGCGTGTTCGAGGAAGTGTTCCTGTCGGCGCGCGTCCCCTACAAGGTCTACGGCGGCCTGCGCTTCTTCGAGCGCGCCGAGATCAAGGACGCGCTCGCCTACCTGCGGCTGGTGTCGAACCGCGACGACGACACCTCGTTCGAGCGCGTCGTGAACCTGCCGACCCGCGGCATCGGCGCCAAGAGCCTCGACACGCTGCGCGAGCGGGCGCGCGCCGACGGCCGCTCGCTGTGGAAGTCCGCCCAGGCTTGCATCGCCGACGGTTCGCTGGGAGCGAAGGCCGCGGGCGCGGTGCAGGGCTTCATGCAGCTGGTCGAGCGCCTCGCTGCCGACACCGCCGACCTCGCGCTGCACGAGACCGTCGACCAGGTGCTCAATGCCAGCGGCCTGCTCGAGCACCACAAGAAGGAGAAGGCGGACCGCGGCGAGGCGCGGGTCGAGAACCTGCTCGAGCTCGTGTCCGCGGCGCGCGGCTTCGAGCCGGACGAGGCGCCCCTCGAGCCCGGCCAGCAGCCGATGAAGCCGCTCGAGGCCTTCCTCGCGCACGCCGTGCTCGAGTCCGGCGAGGGCCAGGCGGATGCCTGGGAAGACTGCATCCAGATGATGACGCTGCACACTGCCAAGGGCCTCGAGTTCCCGGTGGTGTTCCTCGCGGGACTCGAGGACGGCCTGTTCCCGCACCAGCGCTCGCTCAACGACCTCGACAGCCTCGAGGAGGAGCGCCGCCTCGCCTACGTCGGCACCACGCGCGCGATGCAGCAGCTGTACCTCACCTATGCCGAGCAGCGCCGCCTGCACGGCATCGACAGCTACGGCATGGCCTCGCGCTTCATCGCCGAGATCCCCGAGCAGCTGGTCGAGGAGGTGCGGCCACGGGTGCACGCGGGCCGTCCGGGTTCGCCGGCCTGGGGCGGGCGCGGCGGCTGGGGCCACGACGGCGCGGCCCGAGGCGGATTCGGCGCGCGCGCCGGCGGCTACGGCGGGGGTGGCGCGGGCCACCGGCCGGGCGAGGGCGCCGCGGCCGGTTTGTCCGAGCCGGCGCCGCCGGGCATGAAGCTCGGCGCGCGTGTGCGCCACGGCAAGTTCGGCGAGGGCGTGGTGCTCAACATCGAGGGCCAGGGCGCGCACGCGCGGGTCCAGGTGAACTTCGAGGGCCAGGGTTCGAAGTGGCTGATGTTGCAGTACGCCAACCTGGAGCCGGTCAGGTAGACTGCGCGCCCGTGTCGCCACGCGACTTCAAGCACCTGCTGGCTCGCGCGGCCGCCGACCACGACTCCCTCGTCTGCGTCGGCCTCGATCCCGAGCCCGAGAAATTCCCGCCCCACCTGCGTGGCGTGGCGCACTCGATCTTCGAGTTCAACAAGGCCATCGTCGATGCCACGGCGGACCTCGTCTGCAGCTACAAGCCGCAGTTCGCGCATTACGCGGCGCTGCGCGCCGAGGACCAGCTGGAGCAGACGATCCGCTACATCAACGCGCGCGCGCCCGGCGTGCCGGTGATCCTCGACTCGAAGCGCGGCGACATCGGCAACACGGCCGGCAAGTACGCCCAGGAAGCCTTCGAGCGCTACGGCGCCGACGCCGTGACCGTGAATCCCTACCTCGGCGGCGACTCGGTGCAACCCTTCCTCGAGCGGAAGGACAAGGGCATCGTGGTGCTGTGCCGCACGTCGAACCCCGGCGCGCGCGACTTCCAGGACCTCGAGGTCGGCGGCGGCCGCCGGCTCTACCACGCCGTCGCCGAGCGCGTCGCGAAGGAGTGGAACCGCCACGGCAACTGCCTGCTCGTGGTCGGCGCGACCTACCCGGCCGAGCTCGCCGAGGTGCGCGGCATCGTCGGCGACGTGCCGTTCCTGGTCCCCGGCGTCGGCGCCCAGGGCGGCGACGTCGTGCAGGCCGTGCGCAACGGCCGCACCCGCGACGGCGGCGGCCTGGTGATCAACTCCTCGCGCGGCATCCTCTACGCCGGCAACGACGAGCGCTTCGCCGACGCGGCGCGCCGCGCCGCGCTGCAGCTGCGCGACGAGATCAACGCCGCGCGGCGCTGATCCGCGCCGCGCGCGCGCAGGCGCCGCCGGCCCGAACTGTGACCCGGCGCGCAACCCGCCCGGACGCCTTCAGGAGACCATGACCGGATGAGCTGGCTGGACGCAATCATCCTCGGCCTGGTCGAGGGCATCACCGAGTTCCTCCCGGTCTCGAGCACGGGCCACCTGATCCTCACCAAGTCGCTGCTCGGGCTCGAGGGCGACGCCGCGGACCGGCAGCTGATCGTGATCCAGGGCGCGGCGATCCTCGCGGTCTGCTGGGAATACCGGCAGAAGCTGCTGCACACCGCGCTGTCGCTGCAGCGCGAGGTGAACTCGCGGCTGTTCGTGCTGAACCTGTTCGTGGCTTTCCTGCCGCTCGCGATCCTCGGGCTGCTGCTCGAGGAGCCGATCGAGGCGCTGCTGTTCAAGCCGATCCCGGTGGCCATCGCGCTGATCGTCGGCGGCCTGCTGATCCTCTGGGCCGAGCGGCGCCAGCACGTCGAGCGCGTGGTCTCGGTCGACGGGATGGGCTGGAAGGACGCGCTGAAGATCGGCCTGTTCCAGGCCCTCGCGCTGATCCCCGGCACCAGCCGCTCGGCGGCGACCATCCTCGGCGGCCTGCTGACCGGGCTCAGCCGGCGCACCGCCGCCGAGTTCTCGTTCTTCATCGCGATCCCGACGCTGCTCGCGGCGACCGCCTACAAGCTCTGGGGTGCGCGCGAGACCATGTCGATGGCCGAGGGCGAGGCGCTGCTGGTCAGCAGCGTCGTGGCCTTCGCCAGCGCGCTGGCGGCGATCCGCTTCCTGCTGCGCTTCGTCAGCAACCACTCGTTCGCGGTGTTCGCCTGGTACCGGATCGTCTTCGGCGGGCTGATCCTGCTCACGTGGCAGATGGGCTGGGTGCAGTGGTGAGCGCGCCGCGCGGCGCGAGCTCGGCGTTGCTCGGATAGCGGCCCAGCGCCAGCAGCAGCAGCGCGCCGGCGACGAACATCGCGGCGGCGGCGAGCAGGATCGGGTCGTAGCTGCCGGTGAGGTCGCGCACCCGGCCATAGGCGAGCGGCGAGAGCGCCGAGGCGATGCCGAACACCATGTAGAGCGAACCGTAGATGCGGCCGTAGTTCGCCATGCCGAAGTAGCGGCCGGCCAGGTAGGCGATCAGGTCGGTCTCGGCGCCCGAGGAGAAGCCGAGCAGGAAGCCCGCGAACACGGCCGTCGCGAAGCCGAGGTCGTCGCCGGCGAGCAGCACACAGGAGACCGCCGGCAGGCAGAGGATCGGCAGCGTCACCAGCGGCGCCCAGAAGCGGTCGAGCAGCAGCCCGGTGACGATGCGGCCGGCGAAGATCGACACGCCGAACAGGCTCACCACGACCGCCGCCTGCGTGTCGGCGAAGCCCTGGGCCTTCAGCATCTGCGGCATGTGGACCAGGGAGCCGCCATAGGCGAACGAGACGCAGAAGATCGACGCGCCGAGGATCCAGAACCGCCGCCCGGCGAGCGCCTCGCGCAGCGTGAGGCCGCCGAGCGCGACCTTGCCGCTGGCATCGACCAGGTTCAGTTCCGGCGGGCGCTCCTCCGGCCGCGGCTCGCGGAAGAACGCGAATGCCACCGGCAGCGCGACCGCCAGCGGCAGCAGCGCGAGCGCCGCGTAGGCGCCGCGCCAGCCGAACTGGTGGATCAGCTGCACCGTGAGGGAAGGCAGGATCATCGCCGCGACGCTGGTGCCGACCAGCGTCAGCCCGAGCGCCAGCCCGCGGTTGCGGAAGAACCAGAGGTTGACCGCCCGCGACCAGGTGATCGGCGTCGAGCCGATGCCGACCAGCCCGACCAGCGTCCAGAGCAGGTAGAACCAGGCGAGCGACGCCGGCACGAGCGAGAACGAGGCGAACACCAGGCCGAAGGCCAGGGTCGAGCCGAGCGCCACCCGGCGCACGCCCCAGCGGTCCGACATCGCGCCGAACAGCGGCGCGAGGAACGCCCCGAGCACGCCGTAGATCGTGATGCCGAGGCTGATCTGGCTCAGCGACCAGCCGGTTTCCTCGCGGATCGGGCCGATCATGAAGCCGGTGGTCTGGAACGGCAGCGGCGAGGCGCCGAAGGCGGTGCCGAGCAGCGCCGCCAGCAACACGCGCCAGCCCCGCTGGAACTCGCCCGGCGGGGCCGCGGGCTGGGGCGTGGTGGACATCGGCGCCAGCATAGACGCTGGGGGGTCCGCAGTGCACGGGGTACGTGGCGGCAGACGGCCGCGGCTCCGGCCTCGGGGAGCCTCGCAGTGCGTCATCGTCGCCGAGCACTGCGCCACCACCACGTACCCCGTGCACTGCGCGGCTCGCGCCTCGCGCCGGCCTCGCGGCCCTCGCAGCGGCAGCTGCGGACGCTGGGGTCTCCGGTTCGACCGGCGCATCGTGTCACCTGGCCAGACTGCGGAGAAATCGTCCTTTCCGACGCTGTCCTCCGGTCTGCCCGGAACGTCGCCCGCGGCCGGCGCATGTACGGGGCTGGGGCGCTCCATTAAGCTTGCGTCCCTCATGAAGATCGTGATCCTCGGCGCCGGCCAGGTCGGCCGCACCGCCGCCCACCAGCTGGCCCGCGAGGAGGCCAACGAAGTCACGGTCGTCGACACGAACGAGGAGCTGCTGCGCGACCTGCAGGACCGGCTCGACATCCGCACCGTCGTCGGCAATGCCTCCTATCCGAGCATCCTCGAGGCCGCGGGCACCCCGGACGCCGACATCCTGGTGGCGCTGACGAGCTCCGACGAAGTGAACATGATGGCCTGCGAGGTGGCCTACACCCTGTACCGCACGCCGACCAAGATCGCGCGCATCCGCTCGGCCGAGTACATCAAGTACCCGAAGCTGTTCAGCGACGAGGCGCTGTCGGTCGACGTCTGGATCAGCCCCGAGCAGCTGGTCACCGAGTACATCGAGCGGCTGATCCGCCACCCCGGCTCGCTGCAGGTGCTGGACTTCGCCGACGGCCGGGTGCGCCTCGTCGGCCTGCGCGCGCGCAAGGGCAGCCCGCTGGTCGGGCAGGCGCTGCGCACGCTGCGCGAGCACATCCCGAACGTCGATGCCCGCGTGGTCGCGATCTACCGCGCGGGGCGCAGCGTGGCGCCGTCCGGCGAGACGGTGATCGAGGACGGCGACGAGGTGTTCTTCCTCGCCGCGCGCGACGACATCCGGCAGATGATGGCCGAGCTGCGCAAGGAAGAGAGCCCGGTGCGCCGCGTCGTCATCGCCGGCGGCGGCCACATCGGCTTCCAGCTCGCGAAGCAGCTCGAGAAGCACAACCAGGTGAAGATCATCGAGCGCGACCCCAAGCGCGCCCGGCGCATCTCCGAGCTGCTCGAGAGCGCGATCGTGCTCGAAGGCGACGCCACCGACGAGGCGCTGCTGGTCGAGGAGAACATCGACGCGGTCGACGTGTTCGCGGCGCTGACCAACGCCGAGGAGGCGAACATCCTCTCGGCGATGCTCGCCAAGCGGCTCGGCGCCACCAAGGTGATGGCGCTGATCAACAAGCCCTCCTACGCCGACCTGATGGAGAGCGGCAGCATCGACGTCGCGATCTCGCCGCAGACCATCACCATCGGCTCGCTGCTCGCGCACGTGCGCCGTGGCGACGTCGTGCGCGTGCACTCGCTGCGCCGCGGCGCCGCCGAGGCCCTCGAGGCGATCATCCACGGCGACCACCGCAGCTCGCGGGTCGTCGGCAAGCGGATCGAGGACATCAAGCTGCCGGAGGGCTCGGCCATCGGCTGCATCGTGCGCGGCGAGGAGGTCATCATGGCGCACCACGACACCGTCGTGCGGGCCGACGACCACGTCGTGCTGTTCATCACCGACCGACGCCACGTCGAGCAGGTCGAGCGCCTGTTCCTCGGCGAGACGCTCGGTCGTCGCTGAGCGCCACCCGGGACCGTGCCGAGAGTGACCGGGCCGCGCTGAACCATGCTCGCCGTCGCCCACGTCCTCGGCCTGATGATGGCGTTCTTCGCCAGCACCTTCCTGATGCCGCTCGCCTGCTCGGTGATCCTGCGCGACGGCATGTTCATCGACTTCGCCGCCAGCGCGGCGATCAACGTGGTAGTCGGCCTCGCGATCGCGGGTGCGACCCGCAGCTACCGCCGGGAACTGAAGCCGCGCGACGGCTTCCTGCTGGTCACCCTGTCCTGGGTGCTGATGTCGGCCTCGGCTGCCGTGCCGCTGCTGATCGCCTTGCCGGGGCTGTCGTTCACCGACGCTTACTTCGAGACGATGTCCGGGCTGACGACCACCGGATCGACGGTCCTCACCGGGCTCGACGACCTGCCGCCGTCGATCAATCTCTGGCGCCACGCCCTCCACTGGTTCGGGGGGATCGGCATCATCGTGCTGGCGGTGGCGATCCTGCCGCTGCTGGGCGTCGGCGGCATGCAGCTCTACCGCGCCGAGACTCCGGGTCCCGTCAAGGACGAGAAGCTCACCCCGCGCATCACCGAGACCGCGAAGGCACTCTGGCTCAGCTACAGCGTGATCACCGCGATCGGCATCGTGGCCTTGAAGCTCTGCGGCATGAGCTGGTTCGATGCGGTCTGCCACACGTTCTCGGTGATGGCTCTCGGTGGCTTCTCGACCCACGACTCGAGCGTCGCGTGGTTCGATTCGCCGGCGATCGAGGCGGTCCTCATCGTGTTGATGATCGCCGCCTCGCTGAGCTTCGCCCGGCACTTCATGGCACTGCGCCGACTCACCCTCCAGCCGTACCTGCAGGACTCGGAAGCGAAGGCCGTCGTGGTGCTGCTCGGGCTCAGCGTTGCCTTCGTCACCGTGCTGCTGGTGGCCGCCGGCACGTATCCGTCCGCCGCCACGGCGTTGCGCCACTCGGCCTTCAACGTGGTCTCGATCGCGACGACCACCGGGTTCGTCTCGCAGAACTACGAGACCTGGCCCGCTTTCGCGCCGGTGTGGATGCTGTTCCTGAGCGGGGTGGTCTGCGCGACCGGCTCCACGGGCGGCGGGGTCAAGATGTTCCGCACGCTGCTGCTGATGCGCCAGGCCAGCCGCGAGATGAAGCTCCTGGTGCATCCGTCGGCGGTGATCCCGGTGCGCATCGGCGGCCAGGTGGTGCCCGACCGGGTGGCCCAATCCGTCCTGGCGTTCATCTTCCTGTATTTCCAGACGATCACGATCCTCACGTTCGCGCTCCTGTTGACCGGCGTGGAGTTCCTGCCGGCCCTCAGCACCATCGTCGCCAGTGTCAACAACATGGGTCCCGGGATCGGCGCGACGGGGCCGGCGGGCAACTACCAGGGCCTGACGGATCTGCAGACCTGGATCTGCACGGTGGCGATGCTGCTCGGGCGCCTCGAGATCTTCAGCGTGCTGGTGCTCTTCACCCCCGCGTTCTGGCGCAAGTGAGGCGGGTCGCGGCGGCAGCCGGCCGGCACGGCCGGGGCGCGTCGCGATGAAGCGCGGCGGCCTGCCGGCGGTCGATGCGCTGGTCGAGCGCATCGGTCGCGCAGCCGGCTGGCTGACGCTCGCGATGGTGCTGGCGACCCTGGTCGTGGTGGTCGCGCGCCACGGCCTCGACCGGGGCTGGCTCTGGCTCCAGGAGTCGATCACCTGGATGCACGCCGTCGTGTTCATGCTGGGCGCGTCCTGGGCGCTGCGCGAGGGCGACCACGTCCGCGTCGACATCCTCTACCGCAAGCTTCCGCCGCGCGGCCAGGCGCTGGTGGACCTCGCGGGCACGCTGCTCTTGCTGCTGCCGTTGTGCCTGTTCGTCGCCTGGGACTCGCGCAGCTACGTGCTGCAGTCCTGGGCAGTGCGCGAAGCCTCGCGCGAGGCGGGCGGCATGCCGGCGCTGTTCCTGCTGAAGACGATGATCCCGCTCGGCATGCTGCTGCTGGTGCTGCAGGGCCTGTCCGAGGCGCTGCGGGCCTGGCGCCGGTTCCGCGGGGCCGGGCCCGACGGTCGCTGAGCGGTGGTCACCGGCGGGATCGCATCGCTGCTGCTGTTCGTCGCGATCGTCGCCGCGCTGATCGCAGGCTACCCGGTCGCCTTCACGCTCGGCGGCGTCTCGCTGCTGTTCGCACTCGGGGCGGAGGCGCTCGGCGTCTTCGACCCCGCCTACCTCGAGGCCCTGCCGAGCCGGGTGTTCGGCATCATGACCAACGATGGCCTGGTCGCGGTGCCGCTGTTCGTCCTCATGGGCCTGGTGCTCGAGCGCACGCGGATCGCCGAGGACCTGCTGGAGACGCTCGGCCTGCTGTTCGGCGGCGTCCGCGGCGGGCTCGCATTCTCGGTGGTGATCGTCGGCACCCTGCTCGCGGCGAGCACCGGCATCGTCGGCGCGACCGTCGTTACCATGGGGCTGTTGTGCCTGCCGACGATGCTGCGACGCGGCTACGACCCCGGGCTCACGACCGGCGTGATCTGCGCCTCGGGCACGCTCGGGCAGATCGTCCCGCCGTCGCTCGTGCTGGTGCTGCTCGGCGACGTGATCTCGACGGCGTACTCGCAGGCCCAGCTGCAGCTCGGCAGCTACCAGCCGAAGACCGTCTCGGTCGGCGACCTGTTCGTCGGCGCGCTGCTGCCCGGCCTGCTGCTGGTCGGACTCTACCTCGCCTACCTCGCCATGCTCGCGGTCGTGAAGCCCGGGTCGATGCCCGCGCTGCCGGCGGCGGAGCGCCGGGCGGCGCGCGAGTCGGGATTCGCGCTGCGCATGGTGCGGGCGCTGGTGGCGCCGCTGGTGCTGATCCTCGCGGTCCTCGGCTCGATCCTCGCAGGCCTCGCCACTCCCACCGAAGCCGCCGGCGTCGGCGCCGTCGGCGCGCTGGCGCTGGGCCTCGCGCGGCGCCAGTTCACGCTCGCGCGGCTGCGCGAGATCATGCACGGCACCGTGCGCAGCAGCGCGATGGTGTTCATGATCCTGGTCGGCGCCTCGGTGTTCTCGCTGGTGTTCCGCGGCCTCGGCGGCGACGACGTGGTGCACGGGCTGCTGAGCGCCATTCCCGGCGGCGCGCTGGGCGCGATGCTGGCCGTGATGGGCGTGATGTTCCTGCTCGGCTTCGTGCTCGATTTCATCGAGATCGTCTACGTGGTCGTGCCGATCGTCGGCCCGGTGCTGCTCGCGATGGGCCTCGACCCGGTGTGGCTCGGCGTCATGATCGCGCTGAACCTGCAGACCTCGTTCCTGACGCCGCCCTTCGGCTTCGCACTGTTCTACCTGCGCGGCGTCGCGCCGCAGGCGGTGTCGACCGGGACGATCTACCGCGGCGTGGTCCCGTGGGTGCTGCTGCAGCTGGTGGCGCTGGTGATCCTGGCGATCTGGCCGCAGCTCGCCACCTGGCTGCCTGGCGTGGTGTACGGGGACTGAGCGCCGGCGGATCGGCCGTCACGAACGGATGTAGAGCTCGAGCTCCTCGATCGTGCGCCGCTGCTGGTCGATCACCGCCTTCACGAGGTCGCCGATCGAGAGCATGCCGACGACGCGCCCGCCCGCGGTCACCGGCAGGTGGCGGATGCGGCGCCCCGTCATGATGCGCATGCAGTCGTCGAGCGATTCGGACGGCGGCACCGTCACCACCGGCGAGCTCATGATCTGCCAGACCGGCGTGTCGCTCGAGGAGCGCCCGAGCAGCACCACCTTCCGCGCGTAGTCGCGCTCGGAGACGATGCCGACGAGCTCGGTGCCGCGCATCACCAGCACGGCGCCGATCGAGTGTTCGGCCATCAGCCGGATCGCCTCGAGCACCGGCTCGTCCGGGTCGATCGAATACAGGGCGCCGCCCTTGCGGCCGAGCAGGTTTTCGGCAGTCAGCATCGCGAATCCCCCCTTCGACACAGGGGCACCGGCGACGCGCCGGTGCCGGACACGTTCCGCGTTCGTCGCTCGCCTGGCCTGCCGCACGCGCCCGCCGGCTCGCCGGGCCCCCCGGAGGACTACAGTGCGCCGGCGATGTCCTGCATCAGGCCGTTGTCCTGGGGCTTGGTCCCCGGAGGGTAGCGCTTCAGCACGCGACCGTCGCGTGCGATCAGGAACTTTTCGAAGTTCCAGCCGATGTCCCCGGGAAAGCCGTTCGCCGGCGAGGTCAGCCAGGCGTAGAGCGGGTGGCGCCCGGGGCCGTTGACCTCGAGCTTGGCGCTCATCGGGAAGGTCACGTCGTAGCTGGTCGAGCAGAACTTCGCGATCTCCTTCTCGGACCCCGGCTCCTGCGCCCCGAACTGGTTGCAGGGGAAGCCGACGACGACGAAGCCCTCGGGCTTCAGGCCGCGGTAGAGCTGCTCGAGACCGCCGTACTGCGGGGTGTAGCCGCAGCGGCTCGCGACGTTGACCGCGAGCACCACCTCGCCCTTCAGCGGCGACAACAGGTCCGGCGACCCGTCGATCGACGGGACCGCGAAATCGAAGAAGCACTGGCTCATGCGACCTCCACCTTCAGCACTGCACCATCCACCCCGGTCACGCGCACCGCCGTGCCGACGGGCGCATCGCGACCAGAGACCTTCCAGACGCCGTCGCCGACCCGGATCTTGCCGAAGCCCTGCTCGATCGGCTCGACCAGCGTGAACACCTGCCCGACGTACTGCGCGCCGCGCCGGTTCAGCGTCGGCTCGGCCTCGACGTCCGGGTGGGCCTTCTTGTAGTTGCGATACCAGACCATCGCGACGATGCCGAGCACCGCCCACAGCACCCACTGCCACTGCCAGGGCATGTCCTGCCAGACGACGAGCAGCAGGCCGATCACGGCGGCAGAGGCCGCGAACCAGATCGCGACCGCGCCGGGCATGAAGGTCTCGAACGCGCCGAGTACCAGCGCGAAGATGATCCAGTACCACCAGTTCATGTGCTGGACGAGATCGATCATCGCTGCGTCCTGCTCAGCCGCCCGCCGGCGGCTGCGGCGCGCGCGGGGGCGGGTTGCGCGGCACGGGGCGGCCGCTGCCGTCGGCCTGCGAGGGCTGCCGCGCCATCGCGTCCTTGGCGAGCTCGGCGATGCCGCCGAGCGCACCCAGGATGCCGGTGGCTTCCATCGGCATGATGAAGACCTTCTGGTTCGGCGAGTTCGCCATCTCCTTCAGCGCCTCGAGGTACTTCTGGGCGACGAAGTAGTTGATCGCCTGCACGTCGCCCTGCGCGATCGCCTGCGAGACCATCGCCGTGGCGCGTGCCTCGGCCTGCGCCAGCCGCTCGCGCGCCTCGGCCTCGCGGAACGCAGCCTCCTTGTCGCCCTCGGCCTTGAGCACCGCCGACTGCTTCTCGCCCTCGGCCTTGAGGATCGCGGCCTGGCGGAAGCCTTCCGCGTCGAGGATGTTGGCGCGCTTGTCGCGCTCGGCCTTCATCTGCCGGCCCATCGACTCGACCAGGTCGCTCGGCGGGCTGATGTCCTTGATCTCGATGCGCGTGCACTTCACGCCCCAGGGCATGGTGGCGTCGTCGACCACCTTGAGCAGGCGGTGGTTGATCTCGTCGCGCTTGGAGAGCGTCTCGTCGAGGTCCATCGAGCCGACGACGGTGCGGATGTTGGTCATGGTCAGGTTGATGATCGCGAGGCGCAGGTTGTCGACCTCGTAGGCGGCCTTGGGCGCATCCAGCACCTGGTAGAACACCACCGCGTCGATCGCGACCATCGCGTTGTCCTTGGTGATGACCTCCTGGCGCGGCACGTCCAGCACCTGCTCCATCATGTTCATCTTGCGGCCGACCGCGTCGATGAACGGCACCATCACGTGGAACCCCGGCCCCATCGTGTCGCGGAACTTGCCGAAGCGCTCCTTGGTGTACTGGAAGCCCTGCGGCACCGTCAGGAAGGCCTTGGAGGCGATGGCTAGAAGGGCGGCGATGAACAGCAGCGTGCCGTAGAAGCCGAAATCCATGTGAACTCTCCTGGAGACTGGGCGGGGCCGGATCCCTCCCGGCAGCCACAGTATCGGGCTGCGGGGCGCCGGTTCATAGGGGACAGGGAATGGCGGGCGTATGGACCGCGAACGCGCGTCGTCACGGGCCTTGCTGGCCTCGACTTTGCGTAACGTGTTACGGTAATTCCATGGCCAAGTCACCCTCGCGGTCTCGTGGGAAACCATCCCGGCGCGGCCGCCCTGCCACGGGCAAGGCGGTGCCGCCCGCGGAGCGCATGCGCCAGATGCGTGCCCGGCGCCGGGCCGCCGGGCTCAAGGTGGCCGTCTCCTGGGTGCCGGCCGACTCGCCGGCTACCCAGGAGCCGGCGGGCGTGTATTCCTCGCACCGACTGCAGGACGCCCGCAGCCTCGCGATGCACGTGATGATCGCCCGCAAGGTCGACCGGGATCCCAGGTTGCTGGATGTCGCCCGCCGCAACCTCGCCCGTTGGCGGCGCAAGACACCCGCGCAGCAGCGGCCCCGCTGGATGCAGACGTGGTCCGAGCTGCTGCGCCGGCCTTGGCCGGAGATCGCCGCGCGCATCACGGCGATCTCCGAGGAAGGCGCGCAGTTGCGGCAGTCGACGCCGTTCGCGGGCGTGCTCACCCCGGCCGAGCGCCGCCGGATCCATGACGCGTTCCGAGCTTGAGCACGTGCTGCGCGCCGCCGGCGCGATCGCCGACGACGACGAGATCGTGGTCGTCGGCAGCCAGTCCATCCTCGGGCAGTTTCCGGATGCTCCGGCGGCACTGCTCGCTTCGATGGAGGCCGACGTCTACCCGCGCAGCGACCCGCAACGCTCGGAGCTGATCGATGGCGCCATCGGCGAGGGCTCGCTGTTCCACGAAAGGTTCGGCTACTACGCGCAGGGCGTCGACGATCGCACGGCGACCCTGCCGCATGGATGGCAGGACCGCCTGGTTAGGGTGAAGAACGTGAACACGGGCGGCGTCGCGGGTCTCTGCCTCGAGGTGCACGACCTCGCGATCTCGAAGTACGTCGCTGGCCGTCCCAAGGACGTCGAGTTCACCCGCCTGCTGGCGCAGCACGGCCTGACGCATCGAGGCACGCTGCTCGAGAGACTGCGAGCCACCACGCTGCCGGCCGGGCTGGGACCGATCGTCGCCGCGAGGATCGCCCGGGATTTTCCCGCGTAGCCGCGCGCCTCGCAGCTCAGGCGAGCTTCACCAGCTGCTTGCCGAGGTTCGCGCCGCGCAGCATCCCGAGGAACGCGGCCGGCGCGGCGCGCAGGCCCTCGGCGACGGTCTCGTGGTGCCGCAACTTTCCCTCGGCGAGCCACTGCGCGAGATCGGCGCGGGCCGCGGCGTAGCGGTCCGCGTGGTCGAAGACGATGAAGCCGCGCACCTCCAGGCGCTTGACGAGGATCGCGCGGAAGTTCTTCACGCCGTAGGGCTCGGTGGCGTTGTACTGCGAGATCAGCCCGCAGACGGGGACGCGGCCGAAGGTGTTCATCCGCGACAGCACGGTGTCGAGGATCTCGCCGCCGACGTTGTCGAAGTAGACGTCGATGCCTTGCGGGGTCGCGGCCTCGAGCTGGGCGCGCAGGTCGCCGGCCTTGTAGTCGACGCAGGCATCGAAGCCGAGCTGCTCGACGACGAAGCGGCACTTGTCGGGGCCGCCGGCGATGCCGACCGCGCGGCAGCCCTTGAGCTTCGCGACCTGGCCGACGACGCTGCCGACCGCACCCGCGGCGGCGCTGACGACGACGGTCTGGCCGGGCTCGGGGCGGCCGAGGTCGAGCAGGCCCACGTAGGCCGTGATGCCCGGCATGCCGCAGACCGAGAGCTGCGCCGTCAGCGGCGACACCGGCGCGAGCCGGCGCAGGCCTCGGCCGTCCGAGATCGCGTATTCCTGCCAGCCGAGGTCGCCTGCCACCTTGTCGCCGACCGCGAACTTCGGGTGCCGCGACTCGACCACCTCGCCCGCGACTTCGCCGCACATCACCGCGCCGAGCTTCACCGGTTCGACGTACGACGGGCCGTCGTTCATGCGGCCTCGCATGTAGGGGTCCAGCGACAGGTACAGGCCGCGGACCAGCACCTGCCCGTCGCCGATCGGCGGCAGGGTCGACTCGACCACGCGGAAATCGTCCTCGCTCGGCCAGCCGCGCGGACGGCGCTCGAGCAGGACCTGCAGGTAGGTTCGCATCGTCATGGTGCGTCGCCTCGCCGTTCACCCGATGGGCCGGTCCCCGATCGGATCCCTGTGACGGACTTCAAAGTGTAGCCGGCGCCCTGCCCTCAACATCGTCCCATGCCCAAAGTCCCCACGCCCGCGGCCGCGATGCCGGTCCACGACGTCGCGGTCGACCACTTCGAGGTGCTGAAGGACGATGGCGTGCTGCGCGCGCGCGTCGATGGGTCGATCGTCGTCTGCCTGTACGACGCGGTCGAGGAAGCTGGCGGCATGGTGCACCTGCGGATCATCCCGACGGCCTTCGGCAGCACCGAGGCCTCCGACGAGACGCTGGCCGCGGACCTGCTGCTGCTGCATCGCTGCCTCGAGGCGCTGCAGTCGGCCGCACCCGCGGCGAAGAACTGGCAGGCGCGGCTCGTGACCCATTACGGCGCCGACGGGATCCTGCAGCCGATCGGGCGTGGCGTGCTGCAGTCGGTGACGCACGCGATCGAGGACAGCGGCGTCCGGGTGGTGCAGTCCGAGGGCGAGAGCGGTGCCGCCGTGACCCTCGGCTTCCGGCCGGCGATGGGGCAGCTGCGGCGCGTGTGACCCGCTGCGGGACGACTCCTGCGGGTCGAGAACGCGGGAATACAGTCGCTTCCGCCTATCGCGAACGCTGATTTTTGACTTAATCAGCGCTGTTCCGGCCTTTACTGTCTCAATGGCGAGTCGCTCCGGCGGTGCGGTCCGCATCACCCCTGCGTCAACCGCAGCACCGACCTCGCGTTGTGGCTACCGAGGACGACGGCAATCCGCCCACCCGTCCAGATCGAGGAGCCCGCACCATGTCGAAGAAGATCGTGATGACGGCCGTCGCGCTGCTCAGCGTCTCGGCCGCGTTCGCCACCGTCGCCGGCGCCGGCACCCCGGTGCTCGACCAGCGCCAGCAGAACCAGGCGCAGCGCATCGGCCAGGGCGTCCGCTCCGGCGAGCTGACCCGCCCGGAGACGCGCCGGCTGGTGCGCGGGCAGCGCGAGTTGCGCCGCGACGAGCGCGCCGCGCGGGCCGACGGCGTGGTCACCGCCCGGGAGCGCGCCGGGCTGCAGCGCGAGGCGAACCAGCAGAGCCGCCGCATCCACCGCCAGAAGAACGACGCGCAGGACCGGCGCTGAGATCGTCCGGCGACGGCGGCACGCCACGACGCTGCGCTAGGCTGCGGCGCATGGACGTACCCCCCGCGAGATCGGCCCGTACCGCGCCGCCTGGGCGAGCCGTCATCTTCGACCTCGGCGGCGTGGTGCTGGACTGGCGCCCACGCGAACTGCTGCAGCGCTTCTACCCTGCGCCCGACGCGGCGCTGCGCGAGACGGTGTGGCGCGCCGTCTTCGACCACCCGGACTGGCTCGACCTCGACCGCGGCGTGCTGTCGCACGCCGCGGCGATCCCGAGGTTCGCGGCACGGGCGGCCCGGCCGGAGGCCGAGATGGCGGGCCTGCTGCTCGCGGTGCGCGACTCGCTGCAACCGCTACCGGCGACCATCGCCCTAATGCGCCGCCTCGATGCCGCGGGCGTGCCGCTCTACTGCCTCTCGAACATGCACGCCGAGATCGCCGACTGGCTGGTCGCGACGCACGACTTCTGGCCGCTGTTCCGCGGCATCGTGTTCTCGGCGCACGAGCGCTGCCTCAAGCCCGACCCGGCGATCTTCCGCCTGCTTCTCGAGCGCCACGGCCTCGAGGCCGCGGCCACGGCGTTCGTCGACGACCATCCGGCCAACGTCGAGGCGGCACGTCGCCTCGGCCTGCACGCGATCGCGTTCGCGGACGCGGCGCAGTGCGACGCGGCGCTGCGCGCCTGGCTCGTTCGCGCAGAGTGACGGCGATCGTGTGGAGGTCCTCGCGAGCCACCGCGCGAGCATGCACCACCGTAGCGATTCCATCTGGATATCTGTCGCCGTCGTTCGCTGTTCCCGTTCTTCGCCGTCGCGAAATCCGGTTCCGCGGGGCGAATCGGCGTACACTCGTCGACGTGCACTCCGTCGCTGCCATCGCGCAGGCGAGTGACACGCCGCCTTGACGAAGGCCAACCGGCCCGCAGCCCGACGCTGCAACCAAGGCCCTTTCTCCATCTCGCAACCCCCACCGTCGCGGCCCGACCCGGGCACGCGCTTCGGGTCATGCCCCGCTTTTCTTCAGGAGTTCCCGATGATCATGCAGTCGTTCGCGTTTCTCTTCCTGTCATCCATCCTGTTCTTCATCCTCGCTTGGCGATCATGATGCGCACGCATCTTCCATGCCTACCGCATGAGCGTGATTCGTCGTTTCAGATGCGACACCCGCTTTCGCAGGTCCTCGATGTCCTCGTTTGCGGCCATCAGCTTCGCGGACAGCCATCCGCAAAGGGCGTATGGTGTGCTGCGTCCTGGTAAGGCCGTCTTGCCTGAGAAGGTGCGGCGGCACATGCCCGATCCCGCCGAATCCTTTCCAGGCCGGAGCACGCAGCCGTGCATGGACGTGAACTCACCCTTTCGCGCGTTTTCCGGCACCCGAGCGCGGATCCGTGGATCTGCGAAGTCGTGTCCCGACCGGAGCTCGGCGGGGAACGGGAGGGTAGTGCGACGGAGCTTCGGTTGACGGCCTTCCCGAATGGGGGCTTCCGGGTGGAGTCGTCGCCCAGCGTCTCGTCACAGCTGGGCCGAATGGGAACTTGCCCGTCGATCGACATCACCTCCGCCGCAGCCACGGCGCATCAGGACCCCCGTCCATGATCATGGGGTCGCGGCGCAAGAGGCCCACTCCTGCCGAGTCCGACAGTGAACGGCAGCGGGTGGCGCGGATGCGGGCACCGTTGCTTCGTGAGCTGCAGGCGTCCGCCACATGCGTGTCGGTCAAGCTCACCTTTGCCGTCGACACGCGTCTCGAGCAGGAGACACGGTCGTTCGAGATCCATCCGCCCGCGCGCGCGTATTTCGTCTACCCGTGCGCGTTCGGCGACTGCAACGGCCGACACGACCTCGACGTGGTCGTGCGCGGCCTGCTCAGGACCGGCGCGACCCAGGCCTCCGGCGCGCTTCAATGCGGGGGCCACAGGTCGGGTGGTGTCGTCCAGGGCGCGCGGTGCGGGCTCGGGCTGACGTACACCATCTCGGTGCAGCTCGACCCGTCTCAAACCGGGACGAACTGCCAGCCGGCCGCGACCACGTGAACGCCGCGACGGGTTCGGCTATCGCGCGAGCCCGAGGTCCTTCGAGTAGACCACGTTCATCACGTTGTCGTACCAGCCCTGCACGCGCGGGCTCACGAGGTGCTTGTTGACGTAGAAGTGCACCGGGACGACCGGGTGCGCGGCGAGCAGCACGCGCTCGGCCTCCTCCAGCAGGGCGCGCCGCTTCGCCGGGTCCACCTCGCGCGCCGCGGCCTCGAGCAGGGCGTCGTAGCGCGGGTCGCGGAAGCGCGGCGTGTTGAGGCCGAAGCCGCCCTTGAAGAGCTGCAGGAAGGTGTAGGCGTCGTTGTAGTCGCCGATCCAGCTGCTGCGGAACAGGTCCACCTCGCGCGCGTCCACTTCCTGCTGCAGCACCTTGAACTCGCGCACCGCAAGCGTCACCTCGGCGCCAAGCGCCTGCTTCCACATCGCCGCCGCGGCCACGGCGATCCGGTTGTGCACGTCGCCGGTGTTGTAGCGCAGCTCGAAGCGCAGCGGGTTCGTGGCCGAGTAGCCGGCCTCGGCGTACAGGCGCCGCGCCTCGGCGATGCGCCCGGCCATCGGGCGCCCGGCATAGTCGAACGACTGGCTCGTGTAGTCGAAGGTGCCCGGTGGCACCCAGCCGTTCGCCGGCAGCTCGCCGACGCGGGTCACCGAGTCGACGATGCGCTCGCGGTCGAGCGCGAGCGAGAGCGCGCGGCGCAGGCCAGGCCGGCTGCGGAACGGCTCGCGGTCGAGGCTGATGCCGAAGTAGTAGGTGCCGAGCTGCGGGCCGACCTTCAGTGCCGCGGCGTGCTCGCGGCGGATCAGGTCGAACTGGCCGCGCGGCACGGTGGCGGTGACGTGCAGCTCGCCGCTGCGCCAGCGGCGGTATTCCGCGTTCTCGTCGGACTGGGTGACGAAGCGCACGGCCTCGAGGCGGGTCGCGGCATCGTTCCAGTAGTTGCGGTTGCGCTCGAGGTCGAGCTGCGCGCCCTGCACCCAGGCGACCAGGCGGAACGCGCCGTTGCCGACGAGGTTGCCGGGCCGCACGAACGCGGCGCCATGGCGCGCGAGGCTCGGGCCGTGCAGCGGCATCGTCGACCAGTGCGACATCAGTCCGGGCAGGTAGGGGGTCGGGCTCGCGAGCTCGACCACCAGCGTCGCAGGATCCGGCGCGGAGACGCCGAGCGCATCGGGTGGCATGCGGCCGGCGATCACCGCGGGCGCGTTGCGGATCGCCTCGACCACCTGCGCGTACTGCGAGCCGGTGGCCGGATCGACCAGCCGGCGCAACGCCGCGACGAAGTCGGCGGCCACCACCGGGTCGCCGTTCGACCAGCGCGCCTCGCGACGCAGCGTGAAGGTCCAGCGCAGCCCGTCCGCGCTCACGGACCAGGCGCTCGCCACGCCCGGTGCCGGCGAGCCGTCGCGCCCGACGATCGTCAGGCCCTCGTAGAGGTCGCGCAGCACGTTGGCCGACTCGACGTTGCGCGCGCGCTGCGGGTCGAGGGAGTCGGGTTCGGGGCCGTTGCCGCGTACCAGGCGTCCCGGGTCGCCGGCGGGCGCGGCTGGCCTGTCGTCCCCCGCGCCGGACGCCGGCGTGGCGTCACGCGGGGCGCAGCCGGCGAGGGATAGCAGCAGCCCGAGCGCAGCCGCCGCTGCGCGCCAGGAGAAGGGCGGGAGATCCACGCGAGGATTGTTGACGCGGGTCGTCGGGGCCGCAAGGCGCGCGGCACCAGTTGCCCGAAGGCCGCCGTCGCCCGGGGGGAGAAGTGGGCGGCCGGCGACCCTCGAGTCAACCTTCGGCAGGCCGGGGGGACAGCCTGCGCACAGCTTGACGACGACGCGTTGCAGGCCGATGACGCGGGGCCTGCAGGCGCGTGGCGTGTCGATGCCCGTCACCGCGGCCACTTCGGCGGCATCCCGACCGCGTGTAGGCGGATGTCCCGGAGCGTTGAGCCCCGGGCGCGCGCTCGCTACCTTGGGTCGGCGAAGGGGCGCGCCTGAACGGAGGAACGACAGATGACCACGGCTAGCGGCCATACGCAGGCGATCTGCGCGAAGAAGGTGATCGGGACGACCGTCAACGACCGCTCGGGCAAGAAGCTCGGCACGGTGGAGGACGTGGTGCTCGACAAGCAGTCGAACAACATCATGTTCGCGATCGTGAGTTTCGGCGGGTTGCTCGGCATGAACGCCAAGTACCACCCCGTGCCCTGGGCCTCGCTCGACTACGACACGGCGCAGAACGCCTATGTGGTCGACTTCACCCAGGACCAGCTCTCGGCCGCTCCGGCGGACTCGATCGAGGAGCTGACGCGCAACGACGGCATCGCGTATCGCGACCGCGCCTACAAGTACTACAACGCACAGCAGTACTGGTGATCCGGCTGGCTGCCTGCGGAGCGCGGATCCGCAGGCAGCCAGGTCCCGCCAGACGTCGCGGGTCCCGTTCGGGGCCCGGGCGCGCTGACCATTGAGCGAACAGCGGCTCGCCGCGGTGATGCCTGCCGGCCTCGTTGGCTAAGCTCGGCGCTCCATCGCAACCGAAGGAGCGTGCGCCATGACATCGTCGTTGTTCGTACGGGACCTCTTGACGGGCCGGCGCGCCGCGCTCGGCATGCTCGGCGGGATGCTCGCGGGCGCGGCGACGCTCGGTGGCGGTGGCGCGGCGCACGGCGCCGAGGCACCGGCCGGCAGGCGCGGCTCGAAGTCGCTCGACTTCTCCAACCCCATCGACAACCTCTACGCGTTCGGCAAGATCTGGATGGGCTACGAGCAGCCGGTGATCGGCGGCTTCCACGGCCTGATGTACATGCGCATGCCGGGCAAGCGCCTGCTGCCGGTGTTCGGCTTCACCGGCACCGGCATCATGCAGGCGGAGTTCGACCCGAAGGGCACGCTCAAGGTGAAGTCGCGCGAGACCGGCTACTTCACCGACCTGCGCAGCGGCGACATCCTCGAGTACTGGGACAATCCGCTGACCGGCGAGCGCTGCGAGGTCTACCACTTCTACAACGGCCTGATCACCGGCACGCTCGGCACCGAGGTGCCGCAGTTCAGGCCCGGCGCCGAGGGCGATGCGCCGACCACGATGAACGAAGGCACGGTGTTTCCCGACGAGGACGGCCGGATGCCGTTCCGCCTGCCGTTCTCTCGCTACGGCGACGACCTGATGCTCGAGTGGGACTACGCGCACGAGTACCGCAACCCGGTGACGCCGGAAGGCTGGCCGACCTACTCGACCGGCCCGACGATCACGCCGTCCGAGCACTTCACGATGTACGCCTCGCTGCGCGAGGTCGAGGACCGTGACCTGCCGACCGCGCGCATGCGCTCCGGGTTCGCGCGCCTGTCGGAGTGCTGGCCGTGGATGCGCATGGGCAAGCACGCGCAGCGGGGCCTGACGCTGTTCGGCCGGATGCACTCCCACAAGGGCCTCGCCGGCACGCAGGACGTGCCGCCCAAGGTGCTCGCCTACATCGAGAAGCACGCGCCCGAGTTCCTGACGCTGCCGCCGGGCTGGCCGGCGCCGCAGAATTCGCGGCTCGAGACCTGGGGCGCGTTCGCGCAGGACGTGCCGCCCGAGGTGCCGGGGTACGAGTGGAAGGCGCGGGAGCGCCGGCCGGCGACCTTCAAGGGGCCGCCCACCGGACTCGGGCGCAAGGGCTGGGCCTGACCCGCGCCGGAGGATTCCGCCATGACCATTCTCTGTGGCACCGACTTTTCCGCGCCCGCCGCCGAGGCGGCGCGCGCCGCGGCCGCGCTCGCCGGAGCCTGGGGCGAGCCGCTGAAGCTCGTGCACGTGATCGACCTGTTCGAGGGCGACAGCCTGCCGCCCGACGCGGCACGCGCGCTGCAGGAGCAGCGCGTCCAGGACCTCGAGGTGCTGGCGGTGTCGCTGCGCGGCGCGACCGGCGCGACGATCGAGTGCGAGGTGGTGCGCGGCATCGTCGACGTGGAACTGGTGCAGATGGCGACCGAGGCGAAGGCGCGACTCGTCGTGGTCGCGGCGCTCGGGCAGCGCAGCGCGCCGCGCTGGCTGGTCGGCAGCGTCGCCGAGCGCATGGCACGCGCGACGCCGGTGCCGCTGCTGCTGGTGCGCGATGCGGCGAGCCTGGTCGAGTGGGCCGGCGGCCAGCGGCGACTGCGCGTGCTCGCCGCGATCGACCAAAGTGAGAGCGCCAAGGTCGCGCTGCGCTGGGCGGCGCGGCTCGAGGCGCCCGGCGGCTGCGAGCTGCTGGTGGCGCAGGTGGTGTGGCCGCCGGCGGAGCACTCGCGGCTCGGGGTCGCAGGTCCGGTCGCGCTCGACCGTCTCGACCCGGCGATCGAGAAGCGACTCGAGGAGGATTTCCGCAAGTGGGCGGCCGACGTCCCGGAGGCGGCGAGCGCGCGCCTCGTGCTCGCGCCCGCCTGGGGGCGCGCCGACGCCAACGTCGCGATGATCGGCAGCATCGAGGGCGCGAACGCGATCGTGGTCGGCAGCCACCGCCGCGGCCCGCTCGAGCGCTTCCTGCTCGGCTCGGTCTCGGCCGGCGTCGTGCATCGCGCCGACACCAACGTGTTCGTCGTGCCGGCGACCTTCGAGGGCGCGCCGGCCGAGGCGCCGGTGGCGGAGCTGCGCACCCTGCTCGTGCCGGTGGACTTCTCGGCGCCGTCCGATCGCGCGCTGCGCCAGGCCCTGGCGATGGCGCCGGCGGGCGGCCGCGTGCACCTGCTGCACGTGCTCGACCCGGGCCGCTCGCCGCCGGAGGCCGAGGTCGTGCGCACGCTGCAGGACGCCATCCCGGCCGATGCCGAGGAGCGGCGGGTGCGGGTGACCAGCGAGGTGGCCATCGCCGACGACATCGCCACCGGCATCGTGCAGGCCGCGGCGAGGATCGGCGCCGACGCGATCTGCATGAGCACGCATGGTCGCACCGGCCTCGCCCGGGTCCTGCTGGGTTCGCAGGCCGAGGCGGTGCTGCGCAAGGCGACCCTTCCCGTGATGCTCGTGCCGATGCCGCGAGCCTGAAGGCACTTTGGCTCTCGCCAGGGAGGGCGGCGCTCCACGGCTTTCGAATGCGAGCTGCGTGCACCGTCGCGCCGACGCGGCTGCACGAGCCGGCGATGAGCCGGTGGCGATGCAGGCACGCCAGTTTTCGTCAGGCGCCTGCTGCAGCGCAGGCGTACGCTGGTGCGTGAGCCCGGCCGAGGGCGAAGCCCGCGCTGACGGGTTCCGACGGATCTCGATGCGGGCGTATCACGTGGACGAAGCCCAGGAGGGTGCCGTCGTGGCGATGCAGGGGGCGGATGTCGGTGACTCCCCAGAAGCGGCGACCTGCTGCCGACAGGCGCCAGCCGTGCTGCGTACTGCGTCCATGCGCCGTGGCCGCCCCGAGGTGACGCTGCAGCAGCCCGTTCGCGACGTCCGACGGCCCGTAGAACTGCGCGACGTGCCGACCGAGGACGGTCGTTCCCAGACGCCCCCGGTCGCCCGCACCGACGTACCAGCGGACCACGAGCGCCGCGGGGTCGAGGATCGCCATCGACCCGTCGTCCGACCGGCGCAGCATGGCGAGGTGCACGCGGATCCCGTGCCCATCGAGTTCCCGGGAACAGCCCGGTTCGCTCGCCGGATGCGCATCGGCGACGTCGTCATCACGCCGCCCGACGAGGCGCAGGAGCCTGCCGTCCGCCGTGTTGCCGGAAGGCAGACGTACCAGGGGGCCATCGGCGCGCGTTGCAGACAGGTCGTGGTTCGTATCGATACGTTTCTCCGTTGGCAGGGATCCACGGTGGCCCTTCCGGACGCCGCCTTCCGTGCGTCAGCACACACTGAGTCGACCGGGTGGTGCACGTGAGGAGGGCGGTTGCCGTGCCGACCAAGGCGACGCCGGTCAATCATCTGCTGGACGCACTGCCTGCCGACGAGCGGGAACGGCTCCGGCCACACCTCCGCCCGGCACGGCTGCGGCTCGGAGAGACCCTGCACGATGCCGGCCACAGGCCCGCGGACGCGGTGTTCCCCGCGACCGCGATCGTCTGCCTGCTGAACGTGCTCGAGGACGGCGCCTCCGCGGAGGTCGCAGTGATCGGCAACGACGGCGTGGTCGGCGCCGGGCTGTTCCTCGGGGGCGAGACCATGCCGAACCGGGCGGTCGTCCAGAGCGCCGGCTCGGGCTACCGGCTCGAAGCATCCGTGCTGCGGCAGGAGTTCGCGCGGGGCGGAGCGCTGCAGGCCCTGCTGCTGCGCTATACGCTGGCGCTGTTCGCGCAGGTGTCGCAGACCGCCGTGTGCAATCGACACCACTCGGTCGACCAGCAGCTCTGCCGCTGGCTGCTCCTGAGCCTCGACCGGCTGCCCGACAACCGCCTGGCGATGACACAGGAGCTGATCGCGAGCATGCTCGGGGTCCGCCGGGAGGGCGTGACCGAGGCGGCGGGCCAACTGCAGCGCGCCGGCATGATCGCGTACCAGCGTGGACACATCACGATCAAGGACCGCGTGGCGCTAGAGGCTCGGGCCTGCGAGTGCTACGACGTGGTGAGGTCCGAGGTGACGCGGCTGTTCCCGAGCCGCCCACTGCCGAACTGCTGAGGCCGCGTACCGCCGATGCGGTACGCGTCATCACCGGCTGCCGCGAGCGCGGACTCGTGCGCTCACTCCGCGACGCAACGGTCGCGCGTGTTGCGCAGGTTCCTGTCGCAGGTCCAACCGTTGCCCGAGGAATCCAGGTGCGCACCGCCCGGCAGCACGATCGGAACGCACGCGGCGTCGACCGGCGCAAAACCGCGTTCGCATTGCCAGCCATCGCCGCGCGCATCGAGGTATCCATGGATCGGGACGGCGACGGGAACACAGGCACCGGCGACCGCCCGGAACGAGCGCTCGCACTTCCACTCGTTCCCCGCTTCGGCCAGGAAACCGTTCGCCGGCACCGCGACGCGGGTGCACCCGTCGTTGGTGACCCGGTAGCCTCGCTCGCAGGCCCAGCCCGATCCCCAGGTGGACTGGGTGACATAGGCATTCGGCGGCACGACGATCTCGACGCAGCCACCGGCTCGCTCGCGGTAGCCTCGCTCGCAGGTCCAGCCGCTGCGCCCGGCACTCCAAGTGGCGAAGGCATGCTTCGGGATGCGCACCGCTACGCAGCTGCCGGCGCGCGCTTCGAAACCCCTATTGCACTCCCAGCGATCCCCCATCGAGGCCAAATGCGCATCGGCGGGAACCCGAACCTCGACGCAGCGCCCGGCGACCTTTTCGTAGCCGCGAACGCAGGACCAAGAGCTGCCGTAGCCGTCCGGCCGTGCGTTGGCAGGCAGGATGGTACCTTCTGCGGCCAGACTCACCGAGGCCAGGATCGTCCAGGTGACCGCGAGCATCATGCACAGGCCCGCCGCTTCTCGATTTCGCACACCGCGCTCCCCAAAGATCTCAGAGCGCCCAGCGTGGGGTCGGCCGGCACGGCTCACCGTGCGGTGGCACACACGGCGTCCTGGCCGCGAACGTGGGGGCGGTTGCCTTGGAGTGCCCTTGCCGTCCGCGCGGCAGCCCGTGCTCAGCCCGCGCGCTTCCTGAGGTGCACCAGCAGGATCGAGACCGCGGCGGGCGTCACCCCGGGGACGCGCGAGGCCTGGCCGAGCGTCGCGGGACGGGCCTCGGCGAGCTTCTGGCGCACCTCGTTCGAGAGCCCGCCGAGCCGCGCGTAGTCGAGGTCCTCGGGCAGGCGCAGCGACTCGTGGCGGCGCGCGCGCTCGATGTCCTGCTGCTGGCGCTCGATGTAGCCGGAGTACTTGGCGCGCACCTCGACCTGCAGCTTCACCGCCGCGGGCAGGCGATCGTCGAGCGCCTCGAGCGCCGCCGTCGGGTCGCCCGCACCGAGCTCTGGCAGCGGCCCCGCGCCGAGCGCCCGCAGGTCGTCGTAGCCGACGTCGGGGCGGCGCAGCAGGTCCATCGCGCTGGCGTCGCGCGGCAGCGGCGCGCCGGTCACGCGGACCGCCCAGTCCTCGACTTCCGCGGCGCGGATCCAGGTGCGCTCCAGCCGCTCGACCTCGGCGTCGGCGGCCGCGCGCTTGCGCTCGAACAGCGCCCAGCGCTCGTCGTCGACCAGCCCGAGCGCGCGACCGACCGGCGTGAGGCGCAGGTCCGCGTTGTCCTCGCGCAGCAGCAGGCGGTGCTCGGCGCGGCTGGTGAACATCCGGTAGGGCTCGCGGGTGCCCTGGGTCGTGAGGTCGTCGATCAGCACGCCGAGGTAGGACTCGGCGCGCGACGGCGTCCAGGGCTCGCGCCCGAGCGCGCGCCGGCCGGCGTTGATGCCGGCGACGATGCCTTGGGCACCCGCCTCCTCGTAGCCGGTGGTGCCGTTGATCTGGCCGGCGAAGTACAGGCCGCCGATGCCGGTCTCGAGCGTCGGGCGCAGGTCGCGCGGGTCGAAGAAGTCGTACTCGATCGCGTAGCCGGGGCGCGTCAGGTGGGCCTGCTCGAAGCCGCGGATGGTGCGCACGAACTCCAGCTGCACGTCGAACGGCAGGCTGGTCGAGATGCCGTTGGGATAGAGCTCGTGGGTCTCCAGACCCTCGGGCTCGACGAACACCTGGTGCGAGGCCTTGCCGGCGAAGCGATGGACCTTGTCCTCGACCGACGGGCAGTAGCGCGGGCCGATCCCCTCGATCTGGCCGGTGTACATCGGCGAGCGGTCGCAGCCGGCGCGGATGATCTCGTGGGTGCGCTCGTTCGTTGCAGTAATGAAACAAGGAACCTGTCTCGGATGGTCGCTGGCGCGCCCGAGATACGAAAACACCGGCAAGGGGTCGTCGGAGTACTGCGGCAGCATCACCGAGAAGTCGACGCTGCGACCGTCGATGCGTGGCGGGGTGCCGGTCTTCAGGCGCCCGACGCGCGGCGCGAGCTCGCGCAGCCGCGCGGCCAGCCGGTTCGACGGCGGGTCGCCGGCGCGGCCGCCGGCGTACTGGTCGAGGCCGACGTGGATCCGGCCGCCGAGGAAGGTGCCGACCGTCAGCACGACGCTCGCCGCCTCGAACACGATGCCGGTGACGGTGACGACGCCGCGCACCGCGCCGCCCTCGACCACGAGGTCCGCAACTTCCTGCTGGAAGAGCTGCAGGGCCGGCTGGTTCTCGAGCATGCCGCGGATCGCCCGCCGGTAGAGCTGGCGGTCGGCCTGGGCCCGCGTGGCACGCACTGCCGGACCCTTGCTCGCGTTGAGGGTGCGGAACTGGATGCCGGCGCGGTCGGTGGCGCGCGCCATCGCCCCGCCGAGCGCGTCGATCTCGCGCACCAGGTGGCCCTTGCCGATGCCGCCGAACGCCGGGTTGCAGCTCATCTGGCCTAGCGTCTCGAGGCTCTGCGTCAGCAGCAGCGTCGCGCAGCCCATCCGCGCACTGGCGAGCGCGGCCTCGGTGCCGGCATGGCCGCCACCGACCACGATCACGTCGAAACGCCGCGCGAATCGCATCCTGGAAGTCCTGTCGCAGCGCCGCGGCCGCTCGGGCCGAGGCGTGCAGGTTGTGACGAAAACCCTGAATCGTCAGGGGCTTGGAGAGGGCGCGTATTGTAGACTCGGGCCCGTCCCATGCGCATCGTCCGCCGCTGCACCGCTCCCGTCGACCCCGCACTGCCGCGACCCGACGGGGCGGGTCCGCGGGCCGTCGCGCGCCTGCCCGCGGCGCGCCCGGCCGGGAGGGCCGGAGCGCTGGCCTTGCTCGTCGGCGGGGCGGGCGCCCTGGCGGTCGCCCTCGCGCCGGCGATGATCCGCGGCGCGGGCACCCTCGTGGCAGCGGCGGCGGGCCTGTCGACGGCGGCAGCGACGGCGACGGTGATCGCGTCCCAGGCGGCAACGTCGACGACGACCGCAACGCCGCGCGCCGGCCAGGGGGCGCCGGTTCCGGCGACGCCCGGCCGGCCCTCCAGCTTCCGGCCCTGCCGCCTCGAGCACCCGACCGGCATCGTCGCTTTCCCGGCCGAGTGCGCCACCCTGCGCGTACCCGAGGACCCGCAGCGGACTGCGGGACGCACGATCGAGCTCGCGATCGCGCGCGTCGCCGCCATCAGCCGGCGCAAGAGCGCGGATCCGCTGTTCCTCGTCGCCGGCGGACCGGGCATGGGCACGCAGGCGATGTACCCGATGGTGGCGGCGGCATTCGCGCGCATCGGCCGCGACCGCGACCTGGTGCTGCTCGACCAGCGCGGCACCGGCCGGTCGGCATCCCTCGCCTGCGAACTCGGCGAGGACGACCTGGACGACGGCGACCCCGCGCAGGTGTCCGCGCTGACACAGCGTTGCCTCGCGTCGCTGCGGGGCGCCGGGCGCGACGTGCGCCCCTACACCACCAGCGTCGCGGTGCAGGACCTGGAGCGCGTGCGCGCCGCGCTCGGCTACGAGCGCATCAATCTCTACGGCGTGTCGTACGGCACGCGCGTGGCCCAGCACTACCTGCGACGCTTCCCGCAGCGCGTCCGCAGCGTGGTCCTCGACGGCGTGGTGCCGCCGGGGCTCGCGCTCGGCCCGGCGATGGCGCTCGATGCCGAGGCGGCGCTCGCAAGGATCCTCGCGCGCTGCCGCACCGACGCAGCGTGCCGGGCGGCCTTCGGCGACCCGACCACGGACTATCGCGCGCTGCGCGCAGCGCTCGCGGCGGCGCCGGTGGCCCTCACCGTCGCCGACCCGGCCACCGGCACGCCGCGCGCGCTGCGCTTCGGCGCGCGCCACCTCGCGGCAGTGCTGCGGCTCGCGAGCTACGCCGACGCGCAGGCCTCGCTGCTGCCGATGGCGCTGCACGAGGCGCAGGCGAAGCGCAACTTCACGCCGCTCGCAGGGCTGTTCCTGATGAGCTCGGACGGCCTGCGCGACAGCCTCGCCTACGGCATGCACAACACCGTGGTCTGCTCCGAGGACCTGCCGTTCGTCGACGCGGGCGCGGTCGATCGCGCGCGCCTCGCGGCCACCTACCTCGGTACCGCGATGCTCGACTCGCTGCGCGCGATCTGCGGCGCCTGGCCGACCGGCCCGGTGGATGCCGACTTCCGCGATCCCCTGTCGAGCGACGTGCCGGTGCTGCTGCTGTCCGGCAGCGACGACCCGGTGACGCCGCCCGCAGGGGCGGACGTGGCACTGCGCGGCCTCGCACGCGCGCGGCACCTGGTGGTCGACGGCCACGGCCACGGGCAGGTGGGCGTCGAGTGCATGGATCGCGTGCTCGCGGACTTCCTGCGCGAGGCCGACCCCGCGCGGCTCGACGCGACCTGCGTCGCGAAGGCGCGGCCGGCGCCGTTCTTCACCAGCCCCTCGGGCCCCCCGCCGTGATCGAGGCGCGGCAGCTCGCCAAGCGCTTCGGCGCGGTGCAGGCGGTGCGCGAGGTGAGCTTCACCGCGCCCGACGGCCGCATCACGGGGCTGCTCGGACCTAACGGCGCCGGCAAGTCGACGAGCCTGCGGATGGTCTGCACCGTGATGCGCCCCGACTCCGGCGCCGCGCTGATCGACGGCATCGACGTCGCGCAGGACCCGCTGGCGGCGCGCCGGCGGATCGGCGTGCTGTCGCACGCCGCGGGCCTCTACCCGCACCTGACCGGGCGCGAGAACATCCTCTATTTCGGCGAACTGCACGGCCTCGCGCGCGCCGAGCGCGAGCGCCGCGCCGACGAGCTGATCGAGATGCTCGACATGGCCGACTGCGCGGCGCGGCGCGCCAAGGGCTTCTCGCAGGGCCAGCGCCTGAAGACCGCGCTGGCGCGCGCGCTGGTGCACGCGCCGCGCAACGTGGTGCTCGACGAGCCGACCAACGGCCTCGACGTGATGGCGGTGCGCGGCCTGCGCCAGCTGCTCTCGCGGCTGCGCGCCGAAGGCCACTGCGTGCTGTTCTCGAGCCACGTGATGCAGGAGGTCGCGGCGCTCTGCGACGAGGTGGTGGTGATCGCGCACGGCGCGGTGGTGGCAGCCGGCACGCCCGCCTCGCTGCTCCAGCGCTCGGGCCGGGACGGGCTCGAGGACGCCTTCGTCAGCCTGATCGGCAGCGCGGAGGGCCTCGCCTGATGCACGGCTTGCTGACGGTGTTCAGGAAGGAGGTGCTGGAGAACCTCCGTGACCGGCGCACGATCATCGCCGCGCTGGTGTTCGGCCCGCTGTTCGGCCCGCTGCTGCTAGCCGCCTCGCTGCAGCTGATGGTCGACCGCGGCGCGGCGCGCGCCGAGGCGCCGATCACGGTGGCGGTGGCGCACGCCGCGCGCGCGCCGAACCTCGTCGATTACCTCGAGCGCAATGCGGTGACCGTGGAGCGCGTCGCCTACGACGACGACGAAGCCCGCGCCAGCGTGCTCGACAAGCGCCACGAGGCCGTGGTGCTCGTCCCCGAGGACTTCGGCGCACGCCTCGCCGCGGCGCGGCCCGCGCCGCTGCGCCTCTATGCCGACGCCTCCGACATGTTCAACGACAGCCACGTCGACCGGCTGCGCGGCCTGCTGGCGGCGCACTCGCAGGGGCTCGCCCAGCTGCGCCTGGTCGCGCGCGGCGTCGACCCTGCCTCGGTGGTGCCGATCGCGGTGCAGGAGATCGACGTCGCGACCCCTGCGAGCCGCGCCGTGGTGGCGCTCGGCCTGATGAGCTACCTCGTGATCTTCGCGATGCTCGCCGGGGGCATGTACCTCGCGATCGACGCCACGGCCGGCGAGCGCGAACGCGGCTCCCTCGAGTCGCTGCTGACGACACCCGTGCCGCGCACCCAGGTGATCTACGGCAAGATCGCCGCGACCTGCGCCTACATGCTCGCGTCGCTCGCGCTCACCGTCGCTGCCTGCGCCGTCGCGGTGAACGTGGTGCGGCTCGAGGACTTCGGCATGACCGCGAACCTCGGCCCCGCGACCGCGCTCGCGATCGTCGGCGTGGTGGCGCCGCTGGTGCTGCTCGGCGCCGCGCTGATGACCGTGGTCGCCTCCTTCACCCGCAGCTACCGCGAGGCCCAGAGCTACCTCGGCTTCGTGGTAATGGTGCCGACCCTGCCGCTCGCCTTCGTCGGGCCGCTCGGCCTGCAGCCCAGCCTGCCGCTGATGGCCGTGCCGTCGCTCGGGCAGCACTTCCTCATGACGAGCCTGCTGCGCGGCGAGCCGGTGGGGGCGGCGAACCTCGCGGTGTCGGCGCTCGCGAGCCTCGCGCTCGGGGCGGCGCTCGCGTGGGTGGCGGGGCGGCTGTACGAGCGGGAGGCGATCCTGGGGTGAGGGTCGGACGGCGGGAAGGGCCAGACAACCGCGCTTCAGGACGGCCTCATAACTTTACCTGTGTATCAATAATGGTTCCTCGGCCTGGATTGAACCTGCTCACGGGCTTTCAGGTTTGCAGTCATTGACCAAAATGCAGTCGTTGATAGCGAGGATTCCATGGCGACCATGAGGATCCGGAACATCGACGAAGCGTTGAGGAGCCGCCTGCGGATGCAGGCAGCGAGGCATGGCAGGTCGATGGAGGAAGAAGCGCACCACATCCTCAGGATCGCCTTGAACACCGGACCCGACACGAGCCGGTCCCTCGTCGACGAGATCCGTGCCCTGGTGGAACCGTTCGGCGGGGTGCATCTGGAAATGCCGGCGCGTGAACCTGTCCGGGAGCCGCCGGACTTCGATCGATGATCGTGCGCGACACGAACGTCATTTCCGAGCTGTTCAGGCCCTTGCCGGAGCCTGCGGTCATCGATTGGATGGCGAGGCAGCCCGCCACCGCCCTGTTCACCACCGCCATCACGCGCAGTGAGCCGCTGTACGGTGTGAAGCGCCTGCCGGCGGGACGATGGCAGGACGCGCTGCTCGAGGGCCTGACCCGGTGGTTCGATCGCGCCGACGCCGGGACCGGACTCAGGCCTCGCGACGCGGCCGCCCGTCCGGCCCGGCCTCGAGACCGGATCCCGGACGTATGCGACGACGATCCTGCGCCAGCCAGGCGCGGAAGCGGTGCAGGTGGTCGTCGGTGAACTCGCGCGCCTCGACCTCGAAGCGGTTGTCCCAGTAGCCGCGCCGGAACCACTCGAGCACGTAGCGCCAGACCGAGAGCTCGCGTGGCTCCCATTGCCTGAGCACGTGGAAGTACTCGTGCAGCAGCAGCACCGGGTCGTCGAAGAAGTCGGCGGCGCTGCCGCGCAGGTAGATGCGGCGGCGACGCGTCGTCGCCTGGGCGCGGCCGTGCCACTTCAGCATCCAGGAATGCTCGATCACCTCGACGAGGTCGACGGCGTCGCCGAACACGCGGTGCAGCGTGGCGCGCACGTCCGGTGGCAGGGGGACCTTGCGACCCATGGGGGCAGCTTACGGGAAACGGCGGGTCGGCTCGCCGCGGCGCAGCCTCGGAGGGACGTCAGTCGACGCGCAACACGATCTTGCCGGGCGTGCCGCCCCGTCGCGACAGTTCCTGCGCCTTCGCAGCGTCGGCGAGCGGCAGGACCGCGCCGACCTCCATTCGCAGGCGCCCGTCGGCGACCCGCGCCGCGACCTGCTGGAACACGCCGGGGCGTGGCTGGAAGTTCGGCACCTGCACGCAGCGCAGGCCCGGCGGCGCGCCACTGCAGGCGGGCACCTCGGGCGGCTTCGGCGTGACGTTCATCGCCACCAGCACCCCGCCGGGGCGCACCACCCGTGCCGAGGCGGCAGCGGTCGCCAGATCGACCGTGTCGATCGCGAGGTCGACCGGTGGCACGACCGCGGGCTCGACCTTCTGGCTGCGGTAGTCGAGCGTGGCATCGGCGCCATAGCGGCGCATCAGCGCCTGGTTGCGCGCCGAGGCGACGGCGACCACCTGCAGGCCGGCGAGCTTGGCGAGCTGGATCGTGGCGAGGCCGACGCTGCCCGACGCGCCGTTGACCAGCAGGCGCCGGCCACGCGCCCCCTGCGGCTCGAGACCGCCGAAGTCGTACAGCGCCTTCCAGGCCGTGAGCGCCGCGACCGGGATCGCCGCGGCCTCCTCGAACGACATCGACGCGGGCTTGCGCGCGAGGTTCGCGGGCTCGGCCACGACGTACTGCGCGTAGGCACCTGGCGCGGCGCCGGCGACGAAACCGTAGACCTCGTCGCCGCGCTGCCACGACGGCGCCGCGGCGCCACCGCCCGCAGCCGGTGCCGTCGCGGCCCCCGCCTGGCCGACCGCCTCGACGACGCCGGCGAAGTCGATGCCCGGCGTGAACGGCAAGGTCGCCGGCACGTAGGCACGCAGCCGGCCCTCGCGGAACTTCCAGTCGTAGGGATTGACGCTCGCGGCGCGGACGCGCACCAGCACCTGGCCGGCGCGCGGCACGGGGCGCGGCGCCCGCTCGAGGCGCAGCTGCGAGGCATCGCCGTACTCGTGGAAGCGGACCGCCGTCATCGTGGCGCTGGCGGCGGTCGCGGTGGTGGGGGCCGTCGTCGACGTGGCGCCGGCGGCCACGGCGAGGGCCGGCACGGCGAGGGCGGCGGCGACCCGCAACGCCAGCGATGCGAGTACGCCCGCGCGGGCGCGCGTCAGTGGCGTGGAGAACGCGCGGCAGGATCGTCGGCACATGGGCGGATGGCTCCCCGGGCAGTCGGATGCAGCACGGATGATGCGGCAGCGGGGCCGCGTCGGCGGGCCGCCGCCGCGGGCCGTCCGGCATCCGGCGCCTCCGGCCGCCCCCCGGCCCTCCTCAGGCCGCCGCGACGACACCCATCGCGTCGTAGGCGAAGAGCCCCAGCGAGTCCTCGCTGACTTCCTTCGACTGGCCGTAGGAATCCGGGTCGCTGCCCATCAGCCGCAGGCCGCGCTTGGCGGACTCGACCTGGACGAAGTCGGCGCGCGGCTTGCGCAGCGACTCGTAGGTGTCGAGCGCGTCGTCGAGCGTCGGGCGCAGCGCGAGCGAGCGCGCCAGCACCACGCCGTCCTCGATCGCCATCGCCGCACCCATGCCCATGAACGGCGTCATCGGGTGCGCGGCGTCGCCCACGAGCACCAGGCGCCCGGCGCGCCAGCTCGGCAGCGGCTCGCGGACGTGGATCGCCCACTTGAAGCACTGCGACTCCGGGACGCGGCGGATCGCGGCGAGGATGTCCTCGTGCCAGCCGACGTAGTGCGAGGCGAGCTCGGCGACGGTCGAGGGGATGGTCCAGCCTTCCTCGGTCCAGTGGGTGTCCTGTGCGCGCGCCACCGCGACCACGTTGGTCAGCGCGCCGTGGCGCACGTGGTAGCGCATGAACATGTGGCCGATGCCGATGAAGAGCTGGGCGGGCGGGTCGAGCCGGTGCTCGGGCGCCTCGACCGGCAGCAGCGCGCGCCAGGCGACGTAGCCGCTGAACTGCGGGGCGTCGGCGGCGAAGGCGGAGCGGCGCACGGCGGACTTCACGCCGTCGCAGCCGATCGCGAGCGCGGCGCGCGCCTCGCGGCCGTCCTCGAACGCGAGCGTGACGCCGGTGGCGTCCTGCGACACCGACCTGAGCGCGTGGCCGGTGTGGATGCGCACCGCCGGCTGCGCCGCGCAGCCCTCGACCAGCAGGTCGAGCAGGTCGGCGCGGTGGATCAGGCAATAGGGCGCGCCGTACTGGTCGCGCAGCGCCTGGCCGCGCACGCTGCGGGTCAGCACGCGGCCGCTCTGCCAGTGGCGCGTCATCGCAGCCGGCGGTTCGTCGGCGCGCGCCGCGAGGCCCGGCCCGAGGCCGATGCCGATCAGCGCCCGGCTCGAGTTCGGACTGATGGTGAGGCCGGCACCGACCTCGGCGAGCACCGGGCTGCGCTCGTAGACGTCGATGCGGGTGAAGCCCTCGCGCGCCAGCGCGAGGGCCGTGACGAGGCCGCCGAGGCCGGCGCCGACGACGGCGATGGGGAGGTCGCGTTGCATGGCGCCATGCTAGCCGGGGAAGAGGGGGGGATAGGGAGGAAAAGGGGACATATTTTTTTTTTTGAGAAAAGGGGGACGAATTTGTTTTCTGGCCCCCCAGGTGCCAGAAAAAAAATTCGTCCCCCTT
>JALORN010000043.1 GCA_025458905.1 Steroidobacteraceae bacterium
CGCGACCAGCACCACCAGATCTTCCTCGACCTGTCGCAGTACCTGCGAGCGATCTTGGCGCAGCGCCTGGTGATGGGGAAGGACGGCCGGCGCGTCGCGGCCGTCGAGGTGATGCTGAACACCCCCTACATCGCCGAGCTGGTGCGCAAGGGCGACATCGTCGGCATCAAGGAGGCGATCCAGGCGAGCAGCGAGCGCGGCATCCAGGGCTTCGACCTCGCGCTCTACCGCCTGGTGCAGGAACAGCGCGTCGAGCTCGAGGAGGCGCTGGCGAACGCCGATTCGCGCGCCAACCTCGAGGCCAAGATCAACTTCGGCTGAGCCGGTGCGACCTGCGCTGCGGGGAGCCGTGCCGCGGCGCCCCTTGAACGGGGAGGCCGGGCGAGGTCAGATGGGCCATGGCGCTGCGCATCGTCAGGCTCGGCAGCCCGCGGCTCGCGGGCGAAGGCACGCGGATAGGCACCGTGCGGCGCCCGCCGCGAGGCGTGCCGCGGGCGGAGTGGTCGCGGCGCGACTGGTTCGACGCCTGGTACCCCGATCTCGCGCCTAGCGCCGGCCTGCTGCGCGAGGGACGTGCCGCTTCGTCCGAGCCGCAGTGGCGGCGGTTCGCGCGGCGCTACCGGCGCGAGATGGCGGCACCGGCGCCACGCCGCGCGATCGCGCTGCTCGCCGCGCTGTCCCGCCACGCAGACCTCTCGGTAGGGTGCTATTGCGCCGACGAGTCGCGCTGCCATCGCTCGATCCTGCGCGAGCTGTTGGCCGAGTGTGGCGCCCGCCTGGTCCGCGACCGGGCGCGGCCGCCGCGCCGGCGCCGGGCGGGTGCGGTCCCGCGAGCGGCTCGCGTAGACTCCACGTCCCGGCGTCGGTACCGAGGCTTCGTCCCATGAGCATGTCCCTGCGCGACCAGCTGCTGGCGGCCGGCCTCGGCACCCGGCAGCAGGCCAAGAAGGCCCGCGACGAGGAAAACCGCAACCGGCACCGGCAGCAGCACCAGCAGGGCAGGCCGCAGGCCGGTGGCCCGTCGACCGGGGGCCGCCCACCCCCACCGCGCGTCGACGCGGCGAAGCTGGCCCGCGACCAGGAACTGGAGCGCAAGAAGCGCGAGAAAGCCGAGCGCAAGGAGCGCGCCGCCCAGGTGAAGCAGCTGGTCGACCAGCACGCCCTGCCACGGCTCGAGACGGACGACTTCTACAACTTCGTCCACGATGGGCGGATCGCACGCGTCGCGGTGGACGCCGCGCGGCGCGCCGCGCTGGTGGCCGGCACGCTGGCCATCGTGCGCACCCACGGCCAGTACTTCGTCGTGCCGGCCGACCTGCTGCCGCGCATCCGCGAACGCGATGGCCGTGCGGTCGCCTCGCACCACGAGCCGTCGGCCGCCGGCAGTGCGACGGCCGCCGCCGAGACCGCGGCCGATCCCGACGACCCTTACGCCAAATACAAGGTGCCCGACGACCTGATGTGGTAACGGCGGCCCGGCCTCATGCCGGGAACACCGCCGCGGCGTCGAACACCGGCCCTTCCACGCAGGCGCGCTGCACGACCGGGCCCTCCGGCGTGACGATGCGCACCGTGCAGCTGGCGCAGTCGCCGGTCGCGCAGGCGAGGGTCTCCGCGAGCGACACCTGGCAGGGCAGGGCGTGGCGCCGCGCCAGCGCCGCAGTGACCTCGAGCATCGGCCTCGGGCCAGAGGCGAACACCTGCACCTCGGACCGGGCGGCGGCGTCGAGCGAGCCGAGCCACGCATCGGCCAGGGCGGTGACCCCGCCGTCGAAGCAGCCGGGCCGGCCCGCGCGGCTCGCCAGCCGGCTCGGCACGCCCCAGCCGTCGAGCAGCGGCATGCAGGCGATCGTCCCCGCCGGCATCCCGGGCACGAGGATCGTGGAGGGCCGCGCGCGGAACGGGAACGGCGTCTCCGCGCCCACCAGCACCAGCGGCTGCCACGCGGCGCGCCGGTCGTCGAGCAGGGATTCGGCGAGGAACACCAGCGGCGCGATCCCGACCCCGTCACCGACCAGCAGCGGCCGCGGGCGCGCCGGGTCGGCGACGAAGCCCCGGCCGATCGGCCCGAGCAGCGACAGCGGATCGCCCGCGCGGCGGCGCGCGAGCGCCGCGAGACCCGGGTCCAGCTCCTGGTAGAGCACCTCGAGCCAGCCCTCGGCCACGTCGGCCCGCATGATCGACAGCGGCCGGCGCATCGGGGCGTCCTCGTCCCCGGCGAGGTGGACGACGCTGCCGGGCAGGGCGCGAGCCGCGCAGCGCGGTGCCTGCAGCCGCAGCATCCATTGCGCGTCCTCGAAGGACCGCTGCGAGAGCACGCGGCCGTCCTCGAGGCAGGGCACGCCAGGAGGTGGCGGGAAGCGGTGCGGGGTCGCGGGCCCCGCCGTGCTCATCGAGCGCGCCCGGTGATCACGGCCTCGAGCACCGCCATGCGCACCGCGACGCCGTTGCGGACCTGGTCGCGGATCACGGACTGTGGCCCGTCGGCCACGGCCGAGTCGATCTCGATGCCGCGGTTCATCGGCTGCGGGTGCATCACGATCGCGTCCGGCCGCGCGAGCCGCAGACGCGCCCGGGTCAGGCCCCACTCCGCGAAGTACTGGTCGGCGCCGGGGATCGAGGCCTGCGCCATGCGCTCCTTCTGGATGCGCAGCATCATCACCACGTCGCAGCCGCCGATGCCCTCCTCGATGCGCGTCGAGCGCGCGCAACCCGCGAACTCCCCGGGCTCGGGCATCAGCGCCGGTGGCGCGACGATCCGGATGTCGGTCGCGCCGAGCGCGCCGAACGCATGCCAGGCCGAGCGCGCGACGCGCGAATGGCGTACGTCGCCGACGATCGCGATCGAGAGCCCCGCGACGCGCCCCTTGTGCTGCTGGATCGTCAGCGCGTCGAGCAGGCCCTGCGTCGGGTGCGAATAGCTGCCGGCACCACCGGAGAGCACGCTGACGTGCGGCGCCACGTTGCGCGCCACCAGGTCCGGCACGTCGGCCTGCGCGTCGCGCAGCACGAACACGTCGACGTGCAGCGACTCGAGCGTGTGCACGGTGTCGAGCATGCTCTCGCCCTTGAGGCGCGAGGACAGCTGCACCTCGACGCTCGCGACCTCGGCACCGAGGCGCTGCGCGGCGAGTTCGAACGACACGCGGGTGCGCGTCGAGGGCTCGGTGAACAGCGTCGCTACCGTGACCCCTTCGAGCGCCGTGCCGCGGGCGGCCGGCGCACCGAGCGGCCGCGAGTAGTGCCCGGCGCGCTCCAGCAGGCGCTCCAGCATCGGGCGCGGCAGGTCGTCGAGGGTCAGCAGGTGGCGCAGGCTGCCGTCGGCGCGCAGCGCCGTGGCGCGTTCGTGACTGTGGTTCATCGTTCCCCTTCGCCCGCCATCCATCGTTCGAGGATCACCGCCGCGGCCGCGCTGTCGACGTCGGGTTTCGCGACACGCGAGCGGCGCGCCCCGGAGGCACGCATCGTGCGCAGCGTCTCCGTGGCCTCGAGCGACGAGTAGCGCTCGTCGACGAGGTGCACGGGGAGGCGGTGGCGGCGCCCGAGCTCGGCGGCGAACCCGGCCGCCCTGGCGGCGAGCGCGCCCTGGGTGCCGTCCGGATTATAGGGGCAGCCGACGACGATGCGGGCCGCGCCCGAATCGCGCAGCTCGCGCGCCAGGCGCTCGAATTCCGGCTCGCCAGGCTCGCGGCCCGCGGCGACGACCAGGGCCGGTCGCGGGCGGGCACGTCCGGTCACGGTGTCGCCGACCGCGAGCCCGATGCGGCGCAACCCGAAGTCGATGCCGAGCAGCACCTGTGGCGCGCCCGGCGGCGCGGGCTCAGGCATGCCCCGCGAAGTGACTGACCTTGCCGACGTCGATGCCGAGCTTGCGCCACACGGCGTGCCAGCGTTCCTCGTAGGGCAGGTCGAAGAGGATGCGCTCGTCGAGCGGCAGCGACAGCCAGGCGTTGTCGAGCATCTCGCGCTCCAGCTGGCCCACTTCCCAGCCGGCGTAGCCGAGCGCGATGAAGGCGTCGCGCGGACCCTCGCCACGCGCCATCGCGGCGAGCACGTCGCGCGAGGTCGTGACCTGCACCGCATCGGATACGGCGTGCGAGGAATCCCAGGCGCCGCCCGGACGGTGCACGACGAAGCCGCGGTCCTTGTGCACAGGGCCCCCGCGCAGCACCGCGCGGGCCCCGATCGCCGGGTCGCTCGGCTCGAGCTTCATCTGCGCGAGGACCTCGGACAGCGTCATCGGCAGGGGCTTGTTGATCACGATGCCGAGCGCGCCCTTGTCGACGCTGTGCTCGCAGACGAGCGTCACCGTCTGCGCGAAGTTGGGGTCCGCGAGGGACGGCATCGCGATCAGCAGGTGATTCGTCAGGCTCGACGCGTCTGCCATGGGTCGCAGTATGCGATGCGTCGTGCAGGCTGGCCAGTGGCAACGGCCGCAGGCCCTGCGCGGCACGGACCCTGTGCCGCGCCGGCCGGTCAGCCGCCCGGTGACGGCGCCACCGAGAGCGGCCCGCCGCGCTCGAACCGCCATTCGTAGGCGAAGCCGAGTTCCGGGAACACGCGCGCCATGTCCGTCGGGAAGGGGTCGAAGGGGCTCGCGAGCTTCAGGATCTGCAGCGCCGCGTCGTCGAGCCTGGGGTCGCCGCTCGAACGACGCACCCTGGCGCTCTTCAGCCGGCCGTCAGCCGCGATCTCGACCTCCAGCACCGGCCAGCGGCTGCGCGTCGCCTGCTCGCGCGCGACGGTCGGGTAGTTGAGCGTGCCGAGCCGCTCGACCTTGCGACGCCACCCATCCAGGTAGGGCGCGAGCAGCGAGCGGCGGGTGTCCGGCGACACGAAGCTGCCGGCGCGTGCCGCGGGGCCCGTGAGCTGCACCGCATCGACCGCATCCTCGCCGCCGAAGTCCGCGGTCGGCGGCACTTTCGGAGGCGCGCCGGCTGCGGCGCCGGTCAGCAGCGGCAGGTCGTCCGGCCCGGTCGCGGGCCGGAACTCGCCGGAATAGCGCACCGTCGGACGGCGCGCCGAACTCGCGAGAACCGACTCGGCGCCGCCGCCCGCTGCACCGTCGTCGCCGGGCTCGCCCGGCGGTGCCGCGGGGTCGCGACCCGCGGCGCGGTCGGGTTCCGGCGGCGGCCCGAAAGGCGTGCGGGCCGCGACCCGCTCGGTCGTGGTGCCGGCACCGACGCGCGACGACTGCGCGAGGTAGGCGGCCTCGCGCTCGCGCGGCTCGTCGCGCGCATCCTCGGTCAGCAGCTGCACGTCGAGCCCCGGGGCCGCGGCGCGCGGCGCGCGGTCGGCGGTGAAGGTGACCCCGAGGATGATCATGCCGTGCACCACCGCGGCCATGAACAGCGTGGTGACCAGCCGGTCGCGGATCGGCGTCTCGGCGCCGAGCGCAGCCGCGCCGCCGGGAGCCGCCGGGCTCATGGCTCGCGCCCCGGGATCCGCCGGGCGGAGACGCGGTGGCGCTCCGGCCGGCCCTGCCCCACCGCGCGCCTCATGCACGCGCCTCGAGGCGGCGGGCGATCGCGTCCATCAGCAGCCCGCCGACGTCGGTGCCGCGCTGCTTGTCGATCTCGCGGATGCCGGTCGGGCTGGTGACGTTGATCTCGGTGACGAAGCCGCCGATCACGTCGAGCCCGACGAACAGCATGCCCTGCTCGACCAGCCGCGGGCCGATCTGCCCGGCGAGGAAGCGGTCGCGCTCGTCGAGCGGCCGCGTGACGCCGGTGGCGCCGGCCGCGAGGTTGCCGCGGTTGTCGCTGGCGCTCGGGATGCGCGCCAGCGCGAACGGCACGGGCTCCCCGTCGACAAGGATCACCCGTGCATCCCCGCCCGTGACGATCTCGGGGATGTAGCGCTGCACGATCGCGAAGCGGCTGCCGTAGTCGGTCAGGGTCTCGAACACCACGTTCATGTTCTTGTCGCCACGCTCGATCACGAAGATCGACCGGCCGCCCATGCCGTGCAGCGGCTTGCAGACCACCTTGCCGTGCTCGGCCAGGAAGGCCTCCATGTCGCCCTGGTCGCGCGTGATCAGCGTCGGCGCACAGCACTGCGGGAACCAGGCGGTGTAGACCTTCTCGTTCATGTCGCGCAGCCCGCGCGCACGATTCACCACCAGCGTGCCCTGGTCCTCGGCGCGCTCCAGGATGTAGGTGGAGTAGATGTACTCGGTGTCGAACGGTGGGTCCTTGCGCATGAGGATCGCATCGAGGTCGCCGAGCCGCTCCACGCGCGGCTCCCCGAGCTCGAACCACTTCGCGGGGTCGGCGAAGACCCGCAACGGGCGCGTGCGCCCACAGGCCACGCCATCGCGCAGCCAGAGGTCACCGAGCTCCAGGTACAGCAGTTCCCAGCCACGCGCGCTCGCCGCGAGCAGCATCGCGAGGGTCGAATCCTTGGCGAACTTGATGTCCTGGATCGGATCCATGACGACGGCGAGGCGGGGGGCGTTGGGCATGGGGCGACTTCCGGCGACGAGCCTTCAGAAACGTGAACTGCGTGGCATGGCAGGGGGTGTACACATATGTTAAAACGCCTCCCTGCCGGAGCCGAGATTGTGTGCGATACCGCGGGGCCCCGCCTCGCTCGCTTGCCGCGGCGCCCGACCATTGTAGGTGACCCAGCAACGGGCAGGGCCCGGTACGGGGCACGTCATCCTGGGCCGGGACGGGTCGCAGCATCTTGGACACGAGCGTGGGAGAGAGGAGTTTGGAGACGGTATCGAAGCCCGGGCTCCAGGGCCTCAAGGTCCTGGTCATCGACGACAGCAAGACGATCCGCCGCACCGCCGAGACCCTGCTCACCAAGGAGGGTTGCGAGGTGTTCACGGCGGTCGACGGCTTCGATGCGCTCGCCAAGATCGCCGACCACCAGCCCGACATCGTCTTCGTCGACATCATGATGCCGCGGCTCGACGGCTACCAGACCTGCTCGCTGATCAAGCACAACAAGGTCTATCGCTCCATCCCCGTGATCATGCTGTCGTCCAAGGACGGCCTGTTCGACCGCGCCCGCGGCCGCATCGTCGGTTCCGAACACTACCTGACCAAGCCCTTCACCAAGGACGAGCTGCTGTCCGCGATCGAATCGCACATCGGGAGATGACCGCATGCCGCTGATCCTGATCGTCGATGATTCCCCGACCGAGGTGCACGTGATGCAGCGCGCGCTCGAGAAGCACGGCTTTCGCACCGCGGTGGCCGGCGACGGCGCGGAGGGCGTCCGGCTCGCGCGCGAGATCCACCCGGACCTCATCTTCATGGACATCGTGATGCCCGGGATGAACGGCTACCAGGCCACCCGGACGCTCACCAACGATCCGAGCACCAGCGCGATCCCCATCGTGATGGTGACCTCCAAGGGACAGGAGACCGACAAGATCTGGGGCCTGCGCCAGGGCGCGATCGACTACATGGTCAAGCCGGTGTCGCCGGCCGACCTCGTGGCCAAGGCCCAGTCGACCCTGGCCGCCTGAGGCGCGCGGTCCGCCGCCCGATCGCCTGCCGATGACCGCCTCGCCCTCGCTCAAGTCGCTGCGCGACCAGCCGTTCGAATTGCTCGCCGAACTCGAGCGACGCGGCCGCGCCGTGTCCGCGCAGATCGCCCAGGACAGCCCGTCGGCGCGCGAATGGGTCGGTGTCGCGCTGAAGATGGCCGGCGAGCTGTACCTCGTCGCCCGCGAGGAGACGCGCGAGGTGCTCGGCGTGCCCTCGCCGCTGACGCGCGTGCCGGGCGCCAAGCCCTGGCTGCGCGGGCTCGCCAACGTCCGGGGCCAGCTGCTGCCGGTGCTCGACCTGCGCCAGTTCCTCGGCAGCGGCATCACCCCCGCGACGCGCAACACCCGGGTGCTGGTGGTGAACCACCGCGAGATCCCCGCCGGCCTGATGGTCGACGAGGTACTCGGCTTCCGCCGCTTCCCCGAGTCGGAGTTCACCGGCGATGCGCCGCCCACCGTGGTCCGCTGCGAGCGCTATCTCGCCGGCGCGTTCCGCCGTGGCGAGGAGCACTGGCCGGTGCTGTCGCTGCGCACGCTGGTCGAGAGCCCGAGCTTCCAGGACGCCGCCGCTTGAGACGGCCGGATCACCTCCCATGAACTCCGACAACCGTCCCGACCCCCGCGCCGCACCGCGAGCCGACACCGGTGCGTCGCAGGCACGCCGGGTGCGCAACATCCCCCTGCTGCTGGGTGCGACCGCGGCGCTGGTCGTGGTCGCGACCGCCGGATTCCTGCTCGCTCCTGCTGGCGGCGGCGGCACGACGGCGCCGCTGGTCGCGCTGCAGGAACTGGCCGCGAACGCCGCGCCCGCGCGCGCCGGCGACGCTGCCGCGCTCGACCGGCTGGCGCGGGCCGGATCACAGCTGCGCGCGCTCGCGGCCGAGTCGCCGCGCGCGGCCTGGGCGGCCGACGACGCACTGCCGAAGCTGCTCGACGCGACCGGCAAGGTGGTCGGGGCCCGCAGCCCGCTGGTGGATGCCGGCAGGTCGCTGCGCGACGCCCGTGAGACCGGGCCGCGGCTGGTGTCCGGGCTGGCCGAGGTGGTGACCGCGATGAGTGGCGCGCCGGCGGATCCCATGCCGCGGGTGTTCGAGCGCTTCGAACTGAGGGCGCAGCGCCTGCAGGCGGACCTCGCCGCGCTCGCCGGCGGCACCGGGGAGTCGCAGGCGGCAGCGCGCAGGCTGGCCGACAGCGCCGACTACATGGGCCAAGTGGTCAACGGCCTCGCCGGCACCGATGCGCGACTGGGGCTGCCGCGGCCGCCGGCGAGCGCCGACGTGCAGTCGCGCGTCGGCGCGCTGGTGCGCGACTTCACCGCGCTCGACGGCGCGGTGCGCCGCGCGGTCGGCGCCGCCCCCGCGCTGCCGGCGGCGATCGGCGCCGCGGATTCCATCCCCTCGCTGGCCACCGGCGTGTCCCGGGCGGCCGCTGCCGGCGGCGGCGCCGGGGCGACGCGGCCGTGGTGGCCGCTCGTACCGGCGGTGCTCGCGCTGGTGCCGCTCGCGCTGCTGTTCGGGCAGTCGGGCGAACTGCGCGGCGAGGCGGAACGCCAGCGCCTCGCGGCGCAGGCGCAGCGCAAGGATGCGGAGCGCAACCAGGAGGCGATCCTGCGGCTGCTCGACGAGCTCTCGAGCCTCGCGGACGGCGACCTCACCGTGCAGGCCACGGTGACCGAGGACATGACCGGCGCGATCGCCGACTCCATCAACTACGCGGTCGAGGCACTGCGCGGGCTCGTCACGACCATCAACCAGTCGGCGATCCAGCTCGACGGCGCCGCGCGCCAGACCACCGCGCTCGCCGCCCACCTCGCGAAGGCTAGCTCGGCGCAGTCCAAGCAGATCGGCTCGGCGACCGAGTCCATCGCCGAGATGGCGGCCTTCACGGAAGAGGTCTCGGGCAACGCCGAGCGGGCCGCCGACGTCGCCCGGCACTCGGTCGACGTCGCGCACAAGGGCGGCGACGCGGTGCGCCGCACCATCGACGGCATGAACACCATCCGCGAGACCATCCAGGACACCAGCAAGCGGATCAAGCGCCTCGGCGAGTCCTCGCAGGAGATCGGCAACATCGTCGAGCTGATCAACGACATCGCCGAGCAGACCAACATCCTCGCGCTGAACGCCTCGATCCAGGCGTCGATGGCGGGCGAGGCGGGCCGTGGCTTCGCCGTGGTCGCCGACGAGGTGCAGCGCCTGGCGGAGCGTGCCGCCAATGCGACCAAGCAGATCGAGGTGCTGGTGCGCACCATCCAGGCCGATACCAACGAGGCCGTGGTGTCGATGGAGCGCAGCACCACCGACGTGGTCGGCGGGGCGCTGCTCGCCGAGAACGCGGGCGCCGCCCTCGAGGAGATCGAGAACGTCTCGAACCAGATCGCGAGCCTGGTGCAGAACATCTCCGGCAGCTCGCGCCAGCAGGCGCAGGCGGCGCAGAACATCACCCGCAACATGCAGGTGCTGAAGGAGATCAGCACCCAGACGGCGGAGTCCACCAGTGCGACCTCCCAGGCGGTCGGCAAGCTCGCCGAGCTGTCCACCGACCTGCGCACCTCGGTCTCGGGCTTCCGCCTGCCCGGTGCCTCGGCCGCCGGCAGCAGCGGCGCGCGCCGCGAGGCCGCGCGGATCGCCCCGGCCGCCGCCGCCGAGGCGCCGCCCAAGGTGTCGAACGTCGGCGGCGCGGCGGTCTGAGGCACGAATCGCGGCATGACCCAGGTCGCTCCACAGACCTTCGACCTCGTCGGCCGCGAGCTCTCGGGCACGCTGAACGAGGCCCGGGTGGCGCTCGAGGCCTTCGTCGAGCAGCCCGACAACCTGTCCCTGCTCGAGCGCTGCGCGGGCGAGCTGCACCGCGTGCAGGGCGTGCTTCGCGTGCTCGAGATCTACGGTGCGGCACTGCTCGCCGAGGAAATGGAGCAGGTCACCCGCTACCTGATCGCCACCGCGGCCGACCGGCGCAACCATGCCGAGAGCCTCGATGCTCTGCTGCGCGCGATGGTGCAGCTGCCCGCCTACCTCGACCGCGTGCTCGCGGGCGGGCGCGACCTGGCGCTGGTGCTGCTGCCGCTGCTGAACGACCTGCGCGCGGTGCGCGGCAGCCCGCTGCTCTCGGAAGGCACGCTGCTGCTGCTCAACCTGAAGTCCGAGCAGGCCCCGGGCCCGGCCGGCCCGCCGCCCGGCGAGCCCGACCTCTCGGTGCTGCAGTGGGCGCGACGGCTGCGTGCCCAGTTCCAGCTCGGCCTGGTCGGCTGGATCCGCGGCGAGCGCGTCGCCGACAACCTCGCGGCGCTCGCCCAGGTGGCCGCGCGCATGGAGCAGGTCGCCCGCGACCAGCCGGTGTTCCAGCTCTGGTGGGTCACGGGCGCGCTGATCGAGGCGTTGCGCGACGGCGGCCTCGAGGGCAGCGTCTCGGTCAAGCGGCTGCTCGGGCTCGCCGACCGCGAGCTCAAGCGCCTCTACGAGCAGGGCGAGCCGCGCTACTGCCAGAACCCGCCGGTCGAGCTGCTGAACAACCTGCTCTACTACGTCGCCCGCACCACCAGCGAGGGCCCGCGCGTGACCGCCGTGCGCCGCTCGTTCCGCCTCGACGAGCTGCTGCCGGTCGACCAGGCGATCGACGAGGCGCGCGAGACGCTGTCGGCGCCCAGCATCAAGCTGATGCAGACCGTGGCGGCCGCGATCCGCGAGGACCTCGGCAAGGTCAAGGACACGCTCGACATCTTCGTGCGCCGCGGCGGCGGGCAGCCCGGCGAGCTCGCGCCACAGCTCGAGCTGCTGCGCAAGATCGGCGACACGCTGGGCGTCCTCGGCCTCGGCGAGCTGCGCGGCCGCATCCAGGGCGAACTCGGGCGGCTCGACGACATCGTCGCGGGGCGCACCGCCCCGACCGAGGCGCTGCTGGTGGAGATCGCCACCACGCTGATCAACATCGAGGACCGCCTCGACGGCAGCCTGCTGAAGATGATCGTGCCGGACCGTGGCGGCGACGGCAGCCCGGCGGGAACGGGAGCGCCGCAGCGCGACGGCTCCGGCGAGGTCGCGACCGAGGAATTCCTGCACGTCCAGTCCGCGGTGCTGCGCGAGTGCATCGTCAACCTCGCACGCATCAAGGACACGATCGCGCAGAACGTCGGCGGCACCGTCGACGCGGCCGGCCTCGACGCATGGCCGGAACTGATGCGCGGCATCAAGGCCGGCCTGCTGATGCTGGGTCGCACCCGCGCGGTGGCGGTGGTCGAGTCGATCGCCAGCTGCCTCAGGCGCGTGATGCAGCCTGGCGGCACGCGGCTCGCCGCCAGCTACCTCGACCGGCTCGCCGACGCGATCGTCAGCGTCGAGTACTACATGGAGACACTCGAGGCCGGTCGCGCCGAGCCGGGCTACATGCTCGACAACGCGCAGGCCTGCCTCGACGCGCTGCTCGCGGTGCCCGCCGCCGAGGCGCCGGCTGCCACGCCGACGCTGCCGCCGGCCTCGTTCGCGCAGACCGTGCGGCTCGACCCGGCCACCGCGCGTGGCTACGCCCCCTCGCCCCCGGTGCTCGGCCCGGCAGCCCCGCCGCCGGTGGACGAGCCCGCGGCGCCGGCAACACCCGAGTCACCGATCGAGCCGGCACAGGTCTCCAAGGCGGCTCGCGGGGCCGAGGCGCCCGCGCCGCTCGAGGCCCCGTCGGGAGACGAGGTCGACGCGGGTCGCCAGGCCCTCGGCGCGCCGCCGGTGCTGGCGGCGGCCGACAGCCTGTCGATTCCGCCCGACGCGGCGCGAGGTGGCGCGCCGCCGGTCGGCCTGCTGCCCGACGAGGTCGATCCCGAACTGCTCGGGGTCTTCATCGACGAGGCGCGCGAGGAAGTGGAGCGGATCGCGCGCTACTTCCCCGAGTGGGAGCGCAACCCGTCCGAACTCGAGTCGCTGCGCACCGTGCGGCGCTCCTTCCACACCCTCAAGGGCAGTGGTCGCATGGTCGGTGCCTCGGAGCTGGCGGAGTTCGCGTGGTCGATCGAGAACCTGCTGAACCGGCTGCTCGACGGCACACTCGAGCGCACGCCGGCCGTCGCCGCCACGCTGCGCGAGGCGGTGGCGGTGGCGCCGCTACTGGTGGATCGGCTCGCGGGCGGTCCGCCGGTGCCGATGGACGTCGCGGCCCTGGTCGCGCGCGCGCATGCGCTCGCGTCGGGCCAGGCGGACGTGGCCGCCGCGAGCGGGCTGTTCCCGGCGCTGGCGCCGCTGGCCGCGGCCGGCGGCGATCCCGCCGAGGTGCCGGCCGGCGATGCGGCGGCGCCGTCGCGCCCGGTCGGGCCGGAGGACGGCGGCCCCGCGGCTGCGCCGGCCGAGGAACCGGCGACCTGGGTCGGTGAGCTGCCGGCGGCCGCCGCGGGCGCAGCGCCTGCCGTCGGGCAGTCGCCGCCACCTGGCGCAGCCGCGGTGGCCCCGGACACCGCCCCGGAGGGCGCGCTGCCCGCGAGCGACGAGCCGGCCGAGGACCCGCTCGCCGACACCGCCAGCCGAGAGGCGAGCGCGCTGCGCGAGATCTACCTGCGCGAGACGGATGCGCACGTCCAGACGGTGCGGGCCTTCATCGAAGAGCAGCGCCACCACGGCGAGCCGCACCGCCTGACCGAGGCGGCCTATCGTGCCTGCCACACCCTCAGCGGCAGCTCCAAGATGGCCGAGCAGCGCCACGGCATCCGGCTCGCCGAGCCCCTCGATCACTGGCTGCGGCGCAGCTGGAATAGTGGGGCAGGGCTCCTGACCGCCGAGCTGGTGCTGCTCGAGGACTGCATGGAGGCGATGCTGCAGGTCGCGCGCCACCCCGACGAGAGCACCGCGTTCTTCGTGGCCCACGACGTGCTGCGTGGGCGCATCGCCGGGGCCGAGGGCGAGCTCGACCGCCGCCTCGCCGCAGCGGCCGAGGCGGCGGCGGCTGCCGCGGCCGCCGCGGCAGGGCCCCCACGGACGACGTCCGCGACTGCCGACGAGGCCGCCGAGGCGTTCGACCCGGAGATCGCCTCGATCTTCACCGAGGAGGCCGCCGAGCTGCTCGAGACCATCGAGGGCGCGTTGCAGGCCTGGGCCGGCGCGCGCGACGATGCCGCGGCGCTCGACGCGCTGAAGCGCCCGCTGCACACCTTGAAGGGTGGGGCACGGATGGCCGGGCTGCGTTCGATGGGCGACCTGAGCCACGAGCTGGAGACGGCCATCGGCCACATCGAGCTCGGGCTGGTGGCCCCCGACGCACGGGCCGTGCTCGCGCTGCAGGCGGGCGTCGACGAACTCGCACGGATGCGCGACCGGGTCGTCGCGGGCCATTACCCCCCGCAGCCGCACGCGCTGATCGCACAGCTTCGCGCGCTCGCTGACGACGCGCCGGCACCGGCGCCGGCACCCGACACGGCCCTGGCCGACGGGCCCGTGCCCGACGCCGAGCCCGGCATGGCGTCCGCCGCAGCCGAGGCGCCGTCCCCTGCCGTCGAGGTCGAGCCTGCAGCGCCCGCTCCGGAGTCCGCGTCCGCCGCGGTCCCGGAGCCCGATGCGGACGTCACCGTCGAGCAGATCGAGCTGCCATCGTCGCTCGAGTCCGAGGCGGACGAGGCGCAGTCCGTCGTCACCCCCGAGCCGGCCCCGGCAGCCGCTGGCGAGGTGCGCACCGAGGGTGGAGTGGAAGACCTGCGTGCCGCGGTGCCGGCCGCGCAGCTCGCCGGGCTCGCCGTGCCGCCGGGTCGCGAGCCCGTGCCGCAGGGCGATCGTCCGGAGATGGCGCGCGTCGATGCAGAGCTGCTCGACCAGCTGCTCAACAATGCCGGCGAGGTCAGCATCGGCCGCGCGCGCCTCGAGCAGCAGGTCGCCTCGCTGGAGCACAACCTCGGCGAGCTCTCGCGCACCGTCACGCGCCTCAAGGAGCAGCTGCGCAACCTCGAGATCGAGACCGAGAAGCAGATCCTCACCCGCTACGAGAGCGAGGCGGCGCATCGCGGCGACTTCGACCCGCTCGAGCTCGACCGCTATTCGTCGATCCAGCAGTTCTCGCGCGCGCTGGCCGAGACGGCCAGCGACGTCGCCAGCATCCAGCAGCTGCTCGAGACCCAGACCCAGGACACCCAGAACCTGCTGCAGCAGCAGGCGCGCGTCGTCACCGAGCTGCAGAACGGGCTGATGCGCACCCGGATGGTGCCGTTCCAGCGCCACGTGCAGCGCCTCTCGCGCATCGTCCGCCAGGCCGCCGCCGACACCGGCAAGCGTGCCGAGCTCGTGGTCGAGGGCGCCTCGGGCGAGCTCGACCGGCAGGTGCTCGAGCGCATGCTGCCGCCGTTCGAGCACATCCTGCGCAACGCGGTCGTGCACGGCATCGAAGCCCCCGAGGTGCGTGCCGGCCGCGGCAAGCCCGAGGCCGGCCGCATCACGATGAGCCTGCGGCGCGAGGGCTCCGAGGTGATCGTCGAGGTCGCCGACGACGGTGGCGGCATGGACCTCGCCGCGATCCGCCGCAAGGGCATCGACCTCGGCCTGATCCGCGAGGACCAGGCCGTCTCCGACGGCGACGCGATGCAGCTGGTGCTCGAGCCCGGCTTCTCGACCGCCGGCCGCCTGACGCAGCACGCCGGCCGCGGCGTCGGCATGGACGTGGTCGCCACCGAGGTCAAGAAGCTCGGCGGCGCGCTGCACATGGATACGCGCCCGGGCGAGGGCACGCGCTTCACCATCCGCCTGCCCTTCACGCTCGCGATCAGCCATGCGCTGGTGGTGCGCATCGAGGACGAGCTGTACGCCCTGCCGCTGCCGACCGTCGAGGGCGTGGTGCGCCTGCCGCGCGCCGAGGTCGAGCGCCACCTGGCGCAGGACGGCGCGAGCTTCGACTACTCGGGTCACCGCTACCGCCTGCAGCAGCTCGGTCCGTTCGTCGGGCTGATGCCCTCGCCGCTGCCGGCCCAGGACGTCACGATCCCGGTGGTGCTGGTGCGCGCCGGCGACCACTCGACCGGCCTCGTCGCCGACGAACTGGTCGGCAGCCGCGAGATCGTCGTCAAGAGCGTGGGCCCGCAGATCTCGGCGATCCGCGGCGTCTCCGGCGCCACGATCCTCGGCGACGGGCGCATCGTCATCATCCTCGACATCGGGCCGCTGGTGCGCGCCGACTGGCGCAACCGCGTCGCGCCGGTGGCGGCGCGCGACCGCCAGGACGCACAACCGGTGGCGCTGGTGGTCGACGATTCGATCACCGTGCGCCGCGTGACCCAGCGGCTGCTGGAACGCAACGGCATGAAGGTGCTGACGGCGCGCGACGGCATGGATGCGATCGCGGTGCTCGCCGAGCACCTGCCCGACGTGATCCTGCTCGACATCGAGATGCCGCGGATGGATGGCTACGAGGTCGCCGCGCAGGTGCGCAACGACCCGCGCACCGCCAGCATCCCGATCATCATGATCACCTCGCGGGTGGGCGACAAGCACCGCGCCCGCGCGATCGAGCTCGGCGTCGACGATTACCTCGGCAAGCCCTACCAGGAAGCGCAGCTGCTGGAGGCGATCGAGCCGCTGGTGGCGCGGCGTCGCACGCAAGCCGGCGCGGCCGGCGGCCAGGCCTGAGCTCGCCGCGCACGCCGGCGGCAGGAGTACATCGATGCCCGAGCGACTGACCGAGGTCTACTGCGTGCTGGTGCCGCTCGCCGAGGGGCGGCTGATCCTGCCGCGTTCCTGCGTGGCCGAGGTGGTCGCGCACTCGACGCCGGTCGAGATGCCGGGCGCTCCGCCGTGGTACCTCGGCACGGTGCAGTGGAACGGGCGGACCGTGCCGCTGGTGTCCTTCGAGGGCATCTGCGGCGAGCCGACTCCGCCGGTGACGGGTCGCTCGCGGATCGTGGTGCTGCACTGCCTCGGCTCGGAGCTCGAGGGCGGCTACTTCGCGCTGGTCTCGCAGGGCTTCCCGCAGGTGCTGCGCGTCACCACCGACGTGGTGCGCCCGGACAATTCGCGCGCGATCCCCGAGCGCTGGCCTGCGATCTGCCAGGTGCGGATGATGAGCGAGACGCCGCTCGTTCCCGACGTCGAGCGGCTCGAGGCGATGATCGCGCAGGAAACCAGCGTCGCCGCCTGAGCGACGGGCGCGCGGCGCGACCGCGCGCCGGTGGCTGCCGCTTCACGCGTCGCCGAGATCGCCCGCCAGCCCCTGCAGCAGCGCCAGCGCCGCGAGTGCCGCCGTCTCGGTCCGCAGCACCCGCGGGCCCAGCGCGACCGCCTCGAAGCCGGCGCGCCGTGCGAGCCCGGCCTCCGTCTCGGTGAGCCCGCCCTCCGGCCCCACCAGCAGCGCGACCTCGCCCGGCCACGTCTGGCCAGGCGCCGCGGCCGCGCGCGCCGCGGCTGCGAGCGTGCGCGCCGCACCGGGCGCGAGCAGGAGCCGCAGCGGGACGTCGGCGACCGCGGCGCAGGCGGCGTCGAGTCCCGCCGGCGGCAGCACCGGCGGCAGCTGGTTGCGCCCGCACTGCTCGCAGGCCGCGACCACCACGCCCCGCCAGTGCGCGAGCCGCTTGTCGGCGCGACCGCCGTCTAGTTGCACCACGCTGCGCTCACAGGCGACTGGCAGCAGCCGCGCCACGCCGAGCTCGGTCGCCTTCTGCACGACCCAGTCCATCTTCTCGCCGCGTGCCAGGGCCTGCAGCAGCGTGATGCGCAGCGGCGACTCGCGCTCGATGCCGCGCGGTGCGCCGGTCGCCACGCGCACGGCACCGCCCGAGACCGCCTCGACCGTGGCCGGGAACTCCCCGCCACGGCCGTCGAACAGCGTCAGCGCGTCGCCCGGGGCGAGCCGCAGCACGCGCGCCACGTGCTGCGCAGCCTGCGCCGGCAACGCCAGCGTCGCACCGCCGTGCAGTGGGCCGGGCACGTGGATGCGCACCTCGCGCAACGCTCAGTCCCGCACCGCCAGATCGAGGCCCTCGAGCGCGACCCTCGCCATCAGGTCGATCTCCTCCGGGCTCACGACGTAGGGCGGCATGAAGTAGACGACGTTGCCGAGCGGCCGCAACAGCACGCCGCGCGACAGCGCGTGGCGATGGATCCGGAGGTGGCGGCGCTCCTGCCAGGGGAAAGTCTCGCGCGTCGCGCGGTCGCGGACGAACTCCACCGCCAGGATCATGCCGCGCTGGCGGACCTCGGCGACGTTCGGGTGGGCGGCGAGCGGCGCGGCCGCCTCGGCCAGGCGGCTCGCGAGCGCGCGGTTGCGGTTCAGCACGTCGCCCTGGGCGAACAGGTCGAGCGTGGCGAGCGCGGCCGCGCAGGCCAGCGGGTTCCCGGCGTAGCTGTGGGAGTGCAGGAAGGCGTTGAGCTTCGCGTACTCGTCGTAGAAGGCGTCGTAGACCTCGTCGGTCGTGAGCACCACGGACATCGGCAGGTAGCCGCCGGTGAGCCCCTTGGCGAGGCACAGGAAGTCCGGGCGGATGCCTGCCTGCTCGCAGGCGAACATCGTGCCGGTGCGGCCGAAGCCCACCGCGATCTCGTCGGCGATCAGGTGCACGCCGTGGCGGTCGCAGGCCTCGCGCAGCAGCCGCAGGTAGAGCGGGTCGTACATGCGCATCGCGCCCGCGCACTGCACGAGCGGCTCGACGATCACTGCCGCGATCTCGCTGGCGCCCTCCGCGAGCACCTGTTCGAGCTCCGCGAAGCGCCGCCGTGCGCAGTCCGCCGCGCTTTCGCCCGGCTCCCCTGCGTAGGCGTCGGGCGACGGCACGGTGATCACGTCCATCAGCAGCGGCCGGTAGATCGCCTTGTAGAGCTCGACGCTGCCGACCGCGAGCGCGCCGAGCGTCTCGCCGTGGTAGCTGTTCGACAGCGTCACGAAGCGCGTCTTGCGCGCCGCGCCGCGGTTCTGCCAATAGTGGTAGCTCATCTTCACCGCGACCTCGATCGCGGCCGAGCCACTGTCGGCGAAGAAGCAGCGCTCGAGCCCCGGCGGCGCGAGCGCCACGAGGCGTTCGGCGAGGCGGGTCGCCGGCTCGTGCGTGAAGCCCGCGAACATCACGTGCGGCAACTGCTGCAGCTGCGCGGCGATCGCGGCGTTGATGCGCGGGTTGGCGTGGCCGAACAGGTTCACCCACCACGAGCTGATGGCGTCGAGGTAGCGGCGGCCGTCGTGATCCTCGAGCCAGGCGCCGGCGGCGCGCCGCACGGGGATCAGCGGCATCTCCCCCTCGTGGTCCTTCATCTGCGTGCAGGGATGCCAGACGTGGGCGAGGTCCCGCTCGCGCAGGGCCGCGTTGGACAGCTTGGACATGCCGTCATTCTCGCACGCGGGGCGCCGTGGCCGAGGATTTGGCATGATCGCGCCGTGGCGAAGGGGCGCGAAGCGGGGCGATCGGGGCCGGCAGGCGAGGGCGACGCGCCGTCGCGCGTCGAGGTGGATGCCGCGAGCGGGCTCGCGCGCGGCCTGCGGCAGGTGCTGAGCCCACACTGGGACCTGCGCCCGGCGGGCCAGGCGCCCGAGCTGATCGTCGTGCACGGCATCAGCCTGCCGCCCGGTCGCTTCGGCGGTCCCTGGATCGACCGGCTGTTCTGCGGCGACCTGCCGCCCGGCGCCGATCCCTACTTCGCGCAGGTCGCAGGCCTGCGCGTCTCGGCGCACGCGCTGGTGCGGCGCGACGGGCGGATGGTGCAGTACGTCCCGTTCCACCGTCGCGCCTGGCACGCCGGCGCGTCGAGCTGGCGCGGCCGCAGCGCCTGCAACGACTTCTCGATCGGCATCGAGCTCGAGGGCACCGACACCGACCCCTACGAGGACGCGCAGTATGGGTCGCTGGCGGCGCTGGTCCGCGGCCTGCTCGGCGCCTATCCCACGCTCGCGCCCGACCACCTCGTGGGACACGACCAGATCGCGCCCGGGCGCAAGACCGACCCGGGCGTATCCTTCGACTGGCCCCGCCTGCGGCAGCTCGTCGCGGCACGGCCCGGCGCGACCATCCCAGGGCCGATCACGCAGGCGACATAAACCATGAACGACACGACCCGCGACCGCGAGGCGCCGCGCGCCTATCCCTGGCTGATCGCCTTCGTCGGCATGTTCGCGCTGTTCCTCTCGAACGGCATGACCGCGACCGGCATCACCATCTTCGATCCCTCGCTGCTCGACGAGTTCGGCTGGTCGCGTGGCGACTTCAAGCTGCGCGACCTGCTGAACTTCGCGATGGTGGCGCTGTTCTCGCCGATCTTCGGCATCCTGATCGATCGCTGGAACCCGAAGTACCTGCTGATGACCGGCTGCGGGCTGCTGTCGCTCGGCTACTTCGGCTACAGCATGATCGCCAACGGCGCGCCCGTGCCGCTGATCGAGGCGATCGCGGTGCTCACCTTCGTCTCGTTCGCCGCGCTGCTCGCCTTCGCATGCCGCCAGCTCTGGCCGTCGCTGCCGCTCGCGGCGCTGGTCGGCATCACCGTGGCGGCCGCGGCCGCCGCGCTCTGGTTCTACTTCGAGAACTGGTCCGGCGTCGCGCTCAAGCAGGTCTACGTGATCCACCTGCTGTTCGCATTGGCGCTCGGCACCTGCGGCTCGATGGTGGTGATCTTCCTGGTGTCGAGCTGGTTCGTGAAGAACCGTGGCCTCGCGATCGGCATCGCGCTGGTCGGCACCAGCATGGGCAGCGCGATCCTGCCGCTGCTGAATCCCTACCTGATCCAGTCGGTCGGCTGGCGCCAGGCCTACGTCTACAACGCGTTCATGCCGGCGGTGCTGTTCCTGGTGGTGCTATTCCTGGTGAAGGGCACGCCGGCGCAGGCGGGCACCGTCGCGCTCGGCCAGAGCGACGCGATCGGGGACCTGAAGCAGCACGGCCTGACGTTCCGCGAGGCGGTGCGCACCAAGACCTTCTGGGCCATCGGCGTCTCGGGCTTCCTGACCTACTTCTCGATCTTCGCCTTCGTGCAGCACTTGGTGCTGCACCTCAACAAGACCTTCGGCTATCCGCTGCAGGAAGCGGGCAAGACCCTGTTCTTCTTCAGCGTCGTGGCGATGGTCGCGAAGTTCGCGATCGGCGCGCTGGCCGACAAGGTCGACCGCCACCGCGTGTTCACGGTCTGCCAGGTGATCATGCTCGCCGGCGTGATCGGGCTCGCCACGATGAAGCGCGAGTGGGTGTTCCCGGCCGCGATCGTCATCGGCGTCGGCTGGGGCGGCCTGTTCACGCTCTACAACATGCTGGCCGTCAACAACTTCGGCCTGCGCGAGATCGGCCGCATCAACGGCACGATCAGCCTGCTCGAGTCGATCGGCGTCGGCATCGGCAGCTGGGCCGCCGGCCGGTTGTTCGACATCTACGGCAACTACCAGGTCGCGTTCGAGATGATCGCGGCATCGGTGTTCGTCGCGATCATCATCGGCACCCAGATCCGCAGCGAAGTCGACGAGCGCGCCCTGGCGAAGGCGTGAGCGAGCAGGCCGGCGTCGCGCCGGCCCGCGCGCGAGGCGTCAGGCTGCCCGGCGCTTCGTCCTGCGCTTCGCCCGGCGCGCCTCGGCGGCCGCCTGCTTCGCCTGCGCGGCCGCCAGCTTCTGTTCCGGCGTCTTCCCCGCGCGCAGCGCGAAGCGCTCCTCGAACAGCGGCTTCCGCGAGCCCTTGCGGAACCACGTCACCACCATCGGGACCTTCGCCAGCCGGAACAGCCCGAGCTGCGGGCAGCGGCGGTGCGTCTCGGCGGCGAGCGCGCGGATCCGCGGCAGCGTCTCCGCGGTGTCGAGCGTCAGGTCGAAGTTCAGCTGCTCGTACTTCGGCTGCAGGTGCAGGTCGAAGAAGAAACCGCGGATGTCGATCAGCGAGCGCAGCCGCGTCGAGAGGCCCTGGTGGCGGAACCGCTGGTCGCGCGCCACCACCGCGATCGTGATCGAGGTACAGCCGGCGAGCGCCGCCAGCTGCGCGTGCACCGGCGTCCAGCCGCGCGAGCGACCGCGCAGATCGGGCGGGTCGCCGATGTCGAAGCCCTCCGGCTCGTCGAACATCAGGCTCGGCTGGCCCTCGAAGAAGGCCTCGACGCGCATCTGCTCGTGCGAATTCGTGGTGACGTCGGAGATGCCGATGTACGGCGGGTACTGCAGGCCATCCTTCATCGTGTCGCTCCTCGTCGGTGGTGTGATCCGGGACCCTCGCGCCGCCCGGCGGCACGCGCGCCGCGCCGCCCGTCGACGCGTTCCGAGCGCTCAGCCGCCGGCGGCGCGCCCACGATCGTGCCGCCACAGAACCTCCGCACCGTTCTCGTGGCGCGCCAGCACCCGCGCCATTACGAACAGCAGGTCCGAGAGGCGGTTGAGGTACTGGGGCGCATGCTCGCCGACGTCGGCGCCCGTGGCGGCGAGCGTCCACACGCGACGCTCGGCGCGCCGCGTGACGGTGCGGGCGACGTGGCAGGCCGCCGCGGCCGGGCCGCCGCCCGGCAGGATGAAATCCTTCAGGGGCGGCAGCGGCTCGTTGAAGCCGTCGAGCGCGACCTCGAGCCGGGTCACGTGCGCCGCCGAGATCATCCGCATCCCCGGGATGCACAGCTCGCCGCCGAGGTCGAACAGGTCGTGCTGCACCTCGCGCAGGCACTGCGCGACCGCATCGGGCACGCCGGGCACGGCGAGCACGACGCCGATCGTGCTGTTGGCCTCGTCGACCGTGCCATAGGCCTCGACCCGCGCGTCGTCCTTGGCGACGCGCGAGCCGTCGCCGAGGCCGGTGGTGCCGTCGTCGCCGGTGCGCGTGTAGATCCTGCTGAGGCGGTTGCCCATGGCCGAAGTCCGCGAAGTCGTCGGGAGCGCACCATACCAGCCCCCCGCATTGACAGCACGCCCGGGCCGCAGCACCCTCCCGGCCTCGCCCGCCAGCACCCCGGGGATCCGCCTTGCCCTCCGCCGAACTGCAGGCGGCGCTCGACGCCGCGAGCGCCGCCGCCACCGTGATCCGCTCGCTGTACCAGCGCAACCTCGAGGTCGTCACCAAGGCCGACAAGTCGCCCGTCACCGAAGCGGACGTCAGGTCCGAGCAGGCGATCCACGAGGTGCTCTCGGCGCGCTTCCCCGGCTACGGCTTCTACGGCGAGGAGACCGGCCAGCACGACATGGGCGCCGAGAGCATCTGGCTGGTCGACCCGATCGACGGCACCAAGTCCTTCGTGCGCGACTGCCCGTTCTTCTCGACCCAGATCGCGCTGCTGCGCGCGGGCCGCTTCGTGCTCGGGGTGTCCTGCGCGCCGGTCTACGGCGAGCTCGCGTGGGCGGAGCGCGGCCACGGCGCGTGGCTCGACGGCAAGCGCATCCAGGTGAGCGCTACGTCCGGGCTCGCGGCGACCATCCTCTCGACCGGCAACCTCAAGACGCTCGCGCAGGGCCCGCGCTGGGCGCGCTTCGGCGCGCTGGTCCCGCAGCTCGGCCGGCTCCGCGGCTATGGCGACTTCGTCCACTACCACCTGCTGGCGCGCGGCGCGCTCGACGTGGTCGTCGAGTCGGACGTCAACATCCTCGACATCGCCGCGCTCACGGTGATCGTCGAGGAGGCCGGTGGCCGCTTCACCGACCTCGACGGCGGCGCCGTGGGCCTCGCCACCACCACCGTGCTGGCCAGCAACGGCGCGCTGCACGACAGCGTGCTGTCGGCGCTGCGCTAGCTAGCCCGCCGCGAAGATCCGCCGCCCATCGCGTTCCACCTCGACGATGTCCGTCAGGTAGAGCGCCGAGAGCGTCGCCGCGTTCAGCAGCTGCGCGGCCCGCCCGCACTCCCAGCGGCCGTCGCCGTGCAGCAGCAGCACGCGGTCGGCGTAGCGCGCCGCGAGCGTCGGGTCGTGCAGCGACGCGAGCACCGCGCCCCCGTCGCGCGCATGGGCCGCGAACACCTCCAGCAGCGCGAGCTGGTGGTGCGGGTCGAGATGGTTGGTCGGCTCGTCGAGCAGCACCACCGGCGCTTGCTGCGCGAGCGTCGCGGCGGCCGCGGCGCGCCGCTGCTCCCCGCCGGAGAGGGAGGTGAGCTCGCGTGCGGCGAGGCCCTCGATGCCGAGGCGGCGCAAGGCCTGCAGCGCGAGCGGCAGGTCGCCGGGCGCATCGGCACCGAACGCGCCCTGGTGCGCATAGCGGCCCGTCAGCACGGCGTCGAGCACCGTGGCGCCCGGCATCTCCTCGAGGTCCTGGGGCAGCAGCGCGAGGCGCCGCGCGGCCTCGCGGCGCGGCAACGCCATGAGCGCGTCGCCGCCGAGCATCGCCTCCCCGGCATCCGCCGGCCGCAGCCCCGCGAGCGTGTGCAACAGCAGCGTCTTGCCGCTGCCGTTGCGACCGAGCAAGGCGAGGAACTCGCCGCTGGCGAGCTCGAGCTCGAGCGCCTCGACGAGGGTGCGCGCACCGCCGCGCACGGCCAGCGCACGCGCGGCGAGCAGCGGCCCCGCCGCGCTCAAGGCTGCAGTCGGGTGACCGCCCAGGGACCGGGTACGAAGGCGCTCGTGCCGTCGCCGCGACCGGCTGCCAGCGTGCGCGTCCAGCGCGCGCGATCGTGGATCCGCGACTCGCCCTCGACCCACAGCTCCACCGAGTCCGCCCAGACGTGGTAGCCGCCCCAGTGCGGCGGGCGCGGGATCACGAGCCCCGGGTCGATCGAGGCGTGCTCGGGGCCCGGCACCGGCGTGCCGAAGCGCTGCGCGACCTCGACCACGGCCGCCTCGAGTTCGCCGCGCGACCCGACCGGCCGGCTCTGCGCGCTCGCCCAGGCGCCGATGCGGCGCTGCCACGGCCGCGAAGCGAAGTACGCATCGCTCTCGGCCGCCGGTGCGCGCACCACGCGACCTTCGATCCGCACCTGCCGGTGCAGGTGGTCCCAGTGGAGCACCACTGCGGCGCGCGGCTGGCCGGCGAGTTCGCGGCCCTTGCGCGACTCGTAGTTGGTGTAGAACGCGAGATAGCCCGGCCGCGCGACGATCTCCTTGCAGAGCACGATGCGGGCGGAAGGCCGCCCGTCGGCGTCGACCGTGGCGACGGTCATCGCATCCGGGTTCGGCTGCTGCTTCAGGCGGCGCGCCTCCTCGAGCCAGTCGGCGGCGAGCGCCAGCGGTTCGGCGGGGAGGGGTTCGTCGAGGAACTGTGCAGGGATCGGCATGGCGCGCATGGTATCGCAGGGTCCACGGCCCGGGCCCCGGAAACCGCGGATGCCGTCGCGCGGCGGTTGCCGGTTCAGCCCCGGTTCAGTTGCACGGCGCGAGCATCGGGGCGAGCTTCCCTTCCTCTGGGAGAACGTCGATGTCCAGTCGCAATTGGCTCGCCGCCGCCGCCCTGGTGGCCCTGGCCGTGCCCGCCGCCCAGGCGGGTGATCGCAGCCGCGTCCAGGTCACGATCGCGCCCTACTGGGGCTGGGGCGGCCCTGTACCCGCGCATCCCCGTGCCGTGCCGCGCTCCTACGCCCGCGGTTATCGCGACGGCTTCCGCGACGGCCGCTACGGCGGCTTCGGCGGCTTCCACCCGCGCGGCGCCCGCCCCGGCCCCGTCGTGCGCTTCGACTACACCTGGCGCGACGACGATCGCTGGTACCGCCACGACGGCTGGCGCCCCGGCGGGCCCTTGCGCTACGACGGCCGCCGCGATCGCTTCCACGACCGCGACTGGCGGGGTCGCGACTGGAACCGCCGCGACGGCGGTCATGGTCGCTGGGAAGGGCGGGGCCCGGGGCGGGATCGCGGCTGGCGCGACGACTGAGCCGGCCGTGCCCCGGCCGCGGGCACGGCCTCCCGGGTGCTTGCGATGCCGGGTCCCGGTCTATAGAAAGGGCGTCCGGAAGCGACCCGCCTCGCCGTCACGCCCGATGCCCCGATGCCCACGCTCGACGAACTGCGCCAGCGCCTCAACGAAATCGACGCCAAGCTGATCGAACTGATCGCCGAGCGCCAGGAAAAGAGCCGGGAGATCGCCCGGGTGAAGCGCGCCACCGGCTACGCCACCCGCGACTACGCCCGCGAGCGCGAGGTGATCCTCGGCGCGCGCGAGGCCGCTGCCCGCCGTGGCGTCTCGCCGAACGTGGCCGAGACGCTGATGCGCATGCTGATCCGCAGCTCGCTCGCCACCCAGGAACAGGCGAGCGTCGCGGCCGCCGGTGCCGGCACCGGGCGTCGCGCCCTGGTGATCGGCGGCGCCGGCAAGATGGGCCGCTGGTTCGCCGAGTTCATGATGTCGCAGGGCTTCGTGGTCGACGTCAGCGACCCTGCGGGGGCGCCTCCCGGCACGAACGATGCCGGGGACTTCCGCCGCGCCGACCTCGCCGTCTACGACTTCCTGGTCGTGGCCACCCCGCTCGGCCTCACCGATGCCGTGCTGCGGGAGCTCGCGATGCTGCGCCCGCCCGGTGTGATCCTCGACCTCGGCTCGCTGAAGTCGCCGCTGCGCGGCGGGCTGCACGCCCTCAGGTCGCACGGCTGCAAGATCACCTCGATCCACCCGATGTTCGGCCCCGACACCGAGCTGCTCTCCGGCCGCCACGTGATCTTCGTCGACGTCGGCTCCGAGGAGGCACTGCGCCGCGCCCGCGAGCTGTTCGCGCCGACCATGGTCGAGCAGGTGGTGATGACCCTCGACGAGCACGACCGCCTGATCGCCTACGTGCTCGGCCTGTCGCACGCGCTCAACATCGCGTTCTTCACCGCGCTCGCCGAGAGCGGCGAGGCCGCGCCGCGCCTCGCGCGCCTCTCCAGCACCACCTTCGACGCCCAGCTCGACGTCGCGAGCCGCGTCGCGCAGGAGAGCCCCGACCTGTACTTCGAGATCCAGAGCCTCAACGATTATGGCGCCGAGTCCCTCGAGGCCCTCGCCCAGGCCGTCGAGCGCCTGCGCCGCGCGGTGCTCGCCCGCGATCGCGCCGCGTTCACCGAGCTGATGACGCGCGGTCGCGAGTACCTCGAGGATCGGCGTACCGTCACCGAGAAGCGCGCCTGACGCGGTGGCTCTTCGGCGTCGCCCGGGACGTCGGTGGAAGAGACCGGCGCGGGTCGGTGGCGCAGCCGGGGCCGTGCGAGCGCGAGAGGCGGCTGCGCGCGGGTCGCTTCGTGGTCACCCTCTTCGTGCGGACGATCGCTGGCACCGGCCGTTCGTAGAACGACGGCGACCACGCGCCCCAGTCCTAACGCCGCCGTAGGAGAGCGAGGAACACCGGTGCCCCCACCAGCGCCATGATGCCGCCGACCGGCAGCTGGCGGGGTTCGGCAAGGGTCCGCGCCAGCAGGTCGGCGATCGCGACCAGGCTGCCGCCGAGGAGCGCCGCGGCAGGTGCGAGCACGCGGTGGTCGATGGTGCGCAACAGCAGCCGGGCGAGGTGCGGCGCCACCAGGCCGACGAACCCGATGGTGCCGGCGCTGACCACGGCGACCGCGGTGAGCAGCGCGGCAGCGGCGAACGCGGCATTGCGCCAGCGGGCGGTGTCGAGGCCCACGGAGCGTGCGCGCAGCTCGCCCGAGGCGAGCACGTTCAGCGCGCGTCCGAAGGTCGCGGCGAACGCGCAAGCGAGGGCCGCGGCGAGCAGCGCCGGCCAGGGCTCGTGGGCGTGCGAGAGGTCGCCCGCCAGCCAGAACACCATGCCGCGCAGCTGCTCGCTGCTCGCGACTGCGAGCAGCAGGGCCACCACGGCGCCGCAGGCCGAGGCGACCACGACGCCCGTGAGCAGCAGCCGCGCAGCCCCGTGGCCGCGGGCTAGCAGCCAGACGACACCGATCGCCGTCACTGCGCCGAGCGCCGCCGAGCCCTGCAGGCCGAGCGCGCCCGCGCCGGCGCCGATCGCGAGCAGCGCCCCGATCGCTGCACCGCCCGAAACGCCGAGCACGTAGGGATCGGCGAGCGGGTTGCGGAACAGCGCCTGCAGCAGCAGCCCCGCCACCGCCAGCGCGCTGCCCACGCCGAAGGCCGTCAGCGCGCGCGGCAATCGCAGGTCGAGGATCACGGTGCGGGCCACAGGGTCGGCGCGACCGCCGAGAGCCAGCAGCACGTCCCAGAGGCCCTTGTCGGCCGGCCCGGCGACCAGCGACGCGCCCAGCACGGCCGCCGCCACGGCCGCGAGCAGGACCCAGCGACGCCAGACGGAGACAGTGTGCATCGGTACAGGGTAGGGGAGCGTCACAGCCTGGGACAAGCCGCCTTGTCGCTCCCCGGGGCGGGGGCGATACTCGATGGAGCATGGACCAGATCGACGAGGACGGCTTCCGCGCGAACGTCGGCATCATCCTGATGCGCGACGATGGCCGGCTGTTCCTCGGCCGCCGGATCGGCAACCGCGGCTGGCAGTTCCCCCAGGGCGGCGTGCGGCGCGGCGAGCCGCTCGAGCAGGCGCTGTTCCGCGAGCTCAAGGAGGAAATCGGCCTCGATCCGGCGCAGGTGGCCGTGGCCGCAGCCACCCGGCAGTGGTTGCGCTACCGGCTGCCGTCGCGCTTCGTCCGCCGCGGCCAGGTGCCGCTGTGCATCGGCCAGAAGCAGCGCTGGTACCTGCTGCGGCTGCGCACCGCCGACGATCCGCGCTTCCGCTTCGACCACACCAGCGAGCCCGAGTTCGACGAGTGGCGCTGGGCCGACTATTGGGAGCCGGTGCGCGAAGTCGTCTCGTTCAAGCGACCGGTCTACCTCGAGGCCCTGCACGAGCTCGGGGCGCGCGTCTTCCCGGGCGGCCTGCCCCCTTATCCGGACTGGTGGCCCGAGGCTGCCGGTGCCGCGCAGGCGCCGGGCGCCGCGACGGTCCCGGCACGCTGAGCCGGCCGGCCGCGAGTGCCCATGGCCGAGCCGCCGAAGGTCGTCATCCGTACCTACGCGCCCGCGCGCCGCTGGCTGGTCGTCGGCGTGCTCGGCGTCAGTGCCGTGCTCGGCGCCTACCTGCTGTTCGAGCTCGGGCGCAGCCGCGCCGGCTTCGACAACCTCGCCGCCATCCGCGCCCGCGCCGAGCTGCGCGAGCAGCTCGCACAGCGCGATGCGACCATCCGCGAGCTGCGCCGCATGGCCGCCGACTACGAGACACTCAAGGCGGCACAGGACCGCGAACGTTCCGAGGTGGCCCGCACCATCGGCGAGCTGCAGGCCGAGGTGGCACAGCAGCGCCAGCAGCTCCAGTTCTATCAGGGCATCGTGGTCAAGGACGCCAACAAGGCCGACGTCGCGATCCAGCAACTGCGGGTGACGCCGTCGCCGTCGGGCGCCGATCGGTTCAAGTTGCGGCTGATGCTGGTGCAGCCGGCCCGGCCCGATGGCACCGTCGCCGGGACGGTCACCGTGAGCGTCGAGGGCCAGCAGGCGGGCGCCGCCGCGAAGCTCGACACGTCCGCCCTCACCGGCGGCAAGAGCCGCGAGCTCCCGTACAGCTTCCGCTATTTCGAGAGCATGGATCCCGAAATCGTGATCCCTGCCGGGTTCCGGCCAGAGCGACTTACGGTAGAAGTACGCTCCCGACGACGTGGTGTCGAACCCGTCGTCCAGACGATCGTCTGGTCCGTAGAGACCGGCTGACCCGCCCCGGCGCAGGAGATCCCGCCATGTTCGGTCGCAAGAAGAATGCCCCCATCACGGGAAAGATCGACACCCTCATCAGCAAGTCGGCGCGCCTGCAGGGCGACATCGAGTTCACCGGCGGCCTGCACCTCGACGGTCGCGTCACCGGCAACGTGCGCAGCATCGGAGACGACCCGGCGACGCTGTGGATCAGCGAACAGGGGGTCGTCGAGGGCTCGGTACAGGTGCCGGCCGTGGTCATCAACGGTTCGGTGATCGGCGACGTCGTCGCGCGCGAGCGCGTCGCGATCGGACCGGAATCGCGAGCTGCGGCCGGCTGACGGGCGGCGCCCCGCCGCCGCACGGCCGGGGCCCGCGCGGCGCAATGATCCCGGCGCTGCCCGCCGGCCGGTCGTCCGGCGGCACCACGAGCACGCGCGGTCCCGGGCTTTGACGCTTCTGCGTCAGGCACTTACACTTCACCCAAGCAGAAGCGCGCGCCGCTGCGCCGCACCCCCCGGATCACGCCCATGAGCACCGTAGCCGACGACCTCGACCTCGCTACCGACGACGCCCCGCCGCCCGCGCTGGTGTTCACCGACGCGGCCGCCCGCAAGGTTGGCTCGCTGATCGAGGGCGAGGGCAACCCCAACCTGATGCTGCGCGTCTTCGTCCAGGGCGGTGGCTGCTCGGGCCTGCAGTACGGCTTCGAGTTCGACGAACAACTCCAGGACGGTGACACCCTGGTGGAGAACCTCGGGGTCCGCCTGCTGGTCGATCCGATGAGCTTCCAGTACCTCTCCGGCGCCGAGATCGACTACCGCGAGGGCCTCGACGGCGCGCAGTTCGTGATCCGCAACCCGAACGCCGCGACCAGCTGCGGTTGCGGTTCCTCGTTCTCCGCCGGCTGATCCCCGGGCGCGTCCGTCGACCGGTCCGCGCCGTCCCGACGCGCCGTTCCAGACCTCTGCTCCGTGGTGGCCCGAGTCGCGACTCGACCGGTCCCTGAGGTCCTCGCGGCCGTCGACCTGGGCTCGAACAGCTTCCACATGGTCGTGGCCCGCTACACCCACGGGCAGCTGGTGATCATCGACCGGCTGCGTGAAGGCGTGCGCCTCGGTGCGGGCGTAGACGACGAGGGACGGCTGGATCGCGAGGTGGCCGCGCGCGCGCTCGCCTGCCTCGAACGCTTCGGGCAGCGGCTGCGCGACATGCGCGCCCGTGACGTGCGCGTGGTCGGCACCAACGCGCTGCGCAAGGCGCACCGCAAGCAGGCCTTCCTCGAGCGCGCGCGCGCCGCGATCGGCCACCCGATCGAGATCATCGCCGGCCGCGAGGAGGCACGGCTGATCTACAGCGGCGTGGCGCACACCATGCCGCGCACGGAAGGTCGCAGGCTGGTCGTCGACATCGGCGGCGGCAGCACCGAGCTGATCGTCGGCGAGGGCCTCGAGCCGCTCGAGCTCGAGAGCACCCAGATGGGCTGCGTCAGCTTCACCGGCGCCTTCTTCGCCGACGGCAAGGTCTCGGCCAAGCGCCTGACGCGGGCGCGCGTCGCGGCGCGCCAGGAGCTCGAGCCAATCCAGGCGTCGTTCCTGAAGGCCGGCTGGGACCAGGCAGTCGGCAGCTCGGGCACGGTGCGCGCGATCGGCGAGGCGATCCGCGAGCTCGAGCCGCGCCTCACCTCGATCACGCCCGAAGGGCTGGAGCTGCTGCTCGACGCCCTGCTGCGCGCCGGGCACGTGCGCAACCTCGGCATCGCCGCGATCGACGAAGAACGACGGGCCGTGTTCCCGGCGGGTCTGTGCATACTCGCCGAGGTGTTCGAGGTGCTCGGCTGCGAGCGCATGGACGTCGCCGACGGCGCGATGCGCGATGGCCTGCTGTGGGACATGGTCGGGCGACTGACGCACGAAGACGCCCGCGAGCGCACCGTCGCTGCGATGCAGGCGCGCTATCACGTCGACGTCGCGCAGGCCGCACGCGTCGAGCAGGCCGCCCTGGGGTTCCTCGGGCAGGTGGCCGAGGGCTGGCAGCTCGAAGATCCCGTCGCCGGCCAGCTGCTCGGCTGGAGCGCCCGGCTGCACGAGATCGGCCTCGACGTCGCGCACTCGCGCCACCACCAGCACGGCGCCTACCTGCTCGAGCACGCCGACATGCCCGGCTTCACGCGCGAGGAGCAACGCGTGCTGTCGGCCGTCGTCGGCAACCACCGGCGCAAGCTCTCCCTCGAGGGCTTCGACCAGCTGCTGCCGCCGTGGGATCGACGTGCGATCTTCCTGATCGTGCTGCTGCGCCTCGCCGTGCTGCTGCACCGCGGCCGCGGCAACGCGACGCTGCCGGACCTGCAGCTGGTGCCGCGGGGTCGCTCGCTCGAGATGCGCTTCCCGGTGCGCTGGCTGAAGGACCATCCGTTGACGGTCGCCGACCTGACCCAGGAGATCGACCTGCTGCGTGCGGTCGACTTCCGCCTGAAGGTCTACTCGTCCAAGGGCACTCTTGCCGTCTAGGCCCCTGCGGGCCCTACAGCGCCGCGGCGGCCTCACCTGCACCGGCCACGTCGGGCGCCACCAGTGACTCGGGCCCGTGCTCCGCGCGCCACCCGAGCGTGCGCTCCGCGAGCCGCGAGTCGTACACCCGGTCGATCACCGCCGGCAGCCCCCAGCCGCGACGCTCGAAGGCGGCGACCAGGCCCGGCACGCGCCGCCGCAGCACCGCCGGCGCGTCGCGCGCCAGCAGCTCGCAGTCGCGCGGCTCGAAGGGCGTGGGCGCCGAGATCACGAACAGCCGCGCGCCGCCGCGCGCGAGGCTCTCGATGGCCCGCTCGTGGGCGCTGGCGGCGTCGCGTTCGTCGAGGCCGCGGTAGAGGCGGTACATCGCCATCTCGGGCACCGGCTCCGGGAAGCAGCGCGACATGCGCAGGATCGTCACCGCGAGCGCCCCGGCCTCGCCGTAGCTGCGCACCACCTGCTCGGCGCGCAGCTTGGTCTCGTGGTAGATGGTCCGGGGCCGCGGCGTCACGCCCTCGTCGATCCACGCCGCATAGCCGTCGGCCACCGGATCGATGGCGCTCCCGTACAGCGCCGTGGTGCTGGTGTAGACGAAGCGCGAGACGCCGACCGCGATCGCCGCTCCCGCCACGGTGCGCGTGCCCTCGACGTTGACGCGCCGGAACTCGGCGTCGCTCTCCTGGCCGACGTGGCGGGCATGGAGGGCCGCGGCATGCACCACGGCGTCGGCGCCGACCAGCGCCGCGCGCACCCGGCCGGCGTCGAGCAGGTCGCAGACCACCTGGGTCGTCGGTGCGGGCACCCGGTCCAGACCGACGACCTGGTGCCGACCGGCGAGGCGGGCGTGGATCGCACGACCGATCCGGCCCGAGGAACCGGTGATGACGATGCGCATGACCGACCGAGCATAGCGCGCGGCGCCGGCGTCCGCCGTGGTGGGGGCCACCGACGGGCCGCGGACCGGACGGGGCTCAGTCGTCGAGGCTGCTGCCCGCCGCGTAGGTGTCGAGCAGCTCGGACTGCGCGGTGACCGGCGGCTCGCTGCCGGCCGAGGCACGCACGTAGTGGCCGTCGCGATCCAGCATCCAGGCGTGGGTGTTGTCCCAGAGATAGGTCTCGAGGTCGCGCAGAATACGGCCGCGCAGCTCGGCGTCGCGCACCGGGAAGGCGATCTCGACGCGCCGGAAGAAGTTGCGCTCCATCCAGTCGGCGCTGCTGCAGTAGAGCTCGGGGTCGCCGCCGTTCTCGAAGTAGAACACGCGCGAGTGCTCGAGGAAGCGGCCGACGATCGAGCGCACCCGGATGTTGTCCGAGACCCCCGGCAGCCCCGGCCGGAGCGCGCAGATGCCGCGGACCACGAGGTCGACCTGCACTCCCGCGCGCGACGCCCGGTAGAGAGCCTCGATCGACTGCGGCTCGACCAGCGAGTTCATCTTGAGGATCACGCGGGCCGGCCGGCCGGCTGCCGCATGCACGGCCTCGCGATCGAGCTTCTCGACCATCGCCGCGTGCAGCTCGAAGGGCGACTGCAGCAGCCGCGAGAGCCGCGGCGTGCGCGTCAGGCTGGTCAGCTGCAGGAAGATCTCGTGCACGTCCTGGCCGATCTCCGGGTCGCAGGTGAAGAGCCCGTAGTCAGTGTAGCCACGCGCGGTCCGCGAGTGGTAGTTGCCGGTGCCGAGGTGACAATAGCGGCGGATCCCTTCCGCCTCGCGCCGCACGACCAGCGCGAGCTTGGCGTGCGTCTTGTAGCCGACGACCCCGTACATCACGTGCGCGCCGGCCTCCTGCAGACGGTTCGACAGCTCGATGTTCGCCTCCTCGTCGAAGCGCGCTCGCAGCTCGATCACCACCGTGACGTCCTTGCCCGAGTGCGCCGCGGCGACCAGTGCCTCGACCACCGCCGAGTCGGTGCCGGTGCGGTACAGCGTCTGCTTGATCGCGAGCACGCGCGGGTCGGCGGCCGCCTGGCGCAGGAAGTCGAGCACCGGCGAGAACGGCTGGTACGGGTGGTGCAGCAGCACGTCGCGCTGGCGGATCACGGCGAACAGGTCCGGCGCGCCGGCGAGCCGCCGCGGCAGCCCCGGCGAGAACGATGGGAACTTCAGGTCGAGCCGGTGCACGAGGTCGTACACGGCCGAGAGCCGGTGCAGGTTGACCATCGCCGGCACGCGGTACAGGTCGAGCTCGGTCAGGGAAAACTGCTTGAGCAGGAAGGCCACCAGGTCGTCCGGGCAGTCGCGCGAGGTCTCGAGGCGCACCGCCGCGCCATAGCGCCGCTGCGCCAGCTCGCCTTCGAGCGCGCGCCGCAGGTCGTCCACTTCCTCCTCGTCGACGAACAGGTCGCTGTTGCGCGTCACGCGGAACGGATAGCAGCCGAGGATCGCCATCCCTTCGAACAGTCGCGGAACGAACTCCTGCACGATCGCCGAGAGCAGCACGAAGCGCTGCGGCACGCCGCCGCGCTCGGGCAGCGGCACCACCCGCGGCAGCGAGCGCGGCGCCTGGAGGATCGCCTGGTCGGCCTCGCGCCCGTAGGCGTCGACGCCCTCCAGGCGCACGATGAAGTTCAGGCTCTTGTTCTGGATCCTGGGGAACGGGCGCGATGGGTCGAGCGCCAGCGGCGTCAGCACCGGCTCGACCTCGCGCTCGAAGAACTGCGCGAGCCAGGCGCGCGTGTCCTCATCCCAGTCGACCCGCGCGACGATCTGCACGCCGGCATCGCGCAGCGCCGGCATCAGCACTTCGGTGAGGCAGGCGTACTGGTCGGCCACGAGGCGCGTGGCCTGGGCGTGGATAGCCGCCAGCTGCTCCGCGGGGTCGAGCCCGTCCGGACTGCGTGGCTGCTGCGCACGCGGCATCTCCATCAGCTGCTTGATGCCGGCGACGCGGATCTCGAAGAACTCGTCGAGGTTGCTCGAGGAGATGCACAGGAACTTCAGCCGCTCGAGCAGCGGGACGGTCTCGTCCTGGGCCTGCGCGAGCACGCGCCGGTTGAATTCCAGCAGCGACAGCTCGCGGTTGATCAGCGGGGGGGGAAGGGTGTGTTCCGGTGCGTCCAAGCGGGAACGTCGGGCCGTCCGGACGGCCAGGTCCTGTACGAAAGGGTTGCCGGCCAGTAGTTCAGCACGAGTCGTCATGGGCGTGTGTTACACCGTCGGCCCGCCCGGACGCGCCAGTTCACGGATTCCGGGATTCGACATAAGCGCGACCGCCGCGGCAGCTCCTGTGCCCCGGGGACAGCGCCCGACTGCCTCAGCGGCCGGCAACGACTCCGGAAGAGGGCGCGAGGCCCGGGACGCCACCCGCCGCCGGCAGGGCCGCCGCGCCGGCGGCCGCGAGCGTCGCCCCGGAAGCGACCGCGTCGAGCGTCGCCAGCAGCGGCGCAGTCACGCTGCGGAACTCCGCCATCCGCGAGGCCGGCACCGGTTCTGCCTTGGGCAACGGCACCTTCTGCGGGTCCTTGTGAACGCCCCGCACCATGTACTCGTAATGCAGGTGTGGCCCGGTCGCGAGGCCCGTCATGCCGACGTAGCCGATCACCTGGCTCTGCCGGACGCGATCCCCGCGCGACAGGCCCTTCGGGAAGCGCGACAGGTGGCCGTACCGCGTGGTCACGCCACCGGCGTGCGCGATCTCGACGACCTTGCCGTAGCCGCCCTTCGTGCCGACGAAGGCCACCTTGCCGTCGCCCGCGGCGTGCACCGGCGTGCCGACCGGTGCGGCGTAGTCGACGCCCTTGTGGGCGCGGATGCGGTTCAGCACCGGGTGACGGCGGTACATGTTGAACCGCGAGCTGATGCGCGAGAACTGCACCGGCGCCCGGATGAACGCCTTGCGCAGGCTCTGGCCCTCGGGCGTGTAGTAGGAGGCCGAGCCATCTGGCGCCGTGAACCGCACCGCGCGAAAGGCCTGCCCCGCGTTGACGAACTCGACCGCCAGGATCTCGCCGTCGCCGACGTACTCGCCGTCCTGGCTCAGCGCCTCGTAGGTGACGCGGAAGCTGTCACCGCGCTGGATGTCGAGCACGAAGTCGATGTCCCAGGCGAAGATCTCGGCGATCTCCATCGCGGTGGCCTCCTCGATGCCGGCGGAGCCGGCGGCCTGGAACAGCGAGTTGCGGATCGTGCCCGTCGCCGTACGGACCTCCCTCTCGAGCGGATTCTCGATGACGTCCGACGCGAAGCCTCCCTCGGCACGCACCACCTTGAGCGTCGAGCTAGGGCTGAGGCGCCGCTCGAGCGCCACCAGCTCCTCGCCACGGACGCTGAACTTCAGCGCCTCGCCGACGTGCAGACGGTCTAGCTGCTTGCGCAGCTCGGGCAGCGCGCGCAGCGACGCGAGGTCGGCGAGCGACAGGCTGAGCTTGCGGAATATGCGATCGAGCGTGTCGTTGCGAGCGACGATCACCTCGACCGTGGAGAAACCCAGGCTGGCTTCGTTGACCCCGCTCGTCGCCGAGGCCGGCGCGACCGCCCGGTCATGGACGGGCCGCGTCGCGCGCTGCTGCGCGCCCACGCCCACGTCCCGGGCCGGCGTCGCACCGACCGGCCCGCGCGCGGTCGCCGCGCCCGCCGGGGAAGGCTCGTCCCCGGCCCGCAACCACGCCAGCGCGAGCAGTGCGCAGGCACCAACCTGCAGCCAGCGCGTCCGCGGCTGCGACGGAAAAGGCAGTCTGGAGCGGATCTCGAGCGGCATGGACTACACTTATGTCCAACGATCCGGCCACCGTACCCGAGCCGCGTCGCGCCGGTCAATTCGAAGTCCGGCAGACTGTGACCCCCGTGAGGCCGGCGTTGCGGAAGCGAGAAGCGCTACCGTCACCCGAGTCCCGATCGAACCCCTGGAACGCAGAATGATCGCCATCGAAGACCAACTCGCCGAGATCAAGCGCGGCTGCTCCGAACTGCTGGTCGAGGCCGAGCTCGCCGGCAAGCTGAGGCGCGGCAGGCCGCTGCGGATCAAGGCGGGCTTCGACCCCACCGCCCCGGACCTTCACCTCGGTCACACGGTCCTCATCAACAAGATGCGGGCCTTCCAGCAGTTCGGTCACGAGGTCATCTTCCTGATCGGCGACTTCACCGGGATGATCGGCGACCCGACGGGCCGCAACGCCACGCGCCCGCGGCTCACCCCCGAGGCGATCCAGGAGAACGCCCGCACCTACCAGGCGCAGATCTTCAAGATCCTCGATCCAGGGCGCACCACCATCGAGTTCAACTCGCGCTGGTTCTCGAAGATCGACGCCGCAGGCCTGATCGAGATCGCCGCGCGGCATACCGTCGCGCGGATGCTCGAGCGCGACGACTTCGCGAAGCGCTACCGGTCCAACCAGCCGATCGCGATCCACGAGTTCCTCTATCCGCTCGTGCAGGGCTACGACTCGGTCGCGCTGCGCGCCGACGTCGAACTCGGGGGTACCGACCAGAAGTTCAACCTGCTGATGGGGCGGCAGCTGCAGGAGGCCTATGGCCAGGAGCCGCAGTGCGTGCTGACGATGCCGCTGCTCGAAGGCCTCGACGGCGTCAACAAGATGTCGAAGTCCCTCGGCAACTACGTCGGCATCGCGGAGGACGCGGACGCCCAGTTCGGCAAGCTGATGTCCATCAGCGACGATCTGATGTGGCGCTACTTCGAGCTGCTGTCGTTCCGTCCGCTCGCCGAAGTGCAGGGCCTGCAGCGCGCGATCGCCGAGGGGCGCAACCCGCGTGACGTCAAGTTCGAGCTCGCCCGCGAGATCGTGGCGCGCTTCCACGGCGAGTCCGCGGCACGCGCCGCGAACGAGGGCTTCGTCGCGCGCTTCGCCAACAAGGCCCTGCCCGACGACCTGCCACTGCAGTGCGTGCCGGCGCGCGATGCGAGCGGGCAGACGCTGGTGGCCGCCTTGAAGGCCGCAGGCCTCGCCGCGAGCAACTCCGAGGCGGTGCGCAAGATCGGCGAAGGGGCGGTGCGGATCGACGGCACGAAGGTGGCCGACCGGGACTTGGTATTGCCCGTCGGGGCCGAGCACATCCTGCAACTCGGTCCGCGTCGCTTCGCCCGGGTCCGGGTCGAAAAACCCGTTGCAGCTCAATAGGTTGAGGTTTGAGGAAAATATTTCTTTCGTTTCGTTGACAGGCCGTCCCCGGGGCCTATAATGCGCGCCCTCGACGCCTGAAGCGCACCGGCGAAGACCGGGCGGAAGGTGTCGGGACAAGCGACAGACCAGACTCCATGCAGGGCCCCGCGGCCCCGCATACAGGTCCCTGTCGCCGCAAAGGTTACGGGTTGACGAGTCGAGCGACGGCGCTATACTCCACGGCCCTTTCCCCAGCCCCAGCGGCTCGGGGTGCTGTTTAAAAGTCTGGCAGGTAATTTGTGTGGGGACTCGCGTCGATGTGTCCTTTTGGATGCGAAGACCGAGTGACCAAAAGTCCAGCAATGAGCTTTTGATTGCTCTTAGTTGAAGTTTAAAATCTTCAAGTGAAGAGTTTGATCCTGGCTCAGATTGAACGCTGGCGGCGTGCTTAACACATGCAAGTCGAGCGGTAACAGGCGTAGCAATACGTGCTGACGAGCGGCGAACGGGTGAGTAATGCTTCGGAATCTGCCCAGTAGTGGGGAATAACCAGTCGAAAGATTGGCTAATACCGCATACGACCTTTGGGTGAAAGCAGGGGACCGCAAGGCCTTGCGCTATTGGATGAGCCGAAGTCGGATTAGCTAGTTGGTAGGGTAACGGCCTACCAAGGCGACGATCCGTAGCTGGTCTGAGAGGACGACCAGCCACACTGGGACTGAGACACGGCCCAGACTCCTACGGGAGGCAGCAGTGGGGAATATT
>JALORN010000010.1 GCA_025458905.1 Steroidobacteraceae bacterium
CACCCGCTTGGCGCGCTCCTGGCCGATGACGTAGTCGTCGAGGACCTTCTTGATCTCGGTCGGCTTCGGCAGCTTGTCACGCGCGCGTTCGGCCCGGTCCTCGAGCTCCTCGCGGATGATGTCGTTGCACAGCTCGACGCACTCGTCGCAGACGAACACCGACGGGCCGGCGATCAGCTTGCGCACCTCGTGCTGGCTCTTGCCGCAGAAGGAGCAGTACAGCAGCTTGCCGTCGTCGTGTCGGCCGCGGGAATCTTCTGTCATGAAGCCAAGCCCTCAGTCCCCGATGGGATAGTCCCGAAATGGACCCGCAGAGTCCTCAACCTTATAGCACGGCGCGGAGCGTGTAATCAAAGCGCCACGTCGCTGCTAACTCCTTGTAACCTCGGCAAAACCACGCCGCCGGGGGACCTGCTTCACAGTTCGCCGCCAGCCTCGGCGAGGCGCGCTTCAGGGCTCTCCCGCAAGCCCGCGGGGCCCATCCGGCGCACCTACCCTGGCGGGCGCCGGCCACCTGCCCGGCTCAGCCGCCGGAGGCAGGCGGCGCGAGCGCCCCACGCTTGTCGAGCACCTTGTCGACGAGGCCGTACGCGATCGCCTCCTGGGGACCCAGGAAGGTGTCACGCTCGGTGTCGACCTGGATGCGGTCGATCGGCTGGCCCGTGTGGCCCGCGATGATCTGGTTCAGGCGCTCGCGCACCAGCAGCATTTCCTTGGCCTGGATGCTGATGTCGGTCGCCTGGCCCTGGAAGCCTCCCGAGGGCTGGTGGATCATCGCGCGCGAGTTCGGCAGCATGAAGCGCTTGCCCTTGGCGCCACCCGTCAACAGCACTGCGCCCATGGAGTACGCCATGCCGATGCAGATGGTGCTGACGTCGGGCTTGATGAACTGCATGGTGTCGTAGATCGCGAGCCCCGCGGTCACCGAGCCACCCGGCGAGTTGATGTAGATCGAGATGTCCTTGTCCGGGTTCTCGGACTCGAGGAACAGCAGCTGCGCGACGATGACGTTCGCCATGTAGTCCTCGACCGGACCGACCGCGAAGATCACCCGCTCCTTCAGGAGACGCGAGTAGATGTCGTAGGCGCGCTCGCCGCGGGCCGTCTGCTCGACGACCATCGGCACCAGGTTCAAGCCCTTTGGGTTCATTGAGTTACCTTCGTTGCTGGCCACCACCGGCGCCGCCGGCGCACCGGTCAGGACGTCACTGCCCTGCATTCTGTCCGAAGCCCGTCAGCTCGCCGAAGCTCGCGGGCTTCACGGTCACCTTCGCCTTGCCGACGATCCAGTCGATCAGCTGGTCTTCCAGCGCCGCGGACTCGATCTGACGCATTGCGTCGGGGCTTTGCAAGTACTGGCGTCGCATTTCGTCGGCGTTCGGGTAGGCCCCGACCGCCTCCGCCAGCCTCGCATTGACCCGCTCACGCTCCACTTTGATGCCCTCGGAGCGAATCAGTTCGCCGACGATGAGCCCGAGCGCGACACGACGGCGCGCCGGCTCCTCGAACCCTTCGCGGGGCGGCAGCTGGCTGGCGTCCTTGGCGCCCATCCGGCGCGCCATGTCGACCTGCATCGACTGCACCTGCTCCTCGACCATCGCCTTGGGCAACTCGATGGCGTTCTCGCGGTGCAGCGCGTCCATCACCTGCACGCGGAGCCGATTCCGGATCGCGTCGGCGAGCTCGCGCTCCATGCTCTTGCGGACCTCGACGCGCAGCGCCTCCACGCCGCCCTCGGTGATCCCGAAGGCCTTGCAGAACTCCTCGTCGACGGCCGGCAGGCTCTGCTCCTCGACCTTCTTCACCGTGACCGCGAACTCGGCGGTCTTGCCGGCGACGTCGGCGCTGCCGTAGTCGGCGGGAAAGTCCACCTTGACCGAGCGGGACTCGCCCGCCCTGGCGCCGCGCACGCCGTCCTCGAACTCCTTCAGCATCCGTCCGGCGCCGAGCACGAACGGGATGCCGGTGCCGGAGCCGCCCTTGAAGGTCTCGCCGCCGATGCGGCCTTCGAAGTCCACTTCGACGCGGTCGGTATCGCGCGCCTCGCGCTCGACCGCGGTGAACACCGGCCGCTGCTTGCGCATGGTCTCGAGCATCGCATCGACGTCGGCCTCGCCGACCGTCGCCTCGGGCTTCTCGATCTCGATCCCGTCGACGGGCTTCACCTTGAATTCGGGGAGCACCTCGAACACGGCGACGTACTTGAGGTCGCTGCCGGCCTCGGCCGACACCGACTCGATCCGCGGATCGGTGGCCGGGCGCAGCTTCTCCTGGTTGACGGCAGCGGCGAAGGACTCCCGCAGCAGGTCGGTGACGACTTCGGACTGCACCTGCGAGCCGAACTGCTGCTTCACGACCATGAACGGCGCCTTGCCCGGGCGGAAGCCCTTGAGACGCGCGGTGCGGGCGAGATTCTTCAGTCGCTGGTCGATTTCACCGGCAACGCGTTGGGCCGGGACGGCCACTTCGAGGCGACGCTCGAGCGCGCCGACGGGGGTCAGAGATACCTGCATGGTGCTTCCTTGGAGCCTAGGGTCGGTAGACGAAAAGAGCGGTGTCGCGCGAATCGGCCGGGGCTCGCCGCCCCAGCCGGGCCGGGCGCGGCGCCGGATGGTGCGAAAGGAGAGACTCGAACTCTCACGGGTTTCCCCACTGGAACCTAAATCCAGCGCGTCTACCAGTTCCGCCACTTTCGCACGGCCGGTCCGGCGAGCCTGTCCGCGCGAGCGGGCCGGCGATTATAGCGGAACGGCGCGCCACCGGCGGCGACTGCACGGCAGCGGCAGGATCGGGAAGGTTGGTGGGCCGTGTAGGAGTCGAACCTACGACCAAGAGATTAAGAGTCTCCTGCTCTACCAACTGAGCTAACGGCCCAAATTCTCTGACGGCGACCTTGCGTCGCTCCGTTGCGGGCCGAGCGGCCAGACCGACCTTCGACCCTGCCCTGCCCCGCTCGGCGGGTGCCGGGAGTGGGGTGGACGATGGGGATCGAACCCACGACAGCCGGGATCACAACCCGGGGCTCTACCACTGAGCTACGCCCACCGCAGTTCTTCGATGCCCGAAGTCCTTCGATACCCTCGACGTGGCGCGCCCGGCAGGACTCGAACCTGCGACCTACGGCTTAGAAGGCCGTTGCTCTATCCAGCTGAGCTACGGGCGCCCAGCGGACGAAGCGTATCGCAAGCGCCCGGGAACCGGTGCCGCCCACCTGCGTCCCTCGCGGGACTTCCCGGTTGCCGGCTGGTCGGGGCAGCAGGATTCGAACCTGCGACCCTCTGCTCCCAAAGCAGATGCGCTACCAGACTGCGCCATGCCCCGTGCCGGACGACCCGCCCCGCGGCAGACGCCACCGAACGAACCCCGGCCGCGGGGGCGCGAATCATACGGGGGGAGTCCGACCAGCGTCAAACCGGATGGCGCGTGACAGAATGGCTGGATGACGGCACGGATCATCGACGGCAAGGGCATCGCGCAGGACGTCCGGAACGAGGTCCGCAAGGCGATCGACGGGATGGTGGGCCGGGGCCTGCGGAGGCCGGGGCTCGCCGTGGTGATGGTCGGTGACAACCCGGCCTCGCAGGTCTACGTGCGGAACAAGCGCCGCTCCTGCGAGGAATGCGGCATCGTCTCGATCGCCTTCGACCTGCCGCAGTCGACCTCGGAGACGGAACTGCTCGCCAAGATCGACGAACTGAACGCCGACGAGGCCGTGGACGGCATACTGGTCCAGTTGCCCCTGCCCGACCACATCCGGGAGTCGGCGGTGGTGGAGCGGATCGACCCGCGCAAGGACGTCGACGGCTTCCACCCCTACAACGTCGGACGGCTCGCCGAGCGCAACCCGCTGATCCGGCCCTGCACGCCCTACGGCGTGGTGCGGATGCTGGATCACATCGGCGTGTCGGTGAAGGGCAGGCACTGCGTGGTGGTCGGTGCCTCGAACATCGTCGGGCGACCGATGTCGCTCGAACTGCTGCTGATGGGCGCGACCACGACGGTGACGCACCGCTTCACCCGCGACCTCGAGACCCACGTCCGCATGGCCGAGGTGCTGATCGTCGCGGCCGGCAAGCCGGGTCTGGTCCCCGGGGAGTGGGTCCGCGACGGGGCCGTGGTGGTCGACATCGGGATCAACCGGCGGGAGGACGGCACGCTGTGCGGCGACGTGCAGTTCGAGGAGGCCTCCCGGCGCGCCGCCTGGATCACCCCCGTCCCGGGTGGCGTCGGGCCGATGACGGTCGCGATGCTGATGAAGAACACCCTCGAAGCATCGTTCCGGCGACAGCAGACCGACGGGCGCTGAAGACCCTGGCCGGGAGGGGCGGCCCGTCCCGCGCGCTCGCGCCACCCTGCCCCGGCTCCCCGATGGCCGCGCGGCCGGGGGCCGCGTGTCGACGCGGACCGCGCCCTACCGCTACCTGTAGCGCCACTGGGTGACCCCGCCCGGCTTGTCCTCGAGGATCACGCCGGCCGCGGCCAGCTGGTCGCGGATCTCGTCGGAACGTCGGAAGTCCTTGGCCTTGCGTGCCTGGCGACGGGCCTCGATCAACGCTTCGACCTCGGCGGCCGGCAGGGCGGCGCTGACGCCGCCGACCCCCAGCCGGAACCACTCGGCCGGCTCCAGCGCCAGCACGCCGAGCACCTGCCCGAGGGCGCCGAGCTCGGCAGCGAGGCGCGAACGGCTCGCGGTGTCGCAGGCGACGCCCGCGCGATTGAGCTCGCTCGCCAGAGACTGCAGGACCGCCAGGGCCTCCGGGGTGTTGAAGTCGTCGTCCATCGCCTCGCGGAAGCGCCGGGTCGCGTCGCCGGGCTCGCTGGAGGCGGCCGGGGAGGCCGGGCGCGGGCAGTCGCGCAGCGCGGTGTAGAGCCGCCCCAGCGCGGCGTCGGCCTGCTCGATCTGGTCGAGCGAGTAGTTGATCGGGCCCCGGTAGTGGCTCGACAGCAGGAAGAAGCGCAGCACCTCCGGATGGCGCACGTGCCCTGAGTCGAGCACGGTGCGGATCGTGAAGAAGTTGCCGAGCGACTTCGACATCTTCTCGTCGTCGACGTTGACGAAGCCGTTGTGCATCCAGAGGTGTGCGAAGCGGTCGCCGCTCGCGGCGCACGACTGGGCGATCTCGTTCTCGTGGTGCGGGAACTTGAGGTCGAGGCCGCCGCCGTGGATGTCGAACTGCGTGCCGAGCAGCTCGTGCGACATCGCCGAGCACTCGATGTGCCAGCCGGGGCGGCCCGGGCCCCAGGGCGAGTCCCACGAGGGCTCGCCGGGCTTCGCCCGCTTCCACAGCACGAAGTCGAGCGGGTCGCGCTTGGCGTCGTCGACCTCGATGCGCGCACCGGCGCGCAGGTCCGCGAGCCGCTTGCCCGAGAGCTTGCCGTAGGGCTCGAAGCTGGACACCGAATACATGACGTCGCCATCGGCGGCGACGTAGGCGTGCCCCTTCTCGATCAGCGTACGGGTCAGCGCGATCATGCCCGGCACGTGCTGGGTCGCGCGCGGCTCGGCGTCCGGGCGCAGGATGCCGAGCCGGTCGTAGTCCTCGTGCATCGCGTCGATGAAGCGCGCGGTGAAGGTGTCGATCGGCTCGCCGAGTTCGGCGGCGCGCCGGATGATCTTGTCGTCGATGTCGGTGATGTTGCGGACGAAGCGCACGCGGTAGCCACTCCAGGCCAGGTAGCGGCGCACGACGTCGAATGCGACCTTGGAGCGGGCATGGCCGATGTGGCAGAAGTCGTAGACCGTGTCGCCGCAGACGTACATGCCGATCTCGCCGGGACGGATCGGCTTCAGTTCTTCCTTCTTGCCGGTCAGGGAATTGTGGATGCGCAGCATGCGTCGCTCAGTGGGCGTAGCGTGAGAGCCGCTCGCGCGCCTTGCCGTCGGGCATCAGGCGCAGCAGCGGGGCGAGTTCGGGGCCGTGGTCGAGGCCGGTCAGCGCGCAGCGCAGCGGCTTGAAGAGTGCCGGGCCCTTGCGACCGGTGGCGGCCTTGACTGCGGCGACCAGCGCCGGCCAGTCGCGGGCGTGGTGCTCGCTGGCAGCCGCGGCGGCGGCGAAGAACGCAGCGCCGGCCTCGCGGAGGATCGCCTGCGCCGCCGCGTCGGGCGGCGGCGGCTCGCCGAACACCACGTCGCACCAGAGCGCCGCGTCGCGCGGCAGCAGCACGTTGGCGCGCACCGCGGCGGTGAACTCGGCGCGTTGCGACGGATCGAGACCCGCGGGCATCGCCGGGGCGAGCCAGGCGGCGGCCTCGTCCGCCGCGAGGGCCTGGACGGCTTCCCGCTGCCACCCTGCGAGCTGCACCGGGTCGAGTTTCGCGGGTGCGCGTCCCAGATGGCCGGTGTCGAAGCCTCGCGCCAGCGCCGCAGGGTCGAGCAAGCCCTGGAGCGGGCTCGAGTGGCCGAGGCGGAACAGCAGGTTCAGGATCGCCGCCGGCAGGTAGCCCTGCGCGCGCAGTTCGCGCACCGACAGGGCGCCGTCGCGCTTCGACAGCGGCGCACCGCCCTCGCCCACCAGCAGCGCGAGGTGGCCGTAACGCGGCGCGGGCAGGCCGAGGGCCTCGAGCAGCAGCAGCTGTCGCGGGGTGTTGGACAGGTGGTCCTCGCCGCGGAGCACGTGGGTCACGCCCATCAGGCCGTCGTCGAGCGCGTTCGAGAAGAAGAACGACGCGCTGCCGTCGGCGCGCCGCACGACGAAGTCGCCGATGTCGTCGCTGCGGAACCGCTGCGGGCCGTGCACGAGGTCGTCGAACGCGAGCTCGCGGCCCGCGGGCACCCGGAAGCGCAGGCTGGGACGACGACCCGCCGCCTGGTGCGCAGCGCGCTGCCCGTCCGTCAGCTCGCGGCACGTCCCGGCGTAGCGCGGTGGACGGCCCGCCGCCACCTGGGCCTTGCGGCCGAGCTCGATCTCGAGTGGCGTGCAGTAGCAGGCAAAGACCTGGCCCGCGACCTCGAGACGACCGAGCGCGTCGGCATAGAGAGACCCGCGCCGGGACTGCTCGTAGGGCGCGGCGGGCCCGCCGGCGCCGGGTCCGTGGTCCCAGTCCAGCCCCAGCCAGCGCAGGTCCTCGAGCAGCTGGGCGACGTGCTCGGGACGGCTGCGCGCGGCATCGGTGTCTTCGATCCGCAGCACGAAGCAACCGGCGTCGCGTCGCGCCAGCAGCCAGTTGAACAGTGCCGTCCGCACGTTGCCGAGGTGCAGCTCGCCGCTCGGGCTGGGCGCGAAACGCGTGACGGGGGCGACGCTCATCGACGGCATGTTACCCGAGTCGCCTGGACGCCTCCGGCGCCGGTAGAATGGCGTCGATGTCGAACACCCTCGTTTTCCAGCGTGCGCGTACCGCACGCCGCCACCCCGCCCGCGGGCTCGTACGCGTGGTCGCCCTGCTCGCAGCGCTCGTCCCGGTGCTGGCGGGGGCGGGTACGCAGGTCCGCATCACGACCAATTTCGGCGCCTTCACCATCGAGCTCGAGGATGAACGCGCTCCGTTGACGGTCGCGAACTTCCTCCGCTACGTTCGCGATGGCCACTATGCCGGGACCGTGTTCCACCGCGTGGTCCCGGGATTCGTGATCCAGGGCGGCGGCCTGACCCAGGACCTCGCGCCGAGGAAGTCGCGCGAACCGATCCCGAACGAGTCGGGCAACGGTCTCGTGAACGTTCGCGGTACGGTCGGTCTCGCGCGCACCGGGGCGCCACACTCGGGCGACTTGCAGTTCTTCGTCAACCTCGCCGACAACACCGACCTCAATCCGCTGCCGACCCGCTGGGGTTATGCGGTGTTCGGGCGGGTGACCGAGGGCATGGACGTGATCGACCGGATCGGCGTCGTGCCCACGGGCCCGATGGGCCAGTTCAAGTCCGACGTGCCGCAGCGGCCGGTGATCATCGAGAAGGCCGAGGTGCTCGGCGCGGGCGCGGCCATCGTGCCGGCCACGTCCCCCGGCACGGCGCCGGCTGCCAACTGACGCTGCGGCCCACCGTGGCCCATCTCTTCGTCTCCGACCTGCACCTCGATGCATCGAGCCCCGCGGCGGTCGAGGCGTTCCTGCGCCTGCTCGCCGGCGAGGCGCGTGCCGCCGCAGCCCTCTACGTGCTGGGCGACCTGTTCGAGACCTGGATCGGCGACGACGACCCGGACCCGGTGCGCTCGCGGGTATGCGACGCGATGCAGGGGCTGGCGGCTGGTGGCGTGGCGGTGTTCGCGATGCACGGCAACCGCGACTTCCTGCTCGGCCCGGGGTTCGAGGCGCGCAGTGGCTGCCGGCTGCTGCCCGACCCGGTGGTGACCGACCTGCACGGCACGCGGGTGCTGCTGACCCACGGCGACCTGCTCTGTACCGGCGACACCTCGTACCAGGAGCTGCGCACCACCGTGCGCGGGCCGGATTTCCAGCGTCGCGTAGCCGCGCTGTCGCTGGCGCAGCGCGAGTTGCTCGCGGCGGCGGCGCGCGCGGGCAGCCGTGCCCACACCTCGACGGTGCGGGCCGAGATCATGGACGTCGAGCCGGGGGCGGTCGCCGCGCTGGCCGGCGCGACCGGGGTCGACTGCATCCTCCACGGCCACACGCATCGTCCCGGCGTGCACTCGATCAGCGTGCAAGGTCGCCCGGTGCAGCGGATCGTGCTCGACTCCTGGTACGACTCGGGCAGCGCGCTGCACTGGGATGCGGGCGGTTTCCGCACCGTGAACGTGCCTTTCTGAGGCGCAGGAGCCGGCGCGACGAGGCCCACCGCGGCCGGGCGACCGGTCAGGCCGGCGGCGGCCCCGAGTGGAACCGGAAATCCGGGTCGGGTGACGTGGCGAGGCCCGCCTCGACCTGCGCGAGCGCGTCGAGCCTGTCGCGCCAGTCGAGCCGCGCTTGCTCCGCATGGGCCTGTGCGGCCTTCAGGTAGAGCTCGAAATGGCGCGCCTCGGAGGCCTGGAGCGCGGCGTAGAGCGCGGCGGCGGCAGCCGGCAGCCCGCCACCGGCGGGCACGGGACCGTCGTAGCCGGTGAGGAGCCTGAAGCGCTCGCAGGAACGCGCCTCGATCAGCGCACCGCACAGCAGCTGGTCGAGCTTGCGCTGCGGCTCGCTGGTGCGCAGCGCGGCGCGCAGGCCCGCCGCATAGCGCCCGGCCGGCAGGCGCAGCGGCTTCACGGCGAGCTCGCGCATCAGGCGGTCCACCTGTTCGAAATGCCGCAGTTCCTCGCGCGCGAGGCGCGACAGGCGAGCCGAGAGCGCGAGGTCGTCGGCGTACGCGAACATCAGCGCGATCGCCGTCGATGCCGCCTTCTTCTCGCAGTTGGCGTGGTCGGCGAGCAGCGTCGGCCAACGCTGCTGCGCGGCGCGCACCCATTCGACGGGCGTCGCTGCGGCGAGCGGCAGCGGCGCGGCCGACGGGCTCAAGCGGCCAGCTCCGCGCGGCGGGCATCCTCTAGTTGGCGCTCGATCGCCTCGATCGCCGACCGTGCCGATGCATAGCGGTCCTCGGGGCGCTTGGCGAGCAGGCGGTCCAGCAGTGGCTGCAACGCCTGCTGCGCAGCCGGCAGTCGCGGTACCGGTGCCTTGGCGTGCTGGTAGATGATCGCCATCGGGTTGTCGGCGTCGAACGGCTTGCGCGCGGTCAGCAGTTCGTACAGCACCACACCGAGGGAATACAGGTCGCTGCGTCCGTCGGTCGGCTGGCCATGCCCCTGCTCGGGGCTCATGTAGTGCGGAGTCCCGAAGATCAGGCCCTTGTCGGTGATCTCGAGCTCGAGCGCGCGGTGCTTGGCGAGGCCGAAGTCGATCAGGGCCAGCGATCCGTCGTCGCGCACCATCACGTTGCCGGGCTTCAGGTCGCGATGCAGGATCCCCGCGTGGTGGATCGCGTCGAGCGCGGTCGCGATCTCGAGTGCGAAGCCGAGTGCCCGGGAGGGCGCCAGCGGACCGGTCATCTGCGCGCGCAGGTCGCCGCGGGCGAAGTACTCCATCACCAGGTAGGCGAAGTCGTCGGTGACGCCGAGGTCGAACAGACGCACGACGTGCGGGTGGCGGATGCCGCGGATCAGCTCGTACTCCTGGAGGAAGCGGCCGAAGGACTGGTCGACGCCGTCGGCGCGGCGCAGGTCGCGCGTGACCTTCAGGACCACCAGGTTGCCGCCCAGCAGGCTCTCGGCGAGGAACAGCTCGGAGACCGAGCCGCCCGCGATGCGGCGGAGCCGCCGGTAGCCCGGGAGGTAGGCGCCGGCGAAGGTCTGCTGCTCGCGGGCGGCGACGGCCCCGCGCCAGGCCGCACGGGCCTCCGCCTGGCGACTCGCGGCGGCGCGCACCGCCGAGGTCAGCTTCTCGTGGTCCACCTTCTGTCCCGAGACCACGGCGAAGGCTCCCGCGCGCCGCGCGGCCTCGGCCACCGCGGGCGTGTCGTCCGGCGCGACGAAGACCACGGGCGCGAAGCCCTCGCGGCTGCCGAGGTCGGCGAGCCATGCGAAGCCGTCGCCGCCGGGCCAGGCGTGGTCCAGGACCACGACGTCATACGCCTGGGCGAGGAAGCCCCGGGGAATCGGGCCACGAGCCAGCGGATCGTACGAGTCGATCTGCGCCTCGGACCAGGTGCAGGTGAGGTGGTGTCGCAGGAGCGCGCGAAACCGCGGATCGTCGTCGACCAGCAGCACCCGCACCGGCGAGCGACCTCGGGGCGCGGGTCAGGCGCCGCGGACGACGCGCAGCGAACCGCGGCCCTCGCGCCGCGTCGCCTTGGCGGCGTCCGAGCGCTCGGAACGCAGGCGCTCCAGGTACTCGGGCGTGACGTCGCCCGTGACGTAGCGGCCCGAGAAGCAGGAAGTGTCGAACTCCCGCACCCGCGCATCGTCGTGCTGGCAGGCCTGCACGAGGTCGTCGAGGTCCTGGTAGATCAGCCAGTCGGCGCCGATCAGCTGGCGCACCTCGTCCTCGGTGCGCCCGGCGGCGACGAGCTCGTCGGCCGCCGGCATGTCGATGCCGTAGACGTTGGGAAAACGCACCGGCGGCGCCGCGGAGGCGAAATACACCTTGCGGGCGCCGGCCTCGCGGGCGAGGTCGATGATCTGCGCCGAGGTCGTGCCGCGCACGATCGAGTCGTCGACCAGCAGCACCACCTTGTTGCGGAACTCCAGGTCGATGGCGTTCAGCTTGGAGCGCACCGACTTCTGGCGCTGGTCCTGCCCGGGCATGATGAAGGTGCGGCCGATGTAGCGGTTCTTGATGAAGCCCTCGCGGTACTTCAGCCCGAGGTGCTGCGCGACCTGCAACGCCGCGGTGCGACTGGTGTCCGGGATCGGGATCACGACGTCGATGTCGTGGTCGGGCCGTTCCCGCCGGATCTTCTCGGCGAGCTTGTCGCCCATGCGCATGCGTGCGCGCTGCACCGAGATGTTGTCGATGGTGGCGTCGGGACGGGCGAAATAGACGAACTCGAAGATGCAGGGCGCATGACGCGTGGTCGCGACGCACTGCTGCGCGTGCAGCCGCCCCGCTTCGTCGACGAACACCGCCTCCCCCGGGGCCACGTCGCGCAGCGGCCTGAAGCCGAGCATGTCGAGGGCGACCGACTCGGAGGCCAGCATGTACTCGAGCCCCTTCGGCGTCTCGCGCGAACCGAGCACCAGCGGCCGGATGCCGTTGGGGTCGCGGAAGCCGAGGATGCCATGGCCGATGACCATCGCCACGACCGCATAACCGCCGCGGCAGCGACGGTAGAGCGCGGTCACGGCGGCGAAGATGTCCGCCGGGGTCACGCGCGGCGTGCCGACGCGCTGCAGCTCGGAGGCGAGCACGTTCAGCAGCACCTCCGAGTCGGAGGTGGTGTTGAGGTGGCGCCGCTCCTCGCGCGTCAGCACCTCGGCGAGTTCCGCCGCATTCGTCAGGTTGCCGTTGTGCCCGAGGCAGATGCCGTAGGGAGCGTTCACGTAGAAGGGCTGGGCCTCGGAAGCGCCGTCGCTGCCGGCGGTCGGGTAGCGGACGTGGCCGATGCCGACGTTGCCGCGCAGCTCCAGCATGTCCTGCTGGCTGAAGACGTCGCGCACGAGGCCCGAACCCTTGCGCATCGACAGGAGGCCCTGGCTGGCCGTCACGATGCCGGCCGCGTCCTGGCCACGGTGCTGCAGCACGGTCAGGGCGTCATAGAGGCGCTGGTTGACCGCTGAGGTCCCGACGATCCCGACGATTCCGCACATGGCAGTCTCCTATCTCGCCCGGGCGCCGCGCGCCGCATCACCGACGACCACCCGAACCGCATCGCCGATGCTCTCGGCGTAGGGCATGAGCCTCGCCTGCTTCCACCAGCGCTCGCCGTCGAGCCGCAGCGTGGCGGCCACGATCACCGCGAGGCCGATCACCACAGCGCCCCGCAACAGGCCGAACAGGAACCCGAGGAAGCGGTCGAAGCCGCTGAACAGCGACACGCGGACGAACTGACCGGCCAGGATGCCGACCAGGGTGCCGACGATCAGGACGCCGAGTGCGATCAGCGTGCGGGCCGCCCAGGTGCCATAGGGCTCGGCGGCCAGGGCGCCGCCGAGGTGGGGACGCAAGGCGTCGCTGTGCTGCCAGGCGGCCCAGAGCGCGATGATCCAGGTCGCCAGCGAGATCGCCTCGCGCAGGAAGCCGCGGATCGCGCCGACCAGGGCGGAGGCCGCGGCGACGGCGACGATGACGTAGTCGACGGGCGTCATGAGATCGGCGAGGGCTCCCGGATCGGCTGGGCGCGCATTCTACTGGATGCAGCACCCGCCAGGGCCGGCATCACGGCAGGGACACGACCGTGCCGGAGCGGCCGGACGCCTGCAGCCGCGCGGCGAGCGCCTGCGCCGCCGCGCGATCCGCCACCGGGCCGACGCGCACGCGGAACATCTGGCGCCCGGCACTGCGCACCGGGGACACGAAGGCGTCGAAGCGGCGGCCTCGCAGTTCACCCGCCAGCCGGTCGGCGGACTGGCGCGACGAGAAGCTGCCGACCTGCACCGCGAAGCCGCTCGACCCGGCACTGGAGGGGGCCGCGCCTGCGGCCTTGGGAGCCACGCCCGGCCGGCTCGCCCCGGTCCCGGGCGGCGGCGAAGTCGTGGGACCTGTCGCCGCGGCCTTGGGCGCCTCGACCACGGCCGGCGCGGGAGCCGCGAGCGTGGGCGACGGGGGCGCCGCACGGGCCTCGCCCGCATCGGGCGACACCGGTACCGGATCGCTGAGGTCGATGTCGTAGGAGCGCAGCGGCGCACCGTCCGTCGTGGTGGACGCGGGCTCCGGCGCGCCGCCGGGACGCGAGGGTTGCGGACCCGTCAGCAGCTCGGGCACGAACAGCACCGCGAGCAGCACGAGGATCACGGCGCCGGTGAGGCGGTACTTCAGCTGGGCATCCACTTCGATGACGACGGGGTCGATGGCAGCGCGAAGGCAGGACTGCGAGGGGTCGGGCGGTGGTCCGGCCGGATGGGAAGACGTTTGCGCAAGCTGCGCAGCCAGCCGCGGGCACCGGGAATTATAGCCCAAGCCACTCGAGTGCCGGCCCGACGGTGTGGAAGGAACCGAGCACGACGACCCGGTCGGCTTCGCCGGCCCGGGCCCGGGCCAGCGCGCAGGCCGCGCCGACGTCCGGCACGAGCGCGGCCGAATCGCCCACCGGCGCGAGGCGCTCGCGCAGCGCCTGCGCGGAGAGCCCACGCGGCCCTTGCAGCCCGCACAGGATCCACTCGTCGATGCAAGGACCGAGCACGCGCCCGATCGCCGCGACGTCCTTGTCGCCGAGGATGCCGGCGATCGCGAGGGTGCGTCCTCGCGAAGGCCGTGCACGAAGGTTGTCGGCCAGCACCACGGCGGCCGGCTCGTTGTGCGCGACGTCGAGGATCCACTCGGGCGGGCCCGGAAGCACCTGGAAGCGCCCCGGCAGTCGCACCGCGCGCAGGCCAGCCGCGACCGTGCCGGCGTCGAGGCTCGCCAGCAGCGCCGGACGGGACGCGGCGAGTGCCTCGAGCGCGGCGAGCGCCGCAGCCGCGTTGTGGTACTGGATCTCGCCGGGCAGCGCGGGAGGCGGCAGGCCCACGAAGCGCCAGTGCCGGCCCGCGAAATCCCAACGGCCCTGCCCGTCGACGGCCCGCGACACCGCGAAGTCGCGGCCCGGCCAGCGCGCGTCGGCACCTACCGACTCGATCGCGGCATGCACCGACCGCGGCATCTCGCTGGCGCCGAGGATCGCCGCACGACCGGCCCGCAGGATGCCGGCCTTCTCGGCCCCGATGTGCTCGAGCGTCGGGCCCAGCCAGTCGGTGTGATCGAGCCCGATCGAGCTGATCACGGCGACGTCCGCATCCAGCAGGTTGGTCGCGTCGAGCCGGCCGCCGAGCCCGACCTCTACCACGGCCAGCGCCGGCCTGCGCCGCGCGAACACCTCGAACGCGGCCAGGGTGTTGTACTCGAAGAAGGTCAGCGGCACTTCACCGCGGGCCGCCTCGATGCGCTCGAACGCCGCGACCAGCTCGTCGTCGCCGACACTGCGGCCGTCGATGGCGATGCGCTCGTTGTAGCGCACGAGGTGCGGCGAGGTGAACGTGCCGGTGACCAGGCCGGCCGCGCGGGCCTGGGCGGCGGCGTGCGCCACGGTCGAGCCCTTGCCGTTGGTACCCGCCACGAGCACCACCGGGCAGGGCAGCGGGAGCGAGCCGAGCCGACGCGCGACCTCGCCGACGCGCCCGAGCCCGAGGTCGATGCTGCGGACGTGCTGGCGCTGCTGGTACTCGAGCCAGTCGGCGAGCGATCGCATCGGCAGGCGGGCGCCGGTGGCGGCGCCGTCAGTTCGCCGCTTCGACCGCCGCGGCGGGTGATGTCTGCGGCGGCAGGCGCATCAGCATCCGCAGCACCTGCGAGAGACGGTCGCGCATGTCGCGACGGTCGACGATCATGTCGATCGCGCCGTGCTCGAGCAGGAACTCGCTGCGCTGGAAGCCTTCGGGCAGCGTCTCGCGCACCGTCTGCTGGATGACCCGTGGCCCGGCGAAGCCGATCAGAGCGCGCGGCTCGGCGAGGTTCAGGTCGCCGAGCATCGCCAGGCTCGCCGACACGCCACCGGTCGTCGGGTCGGTCAGCACGGAGATGAACGGCAGGTGCGCCTGCGCGAGGCGCGCCAGGGCAGCGCTGGTCTTCGCCATCTGCAGCAGCGACAGCAGGGCTTCCTGCATGCGCGCGCCGCCGCTGGAGGAGAAGCACACCACGGCCGTGCGGTGTGCGATCGCGTGCTCGACCGCGCGCCGGAAGCGCTCGCCGACCACCGACCCCATGGAGCCGCCGAGGAACTGGAACTCGAACGCGCAGGCCACCACGTCGACCCCGTCGATGCGGCCGGCCATCACCACCAGCGCGTCGCGCTCGCCCGTGCCCTTCTGCGCGGCGGCGAGGCGGTCCTTGTAGCGCTTGCTGTCCTTGAAGCGCAGCGGATCCTCGGGCTGCACGCCGGCGCCGATCTCGACCCCGGTGCCGACGTCGAGCAGCCGACGCATGCGCTCGCGGGCACCGATGCGCATGTGGTGGCTGCACTTGGGACAGACGTTGAGGTTGCGCTCGAGCTCTGCGCGATAGAGCACCGAGTCGCAGGCCGGGCACTTGATCCAGAGGCCCTCGGGGACCGAACGGGTGCGGCGCTCGGTCTTGATGCGCGAGGGCATGATCTTCTCGAACCACGACATGCCTGGCGGACTCCCCTTCAGTGAGCCGCGATCATAGCGGATCGCGGCGGACCCTCCATGCCGGCGTCCCCGGGCAGTCCGAAGGCGTCCGGGTAGCGCACGGCCCGCAGGTAGAGCCCGTCCGCCGCGGCGGTCGGCGGCGCGATGCGGCGGTCGCGGGCCGCCAGGACCTCGGCGGCGCGGCGCGGCGCCGCGAGCCCGCTGCCGATCGCGATCAGCAGGCCGGCGATGTTGCGGACCATGTGGTGCAGGAAGGCGTTGGCGACGACCTCGATCCATACGTCGTCGCCATCGCGCAGCACGCGGATCGCATCGACACGGCGTACCGGCGAGCGCGACTGGCACTCGGCGGCACGGAACGCGCTGAAGTCGTGTTCCCCGAGCAGGGCGGCGCCCGCGACCTGCATGGCCGCGACGTCGAGGGGCCGCCGCACCAGGGTGGCGCGGCGCGCCAGCAGCGCCGAACGCGTCGCACGGTTCAGGATGCGGTAGCGGTAGGTGCGGGCCACGGCCGAGAACCGCGCATGGAACCAAGGCGGCACGGGACGGACCCACCGCACGCTGACGTCGGGCGGCAGGTTGGCGTTGACGCCGAGCAGCCAGGCCCGCAGCGTCCTGGGCGCAGCGGTGTCGAAGTGCACCACCTGCCCCTCGGCATGCACGCCGGCATCGGTCCGCCCGCCGCAGAGGACGCTGACCGGATGGTCCGCCACGACGGCCACGGCGCGCGCGAGCTCGCCGGCGACGGTGCGTAGGGCTGGCTGCGCCTGCCAGCCCGCGAAGCATGAGCCGTCGTATTCGACCCCGAGCGCGATCCGCTGCAGCGGGCCGGAGGCGGGCGTGGCGGCCTCGCCCGAAGGTCCCGCGGTCAACCCGGCAGCGACTCGAGCAGGCGATTCGCCTCCTGCTTCTGCGACACCGAGCCTTCCGCCAGCACTTCGCGCAGGATGTTGCGCGCGCCGTCCGGGTCACCCATGTCCATGTAGGCGCGGGCGAGGTCGAGCTTGGTGCCGACTTCGCTGATCGTCACCGGCTCGAGCGCCGGCAACGCCACGCCGTCGCCGTGGCCGCGCTCGCCCGGCAGCGTCGACTGGCCGATGTCGAGGTCGATGCCGCCGTCGACCGCGTGGACGCCGGAAGCCGCGAGCTTGTCGAGGTCGAAATCGTCGGCGTCGAGGTGAGTGGTGTCGAGCGCCGCGACCATCGAGGTCGCGCCGGGATCCGAGGCACGGTCGAGGTCGGACGCGTCGACGCGCAGCGTCTCCATGGCCGCGGTCGCTGCCGTATCGATCGGGGTGTCACGGCCGTTCCCGCGCCGTGCTGCCTTCTCGATCAGCTTCTGCGCATCCTCGTCGAAGCTCGCGAGCATGGTCGGCGCATCCGCCGCCGCGGGATGCTCCTCCCGTGGATGGGCGGCCTCGGCGCCGGCCGAGTCGAGGTCGCCGAGTTTCTCGAGATCGCCGAGGTCGAGCCCGAGGTCGTCGATCGCCAGCTCTGCGGTCTGGTCGCCCGCGGTGGCGGTCTGCTTGAGCGCGGCATCGAGCTTGGCGCGGATGTCGGGGCCCCCGGCGCGCAGTCCCGGCTGCTCGACGGTCGGCGAATCGCCGGTCTCGGTGCGCGCGCCGGCGAGCAATTCGTCGAGGTCGACGTCCAGCCGCGGAGACTCGGCGGTCGGCGCCTCCGAGAACTGCGGCGCCATCTCCCGGGTGGTGCCGCCACCCGCCTCCACCATCACGGTCGGCGCATCCGGACCGGCGGTCACCGGGCCGGGACGCTCGATCGTCGGATCGACGTCGCCGCGCCGGGCCGGGACGAAATCGAGGTCGGAGTTCGAGACCGACTCGATCGTCTGGGTCGAGCCCGAACCGTCGCCGAACACGTCGAAATCGAGGGGTTGCGCGCCGCCGTCGAGTTGCAGGTCGAGGCCGGAACTCGCGGCGCGGGCGGTCGCCTGGGAGAACAGCGGATCCTCGGGCGCGATCTGCTTGCCCATGATCACGATCTTGTCCCACTCGCCCGCCGCGCCGTCCCCGAGCGTGTCGTGCAGGCCGCGCGCGGTCTTCAGGAACTCGTCGCGGTTTCCCCAGACGAAATAGACTTCGGCGAGCTTGAGCTTGAGGTCGCGCCTGTCGGGCTCGCGCGCGACGGCCAGTCGGACCAGGTCGGCAGCCTGGTCGTAGAGGCCATAGGCCATGTGGAAGTCGGCCTCGGCCAGCGGATCGCCCTGGTCGAGGTTGATGCCGGTCTCGCCGCTCAGCGTATCGTCCGCCGCGACGCTCTTGGCCGCGGCTGCCGCCGCCGGCGCGCCGATGCGAGGCGCCTCGAACTCACCGGACTCCTCGACGACGAAACCGCTCTTGTCGGGCGCCGCGACGTTCGGGCGCCGCAGTCGTGCCGTGTCCGCCCCCATGGCCGGTGGCGGCCCGGACATCTCGCCCGCCGCGGCGGTCGTGGTGGTGCCACCGAAGGTGTCTTCGATGTCCGAGGCGCGCCTGGACTGCCAGCGCCGGTAGCCGAAGAAGCCTGCCACCAGCGCCACCAGGCCGGCGAGTACCCACCAGAACTGCAGCGCCGAGTCGACCAGCGAGCCGAGCAGCGAAGGCTCCTCGGCGGGCGGGGCCTCGGCGACGGCCGGGCGGTTGCGCGGCCTCTTCCTCGGCTTGGCCGCAGGCTGCTCGCCGCTCGCCGCTGCAGGATCTGCCGCGGCAGGCGCGACCGAGGACTCGGGGGGCGGCGACGCTGCCACCTCGGCCGCCACGGGCGCAGGCGGGGTCGCTGCGGCGGCCGGCGGTGGTGTCGCGTCGCGCGCGGCCGGGGGCGGCGCGCTGCCCGTGGCCGGCGCGGCGGTCCCGCTGTCGAGCCGCTGCTGGAGCTCGGCGATCTGCGCGGAGCGGACTTCGAGCAGTCGACGCGACTCGGACAGTTCCTTCTCGAGCTGCGCGACGCGATCGCGCATCGCCTGTGTCTCTCGGGCGGCAGCGTCGGACCCGGCGCCGGCACTACCCGCGGACTCGGAGGGGGGCACGAGCCGCAGCCGACCCTCGGCTTCGCCACCGGCACCGGCAGCCGGGGCGCTGGCGGCACGGCTGCGCCACTCGGAGCGCTGGCGCCGCACCTCGGCGATCGCGGTGCCGCGATCGATCGCGGACAGCGCTGCGGCATCGGGAACGCGCAGCACGGCGCCGGCACGCAAAACGTTCATCGTGCCGTCGAACGCGGCGGGGTTGGCACGATACAGCCCGACCATCATCTGCTCGGCCGAGACGCCCTGGCCCGCGGCGAGCGAACCGGCGATGCCCGAGAGCGTCTCGCCACGACGAACGGATAGCTGCCGCCCTCGCCGGACGCTGCGGAACTGGTAGCGGGGCTCGAAACCGGGGCAGGATCGGGCGAGACCGAGGGCGCAGCCGCGGCCGGCCGAGAGACGTTGCCGCTGCGGGCGGCGGCGGTGGCAGGCGCCTGGACGGTCGGCGCGGGCGCGGGCGTCGGCGCGAACACTGGCGGATCGAGCAGCAGGGTGTACTCGCGGACGAGGCGACCGCGGCCCCAGTTGGCGTCCACCAGCAACGTGACGAACGGCTCGGTGATGGCTTCGCTGGAGCGGACGCGCAGCACGTCGCGGCCCGCCCCGTTCTTGTCGCGAGTCAGCGTAACGGAACTGAGAAATGCAGGCCATTCAAGGCCATAGCGCGCAAAGGTCTCACGCGACGCGAGCTGCACGCGCAGGCTCGTGAGCTCCTCCGGCGTGGCATTGACGAGGTCGATCTCGGCGTCGAGTGGCGCGTTGAGGGGAGAATTGAGGCGGATGTCGCCGAGCCCCAGCGCAAACGCGGACGACGGCAAGGCCGCCAGCACGAGCATGGCCCGCACCCATTGCTTCACGCCCATCTGCTCTCCCCGCAAAAGCAAGCGGTTCTTCAAATAAATCAGATACTTGAGGGCGACCCACGCGCCAGCGTCTCAAGTGACCAATATAACTTATAAATGGTCCCGGACCAAAATCTCGGCGATCTGGACGCTGTTGGTCGCCGCGCCCTTGCGCACGTTGTCGGCGACGATCCACAGCGTGAGGCCACGGTCGTGCGACATATCTTCGCGGATGCGCCCCACGTAAACCGTGTCCTGGTTCGCGCCTTCGACGGCCGCGGTCGGATAGCCGCCGGGACGCCTCTCGTCCAGGACCTTCACTCCCGGCGCCGCCTCGAGCAACGCCCTCGCATCGGCGACCGAGAGCTTGCGGCGCGTCTCGATGCTGACCGCCTCGGAATGGCCGAAGAACACCGGCACGCGCACCGCCGTCGCGCTCACGCGCACGGTGTCGTCGCCGAGGATCTTGCGGGTTTCCCACAGCATCTTCATTTCTTCCTTGGTGTAGCCGTTGTCCATGAAGCGGTCGATCTGCGGCACCACGTTGAACGCGATCTGCGCCGCGATCACCCGCGGCTTCACCGGCCCGCGGCCACTGATCAGCGCGACGCTCTGCTCGGCGAGTTCGTCCACCGCTTCCTTGCCCGCCCCGGACACGGACTGGTAGGTCGCGACGTTGATGCGCTCGATGCCGGCCGCGTCGTGCAAGGGCTTCAGCGCGACCAGCATCTGTATCGTCGAGCAGTTGGGGTTGGCGATGATGCCCCGCGGACGAAACCCGCCGATCGCCTGCGGGTTGACCTCCGGCACCACCAGCGGCACGTCCTCGTCGTAGCGGAACTCGGACGTGTTGTCGATGACGACGCAACCCGCCGCGGCCGCCTTCGGCGCATAGAGCCGCGACACGTCGCCACCCGCGGAGAACAGGCCGATGTCGGCGCTCGCGAAGTCGAAGGTCTCGACGTCGAGGACCGGCTGGCGCCTGCCACGGAAACTGACGTCCTTGCCCAGCGATCGGTTGCTCGCGAGGGGATACAACTCGGAGACCGGGAACTCCCGCTCCTCGAGCACCTTGATCATGGTGTCGCCGACGAGGCCCGTCGCCCCGAGCACCGCCACCCGCCATCTCCTGTCTGCCATCGCGTCCTCCTGCCTACGTGTCGGCCTCGCCGCGACCCCGGCGAGCCGGCCGCAGGGCGACGGCCCGGCGCGCCCGCTCAGCGCGGCGCGGTGATCACCGGTGTCGGCGAGCGCACATCGGCATTCTGCCCGCGGTGGCGCAGCCAGTGGTCGAGCAGCACGATCGCGAGCATGGCCTCGGCGATCGGCGTGGCGCGCAGCCCCACGCAGGGGTCGTGCCGCCCGGTGGTGACGACATCCACCGGGTTGCCGGCGACGTCGATCGTGCGGCCCGGAACGGTGATGCTCGAGGTCGGCTTCAGCGACACGTGCACCACCACGTCCTGCCCGCTCGAGATGCCGCCGAGGATGCCGCCGGCATTGTTGCTGGCGAAGCCCGTGGGGGTCAGCTCGTCGCGGTGCTCGCTGCCTTTCTGCTCGACGGCGCGCACGCCGGCGCCGATCTCGACCGCCTTGACCGCGTTGATGCCCATCATCGCGTACGCGAGGTCGGCATCGAGCCGGTCGAACACGGGCTCGCCGAGCCCGGGAGGCACGCCGGTCGCGACCACCGTGACGCGCGCACCGAGCGAATCACCCTCGCTGCGGACCTTCCAGACGAGATCCTCGAGCTCCTTGACGCGCGAGGGGTCCGGACAGAAGAACGGGTTGTCGTAGGCCGTCTCGGGGCGCACCGGCTCGATCTCGAGCGTGCCGATCTTGCTGAGATAGCCGTGGATGCGCACCCCCAGGCGCGTCAGCAGGTACTTGCGCGCGATCGCGCCGGCGGCGACGCGCACCACCGTCTCGCGCGCCGACGAGCGGCCGCCGCCGCGGTAGTCGCGGAAGCCGTACTTCTGCTGGTAGGTGTAGTCGGCGTGGCCCGGCCGGAAGCGGTCCTTGATCTTGTCGTAGTCGCGCGAGCGGGCGTCGGTGTTCTCCACCAGCAGGCCGATCGGCGTGCCGGTGGTGCGCCCCTCGAACACGCCCGAGAGGATGCGCACCGCATCCTGCTCGCGCCGCTGGCTGACGAAATGCGACGTGCCGGTGCGCCGGCGGTCGATGTCCTGCTGCATGTCCGCCTCGGAGAGTTCGAGGCCGGGCGGGCAGCCATCGACGATGCAGCCCAGCGCCGGACCGTGGCTCTCGCCGAAGGTGGTGACGCTGAACAGCTTGCCGATCGTGTTGCCGGACATCGCGGGCCTTCCTGCTCCGAGTGTGACGCTACTGCTTGCGCGGCGCCGCCGCGCGACCGGGGCGCGCTTTCACGCTCGCCTGCCGCACCGGCCGGACGCGACCGCGGGCCCCTGCCGGCAACCTGCCAGCGCCGCGCCCTTGCGCCACGAGCTGCTCGCGCGTCAGCAGGAACACGCCCCCGCCGCCGCGCTCGAACTCGAGCCAGGTGAACGGCACGCGCGGCCAGCACCGGCGCACCTGGAACTCGGTGTTGCCCACCTCGACCACCAGGATGCCGCCCGTGGTCAGGTGCCGCGCCGCGCCGTCGAGGATGCGGCGGACCGAGTCCAGCCCGTCCGCACCGGCCGCGAGCGCCATGCGCGGCTCGTGGCGATATTCGGCGGGAAGGCTGCGCATCTCGCGCGCGCCCACGTAGGGCGGGTTGGACACGATGATATCGTAACGGCGGCTGCGCAGCGCCACGAAATGGTCGGACGCGATCAGCCGGACGCGACGCGAGAGCCGCAGCCGGCGCACGTTCTCGCGCGCGAGCGACAGCGCCTCCGGCGAGAGGTCGGTGGCATCGACCAGGGCCCGCGGCAGCCAGCTGGCGCACGCGATCGCGATGCAGCCCGATCCCGTGCCGAGATCGAGCACGCGACGCACCCGTTGCGGGTCGATCCACGGCGCGAAGCCTCGCTCGATCAGTTCCGCGATCGGGGAACGGGGCACCAGCGCCCGCCGGTCGATGCGGATCGGGATGCCGGCGAACAGCGTGGTGCCGGTCAGGTAGACGGCAGGCTCGCGCGAGGCGATGCGCCGCGCGAGCAAGGAGTCGAAGGCCTCGACCTGGGAGGCGGTCATCCGGCGCCGGTAGGCCACCTGCGGCGACTCGTCGAAACCGAAGCCCATCACGTGCCAGAGCAGCACCGCGGCATCGTCGCGCGGATTGTCGGTGCCGTGCCCGAAGTGCACGCCCGCCCTGCCGAGGCGCCGTGCCGCCGCCGACAGCGCCTCGCCGACCGTCGGGCGGGGCGCCCTGTGGGATACTCGCGTCATGAACGACCTGGAATCGCGGCCCTCCGCCGGGGCGTATCTTGCCGCTTTGGCGCGCGTCGCGGGGCGCGTCTTCCGGCGTGCCCTCGCGGCGGACCCCGCGAGGCACTGAGACGATGTCTCCCGCCGAGCCCGCCTTCCCGGGCAACGGGCCGGGCGCCCGCCTGTTCGTCGCCCTGCAGCACGTGTTGCCGCAGCACGCGCTGTCGCGCCTCGTGCACGCGGCCACGCGCAGCCGCGTACCGTGGTTCAAGGACGCGCTGATCGATGCCTTCGTGCGCGGCTTCCGGCCGGACATGGCCGATGCCGTGGTCCAGGACCCGCACGGTTACGAGTCGTTCAACGCCTTCTTCACGCGGGCGCTGCGCCCCGGGACCCGGCCACTGCCCGAGGAGCCGGACGAGCTCGCCTGCCCGGTCGACGGCACCGTCAGCGAGGCGGGACGGATCCACGATGGCCTGCTGGTGCAGGCCAAGGGGCGCAGCTACACCCTGGAGGCGTTGCTCGCCGGTCGCAGCGACTGGGCACGACGCTTCGACGGCGGTCACTTCGCGACGATCTATCTTGCGCCCTACAACTACCACCGCATCCACATGGCGATGGACGGCTCGCTGCGCGACGCCTGGTACGTGCCTGGCCGGCTCTTCAGCGTCAACCAGGCGACCGCCGCCGGGGTCGCGGGCCTGTTCGCCCGCAACGAGCGCGTGATCTGCTGCTTCGAGGATCGGCGCAGCGAGCACGCGCTGGTCATGGTCGGCGCGCTCAACGTCGGCAGCATGGACACGGTGTGGCACGGCGAGGTCGCGCCGCGGGCGCGTCGCGTCGTCACGCCCCTGGCGCCGCGCAGCCCGGGCGCGCCGATCGCGCTGTCGCGGGGCGACGAGATGGGCCGCTTCAACATGGGCTCGACCGTCATCCTGCTGTTCCCGCCGGGCCGGGTCGAGTGGCGACGCGAGTTGCGGGCCGGGCGCGTCGTGCGCATGGGCGAACCGGTCGGCCGGCTGCTCGGCAATGGCCGTTGACTGGCGTCCGAGCGCGACGCGGGCTGCGCTCGGGCGGCGTGCCGCGATGCGCGTCGCCATGCGCGAGTTCTTCGCCGCCCGCGGCGTGCTCGAGGTGGAGACCCCGCTCGTGGTCGGCGCGCCGGTCACCGACGTGCACCTGCAGTCGGCGACGGTCGACCTCGGCGACGGCGTGCGCCGCTGGCTGGCCACCTCGCCCGAGTACGCGATGAAGCGCCTGCTGGCCGCCGGCAGCGGCGACGTCTGGCAGGAATGCCGCGTGGTCCGCGCGGGTGCCGAGCGCGGCCGCCATCACAATCCCGAGTTCACCCTGGTCGAATGGTACCGCCTCGGCTTCGACATGGTCGCCATGGCCGGCGAGGCCGCGGCCCTGGTGGACGCGCTGCTCGTCGCGGCGGGCGCGAGCCCGCGCGGGATCGAGTTCCTGACCTATCGCGACGCCCTGCTGCGGCATGCAGGCGTCGACCCGCTCGAGGACGAGGCCGCGCGCCTGCGCGAGGCCGTCGCCGGCGCCGGGCTCCCGGCGGCCGCGCTCGCCGCGGCGTCGCGCGACGACCTGCTCGACCTGCTGGTCGCGACCCGCGTCGGCCCGGCGCTCGGCGCCGATCGCCTGTGCGCGCTGACGCACTACCCCGCGTCCCAGGCCGCGCTCGCGCGGCTCGACCCGCAGGACCGGCGCGTCGCGCTGCGCTTCGAACTGTATGGCGGCGGGCTCGAACTCGCCAACGGGTTCGAGGAGCTCGGCGACGCACGCGAGCAGGCGGCGCGCTTCGACGCGGACAACGCCCGGCGCCATGCGCTCGGTCGCGAGACCCTGCCGGTGGACGCGCGCCTGCTGGCGGCGCTCACGGCCGGGCTGCCGGCGTGCGCCGGCGTCGCCGTGGGCTTCGACCGCGTCGCGATGCTCGCGGGCGGTGCGCGCGCGATCGACGAGGTGCTGGCCTTTCCAGTGGAGCACGCATGAGCGTACCGACCCGGATCGAGACCGCCCGCCCTGCCGACAAGGCGGCGTCCTACCGCGAGGTGGACCGCGACCTCGAGGCGCTGCTCGCGGGCGAGCACAACATGGTGGCCAATGCGGCGAACACCGCGGCCCTGCTGTTCGCGGCGCTGCCGGAACTCAACTGGGCCGGATTCTACTTCGCGCGGGCGGGCGGGGAGCTGGTGCTGGGCCCGTTCCAGGGGAAGCCGGCCTGCGTGCGCATCGCCGCCGGCCGCGGCGTCTGTGGCGCCGCCGCGGTCGCGCGCCGCACCGTGCTCGTGCCCGACGTGCACGCCTTCCCCGGGCACATCGCCTGCGATGCGGCTTCGAACTCGGAGATCGTGGTGCCCCTGCTGCGCCCCGACGGGTCACTGCTGGGAGTGCTGGACCTCGACAGCCCGAGGCTGGGGCGCTTCGACGAGGCCGACCGGGAAGGGCTCGAGCGGCTCGCCGCGACGTTCGTGCGATCGCTCGGCTGAGCCCCCGGCCCTGCCGTATTCCGGGCGCGCGCGAGCCCGGCGCGCCGCCGGGCCCCGGGCTGGCTCAACTGGCCAGGGACTTCACTTCGCCCGCGAGATGTATTCGCCGCTGCGCGTGTCGACCTTGATCACCTCGCCCTCGTTGATGAAGAGCGGTACGCGTACGACCGCGCCGGTCTCGAGCTTCGCGGGCTTCTGGCCGCCCGTCGCGGTGTCGCCCCGCACGCCCGGGTCGGTCTCGACGATCTTGAGCTCGACGTGCTGCGGCGGGGTGACCACCAGCGGCACGCCGTTCCAGAGCGTGACGATGCAGACGGTGCCGTCCTTCAGCCACTGCGCACCCTCGCCCACCGCGGCCTTGCCGGCGGTGTGCTGCTCGAAGTTGTCCGGGACCATGAAGTGCCAGAAATCGCCGTCCTGGTAGAGGTACTGCATGTCGACATCGATGACGTCGGCAGCCTCGACCGAGTCGCCGCTCTTCCAGGTCTTCTCGACCGTCCGCCCGGTCTTGAGGTTGCGCACGCGGACGCGGTTGAATGCCTGGCCCTTGCCCGGCTTGACCATCTCGTTCTCGACGATCACGTACGGGTCGCCGTCGATCAGGATCTTGAGGCCGGACTTGAATTCGCTGGTGTTGTAGCTGGACATGTTGCTGGCTTCCCGGGGCCGGACGAGCGGTTCGGACGGTGTTTGATTTCGGCGGAGCGCGGCCCACAATGGCGGCCCCAGGAGAGGCCGCCCCGCAAGGGCCGCGTATGATAACGGCTACCCCGAAGGCTCGCCAGACGTCGGCCTGGCAGCGCGAACTCGCCGCGGCCATCACCGATCCCCGCGAACTGCTCGAGCAGCTCGGCCTGCCTGCCTCTCTCGTCGAGGGCGCGGATCCGGTGTCGGCGGCCTTTCCGCTGCGAGTGCCCCGCGGCTTCGTGCGGCGGATGCGCCGCGGCGATCCCGCCGACCCGCTGCTGCGCCAGGTGCTGCCGCTGGCCGTCGAGGCCCGCGCGGTCCCGGGTTACGTCGCCGATCCCTTGCGCGAAGCCGACGCGCGGCGCGCGCCCGGCCTGCTTCACAAGTACCGTGGACGCGCGCTGCTGGTCGCGACCGGTGCCTGCGCGGTGCACTGCCGCTACTGCTTCCGTCGCGAGTTCCCGTACGCCGAGCAGGTCGGGCATCTCGGCCGGTGGCGCGAAGCTCTCCTGCAGGTGTCGGCCGACGCCTCGATCCGCGAGCTGATCCTCAGCGGGGGCGATCCGCTGTCGCTCGGCGACGAGCGGCTCGCGCAGCTCACCGGGGAGCTCGCCGGCATACCGCACCTCGAGACGCTGCGGATCCACACGCGCCAGCCGGTCGTGCTGCCCGAGCGCGTCGACGCCGGGTTGCTCGGCTGGCTGCGTCACCTCCCCTGGCGCACGGTCGTGGTGCTCCATGTCAACCATCCGAACGAGCTCGACGGCTCGGTGTACGACGCCCTGGCGGGCCTGCGTGATGCGGGTGCGACGCTGCTCAACCAGTCGGTGTTGCTCGCCGGCGTCAACGACGACGCGTCCGTGCTGGCGGCGCTGTCGCGGCGGCTGCACCGCGCGGGCGTGCTGCCGTACTACCTGCACCTGCCGGATGCGGTCGCCGGCACGGCGCACTTCGACGTGCCGGAGTCGCGTGGCCGCGAGCTGATCGCCGATCTCGCGCGCGAGCTACCCGGCTACCTCGTGCCGCGCCTCGTGAGGGAAGTCCCGGGACGGGATGCCAAGACCACGATTGCCGCCGGCCTCGGCGCCGCCCCCGAGGCGATTGTGTGAGCTGTCTCTCAGGAGGCTCGGGGTCCGGCCGGAGAGAATTCCAGGCGATCCCCCGGCCGCCTCCAGCGGCATCCATGCCAGGTGGTGGCTCCGCTTGAACGCGCAGGTCTCGGTTCCGCTGATCGTGCTGTCCGCCACGGCCGAGCCCGTCGAGGCCGTCAACGGCATCCTGCGTCGCGCCGGCCAGCCGGCACACTGCACTTGGATCCCGGCGCTGCCCGACCTGGCCGATGCGCTCACGCAGATCAACCCGGAGCTGCTCGTCTGCGTCGGCCCGAGCCTCGAGGACGCAGTGCAGGCGGCCCGAGTGCGCGACCAGGTCGCGCCGGAGGTGCCGCTGATCGCGCTGGCGGAGGCGGCCAACGAGACCGCGATCGCCGACACCATGCGGCGAGGCGCGCGCGACGTGGTGCCGCTGTCGAACCCGGCCCGCCTCGAGGCCGTGATGATGCGCGAGCTGCGCGCGTTCCGCCTGGAGCGCGCCCTGAACGCCACCCTGCAGTCCGCGCGCGACTATCGTCGCCAGCTCGAGACCGTCCTCGAGCGCTCCAACGACGCGATCGCGCAGGTCAAGGAAGGCATCCTGGTCGAGGCGAACGAGTCCTGGGTCGAGATGTTCGGCATCGAGGGCCGCGACGCGCTGATCGGCCAGCCCCTGATGGACCTCTTCGACCCCGAGTCGCATGCGGCGCTGAAGGGTGCGCTCGCCGCCTGCCTGTCGGGCCGCTGGAGCGATCACGTGCTCGCCGCCTCCGGGCGCAAGGCCGACGGCGGGTTGCTGCCGCTCGAGATCGTGCTGTCGGTCGGCGAGAGTGACGGCGAGCCGTGCGTGCGGCTGATCGTACCGGCGCGCCGCCGGGACGAGAACCAGCTCGCGACCGACCTCGCCGATGCGGTGCGCCGCGACCCTGCCACCGGCTTCCTGCATCGCCGGGCGGCGCTCGAGGGGATGCGCGAGCGAGTGTCGACGCCGGCGTCGGGTGGCGTGCGCCACGTGGCGCAGGTGCGGCTCGACAAGTTCGCGGCGCTGGAGCGCGACGTCGGCATCGACGGCAGCGAGCAGATCCTGGTCGAGTTCGCGCAGCTGCTGCAGTCGCACCTGCTGCCGAAGGACATCAGCGGCCGCTTCGGCGGGGTGAGCTTCCTGATGATGATCGAGCGCGGCAACACCCGCGACGCCGAGGCCTGGGCCGAGCAGGTCGTGCAGCACGTCCAGAAGAACCTGTTCACAGTGGGCACCAAGACGCTCAGCGCCACCTGCAGCGTCGGCCTGTCGGTGATCCCGCACGGCAACCCCGACCTCAACGCGGCGATCGACGATGCGATCGACGCCTGCCGCCGCGCGCGCCAGCGTGGCGGCAACCAGGTCGCCCTGCTCGATCGCGCCGATGCGGACACCCGGGTGCAGGCCTACGACCAGGTGTGGGTGAAGCACATCAAGGCCGCGCTGATGGAGAACCGATTCCGGCTGGTGCAGCAGCCCATCGCCAGCCTCCACGGCGACGACCCGCGGATGTACGACCTGCTGGTGCGCATGGTCGACATGCAGGGTAAGGAAGTCCTGCCTTCGGAGTTCATGCCGGCCGCAGAGCGCAACGACCTGCTCAAGAACATCGACCGCTGGGTGATCGGCGCGTCGCTGTCGTTCGTGGCCCAGCGCAAGCCGGGTTGCGTGTTCGTGCGGCTGTCGCGCGACAGCGTGCTCGATCCGTCGATGCCGATGTGGCTCGATGGCCAGCTGAAGGCGACCAAGGCTCAGGCGGCGCGCCTGTGCTTCCAGGTGCCCGAGGACGTCGCCTCGAGCTACCAGCTCCAGGTGCAGGCGCTGGCGAAGGCCCTCAAGCAGCGCGGCCTGCGGTTCGCGTTCGAGCGCTTCGGCAGCGGCCGCGACCCGCTCGGGCTACTGACGACCGTCCCGCTCGACTTCATCAAGATCGACGGCGCGCTGATACAGGGGCTCGCCGGCAACCCGGAGCTGCAGCAACGGGTACGGCAGCTGGTCGATGCCGCCAAGACCCGCCAGGTGCTCACCATCGCCGAGCGCGTCGAGGAAGCCAACACGATGGCGGTGCTGTTCCAGATCGGCGTCCAGTTCGTGCAGGGCTACTTCATCAACGAGCCCGAGCAGGTCGTCCTCGGCTAGCGAGGGGCAACGCGCCACGGGGGGCGGACGCTACTTCGCCTCGGCAGGCACTTCGGTCAACGCCTCGAGACGCGTGACCCCGCGCCAGCCGCGGGGCAAGACCGCGCCTCGCTGGGCGCGTTCGCCCTTGTAGTCCCTGAGCTGGGACCACTCCAGCGTCATGCGGCGCTCGCCGGCGAGCACCACCAGGCTGCCGCCCTTGTCGACGACGGCGACGCCGGCGAGCAGCTCCTCGCGCGCGGTCGCCCGTGCCGCGGGGATGTTGAAGAGCTTGTTGCCCTTGCCCCTGGGCATCTCAGGCACGTCGCTCGCCGGGAAGGTGAGCAGCCGGCCTTCGGTGTTGGCGACGCAGACCAGGGCGCCGGGGCCCGGCACCGGCGCCGGCGGCAGCACCATCGCGCCTTCGGGTACCGACAGCACGGTCTTGCCGGCGCGACGGTCCGTCACGAGATCCTTGAGGCGCGCGGTGAAGCCGTAGCCGGCGTCCGAGACGAGCAGCCAGAGCCCCTCGGGATCGCCCATCATGACGCCCGCGAACCTGGCGCCGTCCGGCGGGTTGAGACGTCCCGACAGGGGCTCTCCGAGGCCCCGAGCGGAGGGCAGCGAGTGCGCGGGCAACGCGTAGCAGCGGCCCGTCGAGTCCAGGAAAACCGCCGGCTGCAGCGCCATGCCGCGCACGGCATGCTGGTAGCCGTCGCCGTTCTTGTACTGCAGCGCGCGCGGGTCGATCTCGTGGCCCTTGGCCTGCCGCACCCAGCCGCCGGTCGAGAGCACCACCGTGACCGGATCGTTGGCGATCAGCGAGGTCTCGTCGATCGCCTGGGCGGCCTCGCGTTCCACGATCCTGGAGCGCCGCGGGTCGCCGTACTTGTCGGCGTCCGCCTGCAACTCGGTCGCGATCAGCTTCTTGAGGCGTGCCTCGCTGCCGAGGATCGCCTGCAGCTCGTCGCGCTCCTCGGCGAGCTTCTTCTGCTCCTCGCGGATCTTCATCTCCTCGAGCTTCGCGAGGTGCCTCAGCTTGGTCTCGAGGATCGCCTCGGCCTGTTCGCTGGAGAGCGCGAAGCGCTTCATCAGCACCGGCTTCGGTTCTTCCTCGCGGCGGATGATGCGGATCACCTCGTCGAGGTTGAGGTAGGCCACCAGCAGGCCGTCGAGGATGTGCAGGCGCTTGCCGACCTTCTCGAGCCTCCACTGCAGCCGGCGCGTGACCGTCGTGGTGCGGAACTGCAGCCACTCGACGAGCATGTCGCGCAGGCCCATCACCCGCGGCCGCCCGTCGAGGCCGATGACGTTCAGGTTGACGCGGTAGTTGCGCTCGAGGTCGGTGGTGGCGAACAGGTGTGCCATCAGCTGGTCGGTGTCGACCTTGCGGCCCTTCGGCACGATCACGATGCGGGTCGGGTTCTCGTGGTCCGACTCGTCGCGGATGTCCTCGACCAGCGGCAGCTTCTTGGCCCGCATCTGCTCGGCGACCTGCTCCTGGACCTTGGAGCCGGAGGTCAGCCAGGGCAGCGCGGTGACGACGATCGCGTCGTCCTCGATCTTCCAGGTGGCGCGCGCCTTGAAGCTGCCGACGCCCTTGTCGTAGAACTCGACGAGGTCCGACCGCGGCGAGACGATCTCGCCGCCGGTCGGCAGGTCGGGGCCCTTGACGTGCTTCATCAGCGCACGCGTCGTCGCATCCGGCTCGTCGAGCAGGTGGATGCAGGCCGCCGCGACCTCGCGCAGGTTGTGCGGCGGGATGTCGGTCGCCATGCCGACGGCGATGCCGGTGGTGCCGTTGAGCAGCAGGTTCGGCAGGCGCGCCGGGAGCACGGCGGGCTCCTCGAGCCGCCCGTCGTAGTTCGGCACCCAGTCGACCGTGCCCTCGCCGAGCTCGGCGAGCAGCGTCTCGGCGTAGCGCGTGAGCTTCGACTCGGTATAGCGCATCGCCGCGAACGACTTCGGGTCGTCCTGCGAGCCCCAGTTGCCCTGCCCGTCGACGATCGGGTAACGGTAGGCGAAGGGCTGGGCCATCAGCACCATCGCCTCGTAGCAGGCAGTGTCGCCGTGCGGATGGTACTTGCCGAGCACGTCGCCGACCGACAGCGCCGACTTGCGGTGCTTCTGCCCGGCCGAAAGGCCGAGCTCGCTCATGGAATAGATGATGCGTCGCTGCACCGGCTTCAGGCCGTCGCCGATCGCCGGCAGCGCGCGGTCGAGGATCACGTACATCGAGTAGTCGAGATACGCCTTCTCGGTGAAGTCGCGCAGCGGGCGCTTCTCGATGCCCTCGAAGTTCAGCTCCAGGTCCTTCACGGTACGACCTCGGCGAGGTTGCCCTTTTGCTCGAGCCATTCACGGCGGTCGGAAGCGCGCTTCTTGGCGAGCAGCATGTCCATCAGCGAATCGGTCTCGTCGCGCGCGTCGAGCGTCAGTTGCACGAGGCGCCGCGTGCGGGGGTCCATCGTGGTCTCGCGCAGCTGGCTCGGGTTCATCTCGCCGAGTCCCTTGAAGCGCATGACCTGCGGCTTGGCGCGCGACTCGCGTGCGAGCTTTTCCAGGACCTGGTCGCGTTCGGCTTCGTCGAGCGCATAGGCGACCAGCTTGCCCGCGTCGATCCGGAACAGCGGCGGCATCGCCACGAAGACGTGCCCGTGGGAGACCAGCGGGCGGAAGTGCCTCAGGAAAAGCGCGCAGAGCAGCGTCGCGATGTGCTGACCGTCGGAGTCGGCGTCGGCGAGGATGCAGATGCGATGGTAGCGCAGGCGCGAGATGTCCGAATCGCCCGGGTCGACGCCGAGCGCGACGCTGATGTCGTGCACCTCCTGCGAGGAGGAGATGGCGCCGTGGTCGAGTTCCCAGGTGTTCAGGATCTTGCCGCGCAGCGGCATGATCGCCTGGAAGTCCTTGTCGCGCGCCTGCTTGGCGGAGCCGCCCGCCGAGTCACCCTCGACGAGGAAGAGTTCCGAGCGGCGCGGGTCGTCGCTGGCGCAGTCGGCGAGCTTGCCCGGCAGCGCCGGGCCGCTGGAGACACGCTTGCGCTGCACCTTCTGTGCCGCCTTGAGGCGCTCCTGCGCATTGTCGATCGCGTACTGCGCGATCTTCTCGCCCGCGTCCGGGTGCTGTGCGAGCCAGAGGCCCAGGTGGTCCTTGACGAACCCCTCGACCAGGGCCGCCGCGTCGCGCGAGGCCAGCCGCTCCTTGGTCTGGCCCGCGAACTGCGGCTCGCGGATCTTGATCGAGAGCACGAAGCGCGCGCCGTCCCAGACGTCCTCGGGCGTGAGCTTGACGCCGCGCGGCAGCAGGTTGCGGAACTCGCAGAACTCGCGCACCGCGGTGGTCGCGCCGGCGCGCAGGCCGTTGACGTGGGTGCCACCCTCGATCGTGGGGATCAGGTTGACGTAGCTCTCGGCGATCGCCTGGTCGGCCTCGGGCGCCCAGCAGAGCGCGAACTCGACGGTGTCGGCGTCCTGCTCGCGCTTGCCGGTGATCGGCTCGGCGGGCAGGCGATCGACCTTGCCGAGTTCGTCGGCGAGGTAGGCACCGAGGTCGCCGGTGAAGAACCACTCGTCCTTCTGGCCGGTGGCCTCGTCGAGGAAACTCAGCCTGAGGCCGGGGCACAGCACCGCCTTGGCCTTCAGCACGTGCCGCAGCTGCGGCACCGAGAACTTGCCGGAATCGAAGTACTTCGGGTCGGGCCAAAAACGCACCGTCGTGCCGGTGTTGCGCTGGCCGGTGGTGCCGACCACCTCGAGCTTCGAGTAGACCTTCCCGTCCTTGAAGCCGATGTTGTATTCCTTGCCGCCACGCCGGATCCAGCACTCGAGCTGCTTCGAGAGCGCGTTGACCACCGACACGCCGACGCCGTGCAGGCCGCCGGAATACTTGTAGTTGCTGCCGTCGAACTTGCCACCGGCGTGCAGGCGCGTGAGGATCAGCTCGACGCCGCTGACCTTCTCCTTCGGGTGGATGTCGACGGGCATGCCGCGGCCGTCGTCGGCCACCTCGAGAGAGCCGTCCTCGTGCAGCGTGACCGCGATCTGCTTCGCGTGCCCCGCCAGCGCCTCGTCGACGCTGTTGTCGATGACCTCGTGCGCGAGGTGGTTGGGCCGGGACGTGTCCGTGTACATGCCCGGGCGACGGCGCACGGGTTCCAGTCCGGAAAGGACCTCGATCGCCGAGGCGTCGTAGTCTTTCGCCATCAGGGGTCGGTTCCGCAAGCAAGGAGGGATGAGGCAAGCGTCGGCGGCGACGGGCTGTCAGTCCCAGGGCCGCGGAGGCCGCGGGCTGTCAGTCCCGCGGCGGCGCGAGTATAGCGGACGACGTGTCCGTGCGCGCCGTTGCCCGGAGCCGGCGGGCGGGAGGCACGCCTGCGGCGCGCCCGCGAGGCACCTGCGACGGGCCCTGGAGCGGGCTGGCGGCGGCCACGATGGCATGCCCGGAACCACCGCCGGTCGACAGAGTCCGTTTGACCCAGAATTCTCCCGGCGTTTATGGTCGCGTTCCCCCGTTCGCACAAGGCGTCGCTCCTTGAATCGCAAGCCCCGCCAACCGGATTTCGAGAAGTCCCTGCAGGAGCTCGAGCAGCTCGTCGAGCGGCTCGAGAACGGCGACCTCCCCCTCGAGGAGTCGTTGCGCACGTTCGAGCGTGGCGTCGCGCTCACCCGCGAATGCCAGTCGGCGCTGCAGTCGGCCCAGGCGCGCGTCGAGATCCTGCTCAAGCGCGACGGCAGGCCCGAGGCCGTGGCGTTCGACGCCGGGCCCGACGGTGCCGGGTCGACCGACGAGGACGAAGTCGAGGGAGACGAGGCATGAGCGAGCCAGCGCGCGGCGCCCTCGACTCGCGGATCGCCGCCTACCGCGAGCGCATCGAGTCGGTGCTCGACTCGGTGCTCGCGCTGCCGGACCCCGGTACGACCCGCCTGCGCGACGCGATGCGCTACAGCTCGCTCGGCGGTGGCAAGCGGCTGCGGCCGGTCCTGGTGTACACGACGGGCACGGCCCTCGGCGCGCCGCTGGAGCGACTGGACGCACCCGCGGCCGCGGTCGAGCTGATCCACGTCTACAGCCTGGTCCACGACGACCTGCCGGCGATGGACGACGACGACCTGCGCCGCGGCCGGCCGACCTGCCACAAGGCGTTCGACGAGGCGACGGCGATCCTGACGGGCGATGCGCTGCAGGCACTGTCGTTCCAGGTGCTGGCCGGCGAGCCGACGACCGACGTGGTCGAGGCGGCCGCGCGCCTCGACATGATCCGGCTGCTCGCCCTCGGCATCGGCACGCTCGGCATGGCGGGCGGCCAGGCGATCGACCTCGAGTCGGTCGGGCGGCGCCTCGAGCTGCCGATGCTGGAAGACATGCACCGGCGCAAGACCGGCGCGCTGATCGAGACCAGCGTGATGCTGGGCGCCGTGGCCGCGGGCGTGCGCGCCGGTCCGGTCTACGGCGCGCTGCGCGAGTTCGGCGCGGCCATCGGCCTGGCCTTCCAGATCCAGGACGACATCCTCGACGTCGCCGGTACCACCGAGCAGCTCGGGAAGTTCGCCGGCGCGGACGCGGCGCGCGACAAGCCCACCTACCCGAGCATCGTCGGGATGGCGGAGGCGCGGCGGGCCGCGGCCGAACAGCACGACCGGGCGATCGCGGCGCTGGCACCACTCGGCGAGCGTGCGGCGGGCCTCGTGGAACTCGCCCATTTCGTCACTGGGCGAGGCAACTGACGGAACCGGCCGCGCACCGGCTGGGCGGCCCCTGCCGGCCGTGTAAGATGACGGTGCAATGACCGCCCCACGCACCCTCCACCCGTTGCTGTCACGCATCGAGTCGCCCGCCGACCTGCGGCGGCTGAAGCCGTCGCAGTTGGGGGAGGTGTGCCAGGAACTGCGCGACTACCTCATCCGCAGCGTGGCCACGCGCGGCGGGCATTTCGCTGCCGGCCTCGGCACGGTCGAGCTCACGGTGGCGCTGCATTATGTGTACGACACCCCGGAGGACCGGTTGGTCTGGGACGTCGGCCACCAGGCCTATCCGCACAAGGTGCTGACCGGCCGGCGCGACCGGCTGGCCACGATCAAGCAGAAGGATGGCCTCGCCCCGTTCCCCTCGCGCGCGGAGAGCAAGTACGACACCTTCGGGGTCGGCCATTCGAGCACCTCGATCAGTGCGGCCCTCGGCATGGCAGTGGCGGCGCAGCGCGAAGGCGCGAAGCGACGCGTCGTGGCCGTGATCGGCGACGGGGCGATCACGGCCGGCATGGCCTTCGAGGCCCTGAACAACGCCGGCTCGCTGAAGGCCGACCTGCTCGTCGTGCTGAACGACAACGACATGTCGATCTCCGAGAACGTCGGCGCGATGTCGCATTACTTCGCCCGCATCCTCTCGGGACGGACCTACGCGGCGCTGCGCGAGCGAGGCAAGAAGGTGCTGCGGCAGATGCCGACCGTCTGGGAGCTCGCCCGTCGCTCCGAGGAGCACATGAAGGGCATGGTGCTGCCTGGCACCCTGTTCGAGGAACTCGGCTTCAACTACATCGGGCCGATCGACGGCCACGACATCGACACCCTGGTCCAGACGCTGCGCAACCAGCGCAAGCTACGCGGCCCGCAGTTCCTGCACGTCGTGACGCGCAAGGGCAAGGGCTATGCGCCCGCCGAGGCAGACCCGATCAAGTGGCACGGGCCCGGCCCCTTCGACCCGGCGAGCGGGACCATCTTCAAGGACAAGGCGACCGGTCCTTCGTTCACTCAGGTGTTCGGGCAGTGGCTCTGCGACATGGCCGAGCGCGAACCGCGCCTGATCGGCATCACGCCGGCGATGCGCGAGGGCTCGGGCCTGGTGGAGTTCTCGAAGCGCTTCCCGGACCGCTACTTCGACGTCGCGATCGCCGAGCAGCATGCCGTGACCTTCGCCGCCGGGCTCGCCTGCGAGGGCCTCAAGCCGGTGGTCGCGATCTACTCCACCTTCCTGCAGCGCGCCTACGACCAGCTGATCCACGACGTCGCACTGCAGAACCTGCCGGTCGTGTTCGCCCTGGACCGTGCCGGCCTGGTCGGCAGCGACGGCGCGACCCACCAGGGCGCGTTCGACCTGTCGTACCTGCGCTGCATTCCGAACATGGTGGTCATGGCGCCGGCCGACGAGAACGAGTGCCGCCACATGCTCTATACGGCGACCACCCTCGCCTGCCCGAGCGCGGTGCGCTACCCGCGCGGCGCGGGTGCCGGCGTGGCGGTCGAGGCGGCGATGCATGCACTGCCGGTCGGGCGCGGCGAGATCCGCCGCGAGGGTCGTTCCGGGCTCGCGATCCTCTGTTTCGGCACGCTGCTCGCCTCGACGCTGCTGATCGGCGAGCGACTCGATGCGACGGTCGTCAACATGCGCTTCGTCAAGCCCCTCGACGAGGAACTGGTGCTGCGGCTGATCGCGCGCCACCATGCCCTCGTCACCGTGGAGGAAAACACGGTCGCCGGCGGCGCTGGCGCTGCGGTGGCGGAGCTGCTGTCGGCCTCGGGCGCGGCGCTGCCCCAGCTGCTGGTCGGCATCCCCGACCGGTTCATCGAACATGGTTCCCGCGACGATTGCCTGGCAGCCGCCGGCCTCGACCTTGCCGGCTTGAGCCGGACGATCGAAGGGTGGTGGACTGCGCACAATTCCGACCGCTCGCGCCGGGTCGGCGGGTAACGTCCGAGCCGTCATCCTGGTCCAGGGTGATCAGCCGTACAGCTTTTGTATAGATTGAGGCTATACAAGAGTTGCTCTAGAGTGGCATCGCAGGTTGCGCCCGCCACGGATCGAGCGGGATACCAGACAAGGAACCCCACATGAACTCAGTCTCCCCCCTCGCCCCGAAGCCCAAGGTCGCGATCGTCGAAGACGTCCAGAACCGCGTCGATACCCGCCAGATCCCGATCAATCGGGTCGGCATCAAGGACATCGTGCATCCGGTCCGGGTCCGCGACCGCTCCTCGGGTGACCAGCACACCGTCGCGACACTGAACATGTACGTGAACCTGCCGCACAACTTCAAGGGCACGCACATGTCGCGCTTCGTCGAGTTGCTGCACCAGGAGCGCGAGATCTCGGTCGAGGGGTTCCAGAAGATTCTCGAGGAGATGACGGTCAAGCTCGAGGCCGAAGCCGGCCACATCCAGATGACGTTCCCCTTCTTCGTGATGAAGAAGGCGCCGGTATCCGGCGTCGAAAGCCTGATGGACTACCAGACCACCCTGATCGGGGAGCGCCGGGAAGGCGTGACCGCCCTCTGGGTCAAGGTGGTCGTACCCGTCACCAGCCTCTGCCCCTGCAGCAAGAAGATCTCCCAATACGGCGCGCACAACCAGCGCTCCCACGTGACGATCAAGGCGAGGCTGCGGGAGCACATGTGGATCGAGGAACTGATCGACATCGCCGAGTCGGAGGCGTCGTGCGAACTGTTCGGGATCCTGAAGCGCCCCGACGAGAAGTACGTGACCGAGCGCGCCTACGACAACCCGAAGTTCGTCGAGGACATGGTGCGTGACGTCGCGGTACGGCTGAACGACGAGCCGCGGATATCGGCCTACGTGGTCGAGACGGAGAACTTCGAGTCGATCCACAACCACTCGGCGTACGCGCTGATCGAGCGCGACAAGGACGCCACCCCCGCCTGACCCGCATCCAGGGCCGGCAGGCGCCCCCATGGGCCGCCGGCCGCAGGGCGACGGCGCGCACCGCGCCCTCGGGACGCGGCGCCCGAGCCCACCGGCCTGCCGGACGGGGTGTCAGAGCACCTTTTCGATGGCCGCTGCGAGCTCCCGCGACTCGGGCCCGGTCGTGCTGCCGAACGCGCCGACGACGCGTCCGTCGGCGGCGATCACGTACTTGTTGAAGTTCCAGCTCGGCGCGCGCGACTGCCTGGCGATCTCGGCGAAGACGGGGTTCGCCGCCCTGCCCGTCACGGAGGTCGGCGCGAGCATCGGGAACTTGACGCCGTAGTTGACGTAGCAGACCTCGGCGGTCTCGGCCTCGTCGCCGGCTTCCTGGTGGAAATCGTCGGACGGGAAGCCGACCACGACCAGTCCCCTGGCCCGGTACTTCTGGTAGAGCGCCTCGAGCCCCTCGAACTGCCCCGTGAAGCCGCAATGGCTCGCCGTGTTCACGATCAGCAGCGGCTTGCCGGCGAAGGCCTTGCAGAGGTTCAGCGTCTCGGCCGAGCGCAGCCGCTTGAAGTCGTGGTCGAGGAAGGCCGGACAGGCCGTCGCCACGCGGCTCGCAACTGCAGCGGGCGCCGGTGGAGCAGGCGCCGGCGCAGCGGCGAAGGCGAGGCCGACAAACGCGGCGAGGCCACCTGCGAGGGACGCGAACGACGAGACGTAGGCGTGCGGGCGGGACATCCTGATCTCCGTGGGCAGCGACGCGGCCGTGACGCCACGGCCTGGCCGAAGTGTGCGGCAAACGGCGGGCCGACGCCAACGGGCCACGACCACGGCCGTTCCGGCCCTGGCACGCCGCTCAGCGGATCGAGGCCGCCTCGGCGTTCTGCAGGCGGGTGATCAGCGTCTTGAGGAACATGCGGTTGAAGCGCAGCTGGCAGGCGGCCGACACCTGCTCGAGCAGCGTCGCGCTGACCTTGAGCACCGTGACCGGGCTCGATGCGCGGATGCTCGCCGTGCGCCGCGCACCCTTGACGTAGCCCGTCTCGCCGAAGCAGTCGCCGGTCTCGATCCTCCCGACGTTGGTGCCCGTGCGCTCGACGCTGCACTCGCCCGAGACCAGGATGTAGAAGCGATCGTCGATCTCGCCCTCGCGCACGATGTGCTCGCCTGGCGCGTAGTCGCGCCAGGTGCTGGCGCGCATGACCTCCCAGATCTCGGCGTGCGAGAACTCGTGGAAGAACCGCAGCCGGCGCAGCGTCGCGAACTGCTCCTGCTGGTCGATCTTGGCGTAGGCCTCGCGCAGCTTCTGGTGGACGCGCGTGAGGTCCGCGGCGAAGTCGAGGCCGGTCTTGTAGCGGCGCTCGGGCTGCTTCATCAGCGCCGTCGCGCAGACCTGCTCGAGTTCCTCGGGGATGTCGGCGCGCAGGGTGTGGATCGGCGCCGGGGTCGCGTAGACGATCTGGTGCAGGAGCTTGGCGAGGTTCGAGGCCTTGAAGGGCCGCGCTCCCGTCAGCAGCTCGTACATCACGGCGCCTAGCGAGTAGATGTCGGAGCGGTTGCTGAGCTCGAGGCTCTGCACCTGCTCGGGAGACATGTAGCTCGGGCTGCCGGCGATGCCCTCGATGCGCGAGATGTCGGAGTCGGCGACCAGCGCGATGCCGAAGTCGATGATGCGCACGTCGGAATCCTGCGTGAGCATGATGTTCGACGGCTTGATGTCGCGGTGGATCACGCCGCGCGAGTGGGCGTAGTGCAGCGCCCGGGCGCACTTGTAGACGATCTCGACCACGTCGTCGATGCGCAGCAGGTTGTCGGGCTTGCAGTACGCCGCCAGGGTGCGCGCGCCGTGCACGTGCTCGGTGACGATGTAGCAGTAGTCGCCCTCCTCGCCCGCGTCGTAGATCGGCAGGATGTGCGGGTGCTGCAGCATCCCGACCATGTGCGCCTCGGAGAGGAACATCTTCCTCGCGATGCGCGCCTTCTCCTCGTCGCCGCCGGCGTCGAGGTTGTAGACCTTGATCGCGACGTCGCGGCCGTAGTACGGGTCGTGCGAGAGATAGACGGTGCCGGTGCTGCCGCGACCGACCTCGTTGACGATCACGTACTTGCCGATCTTCTCCGGCATCCTCGCCGGGGCGCTCGGACGGGCTTCGTTCTGCAGCAGTGAGGGCATCGGTGCGTCGCGCAGCCGCCGCGGCCGGATGTGACCGAAGCTGGGCCGGGGCAGGATACGAAGACCCGCCGGGGCGGGCTGTGACGCAGTTCCCGGCGGTGCCCGCTCAGCGCGCGAAGTGGTCGAAGCCGGCGTGCGCGAAGTCCATCACGCTCCCGGCGCGCTGCAACTTCACGTCACTTCCTGACGCCAGGCGTCCGATGCAGCGCGTCGGCGCAGGCTGCGCCGCGAGCAGTTCCTGCGCCTCCACGAGGCGCCGGTCCGGCACCGTGAAGCAGAGCTCGTAGTCGTCACCGCCGGCGAGGGCGCGCTCCAGCGCCTTCTCGGCGCCGAGCAGCCTGATCAACGCGGGTGACAGTGGCAGCCGCGTCAGGTCGACCTCGGCGCCGCAGCCACTTGCCGCGGCCAGCTTGCCGAGGTCGCCGAGCAGGCCGTCCGACACGTCGATGCAGGCGCTCGCCAGCCCGTTCAGCAGCCTGCCGAGCCCGACGCGCGGTGTCGGGAACAGGAACCGGTCGCGCAGCCACGCCTCGTCCAGCCCGCCGGGGCCGCTGGCTCCCATCTCGAGCGCCAGGCCCGCGGCGGCGTCGCCGGGCGTTCCGGACACGAACACCCAGTCGCCCGGGGCGCCTCCCGCGCGGCGCAAGCCGCCTCCGGCAGGCACGAACCCCAGCACCTGCACGGTCACGGCGAGCGCGCCGCCGGTGGTGTCGCCGCCGGCCAGCGCGACCTGGTGCTCGCGCGCCAGTCGACCGAACCCGGAGGCGAACGCCTGCAGCCAGGCCTCGTCCGCCTGCGGCAGCGTCAGCGACAGGAGCGCCCAGGCCGGCACCGCACCCATCGCCGCGACGTCGCTGAGGTTGACCGCGAGGGCGCGGTGGCCGATCGACGCCGCGGGGCAGCCGACCGGGAAGTGCACGCCCTCGATGATGGTATCGGTCACGGCCACGAGGTCGTGGCCGACGGGCGGCCGCAGGATGGCACCGTCGTCGCCGATCCCGAGCAGGACGTCGGGCCTCGCGGCGCCGGCCCCTGCGGCGGCCGGGGCACCGAAGAAGCGGCCGATCAGCTCGAACTCGGACAGCGCCATCGTGGCGGCTCGGCCCGCTCAGTGCTCGTGCGGCCGCAGTTCGCGGGCCGCGCGGTCTAGCACCGCATTGACGAACTTGTGCCCGTCGGTGGCGCCGAAGCGGCGCGTCAGCGTCACCGCCTCGTTGATCACGACCCGCCACGGGACGTCGGGCCTGGAGCGCAGCTCCCAGGTGCCGACCAGCAGCACGGCATGCTCCACGGGATCGAGTTCGGCGGGCTTGCGGTCGAGCCAGGCGGCGAGCTGCGCATCCAGCTCGGCGCGCTCTGCCGCGACGGCGCGCACGATCGACTCGAAGTATTCGCGGTCGGCCTTGGGCATGTCCTCCGCGGACTGGAACTCGCCGAGCACGTCTTGCCAGGGGCCGTCGTTGATCTGCAGCCGGTAGAGGGCCTGCAGCGCGAGCTTGCGCGCCACCGAGCGCGCGCCGGAGCGCGGGTCGTGGGCCGGGGCCCGGCTCATCGGCCGACCTGCCGCAGCAGGTTCGCCATCTCGATCGCGACGTCCATCGCCTCGCCGCCCTTGTCCATGCGGCGGGTCGCCGCGCGCTCCAGCGCCTGCTCGACGGTGTCCACCGTCAGCACGCCGAAGATGCAGGGGACACCGGTGTCGAGCTGCGCCCGCGTCAGGCCGGCCGCTGCCTCGCCCGCGACGTAGTCGAAGTGTGGCGTGTCTCCGCGGATCACGCAGCCCAGTGCCACCACGGCATCGTGGCGCCCGCACGCGGCCAAGCGCTTGACCGCGACCGGCAGCTCGAACGCTCCGGGCACGCGCGCGATCGTCAGGTCGGCGGGCAGGCCGCCGCGACGCGTCCAGGCCGCACAGGCGCCCTTGAGCAGGCTCGCGACGATGAAGTCGTTCCAGCGGCCGGCGATCACCGCGACCTTCAGGCCGCGGGCGTCGAGGCTGCCTTCGATGACGGTGGCGCCCTGCACTTCAGTCGTGGTCCACGTAGCTCTCGACCTCGAGGTCGAACGCGGACAGCCCGTGCAGCTGCTTCGGCGCCGACAGCACCCGCATGCGCCGCACGCCGACGTCCTTGAGGATCTGCGCGCCGATGCCGTAGGTGCGCAGCACCGGCGCGCCTTCGGTCGCCGCCGCGACCTGCTCGCCGGGCCGGGCGAGCCCCCGCACGGCGTCGGCCAGCTGCCGCGGCGTCTCCGCCTCGCGCAGGATCACGATCACGCCGTGGCCCTCGGCGGCCACCCGCGCCATCGCCGCGCGCAGCGTCCAGTGGCGCCCGCCGTCGGTGCCGGCGCCGATGCCGAGCACGTCGCGCAGCGTGTCGGTGAGGTGGACGCGCACCAGCGGCGGCGGGCCCTCGGCGGATATCGAGCCGCGCACCAGCGCGAGGTGCACGTCGCGGTGGACGTGGTCCTGGTAGGCGAGCAGCGTGAAATCGCCGAACTCGGTGCTGACGCGCTGCTCGGCGATGCGCTCGACCGAGCGCTCGTTGCGCAGGCGGTAGCGGATCAGGTCGGCGATCGTGCCGATCCTGAGCCCGTGCTGGCGCGCGAACTTCTCGAGGTCCGGGCGGCGCGCCATCGTGCCGTCGTCGTTCATGATCTCGACGATCAACGCGGCCGGCTCGAGCCCGGCGAGGCGCGCGAAGTCGCAGCCGGCCTCGGTGTGACCGGCACGGGTCAGGACGCCGCCCGGCTGCGCCATGATGGGGAAGATGTGGCCGGGCTGGCGCAGGTCCGACGGCTTGGCGTCGGGTGCGACCGCCGTGCGCACCGTGTGGGCGCGGTCGTAGGCCGAGATGCCCGTGGTCACGCCCTCGGCTGCCTCGATCGACAGCGTGAAGTTGGTGCGCTGCTCGAGGTCGGTGTCGCTGACCATCAAGGGCAGTCGCAATTGCTGGCAGCGCTCGCGCGTCAGCGTGAGGCAGATCAGGCCGCGGCCGTAGCGGGCCATGAAGTTGACGTCCTCCGGCCTCACCAGGCTCGCCGCCATCAGCAGGTCGCCCTCGTTCTCGCGGTGCTCGTCGTCCATGATCACGACCATCTTGCCGGCCGCGATGTCGGCGAGGATCTCCTCGACGCTGTCGAGGCCGGGGGTCGCCGGGGCGGCGTCCTTGCGTACCACGTGCATACTGCGTGCTCCTTGCTCAGCGGACCGGTGCCACGCCGCCCTGCTGCGCGGCGAGGAGCCGCTCGACGTACCGGGCGACCTGGTCGATCTCGAGGTTGACGCGCCGGCCCGGGCGGAACTCGCCGAGCGTGGTCACTGCCTGGGTGTGGGGGATCAGGTTGACGCCGAACTCGTCGCCGTCGACCTCGTTGACGGTGAGGCTGACGCCATCGACCGCGACCGAGCCCTTGCGCGCGACGTAGCGCGAGAGGCCAGCGGGACAGCGGAAGCGCATCCGCACCGAGCGCGCGTCCTCGTGCAACGCGACGAGCTCGCCGACGCCGTCGACGTGGCCCGATACGAGGTGCCCGCCCAGCGCGTCGCCCGCCTTCAGCGAGGGCTCCAGGTTCACGCGCGCGCCGGCCTGCAGCGTGCCGAGCGTGGTCAGCGACAAGCTCTCGCGCGAGACGTCCGCTGCGAACCCGCCGGCGGCGACCTCGAGCGCGGTCAGGCAGCAGCCGCTGACGCAGACGCTGTCGCCGTCGACCACGCCGGCCATCGGCAACGCGTTCACGTCGATCCACAGGCGCACGTCGCCGCCGCGCGGCTCGAGCCGGCGGATCGTCCCGACGTCGCGCACGATTCCGGTGAACACGTCATTGGCCTCCTGGCCGCAGCATGATACGGGCATCCGGACCGATGGGACGGAGGTCGTGGATGCGCCAGGCCGGCCGGTCCGCGAGACGGCTGAGGGCCGGCAGCATCGCGAGCGGCCGGGCGTCGGGCCCGAGCAGCGTCGGCGCGAGGTACAGCACGAGCTCGTCGACCAGGCCGGCCGCGAGCAGCGACCCGGCGAGCGTCGGCCCGGCCTCGACCCACGCCTCGTTCAGCTGCCGTGCGCCGAGGCGACGCAGCACCTCGGGCAGGGCGAGGCGGCCGTCGGACCCGGCCGAGACGCGCTCCAGCGCGACGCGAGAAGGTGGCAAGAAGCGACCAGCATCGGCGTCCTCGAGCGCGAACACCAGGCTCTCTCCGGGACCCGAGAAGACGCGTGCGGCAGGGGGGGAGCGCAGCCGCCCGTCGAGCACGACGCGCAGCGGCTGCCGCGGCGAATCGCCGACCCGGACGGTCAGCGCAGGGTCGTCGGCGAGGACGGTGCCGACGCCGGTCAGGATGGCCGCACTCTGTGCGCGCCAGCACTGCACGTCTTGGCGCGCGGCCTCGCTGGTGATCCACTGGCTCTCGCCGCCGGCCAGCGCGGTGCGACCATCGAGGCTCGCGGCGAGCTTCAGGCGCACCCATGGACGGCCGCGACGCAGGCGGCTGAAGAACCCGAGGTTCAGCTCGGTCGCCTCTTCGGCCAGCAGCCCGCAGACGACGTCGACGCCCGCCGCACGCAGCCGCGCGGCGCCGCCGCCGTCGACGCGCGGGTCGGGATCGGGCACGGCGTAGACCACGCGCGCCACGCCGGCGGCGAGCAGCGCTTCGGTGCAGGGCGGGGTGCGCCCATGGTGGTTGCAAGGCTCGAGCGTGACGTACGCGGTGGCACCGCGCGCCCGCGCGCCGGCTGCGTCGAGCGCGAACGCCTCGGCGTGCGGCTCACCGGCGCGCCGGTGCCAGCCCTCCCCCACGACCTCGCCGTCGCGCACCAGCACGCAGCCGACCCGCGGATTCGGATGGGTGCCATCGCGGCCGAGCCAGGCGAGCTCGAGCGCCCGGGCCATCCACGCGCGCTCCCGGGAATGGAACGGGCTCATGCGCGCGTCCCGGCCGCGGCCGACACTTGGCGCCCGCTACTTGTCACGGACACGCCCCTTGCCGGACTCGCGCGCGCCAGTCGGCACCGGCTCGCGTGCCAGCGGCGCCGTCGCCCCCGGGCCGGGCGGCGGCTCCCCGCCGAGCAGTGACAGCTGGCCGGCCATCGGATCGCGGCGCCGCCGGTGCCGCAGGCGTTCGATCTCCTCGCGGAATGCCTCCACGTCCTGGAAGCTGCGGTACACCGAGGCGAAGCGCACATAGGCGACCTCGTCGAGGTGGCGCAGCTCCTCCATCACCAGCTCGCCGACGTGCCGCGATGCCACCTCGCGCTCGCCGAGGCTGCGCAGGCGATGGCCGATGCGGGCGATGGCCTCCTCGACCGCATCCTGCGGTACCGGCCGCTTCTCGAGCGACTTCAGCAGGCCGGAGCGCAGCTTCTGCTCGTCGAAGGGCTCGCGGCTGTCGTCGCTCTTGATCACGAGCGGCATCACCAGCTCCGCGGTCTCGAAGGTCGTGAAGCGCTCGCCGCAGGAGAGGCACTCGCGCCGCCGACGGATCTGGCGCCCTTCGGCCGCGAGCCGCGAGTCGTTGACCTTGGTCTCGACGTGGCCGCAGAAGGGGCAATACATGTCGGCTGGAACCGCCGCGGCGTCGCGCCGCGCTCCCGGCCCGGATGCCGGCCCTCAGGGGCCGTAGACCGGGAAGCGCCTGCAGAGCGCGACGACCTCGCCGCGCACCCGCTCGATCGTGGCCTCGGCCCCTTCCGCATCGAGCACGTCGGAGATCCAGTCGGCGACCTGCCGGACCTCGGCCTCCTTGAAGCCGCGCGTGGTCGCAGCAGGCGTCCCGATGCGCAGCCCGCTGGTGACCATCGGCGGGCGCGGGTCGTTGGGGACGGCGTTCTTGTTGACCGTGATGTTGGCGCGGCCGAGCGCGGCGTCCGCGTCCTTGCCGGTGATGTTCTTGTCGGAGAGGTCGATCAGGAAGAGGTGGTTGTCTGTGCCGCCCGAGACGATGCGATAGCCGCGCTCGATCATGCGCGCGGCCATCGCGCGGGCGTTGACCACCACCTGCTTCTGGTAGTCCTTGAACTCGGGCTGCAGTGCCTCGAGAAAGGCGACCGCCTTGGCGGCGATCACGTGCATCAGCGGGCCGCCCTGGGTGCCGGGGAACACCAGCGAGTTGAACTTCCTGGTCAGCTCGTCGTTGGCACGGGCGAGGATCAGGCCGCCGCGCGGGCCGCGCAGGGTCTTGTGGGTGGTGGTCGTCACCACGTCGGCATAGGGCACGGGGTTCGGGTAGCAGCCGGCGGCGACGAGGCCCGCGACGTGCGCCATGTCGACCATCAGGTACGCGCCGACCTGGTCGGCGATCGCTCGGAAGCGCGGGAAGTCGAGCGTGCGCGAATACGCCGAGAAGCCGGCGATGATCATGCGCGGCTTCGACTCCAGCGCCTGGCGCTCGAGCGCGTCGTAGTCGATCTCGCCGTTGTCCGGGCGGATGCCGTACTGCACGGCGTTGAACAGCTTGCCGGAGAAATTGACCTTGGCGCCGTGGGTGAGGTGCCCGCCATGGTCGAGGCTCATGCCGAGCACCGTGTCGCCGGGCTTCAGCAGAGCGAGATAGACCGCGGCGTTGGCCTGCGAACCGGAGTGCGGCTGGACGTTCGCGTAGTCCGCGCCGAAGAGCTTCTTCGCGCGCTCGATCGCCAGCCGCTCGGCGACATCGACGAACTCGCAGCCGCCGTAGTAACGCTTGCCCGGATAGCCTTCGGCGTACTTGTTGGTCAGCACCGAGCCCTGCGCCTCGAGCACCCGGGGGCTGGCGTAGTTCTCCGAGGCGATCAGCTCGATGTGGTGTTCCTGACGCTCCCTTTCGGCGCGCAGCGACGCGGCGAGCTCGGGATCGAAACCTTCGATGACCATCGTGGTCCGGAACATCGGCAGACCTCGGGAAAAGAGCGGCAAACGCAGGGCCGCCGGCGCGCCGGCGGAAGGCACATTCTAGCCGATCAGCCCCGCGACCACTTCATTCCAGGCCTGGGCCAGGTTGCTGCGGTTGTAGCCGCCGCCGCCGGTCGCCAGTACGCGGCCATGCCCGAGGCGCTCGGCGAGCGCGACCAGGTCCCGCGCGGCCCGCCCGTGGGTCCGCGGGGAGAAGCGCAGGTGCGTGATCGGGTCACCCTCGATGCTGTCCGCGCCGCACTGGAGCAGGATGAACTCCGGGGCGTGCGCCTCGAGGTGGGCCAGGATCCGTGGCCAGTGGGCCTCGAACGCCGAGTCGTCCGACCCGGGCGCGAGCGCCACGTTGACCTTGGTGCCCGCGGCTGCGCCCTTGCCGGTCTCCTCGGGCGACCCCGTGCCCGGATAGAGGAAGCGACCGTCCTCGTGCAGGTCGGCGAAGATCAGCTGCGGGTCCGATTCGAAGGCGTAGAACACCCCGTCACCGTGGTGGGCGTCGATGTCGACGTAGGCGATCCGCCGCAGGCCGTGGCGCGAACGGAGCAATTCGATCGCGACGCCGCAGTCGTTGAACACGCAGAAACCGGCGGCATGGCCCCGCCCCGCGTGGTGGAGTCCGGCGATCGGCACGAAGCCACGCCGAGCCTTGCCGGACATGATGGCGTCGGCCGCCTTGAGGGTGCCGCCGACGACATAACTCGCAGCCTCGAACACCCCGCGGTAGGCCGGGGTGTCGCCGCCGTCGAGGTACCCCTGCCCGACCGACGACTTGTCGCGCACCTTTGCCACCAGTTCCGGGGTGTGGAACGCGAGCAGTTCCTGCTCGGTGGCGGCACGGGTCTCCTCCACCTCGACCTTGCGGTGCAGGCCACGGGCCTCGAACTCGCGATAGAAGGCGCCATGACGATCGGGGCCGAAGGGGTGGCCTTCCCCAAAGCCGTAGCGGGCGAGCTTTTCCCCGGCGATCACGAGGACATCCGAACTCATCGCGGCGCGTTCGCAGCCTCAAGCGTCAAGAAGCGAGCAGGTTACCACAGGCCGACCTACCGCTCGGCGGGCGAACTCCGACATAATGCGCGCCCCGTTTCCTCCCGCCTCCTTCCCCATGGCTCAGTACATCTACACGATGAACCGGGTGGGCAAGATCGTGCCCCCCAAGCGCCACATCCTGCGCGACATCAGCCTGTCGTTCTTCCCCGGCGCCAAGATCGGCGTCCTCGGCCTCAATGGCTCGGGCAAGTCCACGCTGCTGAAGATCATGGGGGGGCTGGACACCAACATCGAAGGCGAGGCGCGGCCGCAGCCGGGCATCAAGATCGGCTACCTGCCCCAGGAGCCCGAGCTCGACCCGATGAAGACCGTGCGCCAGGAGGTCGTCCAGGGCATCGGCGGGATGTTCGCCAAGGTCGAGCGCTTCAACGCCATCAGCGAGGCCTTCGCCGAACCGATGGACGACGACAGGATGAACAAGCTGCTCGAGGAGCAGGCCAGGCTGCAGGACGAGATCGACGCCGCCGGCGGCTGGGAACTCGATCGCAAGCTCGAGATCGCCGCGGATGCGCTGCGCCTGCCGCCCTGGGAGGCGACCATCGACAAGCTCTCGGGCGGCGAGAAGCGCCGCGTGGCGCTCTGCCGGCTGCTGCTCTCCGAACCGGACATGCTGCTGCTCGACGAGCCGACGAACCACCTCGACGCCGAGTCGATCGCCTGGCTGGAGAAATACCTCGAGCAGTACCCGAGCACGGTGATCGCGGTCACTCACGACCGCTACTTCCTCGACAACGTTGCCGAGTGGATCCTCGAGCTCGACCGGGGCCACGGCATTCCGTATCACGGCAACTACTCGTCCTGGCTCGAGCAGAAGGAGAAGCGCCTGGCCCAGGAGGAACGTGAACGGGAGGCTTTGCGCAAGACGCTTGAACGCGAGCTCGAGTGGGTGCGCCAGAACCCCAAGGCCCGCCAGGCGAAGAGCAAGGCGCGCATGCAGCGCTACGAGGAGCTCGCCTCGCGCGAGTTCCAGGAGCGTAACGAGACCAACGAGATCTACATCCCGCCCGGGGAGCGACTCGGGGATCTCGTGATCGAGGCGAAGAACCTGCGCAAGTCCTTCGGCGACCGGCTCCTGATCGACAACCTCAACTTCAACCTGCCGAAGGGCGGCATCGTCGGCATCATCGGGCCGAACGGCGCCGGCAAGACCACGCTGTTCCGGATGCTGACCGGCACCGAGCAGCCGGATTCGGGGGAAATCCGCATCGGTCCGTCGGTGAAGCTCGCTTACGTCGACCAGTCGCGCCAGGCGCTGAACGACAAGAACAGCGTCTTCCAGGAAATCTCGGGCGGGCTCGACGTCATCAAGGTGGGCAACTACGAGACCGCGTCACGCGGCTACGTGGGGCGCTTCAACTTCAAGGGCACGCAGCAGCAGCAACTGATCGGCGAGCTCTCGGGCGGCGAGCGCAACCGCGTCCACCTCGCGAAGGTGTTGAAGAGCGGCGGCAACGTGTTGCTGCTGGACGAGCCGACCAACGACCTCGACGTGGAGACGCTCCGGGCCCTGGAGGAAGGCCTGCTCGCCTATCCGGGCTGCGCAGTGGTGATCTCGCACGACCGCTGGTTCCTGGACCGCATCGCGACCCACATCCTCGCCTTCGAGGGCAACTCGGAGGTCGTCTGGTTCGAGGGCAACTACCAGGAATACGTCGAGGACTTCCGCAAGCGCCGCGGCGAGGATGCCGCACAGCCGCACCGGATCCGCTACAAGCCCCTGACCCGCTGAGAGAAAAAGGGGACGGATTTATTTTCTTGGGAAAAGGGGACGGATTTGTTTTCCTGAGGTTCCGCGGACGCGGGACCTCAGGAAAACAAATCCGTCCCCTTTTCCCAAGAAAATAAATCCGTCCCCTTTTTCTCAGCCCATGGCGCGGCGGGCGTTGCGGAACAGGCGCATCCAGCCGGAGTCCTCGCCCACGCCCGGCGGCGCCCAGGAGTGCTGGACGTAGCGGAACACGCGCTCCGGGTGCGGCATGGTGATCGTCACGCGCCCATCGGTGCTCGTCATCGCGGCGATGCCGAGCGGCGAGCCGTTCGGGTTCGACGGGTATCGGGTGGCGACCACGCCGCGCGCCAGCGCGTAGCGCAGCGGCACGAGGCCGGCATCGTGGCAGGCGCGGGCCCCCGAATCGTGCGCGAATTCGGCACGGCCCTCGCCGTGCGCGACGGCGATCGGGAGCACCGAGCCGGACATGCCCTCGAGCAGCAGCGACGGTGACGGCAAGACCTCGACCAGCCCCAGCCGGCCCTCGAACTGCTCGCTGCGATTGCGCACGAAGCGCGGCCAGCTCGCCGTGCCGGGGATCAGGCTCGCCAGGGCCGACATCATCTGGCAGCCATTGCAGACGCCCAGCGAGAGCGTGTCCGTCCGCCGGAAGAACGCCTCGAACTGCTCGCGCAGGCGGTCGTTGAAGAGGATCGACTTGGCCCAGCCCTCGCCCGCACCGAGTACGTCCCCGTACGAGAAGCCGCCGCAGGCGACCAGTGCCCGGAACTCGCCGAGGTCGCGAGTGCCGCCGATCAGGTCCGTCATGTGCACGTCGTGGGCCTCGAAGCCCGCGCGATCGAACGCCGCGGCCATCTCGGACTGGCTGTTGACGCCCTGCTCGCGCAGCACCGCGACCTTGGGCCGCGCGCCGCGCGACACGTAGGGCGCCGTCACCTCCTCGGCCGGGTCGAAGGTGAGCGCGACCTGCAGCGGTGTCGCCTGCCACGACGTCGCGGCCTCGAACTCCTCGCGGGCGCATGCAGGGTCGTCGCGCAGCTCGCGCATCAGGAACGAGGTCTCGGACCATGCGCGCCTGAGGTCCTCCCAGGACTCGTCGAACAGGTGGTCGCCGGTGCGGATGGACACGCGCGCATCGCGTGCTTCCGGCCGGCCGATAGCCGCGACGGCGTCACTGCCGAGCCCATGCTTGGCGAGGATGCCGACCACCCGGTCCAGGTCCCGCGAGCGCAGCTGCAGCACGGCGCCGAGTTCCTCGGCGAACAGCTCGGCGAACGCATCGCGCCGCGACGGCGGCAGCTCGACGCGCAGCCCGCAGTGGCTGGCGAACGCCATCTCCAGAAGGGTCGAGAGCAGGCCGCCATCGGCCCGGTCGTGGTAGGCGAGCACCAGGTCGGCACCTCGCAGCTCGCGCATCGCGGCGGCGAAGCCGCGCAGCAGGCCCGGATCGTCGAGGTCCGGCGGCATCGCGCCGAGCTGCGAACACACCTGCGCGAGCGCCGATGCACCGAGCCGGTTGCGACCGCGGCCGAGGTCGACCAGCAGCAACGTGGTGTCGCCGCGGTCGAGCCGCAGCTGCGGCGTGAGCGTGCGGCGCACGTCGGCGAGCGGCGCGAACGCCGACACGACCAGCGACACCGGGGCCACGACGGCGCGCCCCGAGCCGTCGGCCTCGCGCCACGCCGTGCGCATCGACAGCGAGTCCTTGCCGACGGGGATCGCGATACCCAGGGCCGGGCAGAGCTGCTCGCCGATGGCCTCGACGGTCTCGTAGAGAGCCGCGTCCTCGCCGGCCTCGCCACAGGCCGCCATCCAGTTCGCAGACAGGCGCACGTCGGCGAGCGAGGCGACGTCGGCGGCCAGCAGGTTGGTGATCGCCTCGCCGACCGCGAGCCGGCCGGACGCGGGCGCATCGAGCAGCGCCACTGGCGTGCGCTCGCCGATGGCCATCGCCTCACCCGCGAAGCCCGTGTAGTCGGCGACGGTCACGGCGACGTCGGCGACGGGCACCTGCCAGGGCCCGACCATCGGGTCGCGGTGGATCATGCCACCGACGCTGCGATCGCCGATCGTGACCAGGAAGGTCTTGTCGGCGACGGCGGGCAGCCGCAGCACGCGGTACGCCGCCTCGCGCAGCGACAGACCGCCGAGTTCGAGCGGTGTCGTCGATGGGCGCCGGCTCGTGACGTCGCGGGTCATCCGCGGCGCCTTGCCGAGCAGGACCTCGAGCGGCAGGTCGACGGGATCCTCGCCCAGCAGGGTGTCGTGCACCCGCAACCGTCCGTCACCGGTGAGCGTGCCGATGACCGCCACCGGGCAACGTTCGCGGCGGCACAGCGCCTCCAGCCCGGCGACGCGGTCTGCGGCGACCACCAGCACGTAGCGCTCCTGCGACTCGTTGCACCACAACTCCATCGGCGACATGCCCGGCTCGTCGTTCGGCACCGCACGCAGGTCGATCACGGCACCACGGTTGCTGTGCGCGACCGCCTCGGGCACCGCGTTCGACAACCCGCCCGCGCCGACGTCGTGGATCAGCAGTATCGGGTTCGCTTCACCGAGCGCCCAGCAGCGATCGATCACTTCCTGGGCGCGCCGCTGCATCTCGGGGTTGCCGCGCTGCACCGAGGCGAAGTCGAGGTCGACGCTCGAACTGCCGGCACCGACCGACGAGGCGGCTCCGCCGCCGAGGCCGATCAGCATCGACGGCCCGCCGAGCACCACCAGCTTCGCACCGACCGGGCAGTCGGCCTTCTCCACGTGGGTGCGCCGGACGTTGCCGAGGCCGCCGGCGATCATGATGGGCTTGTGGTAGCCGCGGGCGCGGCCCGGCGGATCCCCGGGCACCTGCAGCTCGAGCGTGCGGAAGTAACCCGCGATGCCCGGACGTCCGAACTCGTTGTTGAACGCAGCGGCACCGATCGGGCCCTCGAGCATGATCTCCAGCGCGGAGGCGATGCGTCCCGGCTTGCCGATCGTGTGCTCCCAGGGCCGCTCGTGACCCGGAATCCGCAGGTGCGAGACCGAGAAACCGACCAGGCCCGCCTTCGGCTTGGCGCCGCGGCCGGTCGCCCCCTCGTCGCGGATCTCGCCACCCGAACCGGTCGAGGCGCCCGGGAACGGCGAGATCGCCGTCGGGTGGTTGTGGGTCTCGACCTTCATCAGCATGTCGATCGGCTCGCGCGCGCCGCGGTAGATGCCGCTGGCAGGATCCGGGAACCAGCGCCAGCCCTCGCCCGCCCCCTCGACGACGGCGGCGTTGTCGCGGTACGCCGAGAGCACGCCCGCCGGGCTGCGCGCGTGGGTGTTCCGGATCATCGCGAACAGCGACTTGTCGCGCACACGGCCGTCGATCACCCAGGAGGCGTTGAAGATCTTGTGGCGACAATGCTCCGAGTTGGCCTGGGCGAACATCATCAGCTCGACGTCCGTCGGGTCCCGCCCCAGCGCCTCGAAGGCCCGTAGCAGGTAGTCGACCTCGTCGTCGGAGAGGGCGAGCCCGAGCTGGGCGTTGGCTTCGGCGAGCGCATCGCGGCCGCGAGCCAGCGACACTCGCGCGAGCGGACGCGCCGCCTCGGTGCCGAACAGCGCGGCAGCCGAAGCCACGTCGAGCAGCGCGCTCTCGGTCATGCGATCGTGCAGCAGCGGCGCCAGCGAGCCGAGCCGGGCCGGGGTCCACGCGCCCTGCAGCGCCCGCAACCGATAGGCCACGCCCCGCTCGATGCGGCGCACGGCGTCGAGTCCGCAGACCTGTGCGATGTCGGTCGCCTTGCTCGACCAGGGCGAGATCGTGCCGGGCCGTGGCACGACCAGCACCAGGGCGCCGGCCAGGTCGACCGTCGCCACCCCAGCGGCCGCGAGGCCATCGCCCGCGCCCGACGCGCGCCCCGGCGGCTCGTCCGCAACGTCCGTCTCCCGCGGCCCGTAGCGCAGCAGCGCCTCGAGGCGCCGGTGCTCGGCAGCCTCCAGCGGCCGCGAGACGTCGACCAGATGCAGCCAGCGGGCCTCGGCCACGGCGACGGCGTCGTCGACCGCGGCGAGGCGCGAGTGGAGCTTGGCGATCCGGAAAGGCGAGAGCGCGGGGGCGCCTCGGAAGACGAGCATGCAGCGCGGCGCCTGGCTATTTCTTGGAGCCGGGCTCACCCGCGGGGGGCGTGAACACGGGGGAGCCGGGGAACTGCGCGACGTTCGACCCCTCGAGCGCCGAGATCTTGCTGACGCCCGCGCCCGTGCGGGCCACCTCGTCGATCCGCAGGATCGACTGCATCGGCAGGAAGGTGCGCTTGACGCCGTTGAACTCGGCCTTGATCCGCTCCTCGCCCGGGTCCAGCACGACCGAGGACCGCGTGCCGAAGATCAGGTCCTCGACCTCGACGAAGCCGAACAGGCTGCCGTAGCTGACCTTGCGGGCGTAGATCTCGTAAACCTTGCCTTGATTCACGAACATGACCTTGAAAATGTGACTTGCGGCCATCGGCTTGGCATAACCGGCTGATAACTTGGGCCGGCATTATAGGGCCGAAGCCCGCCGCCACGCCGGCCGGCGAGCGCCCGGCTGCCCGGCCCGGCGCCCGGCAGCGACCCCGGAGGCCTGTTTCCCGACCATGGCACTCAGACTGCGCGTCGTCAGCGAACATCGCCGTGCCCTGGGGCCGCGGGCGACCGTGGTGTTCGGCGCGGGCGGCGGCACCATCGGCCGCTCGGCCGAGAACGACTGGATCCTGCCGGACCCCTCCCGCTACATCTCGGGTCGCCACGGCCGGATCCTGTTCCGCCACGGCAGCTGGTTCTTCGAGGATACGAGCACCAACGGCACCTACCTCAACGACACCGAGGCGCCGATCCCGAAGCAGACGCCCTGCGAGCTGCGCAACGGCGACGTCCTGGTGCTCGGCGAGTACCACGTGGTCGTCTCGATCGACTCGTCGATCGCCGGCTCGCCGGACCAGACCGCGGGTGTCGACCTCGAACGCGAATTGCTCGGCGACTCCGGGATCCGCGCCGCGGCGACGCTGCCGCCACAGGTCGAGGGGCACCTCGACGCGTCGCTGAACACCAGCGCGCTGTTCTCCGACGCGGCGCGCAGCGACTCGTTCCGGGTCGGCAACGCCTTCGGCCAGGCGGTCGTCGTGCCATTCGGCTCGACACGGGCTGCAGCGCGTGCCGTGGCACCCACCGAGAATTCGGACATCATCGCCGCGCGGCGCCTGGAACGGCTCCAACGTCTCGCCGGCGAGCGTGACGGCCAGGGAAGCGGCCACGGCGACGCCCGCGCTGGCTTCGAGGCGCTGTGCCGCGGCGCCGGCCTCGACCCCGCGACCCTGCCCCAGGACGGCGCCGCCGCGATGCTGCAGCTCGCCGGACGCCTGCTCCGCGAAGCGATCGTCGGGCTCAAGGACCTCGACCTCAAGCAGCGCGAACAGGCCCAGGCCTTCGGGCTCGCGGCACTGCGCAGCAGCACCGAGGACCCCCCTTTCCGCTTCGCGACGCCGGCGGACGAGCTGCTCGTGCAGATGCTCGCCAGCCACGACAGCCGCCGCCTGGACGCCGGGCAATGGCTGCGCCAGAACTTCGACCAGGCGAAACGGCACGACGAAGGCCTCGCGGCGGGCGCACGGGCCGCCTGTGCGGAGCTGATCCGGCAGCTGGAGCCGCGCGACCTGGAAGCACGCTTCGAGCGCTCGGCGACGCGCAACCTGGTCGGCGCAAGACCATCGAACTGGGAGCTGTACCGCGAACTGCACCGCACGCTGACCGAATCGCCGGCGCAGCCGGGCATGCCGCACGTCGCGGCCGAACGCTTCGCCGCCGCCTACGACGAGGCGATCCGGCCGCCGCCCCGGGAGTGACCGGTCATCGCCGCGCCTCGACACGCGCCGCGTGCCGGGAACTCGGGCCGCGGCGCATGCCCGGCCGAGGACACACGAATGCGAAAGATTGGCGGAGAGGGTGGGATTCGAACCCACGTGCCGGGATTAACCGACCATCCGATTTCGAGTCGGCGCCGTTGTGACCGCTTCGGTACCTCTCCGGAATCCCCTATTCTAGCCCAACATGGCCGCTGAAGTGACAGGCCCCTCCGCCTTGCGACGCGGCCTTTCCCGGGCCCGTCCGGGCCTGTTCGCGCTCCTCGCCGTGCTCGCGCTCGGGGCCGGCGCGCCCGGCTGTGCAGCGCAGGCGCCGCCGACGCCGCCGACGGTCGAAGCGATCAAGGCGCGCGGCGTGCTGCGGGTCGCGACCCTGAACAGCCCGACCTCCTACTATCTCGGTACGCACGGCCCCGAGGGCCTCGAGTACCAGCTCGCCGCAGGCTTCGCACGCTCGCTGGGGGTGCGTCTGCAGGTCGAGCCCCTGGCGAACCGCGCTGCGCTGCGCAACGCGCTCGCCTCGGGGCAGGTCGACGTGGTTGCAGCCCACCTCAGCTGGGATCCGGCCTGGGAGGACGTCGGCGAACCCGCCAAGCCCTTCGACGAGGTCACCCAGCACTGGGTGTACCGTCGCGGCCAGCGGCGGCCCGGCAGCCTGACCGAGGTGGCGCGGGGGCGGGTGGTCGTGATGGAGGACAGTGTCGAGGCCCTGTTCCTGGCGTCCTGGGCGCCCAGGGCCGGGATCGCGCTGGACTGGATCGAGATCCCGCGCGACGGCGGCATCGATGCCCTCGACGCCGTGGCCGAGGGCACCGCCGACGTGGCCCTGGTCGATGCGCACGAATTCGCGTTCGCACGCGCCCTGCACCCGGAGATCGGCGTCGCATTCGCCGTGCCGGAGCGACGTCCGGTGCAATGGATCCTGCCGCGTGGCGCGGCTGCGCTGCGCGAGACGGTCGATGCCTGGTTCGCGCGCGAGCGACGCTCGGGCCGGTTGGCGGCGGCGTCGGAACGGGCGCTGCAGGCGAGCGCGCAGATGCGCCGGCTGACGGCGCGCGAGTTCCGGCAGCACGTCGAGCAACGCCTGCCGGCCTTGCAGCCCCTGTTCGAGCAGGCGTCGGTGCAGACGGGCGTCGACTGGCGGCTGCTCGCCGCCCTCGCCTACCAGGAATCCCAGTGGAACCCGCGCGCCGAGTCACCGAATGGCGCCCGCGGCATCATGATGCTGATGCCGGAGACGGCGACCACGGTCGGCGTCAGCGACACCTTCGACGCGCGCCAGAGCATCCTCGGCGGCGCGCGCTACTTCCTCAAGGTCCTGGCCCAGATCCCGGCCCGCATCCGCGAGCCGGACCGGACCTGGTTCGCGATCGCCTCCTACAACATGGGCTATGGCCACCTCGAGGACGCCCGGGTGATCACCCAGATGCGTGGCGGCGATCCGGACAGCTGGGCCGAGGTGCGCGAGAACCTGCCATTGCTCGCCGACGAGGCGTGGTTCCAGAGGGTGAAGAACGGCTATGCGCGGGGCTGGGAGGCGCAGTACACCGTCGACCGGGTGCGCCAGTTCGCCAACGTGCTCGAGTGGCGCTCGACCGCCCGACACCAGTCTGGCACGGGGAGCCTGCTGGCCGACCTCGCGGGCCTCGAAGACGAGGACCTCGCGCAGGACGAGGCCGAAGCCCCTGCCGGCATGGCGTCGCCCGCCTCGCCGATGGCTTCCGGCCCACCGACCGTCCGGGATCAGGAGAAGATCCCGGCAGGGGACGTCAGCGCCAGTCCGGGAACCGCGAACGCAGGCAGCGCTGCTCCTGGAAGATGACCGGAAGATCGATCCGGAAGGCCGCGTCGAGCCGCACGACGGCCGACCGAGCGCCGGCGCGCTGCACCACCCCCTCGAAGGGGTGGTCGAGTCGCTGGGCGAGCCTCAGCATCCCGGCGACGCGCTCGCCGGCCACGAGTGGTGACTCGACGCGGCGCTGGTCGACGCGCAGCGCCTGCTCGGAAACGTCGAGCGTGCTGAACGGGCGACGTCCGATCATCGCCAGGGGCCGGGCCGGCAGCGGATAGACGATCCGGTACTCGGACCGTTGCTCCACGGGCTCAGCCGGCGGGCGCCGCCGCGGGCGCCATCCTCGCGGCACGCCAGTTGCCGAAGCGGTAGTAGGCCACCGTCAGCGCCGCCGCGACCATCGCCGAGATCGAGAAGCTCCACCAGACCGCGTCGGCGCCGAAGCGGTCGATCGTGAGCCAGGCGAGCGGCGCGCGCACCCCGAGCAGCGCGACGGCCAGCACCAGCAGCGGCGCCACCACGGCCCCCGCTGCACGGACCACGCCGGACAGCACCATCGAGATGCCGAACAGCGGGAACGACCACAGCACGATGTGGTTGATGTGCTCGGCGATGCCGACGGACGCGCTGCCGGGCGGCAGGAAGATGCCGATCGCGTGCTGGCTGGCGAGGTAGATGAGCACCACGGGCACGCCGGTCAGCGCGAAGTTGAACAGCACGCCGTAGCGCGCAGTCTGCCCCACCCGGTCCCAGAGGCCGGCGCCGATGTTCTGCGCCGCCATCGACGACACGGCGGCACCGAGCGCGAGCGCCGGCATCTGCACGTAGTTCCAGAGCTGCATCGAGGCGGCGAAGGCCGCGGCGGTGTCCGAGCCGAAGCGGTTCACGATCTGCAGGAACAGCACCATGCTCGAGGACAGCACGATCATCTGCAGGCCCATCGGTATGCCCTTGGACACCAGGGTGCGCACGATCGACCAGTCGATCTTCAGGAGGTGGAACTCGCCGCGGTGCAGCGCCAGGGGGTTGCGCCGGCGGTAGACGTGGCGCAGCAGCCCGACCAGGCTGACCACCTGCGCGACCAGGGTCGCGGTCGCGGAACCGGCGATGCCGAGCGCGGGGACCGGTCCGACGCCGAAGATGAACACCGGGTTCAGCACGATGTCGAGCACGACCGAGACCACGAGGTAGTAGAACGGCGTCTTCGAGTCGCCGGCGCCGCGCAGCGCCGCGTTGATGAAGAAGAACGCATACGACGCCGGCAGGGCGAGGAACATGACGCGCAGGTAGGCGACCGCCAGCGGCAACGCGTCGTGGGGCGTGCCCATCCACGCCAGCACGTGCGGGCTGAAGAAAGTCCCCAGCACCGCGAACAACACCGCGAGCAACATGAAGAAGGTCGCGCTCGTGCCGACCACGCGCTTGGCTTCGGCCATGCGCCGGCCGCCGACCGCCTGGGCGATCAGGATGGTCGAGGCCATCGTGATGCCGAAGACGCCGCCGAGCAGCAGGAACATGACGATGTTGGAGTTGTTGGTCGCGGTCAGCGCGGCGGTGCCGAGGAACTTGCCGACCCAGACGGCGTTGATCGATCCGTTGACCGACTGCAGCACGTTGCCCAGCAGGATCGGCAGCGCGAACGCGAACAGCGTGCGCGGGATCGAGCCGGTCGTGAGCGAAGTGGTGGCGGGCCTCATGCGCGCCGCTCCGCGAAGAACTGCCGCAGCACCTGCCCGCACTCCTCCGCGAGAACCCCGCCGAACACGTCGACGCGATGGTTCAGCTGCGGGATCGAGAACACGTCGGCGACGCTGCCGGCGCCGCCGGCCTTCGGGTCCCAGGCACCGAACACCACCCGACCGACCCGCGCGTGCACGATCGCCGAGGCGCACATGATGCAGGGCTCGAGAGTGACGTAGAGCGTGGTGCCCGGCAGGCGGTAGTCCCCGATGCGCCGCGCCGCGTCGCGCAACGCCAGGATCTCGGCATGGGCCGTCGGGTCGTGCGCCGCGATCGGCCGGTTGGCGCCCTCGCCGAGGCATTGCTCGCCGCGAACCACGATCGCCCCGACCGGCACCTCGCCGCGCGCGGCCGCATCGCGGGCCAGCCCGAGGGCGCGGCGCATGTGATCGGTGTCGAGTGTGGGGGGCATGGCGCAGGGATCCCGGGCTGGCCGCAGCGGCCGGACCCGCTCCGCACCCGCAAACGTGTCGGGATCATAGAGCACGCCCGTCGCATTGACGCGGCTGCCCGGCCACCGCGGCTGGCCACGGCCGCCGCTCGGCCAGCCTCGGCGAAGCACTGGCCCTGCGAGGGCCGGGCGCCCGCCAGGACCTTGGCGAGGAACTCAGCCCGGCAGGCCGTGCCGCACCTGGGCCAGTGCCGACTCGGCGAGTCGCAGGTGCTCCTCGCCCAGCGCGCCCTTCCGGCCAGCCTCGACCAGGCTCTCGATCACCAGGGTGGCGACCTCGGCACGACCGCGGGCCTGCACGAGCCCCTTGCGCAGCTGGGCGATCAGCCGGTCCCGGGCGTCGAGTTCGCGGACCAGCGGATCCCAGTGCGGGGCGCGGAAGTGGTCCATCAGCGCCTCGACGACCGTCGCATCGCGCGCCAGGGTCTCGAACCTGAAGTCCACGGCGCCGAAGTCCCGCAGGCCGTCGATCTCGCCGAGCGCCTGCGGCGTGACGCGCTCGAAACACATGCTCCAGTCCGCGTACTGGCGCGACGGGACGACCTTGCGACCGATCACCTGCACCCCTGCATGCCGCGGATCACGGCCGATGCGCTCCACCAGGGCATCGACCACCTCGGCCTCGCCCTCGAGCACTTGCAGGAACGTGGCATTGCCATAGAGCAGCAGGCCGGTGATGCCGGCCGCGGTATTGTTCCGGCGGGACTGCACGAGCAGCGACAGCAGCTGCTCGGGTGACAGGGGCGTGCTCGCCCGGCTGACGTAGGACACCTGGATCATGGGGCGTTTCGCTCCGCGCGCGTGCCGCCGGCATGATACACGGCGATCGTGGTCCTTCCCTCGCCGGACGCGCGGCGCGTGGGCGGGGCCCCGGGCCGCGCTAACATCGCGGCGTGAACGAGTACCTCAAGATCCTGTTCGCCGCCGCGGTCTTCGTCCCCGCCACGCTCCTGCCGATCATCAATCCGCTGGCCGGCGCCCCGGTGTTCCTCGCGGTGACCGGCGGCAACGAGCAGCTCACCCGGGTGATGGCGCGCCGCGTCGCATTCAACTGCTTCTTCCTGCTGGTGGGCGCATTGCTGATCGGCAGCTACGTGCTCGATTTCTTCGGCATCTCGATCCCGATCGTCCGCGTCGCGGGCGGGCTGGTCGTGGCGGCCGCCGGCTGGCGCCTGCTCGAAGACAGCGGACAGGACGCCCTGCAGCGCTCGGTCGCGGACGCCGCAGCGACGATGTCGGAGGCGGAGATCGCGCACCGCAGCTTCATGCCGATGAGTTTTCCCCTGACGGTCGGTCCCGGGACCCTCGCCGCGACGATCGCGCTCGGCTCGAAGCGCCCGGAACAAGCTTTCGTGCTGATCCCGCAGGGTGCCGGCGCCTTGCTGGGCCTGACGCTTTCGGCCGCCGTGATCTACCTGACCTACCGGTACTCCGGCACGCTGATGCAGCGGCTCGGGCGCACCGGCTCGATGGTGCTGATGCGGCTCGCGGCCTTCATCCTCCTGTGCATCGGGATCGAGATCCTGTGGAGTGGCCTGTCCGAGCTGATCGGGACGCGCTGAGGGCGACCGCCCACTGGACAGCATCCGCCTTGAAGTCGCGGGAGTGCCGGGGCGATGCGCGGCGCTGCACCACGACGGAGCATGCCCGGCTCGACGGGGGTCACGGGGCAGGAGCAACAACGTGTCGCTGCAACGAAACTGACATCTTTCTGTCACTTTTCGGCCTGCTGAAACATTTCCTTCATATAACTGCCACAAACTCCGCGCCCGTCACGTCCTGCGCGCTGCAGGGTCATGAGGACCGCATGGTCAGGTTTGCCAGACTGAGGTTCGCTTCTGCTTGCGCCGTCCTGCTGCTCGCATCGGCCGGCGTGGCGGCGACGGAGCAGAAGAACGAGCCCTACCCGAACCTCGGGTTGCTGCACCGCGACAACGGCAGCCCGGTGCTGCAGGAACTGTGGGTTCTCGGCCGCTACCACGGCCAGTACCACTGGTCGGAGGGATCGGACGGCGACAACGAGGGCTGGGAGGACCGCCGCTTCCGGCTCGGGGCACAGGCGAGGCTGTTCGAGAAGCTCACCCTGCACGCCCAGGCCATCAGCGGCAGCGACTTCGAGCCGCTCTACAACGGCTTCACGGAACTGTGGCTGGGCTGGCGTTTCAGCGAGGCGGTCACGCTGACCGTGGGCCAGCAGAAGCACCGCTTCACCCACGATCGCAACGTCTCCAGCCGCTACATGAACTACCTCGAGCGCGCGATGCTCACCAACATGTTCGCGCTCGACTACACGCCGGCCGTCACCCTGTCCGGCACCGTGCGCAAGGACTGGACCTACTACACCGGGGTGTTCTCGAACCGGGCCGGCCGCAACATGGGCCGTGCCTTCACCGACCTGGACTCCGGTTACTCCTTCATGGCGTCGGCCACTCGCGACCTGCACGGGTCGCTCGGCACCGATACCGCCCACCTGAACCTCGCCTACCTGCACAGTGACGCCAACGACCGGGCGACCAACCTGAACCGGTTCGAGGACGGCCTGAACGTCGGCCTCATCCTCACCGAGGGTGGCCACTCGCTGGTCGCCGAGCTGACCGCCGGCTTCGGCGGCCCGGGCGGCAGCGCGATCGGCCTGAACCTGCAGCCCACCGTGTTCGTGACGCGCAAGGTGCAGCTGGTCGGGCGCTACCAGATCGCCTACAGCGAGGACGACGGCGGCCTGCGCGCCCAGCGCCGGTACGAGCGGCCGGCCGGCCTCAACCGTGGGCACCTGTACCACGCCGGCTATGCCGGTGCGGACTACTACATCGCCGCTCACCGCCTGAAGCTGATGGTCGGGCTGGAATACGCGAAACTCGGCGGCCGCGACGTGTGGACGAGCTCGGTCGCGATACGGACGTTCTTCGGCCCGCACTCGCGCGCGCCCTTCCCCGCCGCGCTGCTGCTCGAGCCGGATTGAGGCCCCGGCGAGCGCGGCCGCCCTGCTCAGGCCGGCTTGCCCGGCTCCTCGGGAAAGTCGTAGACGAAGATGTTGTGCGGCAGGTGCGCCGGGTCGACCATCGCGAGCTGCTTGAGCAGGCCCGTGCTCAGGTCGTAGACCCAGCCGTGCAGGATCGGCCGCTGCTCGCGCTTCCAGGCGAGCTGCACGAACGAGAGCTCGGCCAGGTGGTACACCTGCTCGATGACGTTGAGCTCGATCAGCCGCTCGTAGCGCTTCTCCTCGTCCGGCTGCGAGTCGAGCTCGACGGCGTGCAGCCGGTAGATGTCCTTGATGTGGCGCAGCCACTTGTTGATGAGGCCGAGGTGCTGGTGCGACAGCGCGGCCCGGACGCCACCGCAGCCGTAGTGCCCGCAGATGATCACGTGCCTCACCTTCAGCACCTCGACCGCGTACTGCACGACGCTCAGCATGTTGAGGTCGGTGTGCACGACGAGATTGGCGATGTTGCGGTGGACGAACAGCTCGCCCGGCTCGACGCCGGTCACCTCTTCGGCCGGGACGCGGCTGTCGGAGCAGCCGATCCACAGGAATTCGGGTTTCTGCACGCCGGAGGAGCGGGTGAAGAAGTCCGGGCGGATCGCCAGCTTGTCGGCGACCCAGGCCTGGTTGTTGAGCAACAGCCGCTTGTAGCTTTCCATCGTGCGCTTTCCTAGCCGGCGGTGGCCGGCACCAGACGTTTGTCGAAGAAGTTGTGGTACTCGACCGTGATGCCACGATAGGCGGCACCGCCCGCGAACTCGTCCACGGTCTCGTAGACGTCGCCGTCGATGTAGAGCGACTTGGTGCCGTCCACGAGCAGCAGCGCCCCGTTGGGTATCCGCCGCAGCGTGCGCTTGAGCTCGGACTTGTGGATGAACGAGACGTCCTTGTTGAAGCGCAGCAGCCAGGCGTTGCCGTTGTTGACCAGCGTGATCGCCGCGTGGTGGTTCGAGCGCACGACGGAGAACAGCCCGGTGAGCAGCCCGATCGCGATGCCCTGCAGCAGGTCCGTGAAGACGATCGCCACCAGCGTGACCGCGAACGGCACGAACTGCGCCATGCCCTGCTGCCACATCTCGACGATCACCTTGCGCGAGGCGAGCTTGTAGCCGACGACGATGAGCACCGTGGCGAGCGCTGCGAGCGGCACCCGCCGCAGCAGCGCGCCGAGGAACACCACGGCCAGCAGCAGCACCAGCCCGTGCACCAGCGTCGAGAGCCGGGAGCGTGCACCCGAATACACGTTGGCGGAACTCCGCACGATCACCGAAGTGATCGGCAGGCCCCCCAGCAGGCCGCAGCACACGTTGCCGATGCCCTGGCCGCGAAGCTCGCGATTGGGGTCGGAGATGCGCTTCTCCGGATCGAGCTTGTCGGTGGCCTCGATGCACAGCAGCGTCTCGATGCTGCCGACCACGGCGAGCGTCGCCGCGACCACCCAGACGTCGGCGCGCAGCACGGCCGAGAACTCCGGGGCCGTGAACATCGCCGTGAAGTCCGCGAGTGAACCGATGGCCGGCAGGTCCACGAGCTGCTGCTTGTCGGCCGTGAGTGCGAGCGACGGGGCGGCGGCGGCGAACCACTCGTTCAGCAGCGTGCAGACCACGACGCAGGCCAGCGGCGCGGGCAGCACGTTGGTCCAGGCCATGCGCTTGAACGCAGGCCGCTCCCACAGCAGCATCAGCGCGAGCGCCACGCCGCTCACGACCAGCGCGCCGGTGCTCGGCGAGGCCAGCGACGCCAGCAACTCGCTCAGCGTGTTGGCCTCGCCCGGCTGCTGGAAGGCCTCGTCGCCGAGGTAGTCACGGTCGTTGCCGAGCGCATGCGGGACCTGCTTCAGGATGATGACCACGCCGATGGCCGCCAGCATGCCCTTGATCACGCTGTTCGGGATGTAGTCGCCGATCAAGCCGGCCCGCGCATAGCCGAGCACGAGCTGGAGCACGCCCGACAGCAGCACCGCGACGGTGAACACCTGGAAGCTGCCGAGGCTCGCGATGGCGCCCGCGACGATCACCGTGAGGCCCGCGGCAGGACCGCTGACGCTCAGCTCCGAGCCCGACACGAAGGCGAGCACGACGCCACCGACGACCCCGGCGACGATGCCGGCGAACAGCGGCGCGCCAGAGGCGAGCGCGATGCCGAGGCACAGTGGCAAGGCCACGAGGAACACGACGATGCCGGCAGGTACGTCGCGACGGGCGGACGCGAGAGTGGGGAGACTGAAGACCTTCGCCGACATCCAGCTCATGCTTATCGGTTCACCTGCGTCGCAAGGAAAAGTCGCCGATCCCGCAGGGTGCGAGGATGACGGGCATGCTGCCGCCGCGCCCGCGCGCACTCGCGTGTGGCGACCCGCGCCTTTCGGTCGGAACCCGCATTGACCCCTGCCGCGCCCGCCGCGATCCCTTCCCGAGGGCGCGCGAGAACCGGCAGAGCCGAACGATGAGCGGCCACGGTGTCACGGCGCACCGGCGTCGAGCCGCCGACCCTTCGCGCGTGGCCGTCGATCCCCCCTGCTGCGGAGCATCCTGCACAATTCGGGTGGGCCGAGCAACCCTTCGGCGGCCCGTGGTTCGCCGCAGGCAGGGCACGGCGCGGGCCGGACGGCCCGCTAGAACTCGTAGCGCTTGCCGTTGTAACGGATGACGGCGGCTGAATCGCGCGGCGTCAGGCCGTCGATGACGCCGATCATGCCGCGGATCGAGACCTCGGGCGTGATGAATTCCGGCCCGGGGTCGCGGACCTTCTCGACCGCGACCTCGCCCGGCGCCAGCAGCGCGACCACGACACCATCGCGCGCCGCCTCGCGCGCCAGATTCGCCATGGCCGCGTTCATCGCCGCCTTGGTCACCTTGTACCAGTAGGCCCCGTCGAAGTTGCCGTAACCGAAGCTGTGCAGGCCGAGCAGTGCGGTGATCGCCACGATCTTCTTCTGGCGGCTCATCCGGACGTTCTCGTACAGCGCCTCGCTGACCCGCAGCGGCCCGAAGGCATTGACCGCCATCATCGCCTCGCCTTCCGCGTAGTCGAGCGAACCGAGCCGCTGCCCCTCGCCGCGGAAATCGCCGGTGAGCCCGGCGTTGTTGATCAGCACGTCGATCGGCTGCCCCCGGTACCTTGCCGCCAGCGCCTCGACGTCGGCGGCGCGCGTCACGTCCAGGCGCTCGACGATCACGCGCGAACCCGAGGCGCCGGCGAGCGCCTGCAGCTCGAGCGCAGATCGCGGCTCGCGCGCGGTGGCGATCACGCGCCAACCCCGGGCGGCATACTGCCTCGCGAACTCGAGCCCGATCCCTCTGTTGGCGCCGGTCACGAGCACGGTCGGGGCGTCATCGGCGGCGCGCGCAGGAGCCACCGAGGCCATGAACCACAAGCCGAGCAGCGCAATCCGGTGGAGCGTTCCCATGGCAGCCTCGACCCGCCTGCGCCGATGGCGCGCCTCGGCGCACGTTACCGCCGCGCTCAGCGCGGGTAAACGCAAGTGCCGCCGCGCCGACCGCAGCGGTGGCGACGACGCCTGGGCCGACCGCACCGGACTTCCCGGGCAGGCACTGCCACCCCTGGGACGCCCGGCGGGATCGGGCCTGCGCCCCGGCCAGGCGCGCTCGCCGGCTCGCCCTTACCGTCGACGCCTCGACCGCACCGTGGCACTGCGGTTTTCGCCGATGCGCCAGCGGGGACGGATGCGTCAGGCTGGATGTACACTTTCTGGTGTCCATTCAGGCGGACACCCCGGAGGCCGGATCATGTGGGCGACCCTTGGCGGATTCCTGCGGACCCTGCGCATCGCTTTGCCCAAGGTCGGGGTCGGCTGGATGTTCGCGTTGCTGACCATCGACTTCAACCGCATCGCCATCGTCGAACTCGGCATCGCGGCGATCATCGTGACCACCCTGCTGTCCCTGCACTACTTCCTGTCGCCGTTCCAGGTGATCATCGGTCGCTTCGCCGACACCCACCCGCTGTTCGGGTACCGGCGCACGCCCTATCTGGTCGCGGCGAGCGTGCTGTCCAGCCTGTTGTTCCTGGGCCTGCCCGGCGTCGTGCACGGCATCGCCGAGGGGTCGATGGCGGCGCTCTCGCTGTCGATCGTCCTGTTCGTCCTGTTCGGCCTCTGCATGGCGACGGTGGGCGATTGTTACCATGCGCTGGTGGCCGAGGTGACCACGGACCGGACCCGCAGCGGCGTGATCGCCGTCGTCTGGATCACGATGATCCTCAGCACGATCCTCGCGTCCGTCGTGATGAACAAGGTCCGCCCGGTCTACACACCGGAAGCGATGCAGCAGCTCTACAACCTGACGCCGCTGATCGTGATCGGCTGCACGCTGGCCGGCGTCTGGGGCGTCGAGAAGCGCATGGGTCCACAGGAGATGCGCGACAGCGCCCGGCAGGCCCGGCTCGCGGCCCCTCCCGGCAACCCGCTGGCGGTGGCGTGGCAGACCTTGCGTCGCGACGCAGAGACGCGGGCCTTCTTCCTGTTCGTGTTCATCTCGATCTTCGCCATCTTCCTCCAGGACAACATCCTCGAGGTGTTCGGCGCCGAGGTGTTCGGCATGACCGTCGCCGAGACGACGCGCTTCCAGCCCACCTGGGGCTCGGGCGTGCTGCTCGGCATGGTGCTGATGGGGGTCATCAGCGTCGCTGGACAGTTCTCCAAGCGCTCGATCGTCGTCGTCGGCTGCGTCGGCACCGCCGTCGGCATGCTCACGCTCGCGTCGGCCTCGGTGTTCGGCCTGCGCGAACTGGTGCTGCCCGGCCTGTTCGGCATGGGCCTCTTCACCGGCATCTTCAACATCGGTGCGCTGTCGCTGATGATGGAGATGACGGTCCCGGGCGCGACCGGGCTCTACATGGGGCTGTGGGGCATGTCCCAGGTGATGGCCCAGGGACTCGCATCGATCGGCAGCGGGGTGCTGCATACCGCGCTGGTGGGCGGCGGGCTGGCCACGCCCGCCGTCGCCTATGGGGCCATCTTCGGCATCGAAGCCGCCGGGCTGGTGGTCGCTGCGACGCTGGTCCTGGGCGTGAGCACGGTGCGGTTCCGCGCCGCGCGCAGCGGCGCGCTCTCGCGTGCCGACCTGACTCGCGCCATGGAAACGGGGTCCACCGCCTGAGCGCCAGCGCCGACGAATGACGGGGTCGAGACTCGATTTCTCGTTCGATACCCGGGTCGCCGTCCAGTACGACGTACTCCGCGGGCATCCGCCCGCGGTCTCGCGTGCGATCGCCAACACCGTGGCCCGGGAAGCGGTACCGGGCGCACGCCTGCTGGAGCTGGGGGTCGGCACGGGCCGCATCGCCCTACCGGTCGCCGCGGCAGGTTGCGAGATCGTCGGCCTGGACCTGTCGGCCGACATGCTGGGCGCCCTCGCGTCACGACTGCCCGGCTTCGCCGGTGCGCCGCTCTGGCTGGTGCGCGGCAACGTCGTCGCACTGCCTTTCGGTGCCCGGACGTTCGACGCCGTGATGGCGACCCACGTGCTGCACCTGGTGCCGGACTGGCGTGCGGTCCTCGGGGAACTCGCCCGGGTGCTGCGTCCGGGCGGACTGATACTGCTCGGCCGGGATTGGGTGGATCCGGAATCGATGCCCGGGAGGATCCGTGCCGCATTCCGCCAGGCCGTGATCGACGCGGGTTTCAGCACGGCAGCACCGGCCGGCGGCAAGCCGCTGCACGAGGCGCTGGTGGGCATCGGCGCGAGCCCGCAGCGCATCGGGCCGGCCGAGATCGTGGCCGCGGAGTGGCAGGCGGAGGTCACACCGACCCAGGTGCTGGACGGCATCCGCTCCCGGGACGACGCCGAGAGCTGGGTGCTGCCCGACGAGATCCTCGGGCCGGTCTCCAAGGAACTGGACCGTTTCGCCGCCACCCAGTGGCCCGACCTGTCGACACCCCGGACCGTGCGCCGCCGCTTCCTCCTCGCCAGCTACCGGCTGTACCGGAGTACGGCGGGCGCCCCCTGAAGCGGACCGGTCGCGCCGCGGATGCGCTACCCTCTGCCCGCCGCGCGCGTCAGGACCCGACCCCATGACCGACCCTTCCCCCGCTCCGCGGATCGTCGTCGTCGGTGGCGGTGCCGGCGGGCTCGAACTCGTGACCCGCCTCGGCAAGTGCCTCGGCCGTCGCGGCAGGGCGCAGGTCACGCTGGTCGAGCGCGGTCGCACGCACTTCTGGAAGCCGCACCTGCACGAGCTCGCAGCCGGCACCATGGACCTCGACGTCCACGAGATCGACTACCTCGCGCAGTCGCACTGGAGCGGGTTCCGCTACCTGATGGGCGAGATGATCGGCCTCGACCGCTCTGCGCGCGAGGTGCTCGTCGGGCCCGTCAGCGACGACAGCGGCGAGCAGATCGTCCCGCAGCGGCGCGTGCCCTATGACTACCTCGTGCTGGCCGTCGGGAGCCGCACCAATGACTTCGGCACACCCGGCGTGGCCGAGAACGCCGTCGCGCTCGAGAACACCCAGCAGGCCGATCGCTTCCACCGGCGCCTCGTCGATGCCTTCCTGCGCGCGCAGGCGCAGGCCGCACCGCTGCGGGCCGGCCAGCTGAACGTCGCCATCGTCGGGGCCGGCGCCACCGGCACCGAGCTGGCGGCCGAGCTCCACAAGGCCACGCGGGAACTCGTGTCGTTCGGCCTCGACAGGATCGATCCGGACCGGCACGTCAGGCTGCACCTGATCGAGGCTGCGCCCCGGATATTGCCGGCGCTGCCGGAGCGGATCTCGGGCGCTGCGCACCGGATGCTGCGTGCGCTCGACGTCTCCGTGCACGTGGACGCGCGGGTCGCGGAGGTGCTGCCGCGCGCGGTCAGGCTCGCCGATGGCAAGCTGATCGAGGCGGAGATGGTCGTCTGGGCGGCCGGCGTGAAGGCGCCGCCGTTCCTGCGCGAGGTCGGGGTGCAGGTCAATCACCTGAACCAGATCCTGGTTCGCCCCACGCTGCAATCGTTCGACGACCCGCGCGTCTTCGCCATCGGCGACTGCGCGGCGATACCCTGGGACGGGCATCCGGGGCGCAACGTCCCACCGCGCGCGCAGGCGGCGCACCAGCAGGCTGCGCACCTCTACGGAACGTTCCAGCGCCTGCTGTCCGGTGCGGAACCCCGCCCCTGGCGCTACCGGGACTTCGGCTCGCTGGTGTCGTTGGGCACGTACACGACGGTCGGCAACCTGATGGCCAACTTCGGCGGCGGCAACATCTGGCTGGAGGGCCTGTTCGCGCGCTGGATGTACCTGTCACTGTACAAGATGCACGAGATCACGCTGCACGGCTTCTGGAAGACGGCGCTGGCAACCCTCGGCCGCTCGATCTCGCGCTCGACCGAGCCGCGGGTCAAGCTGCACTGATCGCAGCGCGCCGTCGCGGCTCGACGAGGTGTTCCGATGCGATGGTCGCGACGTTCCTTGCTGCTGGCTGCCGGCACGTCGCCCCTTGCCGCGCCAGCCGCTGCCGCCGCAGCATCACGCAGCGACGATCCCGCGGTCGTCGACCGTTGGCATCGGAAGCTGGCCTATGCGCTGGACGACCGGCCGGTCTTCTGGTGGAAGCTCGGCACCAAGTATGGGGTGGTCGACGGTGAAGTGACGCCACTTTGGGGCATGCAGGTCTTCTTCGTGCATCAGGTGCGCGCGCACCGCGAGCGCGACTTCGACGTGGCTTCGCTCGAGGTCGTCTTCCTCACCGACCTCGCCACGGGTGCGCTGCTCGATCGATGGCGCAACCCCTACACCGGCGAGATGCTGCCGGTGCCGAACCGGGTGTTCGGCCCGGAAGTGCAGACGCTCGGCGGCGCCGGCGGCGGCGTCGGCGTCGAGAGCGAGATGCCTGGCGTGTCGGTCCGGCGCCAGCACAGTTTCGGGCCCGCGACCATCGTCGGCGATGACGTCTGGCTACCGGTGGACACCACCTCGGTCGTGACGCCACGACGCGGCGGCTCCCGGCCGTTCCGCGTCAGCGACCTGGAGACCTTCCACGGACGACTCGGCGACCTCGAGCGCGCCAGGGTCCGCAGTGCCCCCGCGACGGCGGTCCTGCACATCATCAGCAGCTGGCAGGGATGGCTCCGGATGGGCGACCGCCCCGGCAGCCAGGTCACCCGCCTGCATGCGACCAAGGCATTCTCGACCCGGGACTTGCCGACCACGATCCGGGCGCTGCTCGAAGCGCACTACCCGGACATCCTCGGAGCCCCGCTCTCGGCGCTGGATCGCGCGCCGGAGAGCTTCGAGCGTTAGCGTCGAGCGGCGCTTGCGGCGGCGCGCGAGTCATCGGGTTGCCTTCCTCGGGCGGCGGATGCCTGGGTCGGCCGGGGCCGGCAGGCGGTGGCGATCGCACCTGGCACGCGGAAGTGCGGCCTGCGGACCTGCCTCCCGATAGGCTCTTCGCGGAAGACGGGTGACGTCCACCCCGCGGAAGCGACTGATGGCCGAGAGAACCGACGCCGCGCAGCGGCAGCGCTATGCCGTGTCCGCCATGGCGACCGAGCGCGAACTGCGCTTGTGCGGATTCGCGCTGCTGAACCACTACCTGGCGATGCATCACGTGATCGCCGAGCACGTGCGCCTGCAGCCGTTGGAGCTGCTGATCCTGGTCGCCACGACCACCGGCAACGTGCAGCGGTCCCTGCGACCGGGCCAGCTGCAGGAATCGTTCCGCGGCAGCCAGCCGCTGCCGCCCGGGCGGGTCGTGCCGATGTCGCGACGCGGCATCGCGCGGGCCACGGGGCTGCCGACGGAGACGGTGCGGCGACACGTCGAGAAAATGGTCGCGAGGGGCATCCTGGTCTCGACACCGAAGGGTGTCTGCGCGCCGAACCGGCTGGCCGAGCGCTGGGCGATACCGGCGATGATCCAGCTGGTCGAATCGCACGCCGACTGCACCGAGCAGCTGGTCGCACTGCAGGTGCTCGCGCAGCAGCCGGCCCGCGCACGCAAGTCGAAGCGGCGCTGACCGCATGAAGGGCACCCGGCAAGCGGCCCAGACTGGGTCATGCGGCCGGCGCGAGATCCGCATCCCGCGCTATTTTCGCCACACAGGTCGCGCCGGCCTCGAGTGCGCGGCGCGGCACCCTTGCCGCTGAATCGACAGGAGATCGCAGGATGCACGCCAGTACCCGGACCGCCGGTCGAGCCACTGCATGGCTCGTGACGGGATTCGCCGCCACGCTGATGGCGATCGAGCCCGTCGCGGAGGCTTGTACGCGGGTCCTGTGGACCTCGCCGGACGGCCAGGCGTTCGTCGGCCGGACCCAGGACTGGACCGAGAAGGCCAACTCGTCGTTCCGCGTGTACCCGCGCGGTATCGAGCGCGCGGGCTCGGTCGCCGAGAATCCGCACAAGTGGACTTCCAAGTACGGCAGCCTCGTCCTGTCGATCTACGACATGGGCACGCACGAGGGCGTCAACGAAAAGGGACTGAGCGCCCACGTGCTGTACCTGGCCGGCGAGGCGGACTTCGGCAAGCGCGATCCGAAGCTGCAGGGGATCGGCATCGGGCAATGGACGCAATACTTCCTCGACAACTACGCCACGGTGGCCGAGGCCGTCGAGGCTCAGAAGCGCTTCACGTTCCAGATCGAGCCACTGATCCTGCCGAACGGTTACCCGGCGCTGGTCCACCTTTCGCTGTCCGACAAGAGCGGCGATTCCGCCGTGATCGAGTACATCGCCGGCCGGGCGAAGGTCTACCACGACAAGCGCTTCAACGTGATGACCAACGAGCCTACCTACGACAAGCAGATCCAGAACCTGAAGCAGTACCGTTCCTTCGGCGGCGACAAGCCGCTGCCGGGAGAGCGCACGCCGTCGGACCGCTTCGTGCGTGCGGCGTACTACGCCAATGGGCTGCCGAAGCCTGCCAACCGCGCGGAAGGTGCGGCGTACATGTTCAGCGTCATCCGCAACGTGTCGGTGCCCTTCGGCACCGGCGACCCGGAGAAGCCGAACGTCGCCAGCACGATCTTCCGGACCGTGATCGACCTGACCGGCGGGCGCTATTACTTCGAGAGCACCTACGCGCCCAACGTGGTGTGGGTCGATTACTCGAAGCTCGACTTCGGCAAGGGCACCGGAGAGAGGGAGCTACAGGTCGAGAAGAGCATCTTCTCGCTGAACGGCGACGTGACCGGCCAGCTCCGGCCGGCCAAGCCGTTCGTGTTCGCGGCCAACAAGCCCTGACGCCGGCGGCCGGCAGACGGCATTCGGCTGCCCCGGCAGCAGACCAGGCCGGCGTGCCCGGCGGCCGGCGGGCAGTGGGATCAACAGTTCTGGACGAACGTCTGGTCAGCGTTCGGCCCGACGTGTGCGAAGCTCTCGCCATCGAGCCGTATGGCGACGTCGCAACCGGAGCCTGTACGGATCCGGACCCGGATCCGCGGACCGGTCCCCTCTCGCATGTGGACGACGAACTCGAAGGCATTGCAGTCGGATAGCTCGAGTTCGAGCGCGTTCACGGCGAGCCACGTGACCGGCGTCGAGGCGGGAACCGGCATTTCGAGGCTCGTGATCTCGCCGGCATCGAAGGCCAGCTGGATCTTCTCGTTGCGGGCATTGATGGGAGCGGTGGCGCGGACGTCCAGCTTCACGTGTCGACTCTCGGCTCGGTTCACTAATGACGCAGTGTACCGGGCTTTGCGGCATCGCTACCGGCACGTCCGTCCGTCCGGCGCTTCGATGGGCGCAGACGGACCGGATCCGCGCGACCCCGCTAGGGTCGCCGGGCGGGCGCGCAGGGTCGCGCGGCTCAGTCGGGATGGCCGACCGCGAGCCTGCCCAGCTGCTCGACCGCGGGAGGTTCGGCGAGCAGGCTGAAGAACTCGGGCGCCACCGCCCGATGCAGGCTGTTGTGGAACTCCCGTCCGGCCTGCGTGCGATAGCTTTCCACCATCAGGTAGACGTGCGGCTCGGCAGTGGCCCAGGTCGAGTACACGAGGCAGTCCGGCTCCTCGGCCTTCACGCGCCTCGTGACCGCCGCGAGGATCTCCAGGAACCGCGCCTCCTTCTCGGGGCGAACCTTCATCCTGACCGTCACTGTGCTCATGTGTTCCTCGACGTGTGCATCGGATCCGGCTCCGGCGCAGGGCCGGCGGGCGACCTGCTTCCGGATGGCGGAGCGTACCGCGCGCACCGGGGCGTCGGCTGCTCGAAACTGCGCGGCCGCACCGACCGGCCTGCCCGGCCACTGCACACTCCCAGACACCCATGGCCGAACGCCGCCGCACGGGATTTTTGTCGGAACCGCTGGATGCGCCGCGGCGACTGTTCTTCGGCGGCAACGCCTCGGTGCGGCGGGCGCTGGTGGCACGCCTGCTGACGGTGTCCGGGCTGCTGGCGTTCGTCTGCGTGCTGTTCTGGTGGGAACGTGACGGGCTCCGGGACAACCTCGACGGCGTCGTATCCTGGACCGACGTCATCTACTTCGCAGCCGTGTCCGTGACCACGACCGGCTACGGGGACATCGTGCCGGTCACGGACCGGTCACGCCTGATCGATGCAGCGGTGATCACGCCCGTGCGGCTGCTGCTCTGGATGATCTTCTTCGGCACGGCCTACCAGCTCCTGATCCAGCGCACGCTGGAGCGCTTGAGGATCCGCATGCGACAAGGCGTCATGAAGGACCACGTCGTGGTCTGTGGCTACGGCAACGGCGGGGAGAGTGCCGCCGCGGAGCTCGTGCATCGCGGCACGCGCCCGGAGTGCGTCGTGGTGGTCGATCGCGACGAGCACGCGCTGCACCTTGCGTCCGAGCGTGGGCATGTCGGGCTGCGCGGCGACGCCACGCAGGAGGCGGTGCTGCTCGAGGCACGCGTGGACAGTGCCCGTGCCGTGATCGTCAACCTCGCGGACGACGCGCTGGCCGTGCTGTGCGTCCTGACGGTGCGGCACCTCTCGCCACGGGTGCGGATCCTCGCACGCGTGGTCGAGGAGGAGAACGAGAAGCTGCTGAGACAGGGCGGTGCCGACGTGACCCTGCAGTCGGCGCGCCTCGGCGGCATGCTGCTCGCGAACGCGGTCGAAGGGCCGGCGGTGCTCGACTACGTCTGCGATCTCGCGTCCGCATCGGGGAGCCTGCGCTTGCACCAGCGGCCACCGCTCCCGGAAGAGATCGGACGGCCACCCGGCCGGGGGCCGGACGGGCTGGTGGTGCGGGTCGTGCGGGGCGCGACGTGGCTGCCGTTCTGGCACGCGGACACGCGGATCACCGACGGCGACGTGCTCGTGGTGCTGGGTCCGGGCAAGGACGCGGGCTCCCCCGCAAGCGGCTAGCACCGGTCGGATCGGCGAGAGGCGCCCCGGCTCTGGCCGGACCTGCCACAGCGACGAACCCGGCGCCGCGATCCCGAACGGGCGCATCGCGCAGGTCGACGACATCGCGCCCGCCTACGTGTCCCTGGCGAGCGAGGACGGCCGGCACTTCGAGGCACAGACACTGAGCCCCCACGGGGGCGACCCGTTCTGCCCGCGCGCCGGCCCGGTCGAGCACCGTGAACGCTCCCGATCCGGCCGTGGCCGGTCGCTCACTCCCACTCGATCGTCGCCGGCGGCTTGCCGGAGATGTCGTACACCACGCGCGACACGCCCTTCACTTCGTTGACGATGCGGCGCGAGCAGACGTCGAGCAGCTCGTACGGCAGGTGCGCCCAGTGTGCCGTCATGAAGTCGACGGTCTCGACCGCACGCAGCGCGATCACCGGATCGTGGCGGCGGCCGTCGCCGGTGACGCCGACCGACTTCACCGGCAGGAACACGGCGAAGGCCTGCGAGGTCTTGTCGTACCAGCCGGACTTGCGCAGCTCCTCGATGAAGATGTGGTCGGCGAGGCGCAGCGTCTCGGCGGCCGCCTCCGTGACTTCGCCGAGGATGCGCACGCCGAGGCCGGGGCCCGGGAACGGATGGCGGTAGACCATCTCGGACGGCAGGCCGAGCTCGACGCCGATGCGGCGCACCTCGTCCTTGAAGAGTTCGCGCAACGGCTCGACCAGCTTCAGCTCCATGTGCGCCGGCAGGCCGCCGACGTTGTGGTGGCTCTTGATGACGTGGGCCTTGCCGGTCCTGCTGCCGGCCGACTCGATCACGTCGGGGTAGATCGTGCCCTGCGCGAGGAACTGCACGCGCGAGGACTCGTCGGCGCCCTCGCCGGCGAGCTTGCGGGCCTCCTCGTCGAACACCTCGACGAACAGGCGGCCGATGACCTTGCGCTTGGCCTCCGGATCGGCGACTCCCTTCAGTTCGCCGAAGAATCGCCCGGCGGCGTCGACGCGGATCACGCGCACGCCGAGGTTCTTCTCGAAAACGCGCATCACCTGGTCGCCTTCCTGGTGGCGCAGGAGGCCGTGGTCGACGAACACGCAGGTGAGCCGCTCGCCGATCGCCTTGTGCAGCAGCGCCGCCACCACCGAGGAATCGACACCCCCGGAGAGGCCGAGCAGCACCCTGCCCTGGCCCACCTGGGCGCGGACGCGGGCGATCGCGTCGTCGATGATGTTGCCGGGACTCCAGCTGGCGTCGCAGCCGCAGATCTCGCGCAGGAAGCGCTGGTAGATGCGCGTGCCCTGCTTCGTGTGGGTGACCTCGGGGTGGAACTGCAGCGCGTAGTAGCGGCGCGACTCGTCCGCCATGCCGGCGATCGGCACGTCGCCGGT